>JARYMI010000003.1 GCA_029907205.1 Clostridiales bacterium
CAAAAAATAGGGGTTTCACGAAAATCGGTCTTACTAACTCGCCGATTTATGGAGATGAAAAGTGGGCAAAAATGTCTAAAAATAAGAATATTCAGCTGCGTAACCTATTGATAATCAATGAATTATCAAGGGTTAGGAAAATGTAGAAATTGCATCTTCTAAATTATTGATATAGAATGAGTTAGAATTTCGTGAAGACCTGTTATGAATTAATCAGGTTAGGTGATTCCATCTAATATCCCCTCGAAATTGCACTCTTGTCCTACAATTATCCTTGTTGGATTTCAAGGCACATTTTCGATGTGTGCGACGGCCGTAATATACAGCGTGGGAGTATCGACAAGCCCTGAATTTCAATCCCTGTATCTCTTGCCACTTCTGCTTTAGCTATTATTATGAAGAAAGTTTATTTACGAGATTAATCAACATCGACGAATACAATGAAAGCCGGCTGAAAATATCATCTGCATATTTCTCATTGTAGGTATGAACGGCTAAATTTCGGTCATCGAGCATCTTCAGCCAGTTGTCATCGTAATCGATCAGCTTCAATCCGTCTTCTCAAGGTTTAATACATCTGCCAGCCGATCGGCTGCCTGTTGGAAGTCTCTCAGCAAAGGAAACTTAGTTGGCATATTCAATGTTTTCAAGTGCCTTTTTTTTAAATTCTAGGCTTACTTTGCTGAAATCAACCACATCAAATTTATAGAGAACAGGAAGATTTTCCAGGTCTTCCAATATTTCGACTCGGATATTCCCCGGAATTTCTTCAGGGCCTTGAATGCCAATGTCGATATCAGAACGCTCGGAATTGAAGCCGCTGACCCTTGAGCCGAATATGAAGATGCGATAGAGGCTCAAATCAAGATATTTTCCGACGATATCAATAATCTGATCTTTGATCTTATCCTCCGGATAATGCTCGAGCTTCATGAGCTTTCCTAAAATTTAATCTCTTTTATTGGCTTTTAATAATTGTATAACAAAAGGGGCATCCCAAAGTCAAATTAATCAATGATCCCGGCAGGATGCAAGTAATTACCATGAAAATGAAAGACTTAGGTCATCCTGCTGGAGTTCTATGAGCTTCAAATTCGCTGGCCAAAGTCTTCCACAGGGAATTAAATCTCTCCTGGAGGTCATCATACAGGGAGGAGTTCTTTTTCTGGGGCTCGATGGTCGCTTTCCCCAGCTTGACTCTCCGCTCGACAACCGAAGCTATGTCGGTCTTGCCGCCCCTTTCTCGCTCATAGCTCCAAATAGATTGGAGCGCTGCCCCAAAGGCGGCCGCCTCTTGCTCGGCCAGGGTCACGACCGGGACTTTGAAGACATCGGCCACGATCTGCAGCCACAGTCTGCTTCTGGCTCCGCCTCCTGTGGCCCGGATCTCTGAGGGCTTAAGCCCGAGGCGCTGCATCCTGGCGAATCCATAACCAAGGTTAAGTATCGTCCCCTCTATGATCGACCTGGCCAGACAGGCGGCGTTGAAGGTTTTCTTGTTGAGGCCGAAGAACACGCCAGTTGCAAAAGGAAGGACAGGCACTCTTTCACCGTCAAGAAAAGGAAGGAAGATCAAGCCTCCTGCGCCCGAGGGAGCCTGAGTTGCCAGCGCTTCCAGACTCTTGTTGGAAAGCTTGAGGATTGCTTTAAAAAACTCGGTCGTGTTGGTGACGTTCATGGTGCAGAGAAGCGGCAGCCAGCCTCCGGTGCTGTCGCAGAAGGCAGCAATCTCGCCCTCTGGGTCGGTGAACGGTCTCGCCGAATATGAGTAGATCGTGCCCGACGTGCCCAGGCTGAGAGTGCAAACCCCCTGGACAACATTGCCCGTGCCGATGGCGGCCATCATATTATCCCCGCCTCCGCTCGAGACGAGGACTTTCTCCATTCCAAAGCCGAAGGCGATCTCTTTCTTGATGTAGCCGATGGGCTCGGCCGGATGGCGGAGGGGCGGGAGCTTGGCCTCGAGTCCGGAGTCGATAGCGGCTATGGCCTCCGGGTGCCAGCAGCGGCGCCGAATATTCATCAGGCCAGTGCCCGAGGCGTCGCCGAACTCCATCGCCGGTACGCCGGTCAACCAGAAATTCAGGTAATTGTGTGGTAGGTGGATAGTGGCCAGGCGAGCAAAATTCTGCGGCTCATTCCTCTTTAGCCAAAGGATTTTTGACGCCGTATACCCGACAGCGAGGCTAATCCCGAGTTTTCGGATAAAGCTCTTTTTTCCGCCCAGGTTCTCGACGATCATGCCTGTTTCTTCGACTGTCGAGGTGTCATTCCAGAGCTTGGCCGGCCGAATGGGAACGCCCTTTTTATCAAGAGGCACAAACCCGTGCTGCTGGCCCGATATTCCCAGGGAGATGATACTCTTGGGATTGATCTTGGCTTCTCGCAGCGCTCCGGCCAACGCCTTTTTTAGGGCTTCAACCCAGACACCGGGATGCTGCTCGCTTTCTCCCGGCTTCAGTCCTGCTGTGAAACGATGCGGTGCATAACCGCGGCCCAACACTTTTCCATTGAAGTCGATGACCAGAGCCTTTGTTCCCTGCGTGCCCGAATCTATCCCGACGGCGAACATCGGCTCCTCCTCGTGTTGTTTCTCTCTGAAAGTGGGTTCATTGTAGTGAAGCACTCTCCGGAAATCAAGCCGCAGAAGCAGCGAAGTTGACAGGGGGTTATCCCTTTGTTATAAGGGACTGGCTGCAGGATACATTGCCGTTTCTTCGACGGAGAAGGCATCATGCAATTAGCCCCTGTTGACTGGATCGTCATCGGTCTTTATTTCGCGTTCAGCCTCGGTATCGGCCTCTACTACCGCCGTAAAGCGACCAAAAGCGTCAGCGACTTTTTCGTCTCCGGACGTAACGTGACCTGGTGGCTGGCCGGGACGTCGATGGTGGCCACGACTTTCGCCTCGGACACGCCGCTTGCGGTCACGGGGCTTGTCGCCCGAAACGGCATCGCCGGGAACTGGATCTGGTGGAGCATGGCTTTTAGCGGCATGCTCACCGTGTTCTTCTACGCCCGGCTGTGGCGACGGGCCGGGGTGCTCACCGACGTCGAGTTCGCCGAAATCCGGTACAGCGGCGGGGCAGCCCGGTTTCTCCGCGGGTTCAGGGCTTTTTACCTGGGCCTTCCGATCAACCTCATCATCATGGGCTGGGTGAACCTCGCCCTCGTGAAAATCTTGATGCTCATCCTGGGGGTGAACAAGTTCCAGGCGCTCCTGATCACGATCGGCGTGATGCTCATCACTGCTTCCATATCCACACTGGCGGGGCTGTGGGGCGTTCTCGTCACTGACCTGTTCCAATTCGTCCTGATCATGATCATGGTCATCGTGCTGGCTTTCTTTGCTGTCTCCAATTTCGGCGGGATGGGAAATGTTGTCAGCGCTGTCAAGACCGTGGAAGCGAGCGGCCAGGCCACCGGCTCTCTTCTGTCTTTCTTGCCGGCTCTTGACTCGACCTGGATGCCTCTCCTCACCTTCCTTGTTTATATCGCTGTCAACTGGTGGGCCTCCTGGTATCCCGGAGCTGAGCCTGGCGGAGGAGGGTATATCGTCCAGCGGATCCTCAGCGCCAAGGACGAGAAGCACTCCCTGCTGGCCACCCTGTGGTTTAATGTAGCCCATTACGCTCTCAGGCCGTGGCCGTGGATTGTCGTAGCGCTTGTGGCTGTGGCCAGGTTTCAAGGCGACCCCTCTTTTGCAGCGGACCCGGAATCCGGGTATATCCGGATCCTTCTCACCGACCTTCCGGCTTCGCTGCGCGGGGTGATGGTGGCGGGGTTTTTCGCTGCCTACATGTCGACGATCGCCACCGAGCTCAACTGGGGAGCCAGCTATTTGGTCAACGACCTTTACCGGCGTTTTCTCGCGCGACAGAAAAGAGAAAGACATTACGTTGTCGTTTCGCAGTTAGCCACGATGTCGCTGATGATTCTTTCGGCCGTCGTCACTTTCTTCATGGAGTCGATTGCTGACGCCTGGAAGTTCATGATCGCCATAGGCGCGGGAACCGGGCTGGTCTATCTCTTGAGATGGTTTTGGTGGCGGATCAATGCCTGGAGCGAAGTATCGGCCATGGTCGCGGCTTTTGTCACCTCTCTCATCCTCCAATTCGGGTTTGGCCTGAGCGAGAGCGACCCGCGCGAATTTGCTTATCTTGTTCTCATCACTGCTGCTGTGACGACAGCCATCTGGCTGAGCGTGACCTTGCTGACAAAGCCGGAGAGGAAGGAGGTACTTCTGGCCTTTTATCGAAGGGTCCGGCCAAATGGCGCACTCTGGGGGCCAGTCGCCCGGGAAGCCACAGACATCGTGCCTCGTAAGGACGGGCTTTTTAATCTCGTAGACTGGCTCTGTGGCGTAGCCATGATCTACGGATTTCTCTTTGGTGCAGGGAAGATCATTTTTGGCCAAACCCTGCTCGGGATTGGATTTATCGCAGCGGGCCTCATTTTTGGCGCCATCATCTATGCTGATTTGAACAAGCGGGGCTGGAAGACTGTAGTCGAATAGCCGTCAGGGCACGGAGGTCATTATGACTGACAGATTTCTCTATCTTTCAAGGGCTGATATCGAGGGACTCGGCATCGCCATGTTAGACATTATTCTGGCTCTTGAGAAAATGTTCCGTGAGAAGGGAGAGGGACGGGTGGAGATGCCGCCAAAGCCGGGAATCCATCCCCGGCCCAATTCCTTCATCCACGCGATGCCAGCCTACATCCCGGCCCTTGACGCTGCGGGGATGAAATGGGTGGGCGGTTATCCGGAAAACCTAAAAAAGAATCTTCCTTATATAAGCGGGTTGATCATCCTCAACGACCCGGAGACAGGCCTGCCAAGAGCCGTCATGGACTGCACTTGGATAACAGCCCAACGCACGGGCGCAGCCACTGCTGTGGCAGCGAAATACCTGGCGCGGCCCGATTCTGAAGCCGTCGGCATCCTCGGCTGCGGCGTCCAGGGCCGGAGTAACCTCGAGGCGCTTCGCGTCCTTTTTCCGGTCAAGCGAGTTCTGGCTTATGACGTCGATCCCGAGGCTCAAGCCCGCTATGTCGAGGAAATGGAGGCGAAGTTCGGGCTTGAGATCATCCCGGCCCATGAGCCACGCCAGGCTGTGGCCGGATGCGACATCGTCGTTACAGCAGGGCCGATCCTCAAGACTCCACATGCGACGATCAAGGCCGGATGGCTGGAAAAGGGCGCCTTTGCTTCTTTAGTGGATTTCGACTCATACTGGGACCGGGCGGCGCTTTGGGAAGTTGATAAGTTCTGCACGGATGACATTCCCCAGCTTGAGTACTACCAAAGCCTGGGCTATTTCCTGGGCATTCCGCCCGTTTATGCTGAGCTCGGAGAGCTGGTCACCGGCCGGAAGCCAGGCCGCGAAAGAGCGGATGAGAGAACGCTTACCTGCAACCTGGGCCTTGCTCTCGATGACGTAGCCACAGCGCCGCTTGTTTATGAACTGGCGCTCAAGAGAGGAGCTGGAACCTGGCTTCCGGTGTGATAGCTGTCAGAGTCTCCTTTCGGAAAAAAGACAGTTATAACAGCCAGCCGAGGAACTTGCTCTTCATCAATGAGGATAAAATTGGCTGTCGCGGAACGGGTATTATTTGTCTTGCGTTGTCATGCCCAGGTTCTGGAACGTGAACGCCCATGTGTCGGTGAGCTGTTCAATGGCCTTGGTCACTGAGCTCGCGCCGTGGCCGGACTTTGTGTCGATGCGGATGAGGACCGGGTTTTTCCCCCTGTGTTTCTCCTGCAGCGTGGCGATGAACTTGAACGAATGGGCCGGGACGACGCGGTCGTCATGGTCGGCCGTGGTGACGAGCGTGGCCGGGTAGCTTACGCCTTCCTTGATGTTGTGAAGCGGCGAATAAGCATAGAGATACCGGAACTGTTCCTCGTTATCGCTCGACCCGTATTCGACGACCCAACCCCAGCCGACTGTGAATTTGTGGAAGCGCAGCATGTCCATAACGCCCACAGCCGGGAGGGCGACCTTGAAGAGCTCCGGCCGTTGCGTCATGCAGGCGCCGACCAGCAGACCTCCATTAGACCCGCCGGCGATGGCCAGTTTATCCGGTGACGTGTATTTTTCCCTGATCAAGTATTCAGCCGCGGCGATAAAGTCGTCGAAAACATTCTGCTTGTTCTGAAGCATCCCGGCCTTGTGCCACTCCTCTCCGTATTCACCGCCGCCGCGCAGGTTGGCCATGGCATAGACGCCACCGTTTTCGAGGAGGATGATCTTGGAGACGTCAAAGCTCGGCGTCAGGCTGCTTGTGAACCCGCCATACCCGTAGAGGTAGGTCGGCCGTTTTCCGTCGAGCTTAAGCCCCTTCTTGTGGACGATGAACATCGGAATCCGCGTTCCATCTTTGCTCGCGTAAAAAACCTGTTTAGCTTCAAAGTCTTCGGGATTGAATTTGACCTCCGTCTTTCGAAAGACTTCGGATCTGCCGCTCGGGATATCGTATTTATAGATGGTCGGCGGATAGGTGAAAGATGTGAAAGTATAGAAGAGGATCTTATCCTCTTTTTTTCCGGAGAACCCGAACGCGCTTCCCAGTGCGGGGAGCTCGATCTCCTTCTCCAGGTTCCCGGAGAGGTCATACTGGAAGACGTGGGTGCTCGCATCCTTGAGGTAGGAGACGAACATCTTTCCGCCGACAAGACTTGCGCTCATGACCGTTTCGGACTTTTCGGGAACAAGGGTTACCCAGTTTTCAGGAGCAGGGTTTTTCGCCTCGGCTAGCACGATTTTGCTCTTCGGGGCTTCCCGGTCAGTCAGGAGGACGAACTTGTCCTCGAGATTGTCAACGACGTTTGTGTTATACTCAAACCCCACCTGGAGCGGAACCCACTCAGCCTTTTTCGCTTTCAAGTCTTTGAAATAGATTTCGTTGCCGTGAGTTCCCTCGGAGATATAAAGAAAGATGTACTTCTCGTCTTCAGAAACCTGCGTGCTGTGGTAGCGACGGGGATGTTCTCTGTCCTCGTAGACGAGCTTATCCTGGCTTTGTGGTGTTCCCAGCTTGTGGTAGAAGATTTTCTGGTACTCGTTCGCGGCAGTGAGCTCCTTTCCCTCCTCCGGCTTGTCGAACCCGCTGTAGTAGAACCCGTTCCCGTGCCAGGCCGTGCCCGTGAATTTCACCCACTGGATGCGGTCCTCGAGCTCCTGGCCTGTCGCGATTTCCATGACCCGAATTTCCTGCCAGTCCGAGCCTCCCTCCGAGCGAGAGTAAGTAGTGTAGCGGTCGTCATGAGAAAATCCGACCAGCCTGGCCCGCGTCGTGCCGTCTGGCGAGAGAATGTTGGGATCAAGGAAGACTCTGGGCTCCCCATCCAGCCCTTTCTGGACGTAGATCACACTCTGGTTCTGCAAGCCGTCGTTCTTGTAAAAGAAATAATACTCGCCTGCCCGGAAAGGCGCCGAATAGCGAGGGTAATTGTAGATTTCAGTCAGCCGCTGGCGGATGTTCTCTCGGAAGGGAATCTTCGCGAGGTAACCGAAGGTTACCCTGTTCTGGACTTCCACCCATTGTTTGACGTTTTCGGCTTTATCGTCTTCCAGCCAGCGGTAGGGGTCGGCGACTTTCGTCCCGAAATAGTCGTCGACAACATCGACTTTTTCGGTGACAGGGTAAGTGAAAGTCTCTTCCTTGGCCTTGCAGCCGGACACAAAAGAGAGCAGGATCAGGACAGAAATCAAGCTTATCCATTTTTTCGCTCTCATCGTCTCCTCCTTATTTTCGGTAGACATAGATGGTATGTTCCTCTCCCGCCGCGTCCTCGACGGTCAGATAGGCAACCTCTTTTTTCTCCCAGCCCGGGATGGAGTAGTTGTGGGAGACAACATAAGCTCCGGGCTTGAGCTGTTCGTCAAGGAGAGGACGGAGAAGCTCGTTTGACTCGGGCAAAAGATAGAGAGTCACCACGGTGGCCCGGGAAAAGTCGGCCCTCATGACATCTTGCAAGCGGAATTCGACCAGATGTTCGACGCCGGCCGCCTTTGCGGCTCTCACTGATTCCTCGATACGCTCCGGGTCGATGTCGATGCCGACGCCACGAGTTCCGTATTTTTTTGCCGCCGTGATAACAATGCGGCCGTCCCCGCAGCCGAGGTCGAAGAGAATATCGTCCTTATCAACCTGCGCCAGCTCGAGCATCTTTTCAACGACAGACATTGACGTGGGCACAAACGGCGCCAGGTCGGCCACGCCAAAAAGGCTGTGAGATCCGCTGTAGAGTTCGATCTCGTCGTTTTCCGTGTAGCGAAATGTGTAGGGGAGCCCGCAGTCAAGCCTGTAGTCGATGGTCTCATTCCGGCGTTTGAACGTTATGTCCAGAGGACCCTTGCACGGCCACCTGTCGAGGCCGTCGGGCTTGAGGGAGCGCTTGGCAGGGCTGGTATCACGGTCGAAGCGCAGGATCGAGTAAGAAACGGTTTCTCTGGTCAGATTGCGAATGGTCGTTTCTTTCTGCGGTGCGGTCTCTTCTTTTTGTTGTGCCAGCAAAGCCGGTTGGCACAAAAGAAACGTTCCGCAAAGGAAATGAAGAGAAAAGAAGATGGAGGCCCACGTCTTTTTCATCGCCCTATTCCTTTATCTCGGCCAGCCTCAAGGCCGCTTTATCAGAAGAGAATGTTTATACCATAAGGCCGAGAAGTATTCAAAGGCATGATGTTTAATCGATGCTTGCTGGAATATTGCTAAAAGTAGACAAGGAGGCTGATGTCGAAGGAAAAGGAGATTTTTTGCTCCAGGTATTCCCATTCGGTCAGCGCATAGGAGACCCCGACAGCGCCGTTTATGCCGAAACGGCCTTTGCGGAGCTCAGCCCCTGCTAACGCTGACGGGCCCGAGAGCGTTTTTTGCTCCTGCCCTAAGACATATGTGTATTCCCAGACGCCCAAAACAATCTGGGCTGCCTCAACCCTTAGCCCGCCGTATTGAAGGTCAACATAAGTCGATAAAAGCGACGATTTAAAGGGGAGATAATATTTGACGCCGACGCTGTAAAGAATCGTGTTCTTGACCCAGTCTGTCTCGGAGTAAATGAGCGTCGTGGGATAATAACCCAGCCCGCCATGAACAGCGAAACCGGCCTTTGTGTTGAGTTGAAGAGATACTCCGGCTCCGCCCAGGGAGGGCCCGTAACCGAGCCCGATAGTCAGAAGCCCGTGCTCAGGGCGTGAGGGTTCCCGGCGAGGCAGTCGGGCTGGAGCTGCGGGAGCGGGCTGCGCCTTGGCCGGAGCAACAGCCGGGGGTTTCTCTTTGGGTTCCTCTTTTTTCCTGGTTGAGGGAGGGAGTGGCGCAGGCTTGACAATTTTCCATGCCACTTCCTCTCGAGCTTTCTCTTTTGTTGGAAGCTTAACCGCTCTTGAGCGGGGCAGGCGAGTTGCTGTCAGCGTTTCGATTGGGATCGCACGCTTTGCTTCTTCAACTCGCACTTCATCTTTCTTAGGCGGTTTAATAACAGAAACAGGAGCAACGACCTTCCAGACGGCATCCTTAGGCTTAGGCATCTGGCGTGGGAGTTTGATAACCTTACTTTTGGGCAGAAGGCCGGCGATAAGCGTTTCAAGGGTTCGAGGCAGAGCCACGGATTCAGGCTTAGCTTCTTTTTCGGCCTTTGATGGCAGCGCTGTAGGTTTTTCGGGCTGAGGTACGACTATTTCCGGTTTGGCCGCTTCCTTCTTTGGTGGGGGCGTTTTCTCCTCCAGAACCAGCTCCACAGCGGACTCGTGAATGAACCCGGAGATACGCGCGCCGTACCTCGGCGACTGGAAGGTGACATAGTACCAGACATCCCGGACTTTATTTTGTTGGAAAAGGGTCAAGACGGTGCCTTTTTCTACGAAATCGATCCTGGCGCTGCCCCGGGCAGGCTCGGAATAGATGCTGGCCCTGTCGGCGATCACTCGAACCTGCTTTATGGGGGCAGATAGCAAAGAAATAAAGGACATCCCCGCCATCAAAATAAAGAATATGGATATAATCAGCCTCTTCCTCATCAGGACTCCAATCTCAATTTAATCCAGACAAACCAGGATGGTCAAGCGAAATCTCCGAGAAAGTTCGGGGGACGCCATACGAACTTCACTAAATACTCCTTAGAAGAAAGGCTAAATAGCCCATGGAGCGGATCTTAATGTTGCCCAGGGCGTTTCAAGGGCAGAGTATATGAGCAAATTCGGAGGGAAATATCGAGTCGATATTTATTCGAGGAGTGGGGAGACGGACATAACTGACCTCGCCAAATCAATAGGATCAAGCCAAAACTTAGCGTGGTGTCGTCTGGTTCAACATAGATGTGCCTGCGCTCAGATAATTTTCACTCATGAGCTTCGCTGCGCGGCCCAAGGGTCATTTCTTGTGAGAAGGGTGAGCATATTTCCGGCGGGACGAGAAACTGCAGGATGTTCTTGACGTTAAAGCGATATAGCGTTATAATGCCGTTCGGAGGATGTTCATGAGCAACGCCAATAGACGAGTAACTGTTTATCTGAAACCAGAATACCATCGTGCGCTCCGGGTCAAGGCGGCCGAGACGGAATACTCCGTATCTGACTTGGTGAATGCGGCCGTCAAACAGGCCCTTCTCGAAGACGCCGTCGACCTTGAGGCCTTCGAAAAACGGGCCGAGGAGCCGCTTCTTGCCTTTGAAAATGTGTTGAAATCGCTCAAGCGCGATGGGAAAATATGAAGTCCTGATAAGAAAGTCGGCGGGCGATGAACTTGGCGCGATTCCGGAAAGGGACCTTCGCCGAATTGTCGAGCGGATCCGGTCGCTCGCTGAGGAGCCGAGGCCTCACGGCTGCGAGAAGCTTTCCGCCCAGGAACGATACAGGATCCGGCAGGGAGATTACCGGATTGTCTATTCGATCGACGACGACGCCAAGACCATCGAGGTTTTTAAGATCGGACACCGCAGCGAAATCTATAAAAAATAGCGTAATAGGGGAATAATATGGAGACACCACTGATGACGTCCCCTAAATTTATTGATTTATTTTCAGGGAATCGGCAAGCCGGTCACCCTCAGCCACCGGCGCCGCGCAATTGCTGCAGAACTTCGAGTTGTCCCTGTTCTCGGCGTGACATTTCGGACATTTTATGGACATCTCGCCTCCTGCCTTGACAGGTATGGAATAGAATATGACTTTAGGTGAGGACAGTCAAATTCGATACGCTAAATGCGGACAATTTGATCTCCGTGCTCAGATATGATACAAAACAAAGCCTAAATCTTTGTCGTGAAAAACCTCCAGACAGGGAGAACATGAAGAAGATTGCAACTTTTGGGGAGATCATGCTCAGGCTATCGCCGCCAGCGAAAGAGAGGCTCTTCCAATCGCCGTCTCTCACTGCCCGTTTTGGCGGAGGAGAAGCCAACGTGGCTGTGTCCCTGGCGCTTTTTGGACATGAAGTAAGGCATATTTCCGTCGTTCCTGAAAATGAACTCGGCGACGCCGCTTGCGCTGAGCTAAGGCGATGGAAAGTAGATACAATGTATATACTTAGGCAAGGGAGAAGACTGGGCATTTATTTTGCCGAAACAGGGGCCAACCAGCGTCCATCCAAGGTTATCTATGACCGCGAATGTTCTGCTCTGGCCGAGGCCCGGCCGGGCGACATTAACTGGGGAAAGGCTCTGACTGGCGTCGATTGGTTTCATGTGACGGGAATCACGCCGGCGCTGAGTGAGACATCCGCAAAGCTCACTCTCGAAGCGGCAAGAAAAGCCAAGGACATGGGGATGACGGTTTCAGTTGACCTGAATTATCGCAACAAGCTATGGAAATATGGCAAGACTGCGCCGGAGGTCATGCCCGCTGTCTTCAGGCTTGCCGACGTGGGAATGGGCAATGAGGAAGACTACCAGAAATCTCTCGGTATTGCGGCTCCCGTGGATGTTGAAAAAGGCCAACTCGACGTCGCTATTTACGAAAAGATGACAGCCGCTGTCTGTGAGGCTTTCCCCAACCTAAGCTTAGTTGCCGTTACCCTGCGTGAAAGTCGGAGCGTCGACCACGTTCGTTGGTCAGCCGTCCTCAGAAGAGGAGAAAGTTTTATCATCGGGACATGCCACGACATCGCTGATATCGTCGACAGGATCGGCGCCGGCGATGCTTTTGCTGCTGGGCTGATTCATGGACTTGACATTTTTGCCGATGACGAGCGGGCGCTTAATTTTGCCATCGCTTCATCCTGCCTGAAGCACTCCATTCCGGGCGACTTCAACCTCGTGACTGAGGGAGACGTGCTGGCTTTGATGAAGGGCGAAAAGTCGGGCCGGATTCAACGATAGGGAAGCGAGGCCTAAAAAAGCGATTTGTCGAGAAAAGATGTGAATAAAAAATGACAAAGCAAGAAGCCCTCGATATCATCCTGGCGACAAAGGTCATCGCCGTCATTAGGATGCCTGACGAGAAAAAAGTCTTCAATGTGATAGAAGCTCTCGAAAAGGGCGGGGTGAAAGCCCTTGAAGTCACCATGACCACGCCCGGCGCTCTCGAGATTGTAGCTTTTTTGTCCAGTAGAAAAACCCCGGGAATTCTCGTGGGCGCTGGAACGGTCTTGGACGTGGAAACAGCCACCGAGGCCATCCGGGCCGGAGCCGATTTCCTCGTCTCTCCGGTCACAAATTTTGACATGATTCGAGTCTGCGGGGAGGAGAATCGGTTTGTCGCTCCTGGCGCTTTGACGCCTACAGAGATTCTGGCCGCCTGGCAAGCGGGAGCGGACGTGGTCAAAGTTTTCCCGGCTTCTTCGTTGGGGCCAAGATATTTCAAGGACCTGAAGGGGCCATTGCCGCAGGTTCGGCTGATGCCAACGGGCGGAGTGACTTTAGAGAATGCCCGCCAGTTCATCGAAAGCGGCGCCTGCTGCGTGGCTATAGGGACAGCTCTTCTGGATGAGAAAGCCATAGAGTCAGAAGACTGGAACCTTCTCACTCTCAGGGGCAGAAACCTGATGGACTCCTTGGCATAAAAAAAGAATCCTGGTAGAATTCCCCGCTATCGGAAAATGAGCCGCACAGAAACTTACTGGAATAGAAACTTCTGGCTGGCCCTGCTTGGTTTTTTTTCTCTTTTCATGAGCATCAGCCTGTTTTTCATCTTTCCGCTTTTCCTCAAGCAGTTTAATCCAACGGAGAGTCGCGTCGGCCTGATCATGGGTATCCATAGCCTAATGGCCATTTTTATCAGGCCTTTTTTCGGCCGGCTGATTGATGTCCGCGGCAGGAAGGAAGTTTCGCTCTCGGGGATCGGGCTGCTGCTCCTGGTCCTTCCCTTTTTCCACCTTATTCGCGACGCCGGGCTTTTTCCGATTGCCCTGAGAGCCCTGACGGGAGTGGGCTGGGGAATCAGCATGACAGCGACCATCACCATCTGTTCTGACCTGGCTCCCGTGGAAAAGCTGGCTCACTCGATGGGCATTGTCGGCGTGGCCGGGCTCGTGTCGAGTGCCCTAGGGCCGATCCTGGCCGAGGAGCTTGTCCGCCGGTACGGGTTCAGCTCGCTCTTCCTGGCGAGCTCGGGATTTATCGTCTTAGCCTTTCTCTCGATCCTAGCAACAAAAGAAACCTCACGGCCGGCCATCCCGGAGAAGAGATCCGGGCCCAACCCCTTCCGTCTTCTCCCGTTCGCTTCCCTTATTCTCGTTGCTTCTCTGCCAGTGTTTCATGGAGCTGTTCGGAGCGCTGTTGTCTATTTCATTGCCCTTTTCGGCAAATCCATTCCCATCGAGAGGGTCGGGCCGTTTTTTCTCACCTTTTCAGCTGCAGCAATCTTGACCCGGGTCTGGATCGGCGACATCTCCGACCGCTACGGCCGGAAACAGGTCATCTTTCCTGCGGCTCTCATCATCAGCCTGAATTGCGTTCTCATCTCACAGGTCCGAAGCGCCTGGATGTTCCTTCTCGCTGGGTTTATCGGTGGGTTTGGCCAGGGGCTCATTTTTCCGGCGCTTAGCACCTACATCATCGACATCCTCGGCCGGGAGAACAAAGGCCTGGCCCTCAGCCTTTACCTTTCCCTTTTCGACGTCGGCATGGGCCTGGGGTCGCCGTTGTTCGGCTGGGTATCAGACCTCTTCGGCTACCGGACGATGTACATGATCGCCGGCAGCACACTGCTGCTCTTCAGCATCCTCTTCACTGTCAAAGCCCCCGCTCCTGGGCTATTTCCTGTTGATCAGCATAAGATGACATGATAAAATTTTTGACTTATGAATGGGGAAAATCATGAGCAGGAAGGATAAACCATCACTCAAACGAAGGGAATTTCTAAAGGCGTCGCTGGCTGGGCTGGCAGCCATGCCGTCCATGCGCCTCAGGGGCCTGTCGATAAATCCTGAAAAAAAGACGGCAATTGCCCTGATCAAAACCAAGGACCGGAAGCGTGCGGTGAAAGAGGCTTTGCGGCTTCTTGATTTCCGGTCGATGAAAGAGGAGAAGGTTTTGATCAAGCCGAACTTCAACACGGCCGACCCGTTCCCGGCTTCCACTCACAACGATACCCTCGTCGCGCTTATCCAGGAAATTAAAGCCCGCGGGGCTGAAGCGGTCACGGTCGGGGAGAGGAGCGGACCGCCGCCGACCCAAAAAGTCATGGAAGATAAAGGGATCTTCGATCTCACCAAGGAGGTGGGGTTTGAGGTGATCAATTTTGAAGACCTGACCGAGGCCGATTGGGTCCATTTCAGCCCGCCCGGCCATCACTGGCCGGAAGGGTATGATGTGCCCCGGCCCGTCGTTGAAGCAGAGACGATCGTTTCGACGTGCTGCTTGAAAACCCATCAGTATGGCGGCGTTTTCACGATGTCCTTAAAACTTTCTGTAGGCGTGACGCCAAAAAAGTTGATGCGAACACTCCACCGGTCGCCGGACATGAGGAAAATGATCGCCGAGATCAACGTTGCCTACTCGCCGCAGCTCATCATCATGGACGGGATTGAGGCTTTTGTCGATGGCGGGCCGTCAGCGGGCCAAAAAGCTGAGGCCGATGTTTTTATCGGCGGCACAGACCGCATCGCCGTGGATGCGGTCGGCGTAGCCATCCTGAAGGAGCTCGGCTCCAACGAGACCATAATGAAAACCCCGATCTTTGAGCAGGAGCAGATCAGCCGAGCTGTTGAGCTCGGCCTGGGCATCTCGTCTCCTGGACAGATTGAGTTCGTGACCCCGGATGAGCCGAGCCGCCTTTACGCAGACAAAATCAAGGGGATCCTGGCTCAGGGATAATCCTGATGGGTATTTATGAACTTATCCTTCGGCGGCGGACAATCCGGCAATTTCAGCCAGTGCCCGTACCTCGCTCTGTGCTGGAAAAAATCGTCAATGCGGGCAGGCTGGCGCCATCCGCAGGAAACCTCCAGCCCCTTGAGTTTGTGGCCGTTGACGACGATGAGGTGCGAGCCGCAATTTTCCCCTGCTTGCGCTGGGCCGCCTACATCTCTCCTCGCGGAGATCCCATGCCCGGCCAAGAGCCCGCAGCCTATATCATTTGCCTGGTCAACCTTCGGGTCAGGGAAAAAGGGTATGAGCACGATGTGGGCGCTGCGATGGAAAACATGACCTTAGCAGCCTGGGAGGAGGGGATAGGGTCGTGCTGGCTGATTTCCGTGGACCGGAAGAAAGTCGCGGAAATCCTGGCCATCCCGGATGAATACAGAGTCGATAGCGTATTAGCACTCGGCTATCCCGCCGAAAACCCGGTGGCAGAAGACTTCCGGGGCTCGGTGAAATACTGGAAGGATGAAGCCGGAGTGCTCCACGTGCCTAAGAGAAGCCTCAAGGATATCCTTCATTTCAACCGGTTTGGCTGATTCTACTCGCCGGCCACGACGAGCTCGGCGACTTTGATGGTCGGGCCGCACACTGCCGTGCGGAAGTCAAGGTCGTTCCCCACGGCTTCGATATTCCTTAGAATGTTCTCCAGGTTTCCTGAAACAGTGACTTCTGCGACCGGATAGACGACCTCTCCTTTTTCCACCCAAAGGCCAAAGGCGCCTCTCGAGATATCGCCCGTCGCCGGGTTGAGTCCGTGGCCAATCGTCCGGGTCAGGATAAACCCGCGCTCAGTCGAGGCGATGATTTCCTGAGGAGACAGATCTCCTGGGACAAGATAAAAATTGTTCGGGCTGACGCCCGCGCCGTCAGCATTGCCCGTGGATGGGTGATCGAGCTTGCGGCCAGCATAGGTGTTACACAAATGATGGCGGAGGATTCCCCTGTCTAAGACAGTCGTCTTTTGACAGGCCACTCCCTCTGTGTCAAACGGCCGTGAGCCGAGCCGTCCGGGCATAAGGCCGTTATCGATGACTGTCGCTCTCTTGTTCCCGATCCGTGTGCCGAGCCTTCCAGCTAAGAACGTCGCCTTCTGGTAAACAGCGATGCCGGAAATGCAGGCGAAGAGGAAGCCTAAGAGCCAGGCGGTCATCTGGGGTTCGAAAATGACCGGCACAGCCTGCGTTTTGATTTTCCTCGGGTTAAGCAGGCGGACCGTCCGCTCTACGGCTCGGCGGGCGACCGATTCAGGCGGTTCAAGTTTTTTAAAAAAGCGCTCTGTTGAGAACCAATAGTCCTCGGCTTTGTTGTCAGTTTCTCCAGCCTGGAGTCCCACGCTGAGGCTGCAAAAGGTCTGTTCGTATGATCCCGCGAAACCTCTTGAATTAGCAAGGACAGTCAGGATTTCGTTCGTCACCAGGCTGGCTCCGTGTGAGTTTGTGATTCTCTTGTCTTTAAGGGCGATACGTTCCGTCTCCAAAGCCAGGCAGATCTTTTTGTCTGGCTCAAGTTCTCTTATTTCGGGGTCGAAGAGGTCAAGACCGGCAGCGTTCGTGTTATCAGAAAAAACGAGGGGAAGTCCGGCGCATTCATCCTCATTAGCCAGTTCGGCCCGGGCCACAGCGTTTTTGATCAGGCGCTTCAGCGTTTCTTTATTGAGGTCTGAAGAGGCGGCAAAAGCTGTCTTTTTGTCTTTGATCACTTTCAGGGCCAGGGCTCTTGAACTTGCTTCAACTAAATTTTCGATCTTTCCCAGCCGGACATCCAGGCTGAACTCGCGGTCGTCGCTTACTGTAACTTCGACCTCGTCGGCACCGCATTTCCGGGCAAACGCGATCAGTCGCTCCGCCAGCTCCCCCAGCTCTTTTTCTCTGGCTTTTTTCATCAGCTCTTTCCTCCGACGGTCATGCGGGAAATCTTGATCGTCGGGCAGCCGTCTGTCACCGGAACTTCCTGGCCCTCTTTGCTGCATGTGCCTGTTTGCAGGCCGAAGGAAAGGTCGGAGCCGACCATGACGATTTTCCTAAGAATATCGATGTTTGTCCCAATGAGGGTGGCCTGCTTGATTGGCGCCGTCATCCTGCCGGCTTCTATGAGATGGCCGGAGCTGATGGAAAACGTGAATTTCCCCGAATCCTCGACCTGTCCGCCTTCGAATTTTTCAGCATAAATCCCTTTGGAGACTGACCTAATGATATCCCCTGGGTCGTCCTGGCCTTTTTCTATGTATGTGTTGGACATCCTGGGAATAGGAATACAGGTGTAGTCCTGGCGCCGGCCGTGGCCGGTCAGGGGCATCCCCATCAGCCTGGCCGAAAGCCTGTCCTGGAGGAAAGACACGACTCGTCCTTTTTCGATCAAGAGCGTTTTCCTGGGAACCGTTCCCTCGTCATCGACGGCGTAGGAGCCGCGGAAAGAGGGGATCGTCGGATCATCAGTGATCGAGATAAGCTCGCTGCCGACCTTTTTTCCTAACTTGTTCCAGAAAATCGAGGTCTTTTTCCGGTTGAAATCAGCCTCCAAGAGGTGGCCGACTGCCTCGTGGACAAGGACACCGCTGTGGCCGGGAGCAAGGACGACCGGCATCTCTCCAGCAGGCGCTTCTACTGCCTCAAGCAAAGTTAGCGCATCTTGGGCAGCCTCTTTTCCTATGCGCTCGGCGGTGAGGACATCGCGAAAATACTCGAGCCCGACACGGCCGCCACCGCCAGAGAAACCGATTTCCCTGCGTTTTCCCTTCTCGGCTATCGCCGCACAGATGAGTCTAACCTGGGGCCTGATGTCCCGGGCCATAATACCTGCGGAGTTGACGATGAACACTTGGCGGATGTGATCTTGAAGCCCCACCTTCACTTTCTTTATTTTCAGACTCGACTTCTGGCAGGCTAGATATGCCTTCTTGACCAGGTCGATTTTTTGCGACAGGTTCGTTTTGTGAAACGGCTCTTTTACAGGATACGGGTCGCCCTTGACCCGGACGCGCTGGAAGCGCGGAAGGCTTTTTGCTCCCGTTCCAGAGGCAATGGCTGCGGCAGTGAGGACAGCTCTCCGGATTTTATCGAGAGAGAGGTCGTTCGTGTAGCCGTAACCAGTTTTATCTCCGGAGACGACCCGGACGCCCAGGCCGAGGCTGATCGCCTCGGCGGTCTCCTTGATGATATCTTCCTCCATGTTGATAAAGCTAAAATGTCTGTATTCGCCGTAGATTTCAGCAAAGTCGCCGCCCCGAGAAAGAGCCGCCTCCAGGATTTTCTTTAGGTCGGTTGTTGCAAGTTTGAAATGGTCGTCAAAGGCGATCATCTTCTCTTTTTTTTGCCAGATAAGGCCAGGCGAGGATGAGGATGGAAGCGATTCCCAGCGAGTACTCGAAGACGTTCGTCAGAAAGTGAACGCCGATTCCCGAGATGATGGCCAGCCCAGGGTCGAAATTCATCAGCCTGAAAGTGAGCGCCCAGGCCGACTCCCAGGTCCCGAAGCCGGCCAGCCCCTTGACGGGCAGGGCTGAGGTCAGCTCAGCGCCGCTGAGGCCGAGGATAAACGTCCAGAAACTTAGCTCATGGAAGGAGTAGCCGTGGCTGCGCAGCAACCCGAAAAAAAGCGCATAGACTGAGATGTACTTGGCTAAGCGGATGCAGAGCGAGAGGAAGAAAATGGGAATGAAGACCTTGCGCTCTTGGATGAGAGAAAGGCTCTCGATCGTCAGCTCGAATTTTTCTCTGACCAGGATGGCTCCCCGCCTGTTCTTAAGCTTTGAGGCTGCCATAAAGCGCTGGAAAATTCGAAAAAGTAGCCGGGAAATCGGCCCGATCTGCCAGAGGAAAAAGAAGACGATCAGAAAAAAGAGAACGGCTACCCAGAGGAGGGTAAACGTAGAAACAACCGTCGTGCCCAGGCCCACGGCGATGATCGCGACGATAAGAAAGGGGCTGAGGGTCAGGAAGTCAAGGACAAAGGAGACGACAAAAGTTGAAGTGGCCGTTTCAAAAGGAAATCCGAGCCGGCGGTTGAGGACATAGATGTAGGAAAGCGACCCTATCCTGGCAGGAAGGAGGTCGATTAGGCTGTTCCGGATAAAGGTCACGAGGAGAATATTTCCCCAGGTTATTTTTTGAGGAAGGAGAAGCAGCTTGTAGCGCCAGGCGCGGAGCCACGCCCCGGCGAGGGCGACGAACGCGTAAACAATGACGGCCGGGACATAGATGCGGGAAAATGTCTCGATGACGTCCCGCGTCTCGATGCGGGAAAACAAGAGCCAAAGAAGGACAACTGAGACCAGGGCAGAAAGAGCGATGTAGACAAGCTTGTTGCGCTGCATCCGAGCCTATTCTAACGGACAGCCAGGGATTGTCAAATGCGGAGTTATGGATTTTCATGGGCGGTTCTGGTTTGGTAGAATAGGAGCCATCAATCTTTACTCTTGAAAAAGGAGGAGACAAGATGACCTCTGATCTATCGATCCATCTACTTGCCTTGATGATTTTTCTGCTGCCGGGTTTTGGGGTTGCGAAAGCCGCGGAAGAAGCTCCCGGGCCGCAGGCGCCGACAGATCTCCGACTGGAGTATCTAATCAACCCGCTTGGCGTCGATGTGAAACTGCCGAGGTTTTCTTGGGTTTGTGGCCACAGCGAGAGAGGCCAGCGCCAATCCGCCTACGAGATCATCGTCTCCACTGGGCCAGATGCGGAAAAAGGAGATTTGTGGGAAAGCGGAAAAGTGCTTTCAAGTGATTCGACCCAGGTTGTTTACGGCGGTAAGCCCTTGGTGAGCGGTCAGGCCTGCTATTGGAAAGTTCGTTATTGGGATAAGGACGGCCGGGTAAGTCCGTTCAGCCAAGTCGCACGGTTTGACACTGGCCTTTTCTCGCGAGCCGACTGGAAGGGTAAATGGATTGGCGGGTTTAATCAGCTCCGCAGGGAATTCAGGATTGAGAAGAAAGCCGTCCGGGCCAGGGCTTACATCTGCGGTCTTGGGTATTACGAGCTCCGGGTCAACGGCCGCAAGGTCGGCCGGAATGTCCTTGACCCAGGCTGGACGACCTACGACAAAAGAGTGCTTTATGCCGCCTATGATGTTACGAATTATCTCCAGGCCGGAGCTAACGTCCTGGCCGTGATGTTGGGAAAAGGCTGGTACAAGGATTATGCCCTTCTTTTACAGATGAATATCGAGATTGAGGGAGGGGAGAGAATCGAGGTTGTGAGCGATGACGCTTGGAGAGGGAAAAGCGGCCCGATTGTATCAGACAGTATCTACAATGGCGAGACATACGATGCGCGCCTGGAGACAACTGGCTGGGATAGGCCCGGCTATGATGACAGCGGTTGGGACGCCGCCAAGGAAGTGAGCGGGCCGAAGGGAGAGATTTCAGCCCAGATGATGCCGGCCATCCAGGTTATCGATACAATCGTGCCTCTTAAGATGACCAACCCGAGGCCAAGGGTCTATGTCTTCGACATGGGCCAGAATTTCAGCGGCTGGGCTCTACTTCGCGTGCGCGGAGAGCGCGGGACAGAGGTCAGGATGCGGTTTAGCGAACTTCTTTATGAGGACGGGATGATTAACCAGGAAAACCTGCGCGGGGCCAGGGCTGAGGATGTGTACATCTTGAAAGGAGAAGGTGAGGAGGTCTGGGAGCCGCGCTTCACCTACCACGGGTTCCGGTATGTGGAATTGACAGGATATCCCGGAGTCCCGACAATCGCGACGCTCAGGGGAAGGGTGGTCCATAGCGCGGTCGAGCAGACAGGGAGTTTTGCCTGCTCCAAGCCTATTTTGAACTCTATCCAGAGAATCATCGTCTGGGGCCAGAAGACGAACTTGCACAGCATCCCGACAGACTGCTGCCAGCGTGACGAGCGTATGGGGTGGCTGGGCGATGCCCACGTCACGGCAGAAGAGGCCATGCACAATTTTGACATGGCTGCTTTTTATGCGAATTTCCTCCGCGATATCCGAGACGTTCAGGATGAGGCAGGCGTGATCACCGATACAGTTCCTCATGTCTGGGGGTCGCGGCCGGCTGACCCGGCCTGGGGCGCGGCCTATCCGCTTCTCTGCTGGTACATGTACCAGCATTACGGGGACAAGCGCATCCTTGAAGAGCACTACGAAGGTGTGAAAAAATACGTCGAGTTTTTGCGGACGCGCGAGGAAAACGGCCTTGTCAAGTTCAGCTATTATGGAGATTGGGTGGCCGTGGACAAAACGCCGGGAAGTCTGGTCTCATCTTTTTATTATTATTATGATGTCAAAATCTTGGCTGAGATGGCCGGGGTCCTGGGCAGGTCTGAAGAGGCTAAAACCTATGGCTCTCTGGCCGAGCGGATAAAAGCAGATTTTCATAAGCTTTATTTTGACCTTGAAACAAAATCCTATGCCAACAACACCCAGACAGCCAACGCGCTGGCCCTTTTCCTGGGCATTCCCCCTGACTCAGTCCGCGGCGCCGTATGGAGAAACCTCTTCGACAACATCGTTTACAAGAACGATTCTCATCTGACGACGGGGATAATCGGGACGAAATACATCATGGAGGTGTTGACGAGCAGGGGGACATCGGACCTGGCTTATGACATCGCAACCCAGACGACCTACCCGAGCTGGGGCTACATGATTGAAAACGCCGCCACGACGCTCTGGGAACTCTGGCAGCTTCGTCAGGGCCCGTCCATGAACTCCCATAACCACCCGATGTTTGGGAGCGTCGGGGCCTGGCTTTATAGGGCCCTGGCGGGAATAAACCAGGCCGAAGGCTCGGTCGGGTTTAGGAAGATCCGGATCGAGCCCCAGATGGTGAGAGACCTCCGGCACGCAGCAGGCTCGGTGAGAACGGTGAGAGGAGTCGTCTCCTCGGCCTGGTGGCGAGACGATAGAAGCATCAGGCTCGATGTGACCATCCCTATAGAGAGCGACGCCGAAATTTTCCTTCCGAAATTCAACCTTCAGAACGTCGTGATAAAGGAAGGCGAGAAAATTATCTGGGATAGTCAGAGTTTCAAGATGGGAGTCCAGGGCGTGGAAAAGGTTGAAGAAATCATGGCCGGATTTCTCATTAAGGCCGGCTCCGGCCTATATTCCTTCGAGCTCTCCGGGAAATAGCAGCTATAAATTCGTAGTTTATTAGGGTAATTATGTATGCTGTCCCCAATTTATTTGCTGTGTTTGGCCCAGAGCGTGGCGAAGACAAACCAGCCGAGGGAGGCGACAAGAAACGCGAGCTTATATTCTGAAGCCTGGAGCTTTCCCAAAAAGTAACCCACGGCCGAGAGAAGACACACAGCCAGGTTAGCCAGCGAAAAAAAGCCCCACAAAAGCTTCCGCATACTACTTTCTCCTGATCGCACTCAGCAACGTGTAAGAGACCAGAGCGATAAAATACCCAGGCAGCCAGCGGAAAAAGAGATGGAGGGGAAGAAGGAAACAGATGACGAGTGTGCCGCCCCAGACGGCTAAAGCCCTCCAGTTGAGAACCCAGCCTCGCTTTTCAGCCCTGTACTGTTTGAGCTTAAAAAGCGGAAAGAGCCAGTGTTCGGCAAAAACGATAGCGCCGATGGGCATCAAGACGAGGCCGTAGATAGCAACATAATCAAGCAGTCTCATGAAAAAAACGGGAAAGCAGGAAAGGACTGTCGTGGTTAGGCCAGCAGCCAGCGTAACCTTCCAGCGCGGCCAGTTCGGAGTGATGGTCTGGAGAGCAAGGCCGGCCCTGTAGATAGTTGGGTTAGCTGTCGTCCAGCCGGCGATGAGAACGCCCGCCGCTCCGGCCAGTCCGGCGGCCTCGAAGGCCATGAGTCCAGGGTTCATCTCGCGGCCGACAGCAGCCACCATGATCCCCGAGCAGATCCACGCTAGCATGTGTCCGGGATACATGCCGAAGGCGGAATAGAAGCCGTAGGTCCAGCGCCTGGCGTACCGGAAAAGGGCCATATCCGAAAGCCCGACATGCATGGCCAGGTTACAGAACCATGCAAAGAACGCGATATGCCAGAACCCGAATTTGTCCTGGCCGGCCACAGCCAAGCCATTCCAGATCCTGGTTGTCGCGATTTCCCAGAAGTTACCGAAACTCGGGTGGACACCCAGCCTTGGCAGCATGGCGACTGCCCCCGCGATGAAGACGACGAAAACCCAGGGCGAGCAGACCTCCGCAAAACGGCTCAACTTTTCAAACCCGAGGATGGCCAGAATGACAAAAAGCGACCCGATGGCCAGGGTCAGGAGTACCCAACCCAGGCTGGAGGGAATGACGTCGTTCAAAGAAGGCGTCCTGATGCGGAAAGCAAGTCCAACGGCGGTGGCGGAAACAGCGATCATGGCACCGGCGAGAATACAGTAGAGGACGGCATTAGCTAGGTTATAGATTAACGCCAGACCTGGGCCCGCGATTTTTCGCAGGTACCAATAAAGGGTCAGCCGCGTCCGGGTGGCAATCGGCGCGCAGAGGAAAGTCCAAGACAGGACGGCCAGGAGATTCCCGATGAGAAGCCCAAAAATAAGGTCCTTGGCCGTCACGCCGTGAAGCACAAAGAAGGCGCCGATGACGAACTCGGTTGCGGCCACGTGCTCGCCGGCGAAAAGACCGGCGAATTTTCCCCCCGACTGGAGTTTTTCCGCCAAGACCGGCTCGCGGTCAAATTCATAGAGCCTGTCCATCCGCGAAGTGAGCGATGCTATGCGACTCATAATAGGAGGACGGTCCTCCGGCAGGAGCGTCCCCACCAATATATACAAGAGGCCGCCAACTGGCAACAAAAAAAATGGGGACATCCTCAACGAGGACAGCGTTTTTGTTATTTTTAAGGCAATGAGTTTGTGTTATAATCCACCTCAATGTTAGACCTGAAATTTGTCCTCGAGAATAAGGAATTCGTCCTCCAGAAAATGACGGCGCGCGGCGTGCGCCTGGATTTCGACGAGTTCGCTTCTCTCGCCGAAAAGCGAAAGGGAGTGCTAAAGACGGTAGAAGACCTCCGGGCTGAAAAAAACAGGGCTTCGGATGAAATCGGCCGGATGAAAAGAGAAGGGAAGGACGTTACGCAGCTCATTTCACAGATGAAAGGAGTCGGCGAAGAAATCAGCCGGTTAGAGCAGGAGCTAAGCGACCTGGATGAACGGCTACAGGAGATCCTTCTCCGTCTTCCAAACATTCCCCATAAATCGGTTCCCGAAGGAAAAACCTCCGCAGACAACATCGAAGTCAGGAGCTTCGGCGATAAGCCGAGATTCTCCTTTCCCGTCCTGCCGCACTGGGAAGTAGGAAAGCGGCTCGGGATTCTGGATTTTGAGCGGGCCGCCAAGATCGCGGGGTCAAGGTTTGTGGTCTACCGAGGCGCCGGGGCTCTCTTGGAACGAGCCCTAATCAACTTCATGCTCGACATCCAAACTAAGGAAAGAGGTTATACAGAGGTTATCCCGCCTTTTATCGCCAACGCCGAAAGCCTCATGGGCACGGGCAACCTGCCCAAGTTCGAGAAGGATTTATTCAAGCTGAGAGGCCGGCGCTGGTACCTGATTCCCACGGCGGAAGTGCCGTTGACCAACCTTTACAGGGAAGAAATCCTGGATGCCGCCGGGCTTCCGCAAAG
This sequence comes from Clostridiales bacterium, assembly GCA_029907205.1. Classification (GTDB taxonomy): domain Bacteria; phylum Acidobacteriota; class Aminicenantia; order Aminicenantales; family UBA8522; genus JARYMI01. The sequence continues at coordinate 24,886 of JARYMI010000003.1, forward strand.
GTTTGTGGCCTACACGCCCTGTTTCCGAAGCGAAGCGGGCTCTTACGGAAAGGATATCCGCGGCCTCATCCGCCAGCATCAATTCAATAAAGTCGAGCTGATGACATTTTCTTTGCCCGAGAGATCGTTCGATGAGCTTGAGAAGATGACTGCAGACGCTGAAGAAGTCTTGAAGCGGCTCGGGCTCCATTACAGGGTCGTAATCCTCTGCACGGCTGACCTGGGATTCGCCGGAGCCAAAACCTATGACCTCGAAATCTGGCTTCCTTATCAGAAAAAATACCGGGAAATATCATCCGTTACAAATTGCACGGATTTCCAGGCGAGGCGGGCCAACATCCGCTTCCGGCGCGACCCCGAGGCCAAGCCCGAATTCGTTCATACCCTCAACGGCTCGGGCGTAGCTATCGGCCGGACCGTCAGCGCCATCCTCGAGGCCTGCCAGCAGGCTGACGGCTCGGTCATCATCCCTGAGGCTCTCCGTCCCTATACGGACGGTCTCGATAAGATTCGCCCTTCCTGAAATGGCTAGAATTTGTGCTTTTCCAGGAAATGATCAACTTGGCGGATATATTCTTTAAAATCAGATAGAGCAATTGGCAACGCCTTGTAGACTTTTTCATCGTCAATATCCATATATTCATGGACGAGGATATTCCTCATTCCGCCTGAACCTTTTAATCTGTTCGCCAACTCCGCTGTCAACATTCCCGCCTCTGAAGCTCTGATAAAGGATGAAGCATAATCTTCTGGCGGTCGCTGCCCCATTTCCACAACAACATGATTGTTGATATCGGAAGCACAATCTACGATCAATTGAATCAATCTCTCGGCCGAAGCTTTCAGATAAAAATCAGAGAGATACTCCTCCAGGGTATGCTCAGCAACAGGCTTTAATTTGTCAAGGTACATGTTCAGGCGCGATAATTTTCTTCGAATTAGATCGGCCTCAATCACTGTTCACCCCTTTTCAATAGCATGTTTGATATAGAGCTTTTCCATAGCCCTGAATTTTTTTGAGTCCATATACCGAGCAATGGCTTGGATTCTGAAGCTGGCAAAAAGCCCCTTTTTATTTTCGTACAGAGGCTTGCCAAGTAAGGCGACGCGGTAGTTGATCATGGGTTCTGCTCCGTTGAGAAAGACCGGGTCAAATTTGTCGCCAAAAATGCTGCCAAAATCTTTCAAAATATCAAAATACTCATCTGAACCGACTTTCTCAGAGCTCAAAATGCCGATATCAATGTCACTCTGAACGGTCGCTGTTCCTGTTGCATGAGAGCCGTGCAATATCAGAAGGTTAATCCTGTGCTTCTCGCAGAGCTTTTTAATTTTCTCTCCGTTAATTTTAAGACTCATAGCAAATTTTCCTTGGCGGATTTTATTATAACATACATTAGTGCACTTCATTCTTAAATAGTATTTAGAATTTGGCGTCATCCGACCCCAATAAGAGTTGCAGGTATGAGCCTGCGCGGGTACAATAGATGTCTGTCCCGGAGGGATGGCCGAGTGGTTGAAGGCGGCGGTCTTGAAAACCGCTTTCCGGTTTCCGGAACGGGGGTTCGAATCCCTCTCCCTCCGCTGGCCCTCGACTTCTTTCCTTGGCCACCCAGCCGAGTTGTGCTAAAATAAACCTGCTTGTCAGGCTTTTGCGGAGAGGTGCTGGAGTGGTCGATCAGGATCGCCTGCTAAGCGATTGTCCTGGTGAATGCCGGGACCGTGGGTTCGAATCCCACCCTCTCCGCCATCCCTTATAAATTACAGGCTGACCCGTCAGAGAAAATTCCAGCAAGCGAGAGTGTACCAATCATTATGCCATATCCCGAGCTCGACATCTGAGAGCTCTCCTGCACGCTCTGCCCTCGGTTTAGCGTCGAAGGATCAAGCCGACCTCCAGGTTGCAAAAGCGATCGATCAGAAGAAGTTTTGAATCTTCGTTTAGCTTTGGGCTTGTCTTCTGCTAATTTATTTGATTAAGATACAAGCGTGAGAGAGCGAGGGGAAAAGGCCATGAAAAAAATCCACGCGGCAGGGATTGCCTTCCTGGTTTTTGTGATTCTCATCTCGGCATGTGGCAAGAAAATCGATGAGGATAGCTACGCTCAGGTGGTCGCGCTTTTCTCCGACCCGCCCGCTTCCTACCGTAGCGCGCCGCTCTGGGTGTGGAATAGCCGGGTGACTGAAGAGCAAATCGAGAGTCAACTGGCCGATTTCAAGGCCAGAGGCATAGGCGGCGTCTTCATCCACCCGCGGCCGGGGCTCATAACACCCTACCTTTCAGAAGAATGGCTAGCGCTCTGCCGTCATGCTGTGGAAATGGGGAAGAAACTCGGCCTCTCTGTCTGGCTTTACGACGAGAATTCCTATCCCTCGGGTTTCGCCGGTGGCCATGTGCCAGCCGAGATGCCAGAAGCAATTGGCCTGGGCTTGCGAATGGCCAAAGCAACAGAAATTCCATTTTCTTTCGTTACCACGCCCTATATTGTCCTTCGCTCGACCGAAGTGGGTTTTCTCGATATCACCGAGCAGGCTCTCAACCCAGACGTCGCCAAGAAACTCGGCCAAGGCGACTACTATCTTTTCTATATAGAAAAGGCCAGCCCTTCTCCCTGGTTCGGCGGCTTTGCGTATGTCGATTTGATGCGGCGGGAGGTAACAGAAAAATTCCTTCAAATCACTCTCGATGTCTATAAGGAAGTCATTGGCTCCGAGTTCGGCCAGACCGTCCCTGGCGTATTCCAGGATGAAGCCCAGATCTCTCCCGTCGGGGGGAAAGACGTCATCAACTTCACGCCCGGGCTTTTTGATGCCTTCCGCAAGAAATGGGGCTATGACCTCCGTTTCCACTTGCCATCGTTTTTCGAGGAAAGGGGGGATTGGAAGCGCGTTCGGCATAACAACTACGCTCTTTTGCTCGAGCTTTTCATCGAGGGGTGGGCAAAGCCTTATTACGATTATTGCGAGCGAAATCGCCTCATCTTCACAGGTCATTACTGGGAACATGAATGGCCTATACCCCGGCTTTCCCCCGATAATATGGCCCTGGCTGCTTATGCCCACATGCCTGGCATCGATTGCCTGATGAACGAGTGGCAGATGGGGCCGCATGCCCAGTTCGGGAACGCCCGGGCTGTCAAGGAAATCCGCAGCGTGGCCAATCAACTGGGAAAGAGACGGACTCTTTCCGAGACCTACGGTGCTGGCGGCTGGGATATGACCCTGGCTGACCAGAAAAGAATTGCCGATTGGGAGTTCAGCCTGGGCGTCAATTTTATCAACCAGCATCTTTCCTATATGACCATCATGGGCGCCCGAAAGCGCGACCATCCTCTTTCCTTCTCCGACCACGAGCCGTGGTGGCATGCCTATGGAGTCCTGGCAGATTATCTAGGCCGCCTGACCGTCGCCATGTCGAGCGGTGAGCAGGTAAACCGCATCCTTGTCCTCGAGCCGACGACCACAGGCTGGATGTATTATTCGCCCGCGGGGAAATCAAATTCATTGGAGAGAGTGGGCACTTCCTTCCAGGATTTCGTTAACCGGCTCGAGGCCGAGCAGATCGAGTACGACCTCGGCTCGGAGGATATTCTCAAAAATCATGCTCGAGTAGAAAGGGGGAAGCTCATCGTCGGCCAGCGGAATTATAAGCTGGTTGTTATTCCGCCGGGCTTGGAGAACTTGAATGGACCGACTGCCGAGCTTCTCGAACAATATCTGCGCCGTGGGGGCCGGGTTCTTTCTGTCGCCGGAACACCCGGGTTTATCGACGGTCGGTCTTCGGAGCGGTTTTCGAAGCTGGCCCTCCGCTACCCGGCCCGATGGAGGAATGTGGAGTGGCCCGGTCTTGATGATATAGAAAAGATGTCACCTCAGGATCTGTGTTTTTCTGGGATAGAGGGGCCGAAGGAGTTTTTCTTCCATCACCGCCGTGAGCTGAAGGATGCTCAGCTCGTTTTTCTCGCCAACGTTAGCCCTGAAAAACCTGTAAGCGGAAAATTGTTGCTTTGCGGTGGGGCCGTAGAGAAGTGGGACCCGTGGACGGGAAAAACCTCGCCATACCCTTTCCTTCTCAGGAAGGGCAGGGTCGAGGTGGATTTTGAGATACCGGCGGGCGGGAGTTTGCTCCTGTGCTTCAAGAAGGCCAAAGCCCAGCCCTTTATCACTTCGGAGCGCGAGCGCCTAGAATTGCCGGTCCACTCCGAGCTCGAAATCAGGCGGGAGAAGCCAAATATCTTGACGCTCGATTACTGCGACCTCAAGCTCGATGGAAAGGTAGAAAGAGACCTCTATTTCTACGACGCTCAAAAAAGGACTTTTGAGCGTCACGGGCTCGAACGTAATCCCTGGGATAGCGCTGTCCAGTTCAAAACGAATATCCTCGATTTGGATAAGTTTCCGCCGACTTCAGGCTTTGAGGCGACCTATTGGTTTGAAATCGGAGCTGGCGTAAGGCTCGAAACGCTCGAGCTCGTGATCGAAAGACCCGAGCTTTATCAAGTTTTTGCTAACGGCCAGAAAATTGCGCCTGTTCCAGAGAGGTGGTGGCTCGACCGCGCTTTCGGCGTCTTTGCAATCGGGGAGTTGGCAAGGTCTGGGAAAAATTGGATAACGCTCCGGGCCCAGCCTTTCACCATCCATACTGAGCTCGAGCCGATATATCTGCGGGGAGATTTTCGCCTGGAGAGTCAGAGCAAAGGGTTTAAGCTTGTCCCCGCTGGAGAGCTCAAGCTCGGACCCTGGTCTGCACAAGGCCTCCCATTCTATGCGGATGGCGTAAGTTATACCAGAAAGTGTGAAGTCAGCCCGTTTAGCCCGGGAAAAGACCGTTATTTTGTCAAGCTTGGCGATTGGCTGGGAGCTGTGGCTGAAATCAGGGTCAATAATAAGGTAGCGGGTTTTGTCATCGGACGGCCATTTGAAGTCGACATAACTGAGCGCCTTGTCAATGGTGAGAATTGGGTGAGCATCATCGTTTACGGAACGCTCAAGAACACCCTCGGGCCGCACCACAACAACCCGCCGCTCGGGCGGGCCTGGCCAGGTTCATTTCAGAGAGGAGCGGACGGCGGTTTTCCGCCTGGTTCTGCTTACCATGTTGTGGGCTACGGATTATTCGAGGATTTCAAGGTCATCGTAGAAGCAAGAACGCCTTGAGCCTTTATTTATCGGTTTTTGTCATCGCGCTCTCAGCTGGCCTAGCCATCTTCGGTAAGTACAAGAGGCAAAAGTTTATCCATTATGCCTTTAAACCTTTGACCATGCTCCTCATCCTTTCTCTAGCCTGGGAGAGGGCGCTCTCTTCGCCTTCCTTTTATGGCTATCTCGTCGTTTCCGGACTTGGCCTGTCTTTACTCGGGGATATTTTCTTGATGCTCCCCAGAGATAGAATAAAGCCAGGTCTTGCCGCCTTTCTGGCTGCTCACATTCTCTACGTTATTGCATTTAGCCAGGGAATTCCTATTCGTTCTTTCGGCGTGGCTGTTCCTGTGCTTATCCTTGGCGCCATCGTTTACGCATGGATTTTTCGCAATATCGGTGGCTTACGTCTGCCCGTGCTTGTTTATATTCTTGTTATTTCGGCTCTTGTCTGGGTGGCTATAAACAGGTATCTCAGCCTGGCTGAAGGGAAGAGCTTGCTCGTCATGGTGGGCGCGCCTCTCTTCTTCTTCTCTGATGCTGTGCTGGCCGTCAACCGGTTTCACAAGAAATTTTTTCTGGCCGACATCCTGATTCTCAGCACCTACTTTTCTGCCCAACTCTGCTTTGCCCTTTCCATCTGAGACCATACCCGAGACGCTAACCTTTATCCCCTCCTAATTGGCTAGGAGGGGTAGGGGAGGTTAATATATAAAAATCAGAGTTTGGAATGCGTCTCGGAATACTCAGGCGCCGGAATATTTGACACTCTTTTCTCCATGCGATATAAACTTTGCTGAAAATGCTGATGATTGGTTTTCGAAGAGGTGTCGCTGATGACCGGAAAAACTGGCTTTGATAATGAACGCTATCTGGCCGAGCAGAGCAAGGCCATCCTGGAGAGAGTCAAAAGATTCAATAATAAGCTCTATCTTGAGTTCGGCGGCAAGCTTCTCCACGACTGCCACGCTGCCCGTGTCCTTCCCGGTTATGATCCCAACGTCAAGATCCGTCTCCTCCAGAAACTCAAGGACCAGTCCAACGTCCTCCTCTGCATCTACGCGGGGGATATCGAGAAGAGAAAATTGCGGGCTGACTTTGGGATTACTTACGACGTCGACGCCCTCAAGCTCATCGATGACCTGGCCGACTGGGGAATCGAGGTTCTGGGGGTCGTCATCACCCGGTTCGATAACCAGGCTTCGGCCAGGGTTTTCAAGAACAAGCTGGAGCGGCGAGGGATCAGGGTATACACTCATCGCTACACGAGGGGTTATCCAACGGATGTGGACATCATCGTTAGCGATGAGGGCTACGGAGCTAACGAGTACATCAAGACAGAAAAACCTTTGGTCATCGTGACCGGCCCGGGCCCGGGAAGCGGCAAACTGGCCACCTGCCTTTCCCAGCTTTACCATGAACATAAGCGAGGTCATAGGGCTGGGTTCGCAAAGTTTGAGACTTTTCCCATTTGGAACCTCCCCCTCAAGCATCCGGTTAACGTTGCTTATGAAGCGGCCACGGCTGACATCGGTGATTTCAATCTGGTTGATCCCTACCATCTCGAGTCTTACGGCACCCAGGCAGTCAACTACAACAGGGATGTCGAAGTCTTTCCGGTCGTTAAGAGAATTCTGGTGAAAATCACAGGGGAAAAGTCGGTCTACCAATCCCCGACCGACATGGGTGTCAACTGCGCTGGCATGGCCATCATCGATGATTCCGCGGTTCGGGAAGCGGCCCGGCAGGAGCTCATCAGGAGATATTTCCGCTACAGGTGTGAGTATGTGATGGGGTTTGTCGACAGGGAGACTGTGCAGCGGGCAGAGCTTCTGATGAAGGAGCTCGGTATCAAGCCTGAAGACCGCCGCGTCGTTGATCCCGCCAGGAAGGCTGCGGAAGAAGCCCGGGTGCAGGGAAAAGGGAATAACGGAGTTTTTTGCGGGGCGGCCGTCGAGCTGCGGGATGGCTCGATCGTCACGGGCAAGAATTCTCGCCTGATGCACGCCGCTTCAAGCCTGATCCTGAACGCTGTCAAGCAAATTGCCGAGATCCCAGACAAAATCCATTTGCTGTCCCCGGCCATCGTCCAGTCGGTGGGAAATCTCAAGCAAAACATCCTCGGCGGAAGGTCGGTCAGCCTGGACGTGGAGGAAGTGCTGATCAGCTTGAGCATCAACGCCTCGAGCAGCCCGGCAGCCGGGCTGGCCCTTGAGAAATTGGGCGAACTGCGGGGCTGCGAGGTCCACCTGACTCACATCCCCACACCCGGAGACGAAGCCGGGTTGAGGCGGCTCGGAGTCAACCTGACCAGCGACCCCACTTTTTCGAGCAAGAACTTGTTTGTTGCCTGAAAAACCAGGGTCATTCATGAACAGGAGTTGGATAGATATTGACAGAAAAACCGGGAGCACGACCGGATCTTTGGAATTGAGCATCGCATTACTCGAATTCATCCCGGGACAGGGGCAGGTTTTATTTAAATAGAATGAAATTCTGAAGGAGGAAAGAACAATGGAATTCCGGAGCAGGAGGATGGCCTGGCTGTTGATTCCGTTGTTTTTCATCGGCTCGATCGGGATTGTCAGCGAGCGACATGGCGACGGGGAGAAGGGAAGCTGCGGGCTGCGCTTCAGCTTGAGCTTTCCTGCAGAGAGGTCCGCTGCAGCGCTTGATGGCCGGATGCTGCTCATGATTTCTGCTGACGGGTCGAATGAGCCGAGGTTCCAGATCAATGATGGCCCGAATACGCAGCTAATTTTCGGCGTTGATGTGGAAGGGCTAAAGCCCGGCGAACTGGCCGTCTTCGATCACGATGTTTTCGGCTATCCGCTCAAAAGTATTGCTCAGATTCCTCCCGGCGAGTACTGGGTTCAGGGCCTTCTTAACCGGTACGAGACATTCCATCGAAGCGATGGCCACACGGTCAAGCTGCCGATGGACAGGGACGAGGGGCAGCAGTGGAACCGCAAGCCGGGAAACCTCTACAGCAAGCCGGTGAAAATAGCCATCGACCCGCGCAGGAACGACGTGATCACCATTGCACTCGACCAGGAGATTCCGCCCATCCCCGACCCTCCGGAAACGAAATACATCAAACATGTGCGGATTGAGAGCAAGCTCTTGAGCGAGTTCTGGGGCCGGCCGATGTATTTGGGTGCCCATGTGCTCGTGCCTGAGGGGTTTGACGAACACCCCGAAGCACGCTACCCGCTCATCATCTTCCACGGGCATTTTCCTTACACCTTTGGCGGGTTTCGAGAGACGCCGCCAGACCCAAACCTCAAGCCTGACTACAGCGAAAGGTTCAGGCTTTCAGGCTATAACAGGATCGTCGAGGAACAGGCATATGAGTTTTATAAATACTGGGTTGCCAAGGATACGCCCCGCTTCTTGATCATCGAAATCCAGCACGCCAACCCTTATTATGATGATTCCTACGCCGTGAATTCCGCTAATCTCGGGCCCTACGGCGACGCTATTACCTACGAGCTCATCCCTTATATCGAAAAGAAATTCCGGGGGATAGGACAGGGGTGGGCCCGGTTTCTCTACGGGGGCTCGACGGGCGGCTGGGAAGCTCTGGCGGCTCAAGTGTTTTACCCCGATGAGTACAACGGGTGCTGGGCGGCCTGCCCGGACCCGATCGATTTCCGGGCGTACACGATCGTCAACATCTACGAGCACAAGAACGCCTATTATGCGGAGAGCCGCTGGAAAAGGACGCCACGGCCGGGACGGCGGAACTACCTCGGGGAAGTGAGCTGCACGCTCGAGGAAACCAACCACCGAGAGCTTGTCCTCGGCACCAAATCGCGCTCGGGAGATCAATATGATATCTGGGAGGCGGTGTACTCTCCGGTCGGTGAGGACGGTTATCCGAAGCGAATCTGGAACAAACTCACCGGCGAGATCGACCCTGAAGTCGCGGCTTACTGGCGAGAGAACTATGACCTGCGTTTCATCCTTGAGCGCGACTGGAAGACTCTTGGATCCAAGCTCAGGGGAAAGATCCATATCTACTGCGGCGACATGGACAATTATTACCTGAACAACGCTGTTTACCTGATGGAGGAGTTCCTGGAGAGCACCAAGGATCCTTATTATGAGGGCGAAGTCGATTACGGCGACAGGGCAGAGCACTGCTGGAACGGCGACCACACACGGCCGAACTACCTGTCGCGGCTGCGCTACCACCAGATGCATATCCCCAAGATTATGGAGCGGATCAAGAAGTCGGCGCCGCCTGGCGCGGACGTGACGAGCTGGCGGTATTAAACCTCAGCGGGCAGTCTTCCCATGCCCAGAGAGGATCGATGAGATAAGAGCTTCTGGTCGGGCTAAGAGAAAAGAAAGGAGAGCTTATGACTAGGGAGCGAAAGAAAAAAGGAGAATGCGTGGATCGGACAGAGAAGCCAAGGAAGACAGAGGGAAAAGCATACTACCATTCTCCTATAGGAATTATAGAAATAGTAGGAAATGAGCGAGGGCTCAGCCGATTGAGTTTTGTTCAAAAAAAAGAGCCCCAATCAGCCTCCATTCCAGCGCATGTCCGGGAGTGTTTAACCCAGCTTGATGAGTATTTCAAGGGAAAGAGGCACAAATTTTCAGTCAAACTGCTCCTTGGAGGGACGGTTTTCCAGAAGCAGGTCTGGCAGGCTCTCTTGAATATTCCTTTCGGCCTAACCGCTTCCTATCAAGACATTGCGGAGGCTGTGGGAAATAGAAAGGCAGTGAGGGCAGTGGGCAACGCCAACCGGGTCAATCCTGTCGCTATCATCATTCCCTGCCACAGGGTCATCGGCAGCGACGGCAGCCTGGTGGGCTACGGCGGCGGGTTGTGGCGAAAGAAATGGCTGCTCTCTCTCGAGCAAAAATACAGAACCCGGAGGGGCGGGGAAAAGGAGGAATCTCATGGAAAAAAGCCCCGATCTTCATTCCGTTCAGCCGGACAATCAATTTCAGGACGGGCAAGTGGCATTCAGGAAGGTGGATGATCGGAAAGGACATTCTCAAAATCGTTTGGGAAGACGAAGGGCAACGCCTGAGTTCAGGGTTTGTCCTGGCTGGAGGAAACGAAGAGGTCCATCGCCTGAAGAAGGAGATTGAGAGGCTGATTGGGGTCAAAGAAACAAGGAAGGAGGGTCCATGAAAACAACAGGCTGGACGCTCCTGGTGTGCCTGGGTTTGATGGCGGCCGCGTTTTCTTGCGCAAAGCCTTCCCCCAAGGATGTTGGGATCATGGCGTTTGCGCTCGATAACCTGGACGGTTTGCTGACCCAATCCGGCGTTGAACTTGACCGCACCGCTTCTACAGACGGACGCGGGTCGGTGAAGATTTTTGTGGCCGAGCCGGCGATTGTCAGGCTCTTTGAAACCGGTGATATCGATGTCGAAGACGCCGTCCTCGTCTATCAGGCCAAGCTGAAGACAGAAGGAGTTGAGGGCCCTGTCTATCTCGAGATGTTGTGCCATTTTGAGGGAAAGGGTGAGTTTTTCTCGAGAGGCCTCCATTCCCCCCTTAAAGGGACAGTCGGCTGGACGACTCAGGAAATCCCCTTTTTCCTGAAGAATGGCGAAAACCCCGACAACGTCAAGCTCAACATCGTTTGCGAAGGCCCGGGAACAGTCTGGGTCGATGATGTCCGCCTGGTCAAGAGGCCTCTTACGGAATGAGATGAATTTCGATTTTTGTCTAGCCTGGAACTGGGAATATGATGCTGATTTTGTGGCCATTTTGAAGAGTGCGGTCAAAGAGCGCGGGCTCACTTTCCTGGAAGTCGTTCCAGATAGTCTCATAAGGGTGCTCGAAAGCTTGGGAAAAGGGGACATCGCTTTTAGGTCCTTTCTCGACCGGGCATCGGAGTCAGACCCAGATTTCTTGCCTCTTATCCGTTGGGCTGAAGACCGGGACGTCCGGTTCATCAACCCTCACCAGCGGTCCCTTCACGCCATGAACAAGGCCTCGATGCACCTTGAGTTCATCACCGCTGGGATCCACACTCCCTATACCATCATCCTTCCTCCTTTTAACGAACAGCCGCGCTTGGCACCTTTCCTCGACCTCACCCCGCTCGGCGAGAAGTTCACGATCAAGCCGGCTCATGGCGGAGGAGGGGAGGGGGTCATCACTGGAGCTACCTCGTTGGACCAGGTTCAGGCTGCCCGACAGGATAATCCTCATGACTATTACTTGCTTCAGGCTCATGTCGTGCCGGCCGACAAGAAAGGGCGTCCAGCATGGTTCCGCGTTCTTTACTGTAACGGCCGGGTTTACCCCTGCTGGTGGGATATCAAGACGCACGTGTACACGCCTGTCACACGAGGTGAGGAAGAGGTCTTCGGGTGGACGCCCTTGTATCAAACAACACACCGGATTGCCGAGGTCTGCGGCCTGGATGTGTTCTCGACAGAGATCGCCCAGACAGAAGGAGGATTGTTTGTCGCGGTCGATTATGTCAATGACCAGATTGACCTTCGCTTGAAGTCACGCGCTCAGGATGGAGTCCCTGACGAGATCGTCCACGACATCGCTGAACGCCTGGCCGACCTCATTTGAAAGGGGGACAGCATACGTAAATGAGCTGGCGGAGACGGTCCTCAAGAAACATCAACAGCTCGGAATTGCCTGAGATAAAAGGACATGCCATGGACGCACTCCCCCTCACCCCGGTGGATTATGTTTTTACGGGCGTCGGCTCTCAGCCGATAACTTTTGCTTTTTATTACCCAAAACCGCTTGATCCTCAAGCGCTTAAAAAGAGCCTGGAAGCGACCCTGGTGCCTTTTCCGATCTTGCGCAGCCAATTGAAAAGAATTTCCGAGCATGACTTCGAGTTCCGAGTGTGCGATGACGGGCTGACTTTTGAGGTCAGGGAATCGAACCAACCCTTTGAAAAATCGAGCAGCATTGAGCGGTATATAGCTCCGGTCAGGTCTGTTGAAGGACAACCGCTCACGAAAATAGCTCTGACCCAGACTTCCGGAGAAAGTGTCCTGACGGTGAGTGTATCCCATGCCCTGGCTGATGGTTTCAGCTATTTTCATTTCCTCTCCAGTTGGGCCAGGGCCTGCCGGGGCGATCCCATCATCCCGCCTTTTCTGGAGCGGAACATCCTTCTGTCAAGTTTCGATTATCGCCCGAAGCCAGTTTCGCCAGAGGACGTCTATGAACACTGCGGCCTTTTTTACGGCGGCAGGCGGGGTCAGGAGAAGGCTGGCCGAGCCCATGAGGAACGCCTTCTTATCTCCGATGAATCGATTGCCTTCTATCTCGAGGCGGCCAAAGGCGAGCATGCTGTTTCCTTAACCGAAAACGACGCGATCACGGCGCTCCTCTGGAAGACTTTTGTCCCGCTGAGGCATACCGAATCTGAAAATCCTGTGACGTATGTCACCTGTCCCTTTGATTTTCGAAGAGTTTTGGACGGCTTCCCCAAAAATTACTTTGGCTGCGCTCTGTGTTTTGCCACTGCCTCTGTCGATTTTGATACCCTTCTTAAGGCGCCGCTGGGAGACCTGGCTCTTTTAGTCCGGAATTCAGTCAGCCGGGTCAAGCCTGACTATGTGTTCAGTTCATTAAGCACCCTGGAAGGCCTTCGCCGACAAGGCGGTTTAGCGGCAATGGAAGAAGTCCATCTCAGACATCCGCGGCATGGGCTGATTGTCACCAACCTGACCCGCCTGCCCCTGCGCGATATCGATTTTGGCTCTGGTCCGCCAGCCGATTTCAAAGCCTACGCAGAAGTTGCGGCAAGCGCCGTGATCTTGCCCGCCAGAGGAGGAGTGGAAGTCCTTGTCATCCACCGGCCTCGTTCAAACCTCTGCTGAGATCGGCCAGATTTTTCATGATTTCTTCGTCGCTGAGCAGCGTTCTATTCTGAGGGGAGTCGATATTCAGTAGTGGAAGAAGCGGCACTTGCCCTCGTAGCAGCCAAAAGAGAGGGCCATTCCTTGTTATCTCAAGAAGTTCTCGAGGATGGGTGCTCGCACGGCCTCGTGTCATCGGTAGATCGCCATATTCGCCAGCCGTCTTTTATCCCGGACACTCGGCGCGGCGTCTCCTGCCTTTATTTCGGGAGGAACCTCAGAATCCGACGCATCCATCACCCATGAATTGGATCATTCTTTCCAGTTTTTAAACCCGAAGTTTGTGAGCACCCAGGTCTCGACGATCTTGTTTGCCTCTATGGAGGAGTTCAATTGTTCCTCGTAAGTATTTTCCATCTTGACCAGTCCTCCCACTGGGACATCAGGACAAATCCAGATCGTCGACGTTCCGACCCACTTGGTTTGGAACTTCTCATCGTTGACGGGCTGGTTGATTTTGCGCTGGATCTTGGTGCAGGCATAGCTCTTGCCCGCCAGCGTTAGAGTCTCGGCGCTCTCAGAGACGATTGTCACCGTGGCTGCTTCGGCCAGCCCAGAAATTGGCTCGAAAGGCTTGCTGAATGAGACGATTCGGCCCAAGCCCGTGCTCCGCTGGCCTCCAAACATGAGATATTCATCCATCCGGACGCCGCTTTCGTCCACCACGCTGATGGCTCTCCAGTGCTTCCGATCTTTGAAACTCATCAGGGGAATTGTCTTGTTTTCTCTGGTTACCGAATACTCTGCCCAATCGCCGACAGCGGCCTTGGTCAGGAGATTGACCTGGCTCATGGCAAAAGCAGAGGCGGCGGCGATGTGGAGGGTCAGGGAATACAGAAAAAGCTTTCTTTTCTTTAACATATTTCTCTTCCTTCTTGTTAGTGGAGTTTTTTCAGTCCCTTGTCGGTCTATTATAACATAAAGGATAAAACGCAAATAATGAGAACTTGGCTTCAGGCACGAGGATTCGATGACTTGCTGAAGTCGAGCACAATCTCGACAATCTCCTCATGGCTGAGGAGGGTGCCGTCCTGGGGAGAGTCGATAATCCGGTAATTGAAGAAGGGACAGTTGCCCTCGTACCAGCGAAAAGGGAAGGCCGTTCCCACGCCAGCCCTTTTTTCTTCTTCCCTATGATTAAGAAGACCGCCCAGGCCCTTCAGGTAGATGCCTTGGGCCGGGTCAACGCCCAGGATGTACCGGCGGTTGCCGAAATTCGTCATCAGGAATGAAAATCCCCCAGCGAGGGGAGCATGCCCGACATCGCGTCGTGCCCACTCCTTGAGCAAAAAACTCGAGGGGTTGCGGACGATGAGCCCGTCCACTTTCTTTCTTCCTTGGCCGGCGGCCAGCGGAAGATCCAGGCTAACTTTCTGTCCTTTCCGGAAATCGTCCAGGTAGTGAAAATAGTCGTCTTCTATCTTTCTCATGGCTTTTTCGTAGCGGTCAATGCCGGCGAAAAGTCTCCGGTTCTCCAAAATGTCATAACCTTCTTCCGCCTTGGCGTACAGGAACCTCATGAATTTCAGGCCTTCAGCGACGCGCTCTTTGTTTATCTCCGCCTCCTCTTTTTTGGCTCCCGAAAAAAGGGCTCGCAGGATGGAATAAGGAGTAGCGGTAAGGTCGATGTCCCGGGGCAGGGAAGCCGAGTCCACCATCTTGGCATAGCCGGCAATTTTTTCCATCGATGCGTCCACTTTTCCGAGCTCGAGGAGTTTTAGTGCCAGAAAGATGGAGGAAAGGGCATCAAAATCTGGCAGGCGGTGCGTCACGACCCTGAGGCTTGAAGAGCCTTGGAGAGTCTCTTTCCCACGATCGCTTCTTAAGTGGTTGAGGACGAGAAGAGGGTATTTGACGATTAGCGAAGCTGTGCACTCGGGCTCAGCTTCGGGATGGTGGTGGTCTATAACACCCGGGACTGTTTTCATGCCGACGTCAAGGACGATCGTATCAGGTTGGGGAGAGAGGTCTTCCCCGTAGTTGACAAATTCATAACTAATGTCCACGGGCCTTGCTCACTCGCGCCGCGCCTCGGGCTTACCCCTTGCCTTTCTTCTCGTACAGACTCTATAGGAGATTGATAAGAAATGTGGGTGGTGCCAGGCCGCCCCAAAAGCCCCCGTAGCGGAGGGGGGACCCGTCGGGTTCTCCGACGGGGGGAACCGACGGGACTGGTTCCCCGGGGCGCGGGGACCGGGGGCGGCCTGGCACCAACAGTCTAATATCATCGTCCCTATTTTGTTTGTGATACTCCCTCTAAATAATTGATGATTTTAGCGTTTCCTGAGGGAAAAGGATAGTTTCTGAGGGACCGGAGAGGGACCCAGCGGAGAGGCCTTTTTCCAGGCTGTGGGCGGTTCTTCAAGCGGCACTCGTATGCATGAAGTATCACCTGGAACCTGGTGTATGCGTGGTTGACCTTGAGAAGGAGTTTTTCTATCTTGATCTCAGAGCCTAACTCTTCCCTGATTTCCCGCCGCAATGCTTCCTCGAGTGTCTCGCCGGGTTTTCTTTTTCCTCCCGGGAATTCCCATAATCCGGCCAGAAGTCCTTCGGCGGGCCGCCTCTGGATGAGGTATTTCCCATCCTCCTTGATGATGGCCACGACCGTTTCGATCCGCTCAGACCGTCGAGCCCTCGGAGCCGGGATGAGCTCCTGTTCGCCTTTTTTAAAAGCCAGGCAGAAATCCTGGACAGGGCAGCCAGGGCAGAAGGGATTTCGCGGCTTGCAGACAAGCGCGCCAAGCTCCATCATGGCCTGGTTAAATTCCCCAGCCTTTTGGCGCGGAAAAAAAGTTGAAAGGAAGGAAAGCAGGGACTTGTCAGGCGTCTGGTTCTCCTTGCTCTTTGTCCCGGCCAACCGCATGAGGACGCGCCTGACATTGGCGTCAAGAACGGGATAAGACTGGCCGAAGGCTATGCTCAGGACAGCGGCGGTCGTGTATGGGCCAAACCCGGGGAGGCTGATCAAGTCTTTGTACCGGACAGGGAGGCTTCCGTTAAACCTATCACAGACCATGCGGGCGGCAAGACGCATGTTCCTGGCCCGCTCGTAATACCCCAGCCCCTGCCAGGCCTTGAGGACTTTCTGCAGGGGAGCGCGGGCAAGCGTCTGGATATCGGGAAAAGCCTTCAGCCATTGTTGATAGCGGGGAAGGATGGTCTGGACTGTGGTCTGCTGGAGCATGACTTCAGAGACCCAGATCCGGTAGGGGTCTTTCGTCTGCCTCCAAGGAAGCGGCCTTCGATTGCGCCTGTACCAGCGGATGATTTCATCGGCAAGGCGTTGCTCTCTTTTTTTTATTTTTTCTCTTCCTTTTTCTTATCTTCTTTTTTGTCTTCAGGCGGTGCCGGCTTCCAGTCCTCCGCCTTCGCGGGTATTTCGTTCAGGAAAGAAGAATCGACGCGGAAAAGATAATCCAGTCGTGGGTTTTTAACGACTACCTGCTTTTTTTCTTCGTCCTGCCGGCCGACGAGAACCTGAACGTGTTTTTCCGTCTCGTCGCGCTTTGTCCAGATTGTGACCTCTCCTTGTGGGGGAGCAAGTCCGTACTCTTCAAGGCCGGCCGGCAAGTCGATGAACTCCGAGGCTTCCAGGCCCTCGATTTTGCGGATGAACGTCTCGACTTTGGACCGGTCGGCTTCCCCTTTGTCCGGGCTTTCGAAAAACCATTTGTCATCTTTCCCTTTGACGACGACAAGCGCTACGTCGGCCTTCTTGACGTCAACCTTTGCAGCTTCCCAGGTGTTGAACGCGACAACCTGTTTTTCCCTCAAGTCTTCGACCTTTTTTTCAATATCAGTAAGGACATGGCTTTCAGCTTCGATAATCTTTGGAGACAAGGAAGTCGTGGCATAGACCTTATCCCCCTCTTTATGCAAACTGAATGTCATTTCCTTGTTTTCCGATGGGAAAGATAGAATAACTGTGTATTCCGGTTCCTTTAGCCCGTGCTTCTCAAGGTCGGCTTCCTGTTTCTGCTCGGAAACGAATCCCTTGGCCCTGAGGCTTGAGAGCGCGCGCAACACGTCCTCGACGCGGGTCTTTCTGGCCAGGGCAGAAACCGGCTTGAGGAAAAACCAGTCTTCTTCTTTTTTTTGAGCTTCCCAGGAGATATCTTTAGCGCGAAGCTTGATGTTTTTCACCTCTTGAGTCTCGAACGTGAAGACGTCCTTCTGGCGAAAGTCAAAAACTGTCTTGTCGAGGCCGCTCTTGAGATAGCTGGCGAGCAGGACGATCCTCGGGTCATCTTCTTTTTTGGCGAAAAGGGTTTTGTCGAGCGGATTCTCCATGCCGATAAAAAGCTTGACCGGTTGTTCCTTATCCTTGACCCACAGGGTCAGCTCTTTTTTCGGGATTTCGTATTTGGCCGGGTCTCCGCCTTCCGGCTCGATCACTCTGTCGATCCTGAGGCTTGAGAAATCCTGGGCTAAACGATTGACTTCATACGTGTCTGCTTTAGCTTCCAGTGGCTCGACAATAAACCAGTCTCCCTTGTCGTCTTTTTTGAAGACGATTGTTTCGTCCTCTTTCTTCAAGCTGATTTTCTGGATGTCGTCTGAGGAGAGGTCGACGAGCTTTTCCTCGCTCGCCTTTTTTCCTCTGCTCCGAGATTCGAAAAGCAGGACGGCAGCTAAGAGAGCCAGGAAGGCAGCCATGAGGATGAGGGTTGTCCTGAATTTCATAGCGACCGCCTCCTCAGCCAGACTGAAATTCCTGTGATGAGGACAAGCAGGGGAAGGATAAGGACGGAGACAAAGAAAATCATCCTTCCCTGGGAAGGCGTGAGCTGGATTGTCCGCGGCGAGGATGTCTTTGGCTGGATCGAGATCAGGTCAGCTTCTTCAGTCAGCCAGTTGACGGTGTTGAGGAAGAAGTTCCCGTTTCCGGAGAGGTTGTAGTAGCGGTTGGACACAAAGTCGGAATCACCAAATACAGCCAGCCGTCCTTCCTTCTTTGACTCCTGTTCATTGGGTTCTTCGGCCTTGGCCTTCTCCTGCGGTTCGGCGGTATCGGTGGTTTCCTCTGTTTTCTCCCCAGCTTTTTCTTCTGGTTTAATCGTGGCGACCACGGCTAAAGAGATAGGCCCTTGCTTGTCCTTGTCTTTGTCAAAAGTCACCCGCTGCTCGGCGAGCTGGCGCTCCGACCAGGAATTTGGGCTTGTTTTGCCCAGCACTGTCGCTGTCACTCGATCGGGTTTCTCTGCGGCGATTTCGACGGACCTGGCATAGGGAAAAAAAGTGGCGTAGCGGAAGTTCGTCGTGATGGCATGGTATTCGTACTCTGAGACCAGGGGCATGAAATAATCGCCGCCAAAGAGGCGGGACATTGTATCGACGACGACGTCGTTTTCGAGCGCGATGCCGAATGGGCCCAAGAAAGCGGGGAGGCCGGGCGCTGTTTCCGGGTCAATCAAGAAGAAAACCCGGCCCCCTTTTTCGAGATAGCTCTTGATTGTCTCAAGCTCATTGGGGAGAAGGTCTTTTTCAGGGCCCGGGACAACGAGCAGGGCGCAGTCTTCGGGAAAGGTCTCGGAGAGCGCCAAGGTCAGTTTTTTGATTTCATAGCCCAGTTTTTCGAGCTCCTGCTTGGCCGTCAAATAGCCTCTGTCATCGCTGGCCTCGATGCTCCCTTCGCCGTGGCCCTCAAGGAAATAGATAACCTTTTTCTTTTCCCTCGTTACCTTGATGATCGCGTTAGTGATATCTTCTTCGTCCGCTGTGGTGATGCGATTTTCCTTGTCTCCGCACTCTAAGATCGTCGTCCCGTCCTGGGTGATTTCATACCGTTTGACCAGCCCTGGATTCTTGTCCGGGTCGATGAACTCGTACTTGACTTTCTTGGAATGATAAGCGTAATTCTTGAGCAGGTTTTCCATCTTGCCACGGCTGTAGTTTCCTTCCCGGAAGAAGCATTTGGCCAGGACGTCGTTTTTCAGGTTCTTGACGACCTTGACCGACTGGTCAGAGAGGCTGTGGAGCTTGGATTCCGTGAAGTCGAACCGGTGGTGATGCCGGGAAAAGAAGTAGTTCACCAGGACAAGGATGGCGAGCACCAGGACGACGACAAGGAGAAGGTTGCTCGAATAAAGGAAGGATTTCCGGCTGACGCTCCGCTTGAGCGAGGAGAGGTTGAGGGCGATATAAACGACAAGAGCCACGACCCCCAGCAGAGCGGCTGCCAGGGCAGGCGTTTTCTTATAAGGCCAAATTCTCAAGGCCATCAAGGAGGCAACAATAAGCGCTAAACCGATATAATTTAAATTCTTCTTGATCGTGTCCATCTCTCACCTCCATCGTCTCGACTGGAGCACGGAGTGGGTTAGGAAAAGCCCGAAAAAGGCAAAGCTGAGGTAGTAGACAAGGTCGCTCGTGTCTAAGATGCCGCGGGTAAGGTCGTCAAAATGCTGGAAAAAGGAAAGATAATCGAGGACTCCCTTCCACATGCCCGAGGCCGAGTAGGAAGCCCAGTTGAGGATCCAGAAAAGAAGCAGAGCGCCGAACGTCAAGACGGCCGAAACGATCTGGTTTTCGGTCAGGGAAGAAAAAAAGATGCCCACTCCGATAAAAGCTGCGCCCATCAGAAACAGCCCCAGGTAGCCGTTCAAGATCTGGGGTAGCTCTGGATTGCCGAAAGCGAACGTGAAGACGGAAAGAAGGCCCGTTAGGAGGAGCATGGACGCCAGGACCACGAGCGCTGCCAGGTACTTGCCCAAAATGATCTGGCCGACACTGATGGGCGACGTATAGAGAAGCTCGTCGGTGCCGATTTTCTTTTCTTCTGAGAAAAGGCGCATGGTAAGAAGCGGAATCACGAGCAGGAGGATGATGCTCATGTTGTGGAAGAGAGGCGCGTAGACCATCTGGTTGATGTTGGCCTGCTGGTAGTAGTACGGGTTCTGGGACATCTGGATGGACTGGGAGTTGAACCACCAAATGGCGCTGTAAAAGAAGAAGCCGACAAGCACGAGAAAGACGGCAATGACGACATAGGCAATCGGAGAGGTGAAATACGTCTTGATTTCTTTCTTGGCTACGTACCAGATGTTTTTCATGTCTCGATTCCTCCAGAGACGACGCGAAGATAGAGATCTTCGATGTTCATAGCCACAGGCCTCATTTCCAAAAGGCCCCAATCCTTCTCCACAGCCAACTTGGCGATGGCCTCTCGCAAATCCTTTCCTTGACTCCACTCGACGGCGAATTCTCCATTCTGGCGGGAAACCTTCTCCACTCCCGGAATTTCCCGAAGGATGGATGCGGCTTCATCCCCCGCCCGGCGAAGTCTGATCGTCACGCCCTCTTTTTTTCGGATGGAAGCAGAGAGCTCTTCCAGAGAGCCCGAGGCCATCAGCTTCCCCTCGTTGATGATGACGACTCCATCGCAGGTCTGGGTCACTTCGGCCAGGATGTGCGTAGAAAGGATGATCGTGCGTTCGCCTTTGAGGGATTTGATGAGCTGACGGATCTCGATGATTTGGGCTGGGTCGAGGCCGATGGTCGGTTCATCCAGGATCAGGACATCAGGGTTGTGGATGAGCGCCTGGGCGATTCCTACCCTCTGCTTGTAACCGCGGGAGATATTCTTGATCAGCCTTTTTCTGACTTTCTCGAGCCCGCTTGTTTCCACGGCCAGGTCAAAAGCCTTTTTTCTCCTGGCTGACGGGACCTTTTTGATGGCGGCGACAAAATCCAGGTAGTCGGAGACGGTCATCTCAGGATAGAGCGGGACGGTTTCGGGAAGATAACCGATAATCCTTTTGACTTCGTTAGGCTGGTCGAAGACATCGAACCCGCAGACCGTGGCTTTGCCCTCAGTGGCCGGCAGATACCCGGTCAGGATGCGCATGGTCGTGGTTTTTCCGGCAGCGTTGGGGCCGAGAAGGCCCCAGATCATGCCCTTATCCACTTTGAAGCTCAAGTCCCTGACCGCCACGAGGTCGCCGTATTTTTTGGTCAGGTGTTCAACTTCAATCATGCGAGCCTCCTTTCACGTTTTTTTAGTTTTATTTGATAACGGCGATTTTTGCTAAGCCGTTTCTACCTTCTTCATTACATTTTTTCGGGCAGTGGGATGCCCATGAGAAAAAGCGTTTTTTTGAGAATTTCCCGGACATAGAAAATTGTCCGTATTCTCATCTCTTTCCGGTCTCTATTTTCCTCTCCCAAGATAGAATAGAGGTGATAATAAGCGTTCATTTTTTGGCAGAGGTTGAAGGCGAACTTGGCCAGATGGGAGAACTCGAGCGAGAGGATGCTGTGGAGAACACTCTCTTCAAACTGAGAGGCGTAAAAAACAAGGTCCCAAAAGTCTCTCTTCTCAGCTTCCGGCAGCGCTTCCAGCAGCATGTTCTTCTCAGACAGGAGAAACTCCAGCTCTCTCGGGCCGAAGCCGGCCTTGTCTTCGAGCTTGCGGAAGATGCTGTTCAGCCGGACGGCGCTGTACTGAAGATAGGGTCCTGTTTCACCCTCAAAGTTCAGGGCCTCCTCGAAATCGAAGACAATCAGCGAATTGCGGGCGAACTTGAGCATGAAATAGCGCAGAGCGCCGCAAGCAATCTGGCGCGCGATGGCGAGTTTGGCCTCGGCTGGAAGGTCAGGGTTCCTTGTTTCGACCTCGGCCAGGGCTTTCTCTTCCAGCCTGTCCAGAAGGTCGTCTGCTTTCACCCCCAGCCCTTTTCGGCCAGAGACCTCGAGAAAACTCTTGTCTTTTTCTTCGTCGGAAACCTCGTAAGCAAGCTCCTTCAGGCTCTTGGGCGAGAGCGCGACCATTTCGTAAGAAAAGTGGATTGATTTGGCAGCCTGCTCGAAGTAGTCAAGAGACTTCAGGCCCTGGACGACTATTTTTTGAAGATACGCCTGCCGAGAGTCGATGACGTTGTAAACTTTGGTGGCCCGGCCGAAGGAGACAGGAACCTTTTTAGGAGATGTCGTTGTTATCCAGATCGTCCGGCCGTCTTCTTCGATGAAGGGCTGATAGAAGAAATCTTTTCCCAGCAAACCAAATTTCCAGAGCTGGTAGGCAATGTCTTTGCCGACATAGGTCACGGTCCCGTCCGAGCGGACGATGACTTTTTCTTTGTCCTCTTCCTCCTCCAGTCGCATGACCCAGCATCCAGCGTTGGGACCTTTGTCAGCCACAGAAATAGCCCCTCGGTCTTTTAAGAGCGCAAAAGCTTTTTCCCAGAATTTGAGTCCCAGGATGCTGCTCTCGCACGGAAGAAGGTCGTATGTTACGTCGATCCTCTTCATTGTCTGAAGATGGGCTCTGAGGATACGACGGGAGATGGCAAACCCCAAGGCGGCTTCCGGGTCCTGTCCATGTTCGATTTTCTTGAGAATCTCAGCTTTTCTCACCTCCGCTTCAGGATGGCTGGCCAGATACGCCGATGTCCGTGCGTAGAGATCCCAGAAGTAATAATCAAGTTTATCTTTTATATTTTCTAAATCAGTCAAGGTCTTTTTTTCCAGTTCCATGAGCCCAAAAACGACGTCAACAACCTGGACGCCGGTGTCATCGATGTAATTCTGGATTTCGACCTGCTCGCCCTTGTACTTGAGACAGCGGCCTAAAGTATCACCGAGACAAGCGTTCCTCAAGTGCCCGATGTGGGCGGCTTTATTCGGGTTGATGTTCGTGTGTTCGATGATGATTTTTTCCTCTTCAGGCTGAAGGGAGGGTGTGTCGAGCGATTCGAGTTGCTGGCGAAAGAAGGCTTTTCGGTCGAGATAGAGGTTGATGTAGCCTGGTCCGGCTACCTCCGCCCTCTCGACTCCGCCGAGTCCCGAAAAATAGGGAAGGAATTCCTGAGCGACCTGGCGGGGATTAGTCTGGCGCAATTTGGCCAGCTTGAAGGGGAACGTGAAGCTCAGGTCGCCGAGGCTCTGTTGGGGAGGATAGGCAACCTCGATTTCGGATACGGGCAGAGGAAAAGCGTCCCCTAACCTGCTCAGGAGTTCTTTCTTGAGTCGAGTCTTCAGCCTGACCATGAGAGGTTTCATATTATAGCAAAACAGCCGTTCGGGACAAGGGCAGCAGGTTGACGAATTGATGGCGGACGAACTTTGTTTGGTGTTTTATTTCAAAAAGGAATACTCTTTGCCGTAGCGGAGCATTTGCTTGACGTAGTCATCGGGGCAGGAAATCTTCACGTCGATGATTCGGCCGTTTTCGATAACGGGAGTGTAATCCGGGTTGATGAACCCGCTGTAAGGGGCCAGGTTCAGCTTTGAGTAACGGTCGAGAACCTCTTGATGGAGCTCGCGGTCGACCTGAACTCCGTAGGCTTCGACAAGATCACGGGCCGCCTCGTAGTCGCCCTCGCTGGTGATGCGCTGGACCTCGGCCAGCAACTCCCCGAACAGCCGGCGGAGTTTCTGGTAATCGTTAATCACAAAGTAGGTCTTTCCGTCCTTGATTTTCTTGGCAATAACATTCTCCGGCTGCCCTTTCTCGTAGACCCAATGAGCGATGAGGGCACGGGCGCGCATGTGGGCCTGTTCGATGGTCTTTCCGGGCTGAATCCGGGTAAGCTGGGTCATCAGTCCGTTCCGGATGTTCCTGTCATAATCGGCCTTGGCCGCCTCCAGAGTTGGGAACAGGCGGAGCCCAACCATCTTGTCGTCCATCAAATAATAGAGAGCAAAAAGATCGGCCCTTGCTTCCTCGATCGGCGAGTGATAGTTTCTGAGCATTTCAGAGCTCACCCCGGGCAGAAGTTGACCGGATGCGTGCCCCAGGACCTCATGGAGGTCTGTATGGATGTTTCCAGCCAACGAGCCGTATTTTTTTGCCCGGTCAACTTCTTCCTGGGAATAAGAGAACTCTTCATTAAAGCCTGAACCCAGCGAGGCCTGGTCGTAGGCGTAGGTGATGTTTTCAAGGGTGACCGATTTTGAGCCGTGGGTCCTCCTGATCCAGTTGGCATTCGGAAGATTGATGCCGATCGGAGTAGAAGGATAAGCGTCCCCCCCGAGCATCGCCGCCGTGATCACCTTGCCTGTGACTCCTTTGACTTCCTTGCGCTTGAAACGCGGGTCGGTCGGAGAATGATCCTCGAACCACTGGGCGTTGGCCGCGATCGTTTCCATCCTTTTTGTGGCCTCGAGGTCTTTGAAGTTGACGATTGACTCCCAGCTCCCTTTCATCCCCATGGGGTCGCTGTACACCTCGATAAAGCCGTTGATAAAATCGACTCTGGAATTCACATCCCTGACCCAGAGGATGTTGTATTCGTTGAATTTTTCCAGGTCACCGGTCTGGTAGTACTCGATGAGCTTTTCAATCACTCGTTTTTGCAGGTCGCTCTCAGCGACCCCCGCCGCTTTTTCAAGCCAGAACACGATCCTTTCGATCGCCGGCTTGAAAAGCCCGTTCGCAGAGTACACTTCCTCGACTACCTTGCCGCCTTTTTTTATCACCTTTGAATTCAGCCCGTAGGAGATGGGGGTGGGATCATTTTTGTCCATGATGCTTTTGTAATAGTTTTCAACCTCTGCCTGGGTGACGCCTTCGTAAAAATTGACCGCCGAGTTGGTGACCAAATCCTTGGTCGAATCTTGAGAAACCTTCTTGGCGTCCACAGAAGGGTCGAAAAGGATGGGCCGGAGAAAGGCAATCAGATCATCAAGAGTCTGGCCTTCGACCAGGGGGAACTGGACACCGTCAGATTCTTTGACCAGCCTTGCGAAGTAATCCGGAGTAAATTCCGGGAGGAACTTATCCGTCGAGTAGTGGTGATGGATTCCGTTTGAGAACCAAACTCTTTTTGTATAAATCATGAACTTTTCCCACTGAGGATCAGTCTGGTCCCCTTTGTAGCCTTCGACAATAGCGTCGAGAGTTTGACGGATGGTCAAGTTATGCTTATAGTTCTGGTCGGTGATGATGTCCCGGCCGCAAAGCGCGGCCTGGCCCAGGTAGTAGATCAACTCCTTCTGCGACAAGGGCAGGTTATCAAACCCGGGGACCTGGTAGCGAAGGATCCTCAGGTCGGCAAACTGGTCAACTTGCCATTTGAATTCCTGAGCGGCAGCCTCGGGCTGGGTTCTGGTTTTCTTGCATCCTGTGGCCAAGATGAGCAGCGAGAAAACCCATACACACGCAAGAAATTTCTTCATTTTCATTTGACTTTGCCTCATCGATTTTTCTTATTTTAGTGTCATATCTTATCTAAATTATCACCTTTCGTCCAATCCTTCTTTAGACCCGAAAACATCCTTTCAGGCTTGTGGCGGTGCTTGCGCCTGCCGCTCTTTCTGTGGTAAAAAGGAGTTTCCGCAAAGAGGTTTGCCACCATGAAGAGAACGCGCTTTTATGGGTGCCATCAGCAGCTCGGCGGCCGCATGATTGAGTTTTTCGGCTGGGAAATGCCGGTTGAGTTCCAGGGCATCATCGAGGAGCACCTGGCCGTCCGTCAGAAAGCCGGGCTCTTCGATGTCAGCCACATGGGTGAAATCATCATCCAGGGAAAGGATGCACTCAATTTTGTTCAGTACTTGACTCCCAACGATGCCGGGCGTCTGGCCGTCAATCAAGTTCAATACACAGCTTTGACGACTCCGCGAGGGACTTTCGTCGATGACCTTCTTGTCTACTGCCTGGCGCAAGACAAGTTTCTTCTCGTTGTCAACGCCGCCAACTCGAATAAAGATTATGCCTGGATTCTAAGCCAGAAGGGATCGTTCGATGTCGAGGTGGACAATGCCAGCGATCGTTTCTCCCAACTGGCCCTGCAGGGGCCAAAGGCAGCGGAAATTCTCCAGCCTCTCACGGACATCGACCTGGGCGTTATGAAACCTTTCTGGGCAAGCTGGGCGAGAGTGGCCGGCGTTGAGGCCCTGGTTTCGCGCACGGGATACACGGGAGAGGACGGTTTTGAAATCTACACTCTCTCGCCCGAGCCAGCCGTGATCTGGAACGAAATCATCAAGAGAGGAGAGGAGTTCGGCCTTTTGCCGGTCGGCCTGGGGGCGCGGGATACGCTGCGCCTTGAGGCAAAGCTCATGCTCTACGGAAATGACATCGATGAGACGACGACAGTTTTAGAGGCTGACCTCAAGTGGATCATTAAATTCAAAAAGGGTGATTTTCTGGGAAAGGAGGCCCTGAGCAAACAGCTCGAGGAAGGGCTGAAGAGGAAGATTGTCGGGTTTGAGGTTGTCGAGCGAGGTATTCCCCGGCCCCATTATCCGGTCTTCGTTCATGGAAACAAGACGGGAGAAGTGACATCGGGGACTCATTCTCCTTTCTTAAAAAAAAGTATCGGTTTGACCTATCTGCCTATCGAATATACTGAAGCGGGGACGGAGATTGAGGTGGGCATACGGAACCGGAGGGTTAAAGGGGTCGTTGTCCCGACGCCTTTTTATAAACGCCCGGATAAAATCGCCTGAGGAAGCGATGCGTTTTCTACCATATTTTAAGGAAATATAGTAGAATACTAACCCTTGGGCGAGGGCTTGCGGCTGGGGCCGAATCCTGAAAGGAGGATGGATATGTATCCAACGGATTTCTTTTATTCCAAAGATCATGAGTGGGTGAAGATTGAAGGCGACGAAGCCATCATCGGGATCACCGATTTTGCCCAGAAACAACTTGGCGATGTCGTCTATGTCGAACTTCCTCCCGTAGGGACCGAGCTCGATGTCCACCAGACGATCGGTGTCGTCGAGTCTGTCAAGGCCGTTTCAGATATTTACTCGCCAGTTGCCGGAAGAGTCATTGCTGTAAACGAGAACCTGAACGACTCGCCGGAGATGCTCAACTCGGACCCTCACGGCAAAGGCTGGATCATCCGTCTTAAAATCAAGGATAAAGCGGACACAGAAAAACTGATGACGGCGACTGATTACGAAAAATTCTTGGAGGGCATCGAGCCCTGACGACCTGAGCCTGAGAGAGAAGACGATGAGCTATGTTTCTCTGAGCGAAAAAGAAAAAAAGGAGATGATGGCCACTCTCGGCATCAACTCTTTGGACGATCTCTTCTGCTGCCTTCCGGCCGAGGTCCAGCTCAAGCGTCGCCTCGAGATCCCCGCTGCTTTGACTGAGCCTGAGCTCGTCTCGAGCTTTGAAAAAATCGGGCGAAAAAACGCTGCGCCTGGAATGCTCTCTTTTCTCGGGGCAGGCGCTTACCCGCATGTCATTCCCCATGTCGTTGATTATTTAAGCTCGAGAGGAGAATTTGTCAGCCCTTATACTCCCTACCAACCCGAGGCCAGCCAAGGGACTCTCCAGGTCATTTTTGAGTATCAGACGTTGATCTGTCAGTTGACCGACATGGACATCTCCAACGCCTCGCTCTACGACGGCGCCTCTGCCGCGGCCGAAGCTATGCTGATGGCCCATCGGGTCAGCGGGAAATCAAAAGTCCTGATCGCCCGCACCGTTCACCCC
Organism: Clostridiales bacterium; assembly: GCA_029907205.1. Lineage (GTDB taxonomy): Bacteria > Acidobacteriota > Aminicenantia > Aminicenantales > UBA8522 > JARYMI01. The sequence continues at coordinate 52,292 of JARYMI010000003.1, forward strand.
CAGTACAAGGAAGTTATCAGGACGTACATCAAGAACCTGGGCCTCCGGGCCGAAGAAGTTGCCTTCACCGAGTCCGGAAGATTGGACCCTGAAGACCTGACACGAAAAATCGATACTGAGACGGCCACCGTCCTTTGCCAGTCTCCCAACTTCATGGGCGTTATCGAGGATCTCGATAAGATAGGCGCTATTGTCCACAACAGCCAAGCGCTGTTTGTGGTGGCAGTTGCAGAACCCGCTTCGCTGGGACTCCTCAAACCGCCCGGAGCCTGCGGAGCGGATATTGTCACGGGCGAAGGCCAGTCTTTCGGCATCCCCTTGAGCTTTGGCGGGCCCACCTTGGGGTTTATGGCTTGCCGGAAGGATTTTCTTCGCCAGTTTCCTGGACGGATTGCCAGTCAGACAAAGGATGTTGATGGGAACAGGGGATTCGTGTTGACTCTTTCCACCAGAGAGCAGCATATTCGCCGGGAGAAGGCGACTTCTAACATCTGCACCAATCAGGCCTGGTGCGCTCTGCGAGCCACGATTTTTCTTGAAACGCTCGGCCCGGCCGGATTGTGCGAGCTGGCCATCCAGAATGTCCATAAGGCCAACTATGCGATGGTCAAACTTTCCGGGCTGAAGGGCGTCAGGAAAAAATTCAGCGGACCGGTCTTCAACGAGTTCGTCTGCGAGTTTGACGGAGGATGGGAAAGGGTCGACGAGCATCTCAAGAGCAAGGGCATTCTTGGCGGCCTGAGGTTGGCACCGCTTTATCCAGAGCTCAAAGACTGCGCTCTCTTGTGTGTGACAGAGGTCCATACCAGAGAAGAAATCGACCATCTCGTGGGCTTTGTCGCCGAGGTGCTGCGATGATCAGAGAGCCGTTGATCTTCGAAATAAGCGCCAGGGGCAAGCGGGCCTTTGTTCTGCCGAAGCTCGATGTTCCTGAAGATAAAGATCTTCTTAAAGGGCTTCCCCTGAGGGATGAGATCAGGGGATTCCCCGAAGTCTCGGAGGTCGAAGTCGTCCGCCATTTTACCAGACTTTCACAGACCAATTACTGCGTCGACACAACCTTCTATCCGCTTGGCTCGTGCACAATGAAATACAGCCCCAAAGTCAATGAGAAAGTGGCTGCGATGGAGAGCTTCCTTTTTTCCCACCCCTATGCTCCGGAGGAGCTGGTTCAGGGCAACCTGGAGATTCTCAAAACCACGGAAGATATGCTCGGTGAGATCACGGGCATGGATGCTTTCACCCTTCAGCCGAGCGCGGGGGCGCAGGGCGAGCTCGTCGGGATGATGATCATTCGAGCCTTTCTGGAAAAGAGGGGAGACGCGCGCCAGGTCGTTCTCATCCCCGATTCCGCCCACGGGACAAATCCCTCGAGCGCCCACATCTGCGGCTACCGCGTCGAAGAAATCAAGTCGAACGAAAAAGGGACAATCGACCTGGCAAGTTTAGACCGGGCAATGACTGAAAGGGTGGCCGCGCTGATGATCACCAACCCGAACACGCTCGGCATTTTTGAGTCAGATATCCTCAAGATCGCTGAAATCGTTCACGCCAGGGGAGGGCTTCTCTACATGGACGGGGCGAACCTGAACGCTCTGGTCGGAAGATTCAGGCCGGGCGACATGGGCGTTGACGTCATCCACCTCAACCTCCATAAGACTTTTTCCACGCCCCACGGAGGGGGCGGCCCTGGGGCTGGCCCGGTCGGAGTGAAGAAGGAGCTCGCCGCTCATTTGCCGATCCCTGTCATCGTGAAATCGGAGCAGGGCTATGCCTTGAACTTTGACCTTCCGCTGAGCGTCGGCCGGGTCCGAAGCTTTTTTGGCAATTTTCTGGTGATTGTCAAAGCTTTAGCCTATGTCCTTTCTCTCGGCCCGGAGGGTTTGAAGGAAGTTGCTGACGTCGCGGTCCTCAACGCTAACTACATCCGGAAGAGCTTGGAGAATGTCTATCACTTGAAATACACGACTTCTACGCTTCACGAGTGCGTCTTCTCGGATAAATTCCAGAAAGAACATGGTGTTCAGAATATCGACATAGCCAAGAGGCTGATCGACTTTGGCGTTCATCCGCCGACGATGTCCTTCCCCCTGATTGTGCCCGGAGCCTTGATGATCGAGCCGACGGAAACAGAGAGCAAAAGGGACCTGGACACCTTCATCGAGGCGATGAAAAAAATCGCCCGGGAAGCAGCCGAGATGCCCGCTGTCGTCAAAACAGCTCCTCATACTTCCTACGTCAGGAGGCTGGATGAAACGACAGCTGCCCGGAATCCCATTCTGAGGTGGGAGGGTAAAATAAAGGAATAGGAAGTCCGATGTCGCTCCAGAACCTCATCCTGAGCCTGCAGCAATACTGGGCCGGCCAGGGATGCTACCTGGCCCAGACCTATGACGTCGAGGTTGGCGCCGGCACGATGACTCCCGATACTTTTTTTCGTGTCCTCGACCGGCGGCCTTGGCGCGTTGCCTACGTCCAGCCTTCACGGCGGCCGACTGACGGACGGTATGGCGAAAACCCCCATCGCGTTCAGAAACATTTTCAGTACCAGGTGATCATCAAGCCTTCTCCCGAAAACATCCAGCAGGTTTATCTTAAGAGCTTGGCATCCTTGGGCATCAACCTGTCCGAACATGACCTTCGCTTTGATGAGGATGACTGGGAATCGCCGACGATTGGTGCCTGGGGAGTGGGCTGGCAGGTCATCCTCGATGGGCTGGAGATCACCCAGTTTACCTATTTCCAGCAGGCCGGAGGGATAGACCTTTCTCCGGTTCCGGTCGAAATCACTTATGGACTGGAACGGCTGGAAATGTTCCTTGAAGGAAAGGACAACCTCTATGACCTGAAGTGGTCTGATGACACAACCTACCGCGAGCTTCGCTTCAGGGAGGAAAAGGAGTTTTCTGAATACAATTTCAGTCAGGCTGATATCGGAAGGCTCCAGAAGTCTTTTGCTCTGACCCGCGAGGAAGCGGGGACGCTTGTTGAAAAGAAGCTTCTCCTGCCCGCTTACGACATGTGTCTCAAGTGTTCTCATCTCTTCAATATTCTTGACTCGAGAGGAGCAGTTAGCGTCACCGAAAGGGTCAAGATGATCGCCGAGATCCGGGCGCTGGTCAACGTGATAGCTCAGAAATACACGGTTTCAGAGGGGAAGCATTAATGGAATTCCTGCTTGAGATCATGACGGAAGAGATGCCGTCCTCTCACGTTCAAGCCGGTCAAGCCCAGCTTGAAGAAAATCTAAGGGCGGAATTGGAGTCGGCCCGTCTTCCTGTCATCTCGCTCAAGACGTTTGGCACCTGCCGCCGCCTCATCGTTGTGGGTGACTTAGGCCGGCGGCAGGACGACAAAGAAGAGGTTGTCATCGGGCCTCCAAAAAAAGTCGGCCTCGCTCCTGACGGATCGCCAACGGCAGCAGCCAAAGGCTTTGCCAGGGCTCAGAATGTGGACGTGGCCAGGCTCGAAGTCATTCCGACGCCCCGCGGCGAGTACCTTGGGGTAAAAAAAACTGTCACAGGCAAGCCTGCAGAAGAAATCCTGGCCAGCCTTCTTCCACGGATCATCAGCTCTCTCACTTTTCCGAAGATGATGAGATGGGGGGAGGGGGCGTTCCGGTTTTCGCGGCCGGTCAAAAACATCCTCTGTCTTTTCGGCGGGAAGCGTGTCGACTTTTCTTTGCATGGAAAAACATCGACCGACTTCACTACCGGCCACAAGCTCCACAAGCCTAAAAAAATTCAGGTTCGATCCTTTCGCGAATACAAAGCTTTGCTCAAGAAGAGCTTAGTGCTCATTGACGCGGCAGAGAGAAAAGAGCTCATCCGTCGGAATAGCGGGAAGAAGCTCCTCCGCCTCAAGGGCAACGTCTACCCTGACGAGGAGCTGTTGGATAAGCTGAGCTACGATGTGGAATGGCCGCATGTTTTTGTGGGCAAGTTTCCTGAAGACTACCTCGGGCTTCCGCTGGAGGTTCTCAGCGGTGCTCTGAGAGAAGGGCAAAAGCTTTTTTCAGTGGTCAGGGATGGCAGGCAGCTTCCCTTTTTCGTGGGCGTCGCCGACACGCCTGGAGACCCAAAGTCGCTCATCCTCAAGGGCAACGAAAGGGTGCTGCGGGCAAGGCTCGAAGATGCCCGGTTTTTCTGGCAACAGGATTTAAAGATTCCTCTGGCTAAAAGGGTGGCCGGGCTGGACGTCGTCGTTTTCCAGGAAAAATTGGGAACGTACAGAGAGAAAATTCTCCGGCTGAAAACGCTCGGAAGCTATGTCTGCGACAAAATCGATGATAAAAGCCTGAAGAAAAACGTGATCCAGGCGGCTGAACTGTGCAAAGCCGACCTGCTCACAGAAATGGTCAGGGAGTTTCCTTCCCTTCAGGGAAAAGTCGGCGGGCTCTATGCAAGAGCTGAAGGTTATCCGGAAGCCGTCGTCCGGGCCATTTACGAGCATTACAAGCCTGTCAGCCTGGAGGACAGCACGCCGGACTCCTTAACCGGAGCTGTCCTCTCTCTGGCCGATAAGCTCGATTCGGTTGTCGGAGTCGTGGGGATCGGGATTCAGGCTTCCGGCTCGAGTGACCCTTTTGGAATCCGCCGGAATGCCACGGGCATCTGCCAGGTCATATTAGACAAAAAACTGAACTTATCTTTTTCTCGTCTCCTGGAGAAAGCCATTTCGGCTTACGGAGGGGTTCTGGAAAGGCCTCCTGATGAGGTCCTTGCCAGCTGTCTTAATCTGTTTATCCAGCGGCTCCGGTATATCTATGAAACACAGGGATACCGGTATGACCTTGTCAACGCCGCACTCGGGGCCGGGATCGACAATATTTTTTATTCTTATCTTCGACTCAAAGCTCTGGATGACCTCAAGAAGAGCCCTTCTTTCGCTTCCCTCATCCTGATGGCCAAGAGAGTCAATAACATCATCCGGGGAGTTCCTTCCTGCAGAGTCGCCCCCGAACTCTTGGCTGAAAAGGAAGAACGGGAACTCTTTTCTACCTTCTCGATCATCGCCGAAAATGTCCAGCGGCTCGTCGATACGGGGGATTTCGCCAGAGCCCAGAACATGATCCTAAAGATGCAGGCGCCCCTTTCGACCTTCTTCGAAAAGGTCCTTGTCATGACAGAAGACAAGAAAATCCGCCAGAACCGGCTTGCCCTGCTTCACGCCATCAGCGGGCTTCTCCTCCAGGTAGCCGACTACTCACAGGTTATGGCAGAGGGAGAGAAATAAACTGGCCGGGCCAGATCTCAGTCAAATCTGAAATTCGTCTTTGTCTGAAGCCGATGGCTCTTTGCCCTCGTCTGCCTTCTCCATGAACTTCTGTTCTAAGGCGATGATTTTCACCAGGTTTCCGGGGAGGTTCTGGTCTTTTTTCTCCCCATAAGGATAGAACTGGACTCCAACCTGATACCGGTAGCTTTTCCCTTCACCTGGAGATGTCCATTTTACGGTTCCTTTCATCGTGAAGGGGATTCGTTCTCCCGGCACGGAAATTTTCAGAACGACTTCGGTGTTTTCTTTTAAAGGATTCTGGGTGAGGAAGCGGACTCCGCCGCGGCTGATATCGAGGATGGGACAGAATTCTTCAATGTACCCGGGCTTGGCGAAGAAGAGTGCCTTTTTCTTGCAACTGACGGTTGCCCCGGGAATTTTGAAACGAACACAGGCCCTTCTTTCGATTTGGTTCTCGTCCATATTCAGCCTCCTTGAAAGACTCTCAGGAGTGCCCACTGACTGACGCTTCCTAAATTTTATATCTCAGAAGCGCCCAAATGTCAAAAGTTTTAGTCGCGGCAGATATCAGCGTTTACGTCACCCAGGACGGGATAGCTTAGTTAAAATATAAAATCGAATGCTTATTCCTTTATTGAGTCTAAGATAACTTGACAAAGGGCACATTTGCTCATAATCTGGTTTTAGGCGAAATGAAAAATTTTTCTGTCTATGGGCTGATGATATTGTCCGTTTTAGGTATATGTTCCTTTGGCGGCAATGTTTTTGCGCGGACAGAGGAAATCCCTTCGAAAAATTATGTCTTGATGTTCCATGCGCTGGAATACGATGCCCGGTTAGGAGATGCAGCAGAGTATTTTTTGAAGGAGGTGCTCAAGCCCACGGACAGTTTGATTTTGTTTACCCCGCAGCGGTCTTACAACTTTTCTCAAAAAACCCGCGAAACCACACCCCTTGAGAAGCTGATCCAGGTGACCAAAGATGTCCTCAGGCGGGATATTTCCATGGAGGCATCTACCTATAAAGATATTATCCAGCAAATGGAAACAGTGGTCCGGATGTTAACCGACGCGGATCCCACCCCAGTGAAAAGTTTGATTACCCAATACAGTCAACTCAAGGAAAATTTATTCGCGATTCGCAAATTGGACGGGAATCTTTTCTTTGATCTGGCCGAGATGTTTAAGCAGGCCCAGGGCGAAAAGCACATTATTATTTTATACGAGAAAAGACTTCGTGTTATCCCCAACCGACAGACCATGGAAAGGCTCAGAGCCAATCCCGATGTCAGACTTGAAATAAACGAGGTTTTAGAAGCGGAGAGTTCAAGAGAAGTTATGAACGCGGATACGGTGACACAGGCCTTGAAGGATGGGGGAGTTAAACTGCATTTCGTTTACTTGCATACAAAGGTGAGATATGGTCGGGATATGGAGCCAAAAGAATTTTCCGGTGATATTTACAATGTTTTTTCAAAGATTGCCAAAGAAACTGGCGGTGTCGTAATGATCGCCTCAGTAGCCGAGACAGCACTAAAAGAAATAGTTGGCTCTCCAAAGTAAATCAACAATGGGGCGCTCGGAGGAGAAGCTCGGCTGATTTCCCGCCTTTCTTGCCTTGTCCGCAGCTTCCTGGCTCATTCACACACGCCTGGGGTTCTGTTCTTGACATTATGATACTTTTATAGTATCATTTTATAAATGAGGCTTTTCGATAGACAGACGCGCTTTGTCGTCTGGGTGTTGCTAAAGGAGACCAGACCATGACCGAGGCCGACCCTACCAAGAAGATGAATATCATCGTCTTTTCGGGCGACATGGACAAAGTCCTGGCGGCGTTCATCCTGGCCACGACCGCAGCCTCGATGGGGCTGCCGGTGAACATGTTCTTCACCTTCTGGGGACTCAACGTCCTCCGCAAGAAGAGCTTTACCGCCGGACGGACCTTTTTGCAGAAAATCATGAACATTATTAACCGCGGCGGAGCCTCCCGGCTGCCCCTTTCCAGATTCAACTTCTTCGGCCTCGGCCCGGCGATGATGAAGGTGATGATGAAAAAATCCCGGGTTCCAAGTATTCCGGAACTCGTACGGACGGCGAAAAACCTCGGAGTCACGTTCACCGCTTGCACGACGACGTTCAACGTCATGGGGTTTAAGAAAGAGGATTTCATCGACGGCGTGGATGCATTTTCAGGGGCGGCGACCTATCTTGACGAGGCCCTCGAGGCGCGGACGAGCTATTTCATTTAGGAGCCCTGCTGTGGACAAGGACCAGACGCTCGACTGTTACGGGCTTCTTTGCCCCATCCCGATCATCAAAGTCGCCGAAGCGATCCGAAGCCTCGCCCCGGGGCAAGTCCTCGAGGTCATCGCGACCGACGAAGGGATCCAATCCGATCTCCCGGCCTGGTGCCGGAGAACGGGCCATGTTTTTCTGGGAATCGAAAAGCGCGACGGGGAATACGTCGGCTACATCCGCAAAGCCGGACCTTGACCAAAAGGTCCGGATAAGCGTTGGCCAGGTTGCGGTCGGGCAAGCCGGTCAACGCGGTTAAAAATATGAATTTTCGGGCAGGACAAGGCTCATTCGACCGTTTGTTGGTCTCCAGGCTCAGCGGAGAGTACCCTCGTAGTGCGCGGTGAGCTGGCGCTTCCGCACCTCTTCGGGCGTGTAAAAGGGAAGGAGCACGGGTGCCACTCTGTCGGTCTTGATCCTGGCTTTCTTAAGTTCGTCTTCGTAGTCAGCGACGTGGTCCACCGTCAGTTTGCTCAGGCTGACGGATTTAGCGTACTGGGCGGCGTATTTTCCGGCGCGCCGGCCAAAAACGTTGTAGTCAAGCACTGAGTTTCCCATGAGCCTGTTCCGGCCGTGCACACCGCCCGACGCCTCGCCGGCGACATACAAACCGGGGATGTTCGTTTCGCAGCGGTCGTTGGTCTCGATGCCGCCGTTCTGGTAATGAAGCGATGGATAGACGAGCATCGGCTCTTTGGTGATATCGATGTTATAGCGGATAAACTGCCGGACCATGGCGGGGAAATTCTTTTCCAAGTAGCCTGATCCCTCGATCGTCTCGATCAGCGGCGAATCAAGCCAGACTCCCCAGCGGCCGCTCGGAGTCTGGATGCCGTTTTTTCTTTCCAGGCATTCGCGGATGAGGGCCGCGCTTTCTACGTCGCGCGGCTCCCGCGGGAAGACAAACAGCTCCCCAAATTTGTTGATCGGCTGTCCGCCGGCGCCTCTGATTTTTTCAGTGATCAGGAATCCAGCGATCTGCTCCGGAAAGACGGCTCCTGTGGGGTGATACTGGACCGAATCCATGTAGAGGAGGTTGGCGCCGGCGCGGTAGGCGATGACCAGTCCGTCGCCCGTGGCGCCGTAGTGGTTGGTCGTGTCAAACCCACGGATGTGCAGCCGTCCGTAACCTCCGGTAGCGATGATCGTGGCTTTCGCCTTGACTGCAAAATATTCTTCCGTTTCCATGTTGTATAGGATGCCCCCGGCGCAGCGTCCCCGGCTGTCGAGGATGAGCTCGATTGTCGGCATGAATTCCAGGATGGTGACTTTGTCGGGATGGTTGCGGACTTCATCCATCAGCGTCCGCATGATCACGGCGCCCGTGTAATCGCGGCAGGAGTGCATTCGCTTCCGCGATGTTCCGCCGCCGTGGAGGACATACATTGAGCCGTCGGGGTTCTTGTCCCAAACGACGCCCAGCTCTTCCAGCCATTTGACGACTTCGGGTCCATCCTCGGTCAGGGCCCGGACGAGGTCCGGCTTGTTATCGAAATGTCCCCCGCCAAGGGCGTCGAGGTAGTGACGCGTGGGAGAGTCTTGGGGTTTGACAGCAGCCTGCATCCCGCCTTGAGACATCATCGAGTTGGCGTCGCCCAGACGGAGCTTGGTCGAAATGATGCTCTTGGCGCCGTTTTGCATGGCCAGGATGGCTGCCGCGCAGCCTGCGCCGCCGCCGCCGATGATCAAGATGTCCGTCTCATAATCGGGCTTGGAGAGGTCTATGAGCTCTGGTTTGATCCGGCTGTGGGATTCGAGCATGTCAGCCACTTCAGTGGTGATGGATTCGCCCTTGTTCGGGCCGACCCGGATGATCCGGCGAGCCTCAGGCTGGTAATCGGGATGAAACCGGTTGAGGACGTCCTCCCGTTCTTGGGCGGTCATCGGCCGAAACACAGGCTTTCCGGATTTTTCAAGCTCAAGCCTTTTCGGACGGGTTTTTTCCACCAGAGTCAACGATTCTCTCATGTATTCGGGATACATTTCACTCTCCTTTATTCCGTGTCGCGGGCGTAATACAGTTTTTCGAGCTCATCTTTTTTCATCTTCATCAGCTTGGCATATTCTTTATCGAACTTCTTGGCCTTGACTTCTCTGAGCCTTTCTTCGAGCTCGGGGCTCTTCTTAGAGAGATAGCGGCCGTACAGCCTTTTGGCGAGCAGGCCGACGTTGTAATGAACAATCTCGGCTGGGCAGCGGATGGCGCACAGCCCGCAGCAGAGACAGTCGAAGGACAGGTCCATGACTTTTTCGATGTCTCCTCGGATGGCTGCCTGGATGTAATCCATCACCTCGAGACTCTGGGGGCAGGCCTTGGTGCACGTGTTGCAGGCGACACAACGGAAAATCTCCGGATAGAGCTTCTGGAAGGCGGTGACGTTCGGCTCGAGTTTTTCGATCTCGTAGATCGGCTTTTGCGCCGGGATGACGGGCAGCTGCGACAACCACATTCCCTCCTGGACGAGCGTTGTGCAGGCGAGGCCGGTGTAGATTTTGTAATCGCCGGGCATCCTATAGACCGTGGCGCACGCGCCGCAGAAGCCCTCTCGGCATCCGGCTCCGCGCTTGATCTGATAGCCGGCGTATTCGATGGCCCCCATGATCGTCGCGTCATCCGGAACCTGGTGGGCTTTGCCCATGATGAACACGGTGGTCATTTTCTTGGGAGGTTCAGAAGGCTCTGGCTTGGCTTTTTCAGGCCTCGCTTTCTTCTTGAGAGCCACTTTCTTTTTTGCCATCATCTCATTCATCTCCTTCAAAGGGACTTGGCTCAATATTCTTGGGGCAGTTTCTTGAGCTCTGCCCAGGAATAAACCGGACCATCCTTGCAGACGTAGTGGAGGCCGATGTTGCACCGTCCGCACTTCCCGATGCCGCATTTCATCTTGTTCTCGACGGTCGTGTAAATCTGTTCGTCCTCAAAGGAGAGGTCTTTGAGGGCTTTGATGACGAACTTGATCATGATCGGCGGACCGCAGGTAATGGCGATGGTGTTGGCCGGGCCGGGTTTCTTGTCCGAGACGTTCTGGGGAACAAACCCGACAAACTCCTCCCAGTCGGGTTCAGCCACGTCGATGGAAAGAAAGACGGTCATCTTTTTCTTGAGGTCTGCAAGCTCTTCTTTGAAAACAATATCTTTCGATGTTCTCGCACCGTAGATGAGCGTCAGGTTTCCGTATTCTTCTTTCCGAGTCAGGGCCGTCTGGAGGACAGACCAGATCGGCGCCAGGCCGATGCCGCCGCCGATGAAAAGGAGATTTTTCCCTTTCCAATCATCGATGGGAAACCCGTTGCCGTAAGGTCCCCGGATTCCGATGAGGTCTCCGACTTCCATCTCGTGAAGAGCGGTGGTCACCCTGCCCATCTTGAGGATGCTGAACTGGAGGTAGTCCTTGACTAGGGGGGAAGAAGAGATGGAAATCATTGACTCTCCCTTGCCGAAGACAGAAAGCATGGCGCACTGACCGCAGCGGTGGTCAAAACCTTGGCCGTTGGCAAAGACGGTCCGAAAGGTCTTGATGGCTCTCGCTCCTCCTACTTCTTCCTTGACCTGGATGATCTTGGCCAGCTTGGGAATATAAACGCTATGATCCATGGTCGCTTACCTTGTCCAGGACGTTGATGATGTCAATCCCGACCGGGCAAAGAGAAATGCACCGGCCGCAGCCCGTGCACATGGTCTTATCATAGATTTCTACAAAATACTGGAATTTATGGAAGAGCCGCTGGCGAAGCCGGGAGGCTTTGTCCGGCCGTGGATTGTGTCCGGATGAATGCATCGTGAAATCCGGGAACTGGCAATTATCCCATGTCCGGACTCTTTTGCCCCGGAGAGGGGAAACCGAGTCCACCTCGTCGTTGATGTCAAAACAGTGGCACGAGGGGCAAAGATATGTGCAGATGCCGCAGCGGATGCAGCTCATTGACTCGTCATCCCAGAGAGGAGAATCGAACAGTCCCTTGAGCTTGGCCGCTAAATCTTTTTTTGCGCGCTTAACCCTGCGAACGATCTTCTTCTCGGCCTCGGCGTGGACCGCCTTTGCTTTTTTCTTGTCCTCAAGACGGGGCTCTTTAAACAGGCCTTTGGCCAAGTTGACGAGTTTTTCTCCATTCTCGGTCAACGTCTTGACAAAATACTTGTCGCCCAAGTCGGTCAGAAGAACGTCGAGCCCTTCCTCAGAATGAGGAGAGCCTTCTGTCGAAAGGCAGAAGCAATTCTCCCATGGCGGCGTGTCGCAGGCCAACCCGACGAGAACGGTCTGTTTTCGGCGGGCCCAGTAATAGGGGTCCACGAAATCCCCGCTGAAGACCCTATCGAGGAGCGATACAGCTCTTGCGTCACAAGGCCTGACGCCGAAGATCACGACGGGGTTTTTGCCGGGGATAACCTCGTTGACTTTGAGCGTTTCCTGGCTCTCTTCGACCGTTTTTAGGAACTCTAAGAAGACTTCTCGTTGCGGAAAAACCAGGGCCTTGGCTGGAAGCGTCGTGACCGTGAAATTGAGCCCGACAGAGTCGTTTTGGGCGATGCCGTAATTCCAGCGCTCGCTTCCATCCTTTCGGGGCGCGTAGATTGTCCAGGAATCAAGCTTCTTCATCCACGATTGCAGTGACCTTTTCTCGAGTATCTTTTCCATCATTTCACCTGATAAAGTCTTCAGGGTCATCATCTCTGAAGGAAGAGACGAGCGAGGGTTGAGCAGGGTCGAAGCCGACTTCGTAACCGAAGAGTTCCTTCGCTTCCCTCTCCAATTTTTTATTGAGGAACCTGACGGGGATGTCGAGGGGGCAAGCTCTTTCGCACTCCCCGCAGTCGATGCAGCGGCCGGCCAGATGAATGGCCCGGACGAAGTGGTACACAAAATTCTCTGAAGACTCGGCCGACCTCTGAATCCACTTCACTTTGTCAGCCTTTTCCTCGGCCGTTGTGTCCGCCGAGACAGCCAGGTTGATGCTGTCGACGACGCATTCGTCGCAGTAGCACATCGGGCAGACTGACCGGCAGGCGTAGCAGCGGATGCACTTATCGAGCTGCTCTTTCCAGAACCGCCATCTTTCTTCTTTTGGCATCCTTTCCATTTTTTCGACAGACCCAAAAGGCTTTTCGACCGTCCTTTTTATTTTCTCGCCGCTCATGATATCGGAGATGACCGGGAAATTGGCCCGGCATTCAAGGCAACGCTCTGCCAGTAATTCTTCGACCGGAAACTCGGCTTTCCTGTTGGCAGTCGTGACGACGAGCTGGCCTTTGTCGCCAAGCTCGATCTTCTTGGGCTTTTTGCCTTCGAGCTTCCGCGCAAGTTTGTGCTCATCAACAACGCCGCCTTTCTCGCAGGAGATTCCAAGGATATAAACGTCATTGCGGTCGATGAATTTTTCCTGGAGGAGGACGACGATGGCGCGGCTGTCGCAGCCTTTGACAAAAATGCCTACCGGCCTTTTGTCGGGTTGTTTCTCTCTCTCCTTCCGTCTTTTCTCGTCGACTAGGAAGCGGCTGAGGTTGTGGACACAGGTCGGGTCCCAGACGAGCTTCTCGACATCCTCAGGCTTTTTAATAAAAATCGGGCTGGCCATCCAGCCGTTCGTGCCCGCGGCATAGCCGATGACGTATTTGATCTTTCCTTCCCTGAGGAGCTTTCTTGCTTCTTCCTTGAGGTCCTCGATTTTTGCCATTAGGGGTTTCTCCTCAATTTGTTCTGTGGACCCAGGGGTTTCAGCTCGTTGACAAATTCCTTAATCACTTGGGTGTATTTTGTTCCCTCGGCGGCAGAGACCCAGGACATCTGGAATCGTTCAGGCTCAAGGCCGACAAATTCCAGCAGCTTTTTGACGAGATGAATGCGGCGGCGAGCGTAATAATTGCCCTTGATGTAGTGGCAGTCGCCCGGATGACAGCCCGAGACGAGCACGCCGTCAGCGCCTTTGTTGAAGGCCGAGAAAATATAGAGGGGCGAGACGCTCCCGGAGCACATGACCTGGATCGGGACGACATTGGGAGGATATTCCATCCGCGACACGCCGGCCAGGTCGCTTCCGGCCGATGAACACCACTTGCACAGGAAGGCGACAATTTTCGGTTCGAATTCCTCCGCCATCATTAGCCTCCGAGACATGCGTTGATCATTTCGTGAACCTGGTGCAGGGTGAGGTTCTTGACCTGGATGGCCGCCCTCAGGCAGGTCGCGGAGCAGGTGCCGCAGCCTTCGCAGAGGACTTCGTTAACCTCGACCTTTCCGTCTTTGTGGGCAATTGCTTCATACGGGCAGACTTGGACACACATCCCGCATCCTGTGCAAAGATTGCTGAGGACCTTGGCCACTGTCGGCGAGTGGTAAAGCCTTTCCTGAGAGAGAATCGTTACAGCCTTGGCTGCCGCGCCGCTGGCCTGGGAGACAGCTTCGGGGATATCTTTGGGCGCTTGAGCGGCTCCGGCCAGGAACATCCCTGAGGTCACGCTTTCCACCGGTCTTAACTTGGGATGCGCTTCGGCCAGAAAACCATCTTTATCCATGGCCAGCTTGAGCTTTTTAGCTAACTCTTGAGCGCCTTGCGCAGGCCTCATGGCCTGGGCCAGGACGACCATGTCCGCGGTGATTTCGATGTGTTTTCCGGTCAGGGTGTCAACGCCCCAAACCTTGAGTTTTCCCTTGTCCTCGAACACCTTGGAGACCTTGCCGCGCAGGTAGAGGACGCCATCCTCTTCGACGGCCCTCTGGACGAACTCCTCGTACCCCTTTCCTCCGGAGCGAATGTCAATGTAAAAGATGTATGCCTGGCCGTCGTGGACGTGGTGCTTGTAGAGCATGGCGTGCTTGGCCGTGTACATGCAGCAGATTTTTGAGCAGTAGGCGCAATGGTTCTCGGGGTCGCGCGAGCCCGAACACTGGATGAAGACGACTTCCTTGGGCTCCTTGTGATCGGAAGGCCTGAGGATCTGGCCTTTGGTCGGGCCGGAGGCAGAACAGAGCCGTTCGAACTGAAGTCCGTCCAGGACATCGGCGTATTTCCCGTAGCCGTACTCTGCCATATTCGCCTTGTCGTAAAGGTCATAGCCTGTGGCCAGGATGATGGCGCCGACTTCCTCTTCGATGATCTGAGGCTTCATGTCATAATCGATGGCCTTCACGTCGCAGACGTCGGCGCATTTTCCGCAGGCGATAGGCATGAGGCCCGGACAGGCCTTGATGTCGAGCGTGTAGGAGGCGGGAATAGCCTGAGGGAAGGGGATGTAAATAGCTCTCCTTCCTGTCAGGCCGAGCTCGAACTCGTTGGGCACAACGATCGGACAGACCTTGGTGCATTCATCACAGAGGTTGCACTTATCGGGGTCGACATAAGTGGGCTTTTTTAAAATTTTGACCTTGAAATTGCCCACGTACCCGGAGACATCCTGGACTTCGCTGTAGGTCATCAACTTGACCTTAGGATGCTTAGAAACTTCTACCATCTTGGGGGTCAGGATGCACTGGGAGCAGTCAAGAGTGGGAAAGGTCTCGGAGAGCTGGATCATGTGGCCGCCGATCGAAGGGTTCTTCTCCACGAGAATGACCTCAAACCCGCTGTTGCCCAGGTCTAGAGCGGCCTGAATCCCGGCTATGCCTCCGCCGACGACCAGCGCTCTCCGCGTCACGGGCACGCTGATGGCCTCGAGGGATTCGTTGCGCCGGACTTTTTCCACTGCACTTTTGGTGATCTTGGTGGCCTTTTGCGTGGCACTGCTCTTGTCTTTATGGACCCAGCTGCACTGCTCGCGAATGTTGGCGATTTCACAGCGAAAGATGTTCAACCCACCCGCCTTTGAGGTGTTGCGGAAAGTTGTCTCGTGGAGAGTGGGAGAGCAGCAAGCGACGACAACGTTATCCAGGTTTTTCTCCTTGATGGCCTGGATAATCAAGTTCTGGCCGGGGTCTGAGCACATGTAAACATAGTCCTCCGCGTGGACGACTCCCGGATGCTTGGCCAGCTCCTGTGCAACTTTCTTGACGTCCACCGTTCCGGCGATGTTGATGCCGCAGTGGCAGATGAAGACTCCTGTGCGCTTCATTTCTTACCCTTTCGAGCTTTGGCAGGAGTGGGTTTGGTAGCCGGGGTTTTCGACTTTTCTTCGGCCACTCCAATATTTGTTTGGCTCAACTGTTCCAGGCCGTACGTGTAGCCTTTTTCAAAAGCCCGGATGTTCAGATCAAGAAACCTCGAGGGGACGAGGCCGGGCAGGGCCTTCTTCATCGCCTCGGGCGTAACGACTTTGGTCACGGCCGTGAAGAACCCAAGCATCACCAGGTTGGCGAAAATACGGTTTCCCATTTCCTCGGCAAAGCGCGTTGATGGAATTCCGAAGACTTTGATCTTTCCGCGGGCCGGACGCATCCTGACCAAGTCCGTATCGATGATGAGGATGCCGTCCTCCCTCAGCTCTGGCTCGTACTTCTCGTAAGCATCCTGGGACATGGCCACGAGGATCTCAGGCCGGGTGATGTAGGGGTAGAGAACGCGGTCTTCGGATACAACAACCTGAGAGCTGCAGGCGCTGCCTCTGGCTTCCGGGCCGATGCTCTGATTCATTGTGGCGAACTTATCGTCAAATAGGGACAAGGCTTTTCCAGTGATGAGGCCGCACCGAATGACGCCTTGCCCGCCGTAGCCTGAAAAACGGATTTCTCTCATGGCTCATTCTCCATAATAAGGCCTGTATTTATCGCCCAGGACTTTCTTAAGATGGGTGTTCATGCATTCGAAAAAAGTCGGCTTTTCTTTGTCGATGAACTTGCCGACAATGATTTTTCCTTGGAAATCAATATCCAGAGTGCGGGTGTCTGCTCCGTGCTGGATTTCAGAATTCTCGTAATAATATTTCAGAAGATTGAGACCGTCCCCCAGCCTGTTGCGGCGAGCGTAGAGGGTTACGCAAGGAGTGATCACTTCAATAAAAGAAAATCCCTTTTTAGCCAGCGCTTCCTGGATAGATTTGGTAACTCGACGCAGGTGGAGGGATGTCCAGCGAGCCACATATATCGCCCCGCAAGCGTCTGCGAGGTAAGGAAGGTTGAACGGGTACTCAAAGTTGCCGTAAGGAGCCGTAGAAAGGTTTGCCTGGATAGGTGTTGTTGCGGCAACCTGACCTCCTGTCATGGCGTAATTGAAATTGTTCACGCATATCACCAAAATATCCATGTTCCTCCTTGCGGCATGGATAAAGTGATTGCCGCCGATGCCCACAATGTCGCCATCGCCGCTGAAGACCACAACCTTAAGCTCAGGATTGGCCAGCTTCAACCCTGTGGCGAAAGGGACGGGTCGGCCATGAGTCGTGTGAAAGGAATCGAGTTTAACGTACCCCGCCACCCTTCCCGTGCAACCAATTCCCGAAACGATGGCGACTTTATTAAGGTCAACCTGGCTTTTGCGCAGAGCCGCAGCAAATGAGGCCACAACTGTCCCCAGGCCGCAACCCGGACACCAGATGTGCGGCATCCTATCCATTCGCAGGAATTCTTCCATCGGGTTTCGTTCTTCCAGACGATCTTCTTCCTTCATTTGGCTGCCTCCTTGATGGCTCTCAGTATATCATCGGGGTTATGGACCCACCCACCACAGTGAGGGACGCCGATGGCCGGAGCCTGGCCGAAGGCGCATCGCTCGACTTCCCGGCGGATCTGGCCCAGGTTGATTTCCGGGACCACAAATGCCTTGATTTTCTTGGCCAGCTCTTTTATCCGCTCCTCAGGGAATGGCCAGACTGTGATCAGCCGGAGAGATCCGACCTTGATGCCTGCTTTTCTGGCATCTTGGATAGCCTTAACCGCGACTCGAGATGTTATCCCGTAAGATACGACAACAATCTCCGCACCGTCCATCCCGTCTTCCTTGTATTCAATAATTTTATGGGCGTTTTTCCTGATCTTGTCGACGAGATGACGGACGCACCAGTCCTGGCATTCGGCGTTGATCACGGGATACCCTCTTTCGTCATGCGTCAATCCTGTCGTATGGAAGCGGTATCCATCGCCCGCTTTGACCATGAACGGGACATGGTCTTTGTCTGGTTTATAAGGAAGGTACTTGTCCTTCGGCCCCTCGTACATTTTTCTGTTAACGACCTCTATTTCTTCGGCAGGAGGGATGACGACCTTCTCGTGCATGTGGCCGACGCACTCATCGGTCATGATAAACGCTGGAACTCTGTACATCTCCGAGAGATTAAAGGCCTTGATGGTTAAGTCGAAACATTCTTGCGGTGAATCGGGAGAGAGGGCAATGATTTCGTAGTCCCCGTGCGAGCCCCACTTGACTTGCATCATGTCGCCTTGACCGGTCAGCGTGGGAAGCCCTGTAGACGGCCCGCCTCTCTGGACATTAGCGATGACGAGCGGAACTTCCATCATGCAGGCCAGCCCGATATTTTCCATCATCAGGGAGAAGCCTGGTCCGGAGGTAACGGTCATCGATTTGACCCCTGCCCAAGAGGCACCGATCAGTGCCAAGATCGAGGCGATTTCGTCCTCCATCTGGATGAAAACTCCCCCGACATAAGGAATCCGTTCAGCGAATCTTTCTGCCGTTTCTGTCGATGGCGTGATGGGATAACCCGCGAAGAAGCGGCACCCTGCAGCTAAACCGCCTTCCGCGATAGCGAAATCGCCGTCGAGGTAATGGGCGCCGGTCAAAACTCCTTTAGGGTCTGCTTTCACTTTTTTCACCTTCTTCCTCCTCTTTCTTGAGAGTGACGTAGAGGGAAAACTCCGGGCAAATGGCTTCGCAAAGCTGGCAGTAGCAGCACTCCTCTTCTTTCACGATCCGGGGGGGATGATAGCCTTTCCGGTTGAACTCTTCGGACAGCTCGAGCACGTCCCTGGGGCAGTACTCGACACAAAAGCCGCAGCCCTTGCAGCGTTCTTTGTCGATATGGATTTTACCCTTTTTTGGTTTCAAATCGCCAAAGTAGACCATGTTTCCTCTCAGACGAAGCCTTTTTCTTGGAGAAGAGGCTTTGGATCGACGTAATGAAGATCAAGACGCAGGTCTTTCTCTCCGCAGCCCAAAGCCAGGGCCATGAGTTGAGTAAAGTAGAGGATGGGCATCTTTTTGAATTCTGGAAACTTCCGGGCCGTTTCCTTTTGCCGATGATCCAGGTTGAAGGCGCAAAGAGGACAGCTGACAGCCACGACCTCCGCCCCTCGATCCCTGGCCGACGTGAGGATGTGATACGTTCGTTCGGCCACTGTATCGGGCTTATCAACTGTCTGGTATGCGGCGCAGCATTCCGTCTTGTAAGGAAAATCAACAGCGTGAGCGCCCAGAGAGACAAATAAATTTTCTAGAACAGTCGGGTTCTCAAGGTCATCGAGGCCAATTTCTTTGGGGCGGACAAGCAGGCATCCGTAATAGCTAGCGACTTTGAGGTTTTTCAATGGCCGGCTGACTTTTGTGGCGACCACCGCGAAGGTGATATCGTCCCGGAGAATCTCGAGGAGATGCCGGACCCTGACATCTCCCTGGTAAGAGATTTTTTCCTCATCCATGAACTTGTGGATTTTGGCCAGGCTTTCGGGGTCGGCCTTGACCCTCTCGTTGACTCTCTTGAGGGTGTTGTAGCACATGGCGCACAGGGTCATGACGGTATCTGCCTGGGCTTCCTTTACGCGAATGAGATTCCTGATCGAGGCTAAATGGTGGATCAGGTCGTCCGCCGCCAGCGAATAGACGGTTCCGCAACAGTTCCAACGTCGGAGCTCTTCAACCTCGACGCCGAGCTCTTTTAAAGAACATAAGGTTGAATCTTCAAAATTCTTGGCATTGCTCTTCAGCGTGCAACCAGGATAATACATTATTTTCATTATAATTTCCTGTCGTTATGATTTCCGAAACGTTTGTTAGCATCGATAAATTATTATGAAGTGAACTTCCGAAAATTGCTGATCAGCGCAATGGCCGGAACCCCAGCCTTTTCTTCCGCCGAAAGCTTCTGGACTTCGACATGATCGCATCTTTTGCGGAGCAGAACTTGGCGGACGGCTTCCATGACTTCAGCGATCTTGATTCCCTTGGGACAGCGCACATTGCACGTGTAACAGGAAGCGCATACCCAAACGGATTTCGATTCTAAAAGGTCCTCTTTCAGCCCGAGCTGAGCAAACCGGATGACTTGATTGGGCAAGATGTCCATCTGGGAGACGGCCGGGCAGCCGGCTGAGCACTTGCCGCATTGATAGCAAGCCAAAAGCTTCTGGCCGCTCAGTTCCTCGACTTTTTGGACAAACCTGTCTCGAATTTTTCTCTTGGAGACAGTGGTTCTCATCCTTTTTTCTCTTTCAGACGAGAGAAGCTCTTGACATATCCGTTTGTCAGGTTTTCCAAGGCCAAAAATGATCCTTCAGTAAAACACAATTTCTATTTCCTGTCAAGGAAATTAGCGGACTTCCAGGCTGGAATTTCTAACCGCGCGGCCGAAGGAGGAGGAAAAGGAAACAAAGAAAATTCAGCAGCAAAAGATACTTTAGGAGAAGCGGAAGCCCAGCCAGAGGGATGAGCAGAGCGGAAGTGAGCAAGGCTCCGCCGAATGAGCCAAGAAGGTCGAGTCCGTAGCCGATTCCATAATCGGCTTTCTGCTTAAGATAGAGCCGGTTCGAGACGATGAACAAATCTCCTCCTAAATAGCCGAGAACGAGGAGGAAAAGAAAGGGCAGGAGCTGAGGGGGTTTTATCGTGACGATGAACCGGATGAGAAAAAGGAGGATGACAAACCCGGACTGAACAATAACGAGGTGGAGAAAAGGGGCCTGTCTGCGTCTTGAACTTGTCCAGCCCCCTAAAAAGAGCCCTAACATGAACGTCGAAACAAGGAGGGCGATGGCGCCGTAAAGGTATCCATAAAGAGCCTGGAACCAGACAAGGATGATGATTTCGGTGACGATCGTTGTGAACCCCATGACGGCCAGGGGAACCAAGAAAAAATGACTCTTCTTCTTTTTTATCGCGACAGAGAGGGAGACAAGAAGAAAAAAGACAAGCGGAAAGCCAAGTAGCCAAAAGACGGGCAACCGGGAGATAAACTTGAGGATTTCTGCCTGGAAGCCAGGGAACTGCGAGCTCCAGAGAGTAGCCTGAAAATAAAAACTGACGGGGGCAAGGTCAGAATTAATTCTTCCAGGTGGAGACTTGACCTTTTCCTCCACGTAGGTACGGCGGAGAGGGTGAAGACGCGAAGGAAGAAACGGCGGGCTGACGAAGGCAGTTTCGAGCTCATGAGCCTCGATTCTCAAGGCAAGCTCATCCGGGTCGAGAATCAAGGGCCGGTCAGAGGCGAGGAAAATATTCCTCGCTCCAGGAACGATTTTGACCTCGGGAAACGCGGTGGCAAGGGTGGCGTAGATGGAGGAAAGAAAAAGCTGGAGCTCTGTACCGATATAGCTCTCCGCCGAAGGCACAGAAAATGAAAAAACGCCGTTCAGGGCGAGCCTTTTTCTGGCAAGAAGAAAGAACTCCCGGGTGTAGAACCGATTGATCTGAGCTGTTGTTGGTTCGGGAAGGTTGAGGATAATCTGGTCGTATGTCTTTTTGGCTTTCTGGAGGAAAGCCCGGCCGTCCTGGAAGAACAGATGAACCCGGGGGCTGGACAGAATTTTTCTCTCCTCCGGAGGGAGAAAACGGCGAGAAAACCGGATGATCTCAGGATCGAGCTCAACGTAGTCCAGTTGTACAAAAGGATACTTGAGGATTTCTGTCAAGCCTCCTCCCGCTCCTCCGCCGATGAGCAGGACAGCTTTTGCTTCCGGGTTCTGCAGGAGAGCGAAATGGACAGATTCTTCGGCCGCTGCACGATCCGGGTAAGAATAGACTTGAAGGCTGTTGCTGTAGAGCGAAACCTGCTCCTCAGTCTTAATCGCCTGGAGCCTTCCATAGCGGCTGTCCGTGCTGGCGACGAGGCGGAATGGCTTCCAGTAAATCGTCTGGCTGGGCAGGTCAGCGATGGCCAGGGCCGCCAGAAATGGGAGGACAACGATCAGGACAAAGACCTTTTTTCTATCGCCGACAAAGAAAAAGATGAGAAGGAGACTGGTTGCCCCGATAAGAGCCGCAGCCAACCAGGAGGAAAAAAAGGGGAGCAAGAAGAAGTAGACGACCAGCCCGGCCACTGTTGCCCCGAGCGATTCAAGGACATAGACAGCAGCGAGGCGGCCCTCAGCCCATCTGACGTTGAAAACAAAGAGGGCTCCCAAGGGCAGGCTGACCAAAAGACAGAAGCCGAGGGAAAGGCCGATCACGGGCAAGAGGCCTGTCAATTCTCCAGGCAAAAGTCCCAGAGCAAACCTGGAGAATCGCAACCCAAGAAGGCAAAGAGAAAACAGAAATACGACGAGCGTGTAAACGCCCACAAAATGTTTATTCTGAAGCTTATATCGAGAGGCGCAGATGCTCCCAAGCCCTCCCCAGAACAGCCATGCCGCGAGGACGAGACCGAACGTCAGCTCGTTCCCGTAGAAATGGGCATTGAATTCCCTGAGCAGCAGGATTTGAAAGGAGGTGGCAATGAAGCCCAATAAAAAGGGAGGCAGAGATTTCCTCAAGCCCAGATTCCCGGGATGGGGTTCTGACAGAACTTGCATTTCCCGTTTTTAAGCTCAATCTTTTTTATCTCGAAGCCGGTGCGCTGGATGATAAGGCTCTGGCAGCGGGGACAGTAGGTGCTTTCGGCCTTGTGCCCGGGAACATTGCCTATGTAAACATATTTCAAGCCCTCTTCACGGGCGATGGTGTGGGCTTTTTCTAAAGTCGATACAGGGGTCGGGGGGAGATTTTTGATGAGATACATCGGATAAAAACGGGAGAAATGAAGCGGGATTTCCTGTCCGATCTCGCTGCCTATCCATTGGCACATGGCCCGGATTTCCTGCGGGCTGTCGTTGAGGCTGGGGATGACGAGGTAGACCAGTTCAAGCCAGACTTTGCTCTTGTGCACGGCCTTGATCGCATCGAGGACAGGCTGCAGCTCGCCACGGACATAATTCTTATAAAAGTCTTCCGAGAAGGCCTTTAGGTCAATCTTGATCGCCTCCACGACTTTGGTCAGTTCAAGGAGCGGTTCCTGGCTGATGTGCCCACCGGTGACGACGCAGTTCTTTACGCCCCTTTTTCGAGCTTCGACAGAGGTGTCGTACATGTATTCATAGAAGACGACCGGTTCTGTGTAGGTATAAGCAATAGAGGGGCAGTCATATTTTAGGGCAGATTCGACGACATCCTGCGGAGGAAAGTCAAAATGCTGGACCTGTTCGGCCCGGACCTGAGAGATCTGCCAGTTTTGGCAGAATTTGCAGTTCACGTTACAGCCGGCCGTGGCGATGGAGAGGGCGTTTGTCCGCGGCAGAAAGTGGAAGAAGGGTTTTTTTTCTATGGGGTCCACGTTCATCGTGCAGGCTTTGCCGTAGACGAGCGTGTAGTATGTCCCGCCTATGTTCTCCCGGACCCCGCAGTATCCGCGTTCTTTGTCTCCAAGTTTGCAGGCACGAGGACACAGATAGCATTCAATTTCTCGGTCGGGATGTTTCTTGTAGTACCATGCTTCGACCTTGGAGAGCTGAGCGTTGGTTTGGCGAGCAAGGAGGCGCCGGAAGGGACTGCCCGCTCCCGCACTTAGGAGAAGACCTGAACCAGCCAGTGTCTTGAAGAAATTTCTTCTCCTCATGAGCTCTTGCCCCTTATCATTATACCTCATCTTCGAGGATTTGTATTTTATCGAAATGAGCAATACCAAGCCCCATTTTTTCGGCCGTAAAAAGATAGAGAGGTTTTCTTTTCTCTTCCTCAAGGGTGGGAAGTCCTTTTTGGGCTCTCAGTTTTTCGATGATTAACCAACCGACAGAGTCCGCAGCCACGGCATCCCGGCTGAAAACCAGCAGACCGCCGTTCTCCGCCCATTGCGGATGAAAGCTGGGGCCGCGGTGATACTGGATGCGGAGTCCGTCAAGAATTGACAGCTTGTGCTTGCTCTTGATGGGCCGGGTGTCAAAGAGTTCGGCGATGAATGGGTTGCAGTGGGCATCATGGTATTTGTTTGGGTTGTGGATTGACCCAAAGTAATTCTTCATGCTGGCCGTGACGCCGGCCAGTCCATGGTCCTTGAGGATGGCCAGGCTGATCGACGCCGTGATAAAATTGTTCAAGATAGTGGAGAAAAGGCTGCCGATGTTGAGATGAGAGACAAGGTCGGTGTCGTAACCGACGCCTTCTGTATCGGTGCCGAAAACCTTCAGCTGGGCTTTATCAATCGTCAGGCGGTAACCGGCTTCCCGGAGCTCCCTGTTCGTTCTGTCCCAGATGATGATATTTTTCTCTTGAAGGCCACCTTGGACGAGGAGGTTGGCCAGACCGAACGAGAGCTCCGGCCGGCTGGAAATGTTTCGGCCGCCGATCGTGTTGATTTTGATGCCAACCCTGTCGGGCGGCGAAAAAATCTGACTCACTGCTTCCTTGATTTCTTGAGTTCCGGCGAGCAGATTGAGCCCCCGCTCGATCATCAGGACGAGTCTCGCTTTGTCCAGCTCTTTTGTCAGTGACAGAGCGACTTTGCTTCTGACGACAACGACTTTCGCTGAGCTCACTTCTCCTCCATAATTACTCCACTTTCAGGGGCCTGTCAACAAGCCCGAGAGCACGGGCAGTTTGAAAACGCACCGCCGATGATGTAAAGTGAAAAAGTCTTGAGTTGAGGAGAGAAACCATGGAAAAGAAAGGAGTCAGCAGCCTCTGGGTTCTTGCTTGTTTATTTTTTTCTCTGGCTGGCGTTTCCAGCGATCAGCCCGGTTCCTCCCCCCTTCAGGCCCTTTTGCCGCGGGTTGAGGGATGGGAACTTGTTGAGCTTCCTCAGCGCTATTTTCCCGATACACTTTTTGAATACATCGATGGGGCAGCAGAATCCTATCTGAGCTACGATTTTAGAGAACTTATGGTGGCTCAGTACAAACTCGTCGATTCACCGGCCTCTTTGACTCTGGAAATCTACGACCTGGGGTCAGCCAAGAACGCTTTTGGGATATACAGCGTTGAGAGGTATCCGGAGAGCCGGTTCCTCTCCATTGGCGCTCAAGGGTATCATGAGGAGGGAACGCTGAACTTTGTCATCGGCGCCAAGTATGTTAAGCTTCTTTGCTTCGATTGTGGCGAGGAAGCCAGGCAAAGATTAGAACTTTTTGCCCGAGAGGTAGAAAACCAGGCCAAAGAGAAGGGAGGCCTGCCAGAGGCGCTGAAGTATTTTCCTAAAGAAGGGCTTGTGGCCAACAGCGAGAAGTTTATCCTGCGAAATTTTCTCGGATTCAGCTTTCTCCACAACGGCTATCTGGCTAGCTACCAGAACAAAGGGGCGGAGTTTGAGCTGTTTCTGGTCGAGGCAGAAAGCGATGCGGAAGCCGAAAACATGCTTAAGCAATATCTGGCAAGTCTGACCAAAGGCGATCAAGTTCCGGATAAGGTTGGTCTCGTCTTTCACATCCGAGATCGTTATGCTAGTCATGTTTATGTAACCCGTGTCCAGAAATACATCCTTGGAGTCATGCGGATCAAAGATGGGTTTGAGGAGATGGGGCAAGAATATCTAAAAGCGTTTAAGCAGGCTTTGGCTCATTAGGTTCTCCCGGCGATTCCAGAGTCTGAGTCGTCAGGGAGTTACGGGGGAAGGCGGATTTTGGCGCAAATAGTCTTTCAGGTTGTCGAACTCCTTTTCCAGGGCAGCGAGAGCGCTCCTCGCAAGCGCGATGTTTTTCTCTTTGCCAGCCATTTCGAGAAAAAATGAAACCTTCTGCAAAAAAATCAAGCTCAAGTTGGCAGATGAGCCTTTGAGGCTGTGGCCGAGTTGTTGAATAAGGGGAAAATCCTGGCGAGCGGTTGCTTCTTTTATCACCTTTAATTTCTTGTCACACTCCTCCACATAGATCTTGAGGAGTTCTTCGAGAAAGGCTCTGTCTCCTCCGATCCTCTCGAGCACTTCTGTATAATCAATGGGAAAAGTCTGGCAGGGGTTGGTACGATCAGACATTTTTTACCTCTCTTGTATTTTCGGTGACATCGTCATCGACAAAGACACAGTTTCGCCCCTGATTTTTCGCCTTGAGGAGGGCGGCGTCAGCGGCTTTGATGAGGCTCTCCGCGGAGGCATGGGGTCTGTTCTCACTGGATGCGCAACCGGCTGATATGGTTACGGGAAACGTCTCCTCGCCGGTCTTCACTCCTCGACGGGCGATTGAAGCGCGAAGGCGTTCGGCTATTTTTTTGATTTCAAGGAGGCCGCAGTTGGGAAGAATGACGATGATCTCGTCTCCTCCGTAGCGCCCCACTTTATCCGACCTGCGGACTTTCCTCTTGATTCGAGAGACAACCTGAAGAAGGGCAAGGTCGCCGATATTATGGCCAAAAAGATCATTGATTTTCTTAAAATAATCAACATCCACCATGATCACACCGAGGGGTTTCTTTTCTCGTTGCGTCCGGTCCAGCTCTTCTCGAAGAAACTTCGAGATTTCAACCCGGTTCCAGAGCTTGGTCAGGCTGTCCCGGCTGGCCAGGTCCTTGAGCTGGTTTTGGACGTAAAGGAGTTTGTCTTCAAGATCGATGATGCGCTTGCCCGTTTGTAGCCGGGCGCGCAGCTCGAGAAAGTTGACTGGCTTGGCCATGTAGTCGTCAGCGCCAGAGGAAAGGCCGGCGATGATATCCTGTTTTCGGTCCTTAGCGCTGAGAAGGATGATGTACGTGTATTTATATTTTTTCCGGCGGCGGATTTTCTTGCAGATTTCGATCCCGTCCATGCCCGGCATCATCCAGTCCAAAATGGCCAGTCGCAGACTGCTATCCTTGAGTGCCTGCCAGGCTTGCCCTCCGCTTCGGGCCAAAACGACTTCATAGCCCCAGCTTTCAATGTTTTTTTCCAGGATTCGACAGGTGATGAGGTCGTCTTCAGCGATAAGAATTTTCATGGGACCGGCTCTTTATCTTCTTCTCGCAACTCGTTCGAAAGGGGAGATGACGGGTTTGGGTTCATGACACGGGCGATTGTTTGTGTCAGTTGGTTGGTATTGAGGGGCTTTGAAATATAGTCATCCATCCCCATCTTCAGGCACCTTTCTCGGTCACCCTTCATCGCGTGGGCGGTCATAGCGATGATCGGGATATGCTTGCCTGACCCTTTTTCTTTCTGGCGAATGAGCTGGGTGGCTTGAAACCCGTCCATGCGAGGCATCTGGATGTCCATCAAGACCAGCTCAAAGTTCCCCTTTTCAAGCGCCTCCAAGGCTTCTGTGCCGTTCATCACACCTGTCACCTGATGGCCCTGCTTCTCGAGCATATAGATGGCCACCCTCTGGTTAACCAAGTTGTCCTCGGCGATAAGGATTCTATATGTCTGTCTCGCGACCGGCATGGCCGGTCTTGATTCCGGCGGAGGCAGACCCTGGGATTGGGGGGCAATCCCCAGGACTTCAAAGAGGACCTTCCTTAGCTCGGATGGTTTGATCGGTTTGTTCAAATAGGCGGGAATACCCAGCTTCATCCAAGGTGTAGCCTCGACCCGGCTGTTGGCGGAACTTATCATCGCAACCGTGGATTTGGCGACACTCGGGTTGTTCTTGATGTAGTCGAGAATTAAAAAACTGTCGTGCCCTGGCAGGTTGACATCCAAAAGGATGAGCGGGAAACGCTTCTCCTTGTCCTTGATATCATCCAGAATGACGATGGTTTCATCGGCACTTTCCGCTCGTGTCGTTTTAAAGCCCCAGTGAGACGTGAGTTTTTCGAGAAAGCCAAGGCAAGCCCGATTGTCCTCAACCAAAAGCAGGGGACGGCTTACGGCCATCAACTTGGCTGGCAAGGCCGGTTTGTCTGCCTCTTTTTTTAGCCGGCCAAACCGCGCTGTGAAGTGGAATCGGCTGCCCTTCCTGACCCCGCTTTCAACCCAGATGCGTCCACCCAGGAGGTCGACCAATTGTGAGGATATGGCCAGACCTAGACCGGAGCCGCCATATTTCCGTGTCATGGAACTGTCGGCCTGAGCAAAGACGTCAAAAATGACCTTCTGTTTCTCTTCGGGAATGCCGATCCCGGTATCGGCTATGACAAAATGCAGAATGACCTCTTCTTGGGATTTGGCCGCTTCCTCAACGGTGACGATGATTTCACCCTTTTCTGTGAACTTGATGGCATTTCCGACGAGGTTGATCAGAATCTGGCGAAGCCGTCCTGGATCGCCGACAACCTTGGGGTCCACGCTCGGGTCTATATCAATTGCCAAGTCTAACCTGTTTCGGTGCGCCTGGATCGCCAGAGGGGCGAGAGTTTCAAAGATGAAATCCTCGAGATAGAAAGCCGTTGACTCAAGCTCGACTTTTCTTGCTTCGATCTTGGAGAAATCGAGAACGTCGTTGATCAAGCCCATCAAGGACTCGGCGGAAGATTTGATGCCCTTGAGATATTCATTTTGCTCTGGGGTGAGCTGGGTGTCGAGAGCCAGTTCGGTCATTCCCAAGATGCCGTTCATGGGTGTCCGGATTTCATGACTGATGTTGGCCAGGAACTCGCTTTTGGCTTTGTTCGCGGCCTGGGCTTCCCGCCGGGTCCTGATAAGTTCGGATACGTCAGCAAGGTTGATGAGGACGCCCTTGTACTCGTTGTCAGTGTAAATGGGCTTGACCCGGTAGATGACTTCCATCTGGCCGAGAGTCTTCTGGATTTCGAGCGGCGGCGACTGGGCGTTCTTTTTGAATGTTTCCACCGAGCTCTTGAGGTCTTCTAAGGATTCTCCAAGATGGATATCCCAAAGCGTCAGGCCGAGAACCTCTGTCCTCTTTTTGCCGAATATGTTGAGGAAGTAATCGTTGACTTCCACGATCCGGTCGTCGCTGTCGGCAAAAACGATTCCTTCTTCAATGCCCGATATGATGGCCGAGAGTTTCTCCGATTCTCTCTGGGTGGCCTCTTCTGCCCGCTTGCGGTAAAGGGCTTCGACAAATGCCGTGGCCAGAGCCTCGGCTGTATCTTGGTCGTCTGAGTCATAGCCTGATTCTTTGTTGGCCAGGACAAGGACTCCGAGGGAGTTTCCGGCCCGCTTGAGCGGGATGCAGAGAAGAGATGACAGGGGGGGATGCCCCGGCGGCGTCCCTACTCTGAGGGGATGAGCGCCAGGGTCGTTGATGATGTGTGTCTGGCCATCTTTGATCGGCAGGCTCCATAGCCCTCTGATTTTCATGTTTTTAAGAAGCTCTATGGCGTCATCTCTGCTGATGCCGCAGGCGTTCCAGCCGGCGTCGGTCACAGAGCTGACATCTAACAGGCCCTTGGCATTGATTTCGCCGATAAAACCGAACGCGCTCCCGGTGAGCTCCACGGCGATTTGAAGGCTAGACATCGCCAGGTGAGAGTCCGACTCCGCTGAGAGAGTCTTCTGGAGAAGCTTGTTTATTGCCTCGAGAAGGATTTTCTGTTTCAGGATTTTGGTTTCGGCGCGCTTTCTCTCTGTGATGTCTATGTCCATGCCGCGGTAGCCAAGGAGCTCTCTTTTTTCATCAACAATAGGAAGGCCGTTTGTCAGCAGGCAGACTAACCGTCCGTCTTTGGTCAGGTTCCAGTTCTCCAGGTCGTTAATGGGCTTCTTCTCGGCACAAATTTGCTCGAAAATGACCCTAACCCTGGAAGCCTCCTCCTTGGGCATCAAGTCGAAGGGGGATTTTCCTATGATTTCTTCCGGGTCATAGCCGAGAATTTGCTTGACTCTTCCTGAAGCAAAAGTGTAGATGCCGTTCTTATCCACTTCCCAGATCCAGTCGGCTGAGCTGAGGGCGATGTCCAGGAATCGCTTTTCTGACGTGCGGAGTTCCTCCAGAATCTTTATTTGATCTGAGATGTCCCGGTAGATCCCGAAGATAGCCTGAAGCTTGCCGTCCAAGATGATAGGAGAGGCGATGACGGAGACAGGGATGAGGCGTCCGTCCTTCCTTTGTCGGACAGTTTCGAACGACACTTTCTCGCCGTTGATCACCCTCTGGGTGATCGAGACGGCCGTGCTTATCTCGCTGGGCGGAACAATCAAGTTATCGATTATCTGGCCGATAATTTCTTCCGTCTCAAAACCGAAGATTTTCTTGAACTCGCCGTTGGCCCTGAGAAGATGGCCTTCCCGATCGGCAATGATGATGCCTTCCTGAGCAACCTCGAACAGCTTCTCAAAATAGACCTCTTCTGCCCTGAGCTCTTTTTGCCGTTGCCCGTTCCCTTGAGGAGGGCTAGGGGCGTCCTTAGACTGGGTTAGGTCGCGGCCTTCTCCCGTTTCGTTAGTCTTGTGTCCGATTGGAGACATAAATTTTTCCGGTTTTCAACGAATATCCTCCTGATTCTATCTGCTCAGCCGAGCCGGTCAATCGCCTTTCTGGGTGAACGCAGGGGTGAATTTCTTTTTTCTTCTGTCCTCGGCGGGGGTGAATCGGGCCGCTGCGTAAGGAGGAGCGCATGCCGGAAGCATCCCCGCCGCCCGATTAAGAAATGGTGATTTCTACTGATGCCTTGTATAATGGAGTGGCTGCACATGGAAAATAATAAGCTCGTCCTCGATTCTTCTTTCCTCCCTGGACAGGTTTTTATCCTTTTTTTCCACTCTGGCGTTGGTCTTGGTGTTCTTGATCTTCATGTTAGCTGGCCGCGGAAAGCTTAAGCAAAAAATTGAGAAATCGTTCAGCCCTCAAAGGGCTGCCAGGATCAACGAGATCCTGGAAAACATCGACAGGCAAATTCAGAAATACCTGATTATCAAAACGGCCACAAGCTTTATATCGGGCCTGGTGACGATGACCGTCCTGCTCGCCTTTGGTGTTGATTTTGCCATCGTCTTCGGGTTTCTCACGTTCCTCCTGAACTTCATTCCGAGCCTAGGTTCAATTGCTGCCCTGATTCTTATCGTTCTCATAGCCGCTTTTCAGTTCAGCAGTCCCTGGCCGGTCCTGTGGATCCTTCTCATTCTTGTTTTTATCGACCTTCTGATATCCAATTTTGTCGAGCCAAAACTCATGGGCTACGGCCTTGGACTGAGTCCCTTGGCGGTTCTTTTCGTCCTCTTTTTCTGGGGATGGCTCTGGGGCATTCCCGGCATGATCCTGGCTGTTCCGGTCATGGCGGTCGTCAAAATCGTTTGCGGCAACGTTCCGTCCCTTCAATTTGTGGCCGAAATCATAAGCAAATAGCTTCCGCGAAGAGTCAAGGAGGAGTAATCAACCTTTTTTGATGGGAGAGTTCCTTGAGCTTGGCGAACCGCTGCCCCAACTCGCGAATGTAGGTTCGGCCGTTCCAGTTGTCTTTAGCAAAATACTTAAGCTCAAGGATGACGTTATCCAGACAGGCGAGCTTCTCTTCTTTTTTGTAGATTTCAACTTCCTGAGGAAGGACAATGGCTCGCTCGTAGCGGCAGCGTTCGATACTCTGGAAGATAGCTTCCCCGGCCTCGTTTTTTGACGAGCTTTCCTCCCCCGGGAGGACAAGCTTGGATTTCCCCTTTTCGATTTTCGATTTGGCATAGTCCAGGGCCAGGAGGGCGTCCTTATCGACAAACGCAGGGTTGTTGTCAGCGTGGTCCTTGATCGGCGCCTCAATATTGAGGGTCAGCCAGAGAAGCCTCTCATCCTGGGCAACCTCTTCAGAGAAAGCCTGCCTCTTGTGGACGATCTTGCTTTCTTGGTAGGGCTTGTGTCTGGACAAGAAAGGACAGGCCGGCGGGCAGTTGATTCTTTTTTCCCTGATCAGTCCGCAACAGAGCGAACAGAGGTTCGAATTCAGGGCAGGGCAGTGTCTCTTCGCTTTCCTCTGGTTGCAGCGCGAGCATTTGCCCACGGACTCAGTCCCTCTCAACAGGTGAGATGAAAGGCGCCTGCCGTCCTCTTGTGAGCGGCGAACTCATTGAAGATTTGCGTTGCCTTTTTAGTTTTTTCAACTCGGAGAACGATGCCTTTTGATTGAACCGCTTGGTGGACTTCGGAGCTAACCTTCATGAAACCAAAAAAACCCGTCCCTATGACGAGGACCTCGATGTCTTCCTGGAGGACATCTTCGATATCCTCCAGATTTAGTCGATGGCCCTCCTTCCGCCACCAGGATGGATTAATCCGGCCGGGAAGCAAAATAAGATCGGCCGTGTACTTTGTTCCGTCAACAACCATGGCTCCGAAGTCGTAGTTCTCGATCATTTTTTCAGCATGAATGTCTCTGCCGTCAGGGCCTTCATTTTTCTGCCCAAAAGACTGAGGAGGGCTTTTCGAGCGGCCTTTTGTTCAGCGCTCTTTTTTGAATGGCCCTTGGCTTTTGCCAGCGGATACCGGCCGGCATAGACTTCAACGATAAAAACCTTCTTGTGGTCTGGACCCATCGAGGTCAAGGTCTTGTAAATCGGATGAGCCAAATTTTCTTTCTGAAAATACTCCTGAAGGGCTGATTTGTAGTTGTCAACAACGAATTTCTGGCTGTCAATTTTGCTGTACGATTTCTTGAGCAGCGGCAGGAAGAATTTCTGAGCTGCCTCGTATCCTTGGTCGAGATATACGGCTCCGACCAGGGCTTCAAAAGCGCCGGCCAGAATCGTTTTCTTTTTTCGGCCGCCGCTCTTCTCTTCGCCCTTGCCGAGCAGGATATGCCTTTCGAGTTTGATTTTCTGGCCGAATCGAGCGAGCGAGTCAGAGCTGGCCGCCACAGATTTGACTTTGGAGAGTTCGCCTTCGCTGAGGTCCGGATACCGAGATACGAAAAAATCCGCCAGCACGAGTCCGACAACAGAATCGCCGAGAAATTCCAGGACCTCGTTGTCTTTCACGCTTTTCCGCTGGTGTTCGTACGCATAGGAGCTGTGTGTCAGGGCCTGGGCCAAGAGCTCTTTGTCCATGAATTCAATGCCAATTTTCTTTTCGAACTTGGCAACCTTTTTGTTCATCAGCACGAGATCTTAAGAAAATGGATAGACAACCCTGCCCGCCACGATCGTCATCACCGGCGCGCCCTTGAGCTTCCAGCCGTCAAAGGGGTTGTTCCGGCTCTTAGACGCAAACGTCGTGATATCGATGACCGTTTCCTTGTGCAAGTTGAGAATGGTCAGGTCGGCATCCGCCCCCACGGTCAACCGTCCCTTGTTTGTCAAGCCGAGGATCCGAGCCGGGTTTGTCGAGATCATTTCGATGAACCGGGACAGGTCAAGCACGTTTTTGTTGACCAGCCTGTCGAGGAGGAGAGAAACAGCGGTCTCTAAGCCGTTGATGCCAAAAGGAGCCCGGTCGAATTCGACTTCTTTTTCTTCTGCGGTATGGGGAGCATGATCCGTGGCCAGGACGTCAACGACGCCCTTCTTGAGCGCCGCCAGCAGAGCCTGAACATCCTTCTGGCTGCGCAAAGGAGGATTAACCTTGAGGTTTGTGTCATAATTGGCCAGGGCATCATCTGAGAGGACGAGATGATGCGGCGTCACTTCAGCCGTCACCTTAACCTTTCGTTTTTTTGCTTCCTCGACCAGTCGCGCTCCGCCTCGTGTGCTCAAATGGGCAATGTGGATTCTGGCCCGTGCTGCTTCTGCCAAGATGATATCCCTGGCGATGATAACCTCTTCGGCTGAGGCGGGGATTCCTTTAAGACCCAAAAAATAGGAATGAGAGCCTTCGTGCATGAGGCCGTCCTGGCTGAGGTCAAAATCTTCGCAATGGTCGATGATGAGCGTTTGAAGGAAATCTGAGTATTCTAAAGCCCGTCGCATGACCAGGCTATTCTGGACGCAACGGCCGTCGTCGGAGAAAGCAACCGCTCCGGCGTCCAGGAGGTCGGCCATATCGGTGATCTGTTCGCCCCTCAAGCCGCTTGTGATGGCAGCAATAGGGAAGATGTTAACCGCGGCCCTCTTCTCTGCTTCGGCGAGGATGAATTCGGTCACGCCGCGATTGTCATTGACTGGGTCAGTATTGGGCATGGCGCAGATGGAGGTAAACCCTCCCCTGGCTGCCGCTCGGGAAGCCGTCTGAATATCCTCTTTGTATTCTTGGCCGGGTTCGCGGAGATGGGCATGCATATCGATGAAGCCGGGAGCGACCACAAGCCGTGAAACATCAAGTACTTTAAACCCTTCGGCCTCTTCGATCTTTGGCCTGATGTCGGCGATCTTTCCTTGGTCGATGAGAATGTCCAGCGTCTCATCAGTGCCGGAGGACGGGTCGACAACTCTTCCGTTCTTAATCAGCAGTCTCACGCTCTCTTCCTCCTAAAAGAAGATAGAGAATGGCCATGCGGATGGCGATGCCGTTTTCGACTTGTTTGAGGATGACCGATTTGACCGAATCGGCCATTTCTGAGGAGATTTCAACACCCCGGTTGATCGGGCCCGGATGCATGATGATAGCGTCCTTATTAGCCAATTGGAACCTTTTCTCTGTCAGACAATAGAGGTTTCTGTATTCCCTGATGGAAGGGAAGAAGTTGGCCTTCTGGCGTTCGGTCTGGATACGGAGCATCATGATGACGTCGGCTCCGGCCAGAGATTCATCCAGGCTATGGCTGATCGTTGCCCCGAAATTCTTGAATTCTTCGGGCAGAAGGGAAGGCGGGCCGACCAGGGTGATCTGAGCACCCAGCTTGCTGAGCAAGAACACATTTGACCTGGCCACACGGCTGTGGAGGATGTCTCCGACAATGACTACCCTGAGGTCCCTGAAGCTTTTTTTAGCCTGACGGATAGTAAACGCATCCAGGAGCGCTTGGGTAGGATGCTCATGGCTGCCGTCGCCGGCATTGATAACATGGGAACGGCAGAACGTTGACACAAAGTGAGGGGCGCCGGAACAAGAATGGCGGATAACGAGGGCGTCCGGGTTCATGGCCTCGAAGTTTAACACCGTGTCCTTCAGGCTTTCTCCCTTAACCACGCTGCTCGTCTGCTGGCTGAAGTTGATGATGTCAGCGCTCAGCCGTTTGGCTGCCAGCTCGAAAGAACTGCGCGTCCGCGTGCTCGGTTCGAAGAAAAGGTTGACGATCGTCTTGCCGCGCAGAGTTGGGACTTTTTTCACTTCCCGGGTTGAGATTTCGGAAAGAGATTCGGCCGTGTCAAGGACAGTTAGGATGTCGGAGACATCAAGATGCTGGATGCCCAGGAGATGGCGCTGTTTGAATTCCAAGATCCTGCTCCTACTTTAGTTCAGCAGGTTCCGTAATCAAGACTTCATCGGCGTCGTCGACCTCGCTCAGCTTGACCTGGACGACTTCCCGCTTAGATGTTGGCAGGACTTTTCCCACGTAGTCGGGCCTGATCGGGAGTTCACGATGGCCTCGATCGATGAGGACAAAAAGCTGGACTGTTTGGGGGCGGCCAAGGTCGAACAGACTGTCCATGGCCGCGCGGATTGTCCGTCCTGTGAAGAGCACGTCGTCGACAAGGAGAACATCTTTTTTGGAGATCGGAAAATCGATCTCCGTCTTCTGGACCATGTGCTGGGTTTCCAGCTCAGCGAAGTCATCTCGGTAGAGGGTAATGTCCAGAACGCCGACAGGGATGTCCACTTTCTCCAAATCTTGAATCAGCTTTGAGATACGCTTTCCCAAGTAGATGCCGCGTGTTCTAATTCCCACGATGACCAGGTTCTTCAGGTTGCGGTTCCGCTCTAAGATCTCCGTCGTCATCCGAACCAGAGACCTCTTGATCTTGGCTGCGTCCATCACCTTGGCTTTGATTTTTTCTTCCATGAAGATCTCCTGCCTCCTCCGCCAGTCCCTTTCCTGGGGAAAACAAAGGCTAATTTTCTAATGAACATGCCCTAATTGGAGAAAAAAGTCAACCTTTTGATTTCTTGAAAAAGTCCTGGGCGACTTTCATGTCTTTGCTGACCTGACGGACAAGGGCGTTTTGGCTGGAGAACACTTTCTCGTCCCTGATTTTCTTGAGGAAGCCCAAGCGGATCCTTTTTCCGTAGATGCTTCGGTTGAACCCAAAAATGAACGTTTCGACCTGGAACCTATCTCTTCCGAAGGTCGGGCGGAACCCGATGTTCGTTACAGAAGGATATGTTTGACGGCTCAGCGTGGCGGCTGTGATAAAAACTCCCTCAGGGGTTATTTCGTTGGCCGTGAGGATATTGGCGGTCGGAAACCCGAGAGAGGCACCGCGCGAGGAGCCTTTGATGACTTTGCCTTCAATCTCATACGGATACCCTAACAAGGCGTTAGCTTCTTGCACTTTTCCCTCGAAGAGAAAAGAGCGGATAAGACTGCTGCTGACAGCCCGTCCTTTGGATTTGACCTGGGGAACAGAATGGACGATGACGCCGTGTTTGCGGCCGAGCCGGCGTAGCTCTTCGATATCTCCTTGACGGTTCAGGCCAAACCTAAAATTTTCGCCAACAATAATCTCTTTGGCCCCGAGAAGAGAAATGAGGATATCCTTAAGGAATTCTTGGCTCGTCAGGCGAGAGAAGGCCTGGCCAAAGGGGACAACCAACACAGCTTGAACCCCTGATTTCCTCAGGCCCGCCAGCCGCTGCGGCAATGTCTGGATCATGGCCACCCTTCGTTGTCCAAGGACTTTCTCGGGGTGTGGAGAGAAGGTGAGGACGAGCGAGCAAAGACCGCCGGCATGGGCACGCTCCACGAGGGCGTGCAAGATAGCTTTGTGTCCCAGATGAAGACCGTCAAAATTTCCTATGGCGACGGCCGTGGGACGGGAGAAGCGCGAGAAATGTGTGAAGCCTCGGAGGATCTGCATTGTGTCAGAACTTGATGGCCCCTGCTTTTTCCAGGTAGTGCATCTTCAGCTGCTGGAGACAGGCTTCCAGGAATTTTTCCTCCTCGGTCTCGAGATTTCCTTTTGTCCGGTCCTTCAAAAGGTCGAGAATGTCGATCAGCCTCCGGGCCAATTCAAGGTTCTTTCCTCCCTGGGAGTGGCTCGGGTCTTCAATCACCCCAAGCTTAATCAAGGCTTGGGTATAAAATGGAAAAACGATCGAGCCGAATTCAAGCGGAGGAAGAAATTCTTTTTTGTTTTCTTCTTTCGACTCTTTGTTTTCCATTTTTTTCCTCCCTGTTATAAACTCTGAGCCCGTTTTTTTCTCAAAACAAGGTGGGCCTTGATGAATTCGTCGAGCTCTCCGTCCAGAATTTTGTCGACCTCTCCTGTTTCAGCCTTAGTCCGCAGGTCTTTGACCAGCCGATAGGGATGGAGCACGTAGGAACGAATCTGATTTCCCCAAGCGATGTCTGATTTGCTCTCCTCCATCTTTTCAAATTTTTCGAGTTGCTTTTGTTTCTCCAACTCATACAGGCGGGCCCTGAGCACTTTCATGGCCGAGGCCTTGTTTTTGTGCTGCGACCTCTCGCTTTGGCACTGGACGACGATTCCCGTGGGAACATGAGTGATTCGGACGGCTGAATCCGTGACGTTGACGTGTTGGCCGCCTCGGCCAGAAGCTCGGTAGGTATCCACACGAAGATCCTCCGGGTTTATCTCGACCTCGATATCTTCCTCGACTTCGGGAAAGACGAAAACGGCGGCAAAGGACGTATGGCGCCTTTTGTTGGCGTCGAACGGAGAAATCCGGACAAGGCGGTGGACGCCGGATTCCTGGCTCAGGAAGCCGTATGCATAATCACCTTCCACCCGCACGGTCACGCTCTTGAGGCCGGCCTCCTCACCCGGTAGGTAATCGAGGATTTCGACCTTGAAACCTTTTCGTTCAGCGTAACGGAGATACATCCGCAGGAGCATCTGAGCCCAATCCTGCGATTCCGTTCCGCCTGCACCCGGATGGATCGTCAAGAGGGCATTCCGGAGATCGTCCTCTTTATAGAAAAGAACCTGGAGTTCGGCGTCATCGAGCTTCTCCTGGAAGGAATCGACAGCCCGGCTGAGGTCGTCCCCGACGTTCTCTCCTTCTGAGGCGAGGTCGGCCAGAACCTCAACTTCATCCTTTTTCTCCTTCAGGAACGAGAAGAACTTCAGGTCTCGGTCGAGCTTTTTCTTTTTTTGCTGGAGAGACAGGGATTTTTTTTTATCCTTCCACGTGCCAGGGGAAGAAAGCTCAGTGTTGATAGCCTCGATCTCGGAAGTTTTTCGCTCTAGGTCAAAGAAAACCTCTGAGCTCTTCGAATTTTAGAAGTTGCTCTTTGATTTTATCTTGAAGCTCAGAGAATCGTTCGGCAGTAGAATGATTTTTTTCCTTCATGGGCTCTTTTCACCACGGCCAGGATAAAGGAGATGCTGGCTAAAGTCAAGCTGAGATAGGGGAGAAGATCGCCCCAGCGGGTGTAAAACGTGAGCGTATCAACTGGCGTAACCAGGTCCGCGAGAAACGTTTGAGTCATCAGCTCGGAGCGGGACAAGACCCGTCCGTAAGGGTCGATGATGCCGCTTATGCCGGTGGTTGCCGCCCGCAAGAGAAAACGCCTATTCTCGACGGCCCTGAAAACAGCGATCTGAAAATGCTGGTGAGGAGCGGAGCTCTCGCCGTACCAGCCGTCATTGGTGATGGTGACCAAAAAAAGCGCTCCGCGTTTGGCAAATTTTCTGACCAGATCCGGGAAAATGATCTCGTAGCAAATAGGGGAGCCGAAGCTTTTTCCTTCGAACCGGTGAAGCACATGATCCCGGCCGGCGGTCACCTCGCCGATGGCGTGAGTGACTTTTTCGATGAACGAAAAGAGGCTTTTGTAGGGGGTGTATTCTCCAAAGGGAACAAGATGCATCTTGTGATATTGAGTGATGGAGAGGTTGGGGCTTAAACAGAGAGCGGTGTTAAAGTATCGGGTTTCCCCGTGAACCTGACTGGTTTCGTTGGTGCCGAGAAGAAGAGTGCACTGGCTATCCTGGACAAACTTGACCAGCCTCTTCTTGAATTCCTGATAGATAGGCTGCGGGCAGCTAAAGCACAACGGGACCGAAAACTCAGGCCAGATGATTATTTTAGCCCCTTCCTGATGAGCCCGGCGGGTCAGGTCGAGATGCCGTTCGAACAGCCCTTCAATCTCCTCTTCTGAAATCCGGTCCCAATAGATGTCCGAGGACACGTTTCCTTGAATGACAGCGGCTTTGAATGTTTCCGGCGTCCGAGCCGGTTTCCTCATTGTCAGGAGACCGCCAAAATGGACGAGCAAGACGGCGGCCAGACCCAGAAAAAAGGGAAGGCGTTTTTTTGTGGTGATGGAGAGGACGAAGAGAGACTGGAAAAAGACAAGGAGGAAAGAGAGTCCATAGACGCCTGTCACTGCCGCAACCTGAAGAAAGGCGAGGTTTTTTACCTGGCTATACCCCAGAAGCCCCCAGGGGAAGCCTGTAAGCAAGGTGCTGGCGGCGTATTCCTGAACGATCCAGATGAACGGCGCCAGGAGGAGTGCGAGGCGCGGAAAAGGCCGACGTATTTTCACGTAGAGAAAGGAAAACGCTGCCCAGAACATGGCCATAAGCGCAACGAGAAGAAGATAAACGAGAACACTCAGGACCGGCGAGAGGTTGCCGTAATGAGCCGGGACATAGGGAATCCAGTAGAGAAGGATGGCATAATAGACGAATCCTGAAATAAAGCCAAGCTGAAAAGCCTTGGCCGGCTTTCTCCGGGATAAGGTAAAAAAAAGGGGCAGAAGACAAATCCAGGCCAGAAAAAAGAGGTTGAACTTCGGAAAGGCAAGAGCGGTGAGAAAACCGCTGAGCACAGCCATGGCTACGTCCATGTCAACGCCTCCTTTGTCAGAAGTTAGTCTTCTATTTTTGGTTCACTCAGACTTTTTTCAACAAGGATGAAGCAGGTTTTAGTCTCTGACGATGAAATAATCGGTTTTCTTGCCCGCGGCAGCGGTCAGCTTGGCCTTGACTGCCTCAGCCTCTTCTTTGGTCGAAAATCCTCCGACGCGAACACGGAAAAGCGGCTTTTTATCCGAAGGTTGCGGGTCGAGAACAATCACCTGGTAACCCTGGCTTTTAAACGTCTGGGCAGCTGACTGAGCAGCCTGGCGGTCCTCCAGCGCGCCCACTTGGACGTAGTAGCGACCGCCTTTGGCGGCCGGGAATTGCGGCCGGGCCGCAGCCGGCTCAGTCTTCGGCTCTGGCCTGGGCTTTTCCGGAATAACGGCTTTCTGAGCCGGGACCTCTTCAGCTTTCGGGCTCGCAGCGGTCTCCTTAGCCTGAGGCTTGACCTGGGGGAGGACAATCTTTTCCGGCTCTGCGACGGGCTCCTTCTTGGCGATGAGGTCGGATGTCTTGGCGACCTGGGCGTGCTTTTTCCCCACTGAAACTCCGAGGAGGAAGATGATGACGCCCAAAATCAGGATGGCGAGAAAAATAATGGCCAGCTGAGTGCTCGAAACCTGCAGTTCTCTGAATTCTCGGTTCTTCATCATGCCTTTTCAGGATTTGTTTTTTCGTAGGTGAAAGCTTTGAGGAGTTCCAGGGGGATCGGGAAGATGATCGTGGAATTTTTTTCAGTGGCGATCTCGGTCAGAGTTCCGAGAAAACGGAGCTGCAGGGCTTGAGGGTTGGTGGAGATAATCTCGGCCGCTTGAGTGAGCTTGCCGGCTGCCTGAAATTCGCCGTCGGCGTGGATGACTTTGGCCCGCCTTTCCCGTTCCGCCTCTGCCTGCTTGGCGATGGCCCGGACCATTGTGTCAGGCAAGTCAACATGCTTCATCTCCACGAGCTGGACTTTGATTCCCCAGGGATCAGTGTGCTTATCCAGAATCTCCTGGAGCTGGGCGTTGAGCTTCTCTCGTTCGGACAGAAGGTCGTCGAGCTCCACTTCGCCCAGCACGCTGCGCAAAGTCGTTTGCGAGAGCTGGGAGGTGGCGTAGAGATAATCCTGGACTTCGATGATCGCCTTGAGTGGTTCCA
Organism: Clostridiales bacterium; assembly: GCA_029907205.1. GTDB lineage: Bacteria > Acidobacteriota > Aminicenantia > Aminicenantales > UBA8522 > JARYMI01. The sequence continues at coordinate 92,678 of JARYMI010000003.1, forward strand.
TGACCCGGAAATAGACGACAGCATTCACCTTCACCGACACATTGTCTTTGGTGATAACATCCTGGGGCGGGATATCAAGAGCCACGATCCTCAGGGTCACCCGGATCATTCGGTCGATCGGCGCAAAGACAAAAATGAGCCCCGGTCCTTTAGGACGTGAAAGCACACGGCCCAGACGGAAGATGACTCCGCGCTCATATTCGCGCAGGACCTTGATCGAGTTGAGAAGGTAAAGAACGATCAACCCGATGACAATAACCGGAAACGTTACCATTTGTTCCTCCTTTTTTTATCTATAATTCATTTTCCTGACAGCCTTTAATGACCTCCGGGATCGACTGCAGAACTCAGGCTTTTTCTACGCGAATTCTCAAGCCTTCCAGGACGGCAACAACTCTTACCCGGCTGCCTTTAGGAATCTCGGTGGAGGACTCGGCGTTCCAGAGCTCGCCATGGACAAAAACCTTGCCCTCCGGCCTGAGATCGGTCCGGGCAATCCCAACCTCTCCGATGAGCCCTTCTTTTCCCGTGTGGACTTTCTTGGCATGAGCCCTGACAACGAGAAAGACCAAGAAAAGGAAGATCAACGAGAGGCCGATGGCCATGGGAAGGACAAATTTCAGGCTTGGCCGAAGCTCAGGGACGGGGGCATCGATGAGCATGATTGAGCCGAGAACCATGGCGATGATCCCTCCTACAGATAGTATTCCATAGCTCTGCACCTTGACTTCCAGGATAAACAGGCCGATGGCCAGAAGAATCAGAATCAGGCCGACATAGTTGATGGGCAGAATCTGGAAAGAAAAAATGGCCAGGAGAAGAGAGATGGCGCCCAAGACACCAGGCAGGATGGCCCCCGGGTTGGAGAATTCAAAATAGAGCCCTAACAGACCAAGCATGAGCAGGATGTAGGCAAGGTTGGGGTTGGAAATCGTCATCAGGAACTTCTGTCTGGCGGACATCGGGATGTCGATGAGTGCCTCATCCTTGAGACGCAGGGTCTCCTCTTTGCCGTCAAAACGCCGGATTGTCTTTTGGTCGAAGTGCTCGATGATCTCCTGGACGCTTTTGGCCACAAAGTCGACAAGCCCTTGATTGAGGGCTTCTTGTTCTGTATACGAGAGGCTCTGACGAACGGCGTCCTCGGCTAAACGCGTGTTCCTCCCTCTTTTTTCAGCTAACGTCTTGATATAAGAGGCGGCATCATGGGTGACTTTTTCTTCCATGGTTTTATCCATGGGCTGGCCGGTGATAGAGATGCCAACAGGATGGGCTGCGCCCGTGCTCGTTCCGGGAGCCATGATGAAAAGGTCGCTGGCGATAGCGATGAAAAAGCCCGCTGACGCCGCCCGCGCGCCGCTCGGGCTCACGTAGACGGTCACAGGAGTCCGGCTGGCCAGGATTTTGGAAATGATATCCCTCATCGAGGAGTCCAACCCGCCGGGCGTGTTTAAGACAATGATGACCAGGCGGGCGTTCTCCCTGTCCGCTCGATCGATCGTCTTTGTGATGTATTCCGAAGAAATAGGATGGATAGGGGCGTCCACAGTGATTTTGTAGATGGAGCTCCATCCGGGCGCTGTAATGACGAGCAGAAAGGCAACGCCAACGATCGATAGGAGTATCTTTTTCACCGCAGCTTCATTATAGGAACTCGGCTAAATCAAGTCAACAATCTGGCTTGACATTTTGTTTTTGATTCATTAATTATAGTAAATCATCCATCCGGTCTGAGGAGAATAAAAAGATGATCAAAAATGATATTGCCCTTGCTATTGAAAAGAATTCAGAATTCAACAGGGCAAAATCATTGTTCATCGTCGAGTCCATCCTCAAAGCCTTGAAGGAAGCTTTGGCCAAAAACCAGAAGATCGAAATCCGCGGGTTCGGGAGTTTCAGGGTCGTCAACAAGAAAACAGGCTATGGCCGAGATATCCGCCGCAAAAAGCAAATAAAAATAGAAAAGGGAAGACGGATTAAGTTCAGGTCAGGTCAGGAACTGAAAAACAGGCTGGCCAAGAGGTAGATGAACGGGCCAAAGCTCTCGCGACCCGGAGGCCTTAAAACTCATTCCCTTTTCTCTCGGAAGAGCAAAGTCAACATCAAAAATTTTGCCAAAGATTACCAGCCCGACGGAAGCTTCAGAGATTTCGTTGCCAGCCTTCCTGATATCCTGGCGGGCCGTGAGTTCAAGGATTTCATCGGGCGTTTTAAGAGAGCCAGAAAGAGCCACAAGACCATCCTCGTGGCCATGGGGGCTCATGTCATCAAGGTTGGGCTGAACCCGGTCATCATCCGGCTGATGAAGGAAGGGTGGATTAGTGGACTGGCCCTGAATGGGGCTGGGATAATCCATGATTTCGAGATCGCTTTCAGCGGCCGCACCTCGGAGGACGTGGCTTCTCAGGTACAGACCGGCAAGTTCGGCATGGCCAGGGAAACAGGCCAGTGGCTCAATCAAGCCATAAACCGGGGGGCCGAGAGGGGAATAGGGTTAGGACAGGCGGTTGGAGAGATGATCGCCTCTTCGGATTTTCCGCATAAGCGCATGAGCCTGTTGGCGGCCTCATACGAGCTGGGCATCCCGACGAGCGTCCATGTGGCAATAGGAACAGACACCATTCATTTTCACCCCGAGGCCAGGGGAGAGACTCTGGGTAAGGCTTCTCTGGCAGACTTTTTCCTTTTCTGCTCGCTTGTCGAGAGGCTCGAGGCCGGAGTTTTTATCAACATCGGCTCAGCCGTCGTCCTGCCTGAGGTCTTTCTCAAAGCCGTCTCTTATGTAAGGAACAAAGGCCATAAGCTCGACAATTTTACGGCGGCTGTTTTTGATTTTATCCATCACTATCGTCCGGCTCAAAACGTCATTCAGAGGACGCTGGGAAGCCGGGGCAAAGGATTCTACTTCATCGGGCATCATGAGATCATGATCCCGCTTCTGGCTGCTTCGCTTTTAGCCTGAGGCCTGTCCGCGGGGGGCGGACATCTTTTTTGTTTTTCTTCTGGTAATCATCGAGCAGCTGACCGTAGAGAACCTCACTCTGTCTGATGGTTTCCTCAAGAGAGCCAGAAGTATCGATGACATAATCAGCCTGCTTTGCTTTTTTAGCTGAGGGCATCTGGCTGCGGATTCTTTTCCAGGCTTCTTGCCGGCTGATCCGGTCTCTCTCCATCAGCCGTTTGAGCTGAATTCTTTCCGGGCACGTGACGACGACGATTTTATCGAAAAAGCCGATGAAACCTGATTCAATCGTCAGGGCCGCTTCGGAGACGAAAATCTTGTGGAGTCCTTTCTTGGCCAGCTGGCGAACAGTCTGCTTCTTTTTTTCTAAAACGAGGGGGTGGATAAGGCGGTTGACGAATTGCCGTTCCTTGACACTGGAAAAAATGATAGCGGCCAACTTCGGCCGGTTGATCGTCCGGTCAGGGTTCAGGATATGCGGCCCGAAATGGTCGACGATCTTCTGCCAAGCGACGCGGCCAGGCTTCATCAGGTTTCGGGCGACTCGGTCAGCAGATTGGACAACGCAGCCTTGTTTTTTGAGGACAGAAGCCACGACCGACTTTCCGGTAGCTATTCCGCCAGTTAAGGCAACAGTGAGCATGGACGTTGGAGGAGGAAGAGACGGGGAATAATCACTTCGGCTTCTTTTTTTTGCTGACCTCGATGAATTTGAAATCCTTTTCAAACCGGATGGCCACACCCTGCCTTTTCGCTCTTTTGTTGGGTTCCTCGAGCCGGACCGTGATTCCTCCGAGGTTAAGCTTGATGTTTTTCCCGCCCGTCAGCTGGCGAGGAAGGTCAATCATGAGGTTAAGCTTAGAGCCGACGACGAGGCCCGAATCGAGGCAGAAATAGGCCCCGGTGGCGCTGATGTTTTCGATGGTCGTCGTTTCTTCGAACTTTTTGCCGTCAGGCAGGTTTCCATGGATGCTTGTGGCCAGGGGGAGGTCGAGTCGCCATTCCCGCCGCCGGTTGGCCTGGATGAGAGGAAAGGGTTTTTCTTTTTTTAATTGCTGGGCTTTTTTCATCTCAACCTCTCATGATTAGGATTCGTCAGAACAAGGCCGAATTAATGGCATAGAGAGCGAGCTGAAGTCGGCTGTGCGTGTCAAGCTTGGCATAAATGCTCTTGATGTGAGAGCGCACCGTGTTCTTGCTTATAAACAGGGTTTCAGCAATTTCATCGTTGCTCTTGCCCTGTCCGATGAGCCTGAGCACCTGAAACTCGGTTGGGGTCAACTGGTCCAGAGTCTTTTCCTTGAGGTCCCGGCCGACCACAGAAATGATCCGGTCCATGATGCTGCTCATTTTATCACGCGGGAGCCAGATCTCTCCCTTGTTGATGACCCGGATGGCCTCGGAGAGATGACTGGCCGGGTCGGTCAGGTCAAAGTAGCCTCTTGCCCCGGCGTTGATAAGCCCGACGATTTCCTCATGCGAAGGAATGCTCCCGAGAAGCAACAGCTGTGATTTGCTCTGGATTTTGGATATTTCCTTTATCGCTTTGCAGATTTCCCGCATGTTGGGCAGCGGCTCGGTGTTCGCAAAAACAATGACCTGGGGCCTCAGCTTCTTGATCGACTCCATAAAAGTCTCGATCGTGTTTTTTTCGACATTAGCAATGTCGATGCCAGAATCGGATTCCAGGGCTTTCAGAATTCCTGAGAGGATAATTTCCGAGGGGCAAAAGACGAGGATTTTAATTTTTTTCTCATCCAAGGTTGTTGTCTTTTTATTCATGTCCCTCTCACTCTTTTGATTTTGTTAACCCCGTAGCCAATGAACTATTTCCCATTCTCTGGGGGAATTCTATTAAAACGGGTGAGCCTTGTCAAGAATTTATCGGGGGGAAAAGAATGATTAATTAACGGACGGAGGAAGGGGGTTGAGCCTGAATCTTTTGTCCAGGCGGATCGAAACCAGTCTCTTTTTTCCTCTCTGAGCAGGTTCTGTCTGAGTCAGGATGACAGTCCCGGAGAGCTGAAGCTTCAGATGACTCTCCAGGATAAGGGTCTTGGGGATTTCCAAGGACAGGTCGAGCTTGGATCCAACCGTCACCCGGGACCGAAGCAAAATAGTCGTCTCCTCGGAGCTGATCGAGAGGATTTGAGTTTTTTCCTTGAACTTATTTTCCAGGACATCCACGCCTGTCACGAGAGCCGGCAGGGAGAGGTCGAAGGCGCGCTCTTTCTTCCCGGCTCCCGCAGCTCCCGGTATAACGGATGAAGTAGAATCTCCCTCGTTTTTCATTTCTCCGTTTCCATTTTGGAGGGGGGCGGCTTCAAAGGCAATCCCTTTTGGAGATGAATCCGAGGGTGATTTTTTGGTCATTCTCATCATCCATCGTGACTAAGCATTAGAGTCCATCTTCGTGTTCGTCCTTGGCGACGGGATTAATGGCGCGGCCCTCTTAATCATCGGCCTTGATGAAGTACTTGTTTTCAAAACGCAAAGAAACTCGCTGCTTGGCAGGATGAGAATTGTTTGCCTCGACCAAAGCGACTTTCCCGTTGATAACAAGCTTCAGGTTTTTGTCTTCAGCCAGCGAAGGAGGTAGGTCGATGATCAACTTCAGATTCGTGCCCAACGCAATGGAACTCATCAGGTTGAAGGAGGCGCCGCGGTGGCTGATGTAAAAGAGCAACGTTTTTTCCTGGAATGATTTGCCGGTGGCGTCTCGACCTTCAACCAATGTTGGCAGGGGGAGGTTGAAAACCTGGTCCTTTGTCTCCGCTTTGCCCAGACTGAAAAGCGCGGATTTCGATAGCATCTTCGCTTCCTTTTCCTTTTTTGAGAGCCTAAAATGCCATGGTCTAAATTGCCGGTCAATCACCCCTTTGGATGAAACGAGGGGTGAATTTTACGAGGAGATTTTTTAGTCCTCGCCGGTCAGTCTCTCACCCTCAAAAAGTAATCGGGGAATCGAAAGAAGCAAAGAAAAAAGCAAGGGGAATTCCTATTCAGTTTTTCGGTTCTGTCTCTTCATTCCGTCTTGAGAGCAGAGGTGCAGAAGGGGCAGCGGGTGGCCTGAACCGGGATGGACGAGAAGCAATAAGGGCAGTTTTTTGTCGCCGGAGGAGCTGCGGGCGCTTCCGTTTGTCTTTTTAACTTATTGATCTGGCGGATGACCATGAAAATTGCAAAAGCGATGATGACGAAGCTGATGAGGGTGTTGATAAAGACGCCCAGGTTCAGCGTCACGGCTCCCGCTTGTTTGGCCGCGGCCAGGGATGCATAGGGCCCAACAACAGCGCCCTCCTTGAGCACGACGAAAAGGTTGGAAAAATCCACCTTTCCCAGCAATAGTCCGATCGGCGGCATGATCACGTCGACGACAAGGGAGTTCACGATGGCCCCGAAGGCGGCGCCGATGATGATGCCGACGGCCATGTCGATGACATTCCCCCTGATGGCAAATTCCTTGAATTCTTTTAACATGATCCCTCATTTCTTGATTTATTCGAAAGCCCGTTTATAAGCTAAAAGCCGGCTCTTCGCCTCCTTTTTCGAGGTGCCAGAACGGAAACCAGAGAATTCCCGCCCACTGGAGAGAAATATCTTTCTTCTTCGGCCGGAGCACGAGCTGCTGAAGCGTTTCTGCGGCCGGGTCCAAGTTGCTGGTGACTCGGGAGGCTTCTCGTTCCAACTGGCTCTCGAGTTCGGCCATCCTGCTTTTAGCCATTTCGACCTGCTGGCGGGCTCGCTCGATGTCCATCTTCTCGTAGTAAGTCCGGCTGGCGGTCCGGGCGCTCGTCGTGGCCCGGCCGATCTGGGAAGACTTCCGGCCCAAGATGGCGCCGAGGATGGTCGCGCCCATGGAGATCGCTGTATGCGTCATCTGCTCCTTGTACTGCTCTTGTTCTCTCTGGAGCCGCTGCTGGGCGACCATGAGTTGCCTTTCCAGAGCCGCGATCTTGACGGCGTACTTCTGTCTCAATCGGTCAAGCTCCAGGTCCCTCTTCTCGTGGGCGAGCTGGTTCAGACGGATGCGAAAATCCCGTTCCGACTCGTCAGGCGCAGAAACGACGTTGAAGACTGAATTCTTCCACAGGCTGAGCTGAAAACTCCTTGTCAAGAAGTCGACATAATCCTGGCTGGCCGACTTGAGAAAGCTGAGCGCTCTCGTCGGCAGGGCGAGGAATGACGCCCCCGCCTCTGGTTCCTTGGAGATCTGTTGGAGGTTTATCGGGAGGCGGCTGGCTCTGTCCCACAATAGACCGATCGTATTTTCTTTCATTTCCAAGGAATAAGACACGTCTTCGACCGTGGAAATCCCCAAGCGGTTATCGAAGATCGCAACCTGTGCAACCGCTGTGAGGAACGGATGATAGGAGAGATGAGCAGCCGCTGAGGCGGGTCTCTCAACGGGTAAAAAGAGTTCGTTAACCCCAGGAGGAAGGGGTGGTCGGTGGGCCTGTCGTTGCGTTGAGCCAGAAGGCTGGAAAGGTGGAGCTGGCTCAGGTTCTTTGCCAGGAACCAGCGCCGGTTGAGCTTTTTTCTCGTCTGTCACCCTTTTGATCTGTTGGGGAGTCATGGGCCCGCGCAGATAGGAAAGCGTCCAGCGCGTCTGCATCAGCACAGGCTTGTCTTCGTGAACGTTGTGCATCAAAAAAACGCGCTTTTTTAGCCGGCTGATGATGTCAGAGACTTGCTTGAGGTCGATATTCCCCCCGACGCCGGCCAACCCTTCAAGCAGGCGTGCCTTGTCCTGCTCGGTTTGCAGGCGGCCGATAAACCAGGTGCCGGTGTTGGCCAGGCCTTTGTAGTCCAGGTCCACGGGATTCTGAGTTGTGAGAACAAGACCCAAGCCAAACGCCCGAGCCTGTTTGAGCAACGTCAGGAGCGGCCGTTTGGAAGGAGGTTCACTCACCGGAGGAAAAAAGCCAAAAATTTCATCCATGTAAAAGATCGCACGCAGGCTTGAAGTACCCGGCTGTCCCCTCATCCAGCCGAGGAGCTGGTTGAGAAGGAGAGTCACAAAAAACATCCTCTCCGCATCCGGCAGGTGGGCGAGGTAAAGGATGCTCAGCCGTGGCTTCCCTCCAGGAGTATAAAGGAGCGAATCAACGTCCAGGGGTTCACCTTCCATCCAGGCAGCGAACCCAGGCGCCGCGAGGAGGTTGTTGAGCATGATCGCCAGTTTATACCGCTCCTGAGCAGGGTAGAAGGCATCGAGCTCAAAAACGCCGATCCGCCGAAGCGGCGGAGACTGGATTCTCTGGATGAGGCCGGCGATGTCCATGCTTTCGCCGGCAGTCCAGGCTGCCTCCAGGATATTGGATAAAAGGATGTGCTCGCGGCTCTGCAGGGGATCTGCCTGGAAACCAAGGAGCCCGAGCAGGCCGGATACGGTTGTCGAAATTCGCTGGCGGAATAAGTCAGTGTCTTCGAGCAGCCCGGCCGGAGGTGGGGCAAAAGAATTAAGGACAGAGAGAGGAAGGCCAGCCTTGCTCCCCGGCGTATAAATAGAAATATTTGCCGCTTCGAGGAGGAGTTTGATACGAGCCTCATCCTGTCCCCATTCCCGCAGGCCGCGCTTCCAGAGCTCAGCTTGCTGGAGGGCATAGGCGTCCGGCGAAAGGCTTTGCCGCGCGGCTTCATCCTCGTTAATCCATGGCCTGAAGTCCTCGGGTTTAAGCCCGGGAAAGAGAAGTTGCAAGTTGCCGAGGTCTCCTTTCGGGTCGACAATGATTGCCGGAATATGATCGATGGCGGCTTCCTCGAGGAGGCCGATGCACAAACCCGTCTTCCCGCTGCCCGTCATCCCCACGCAGATGGCGTGTGTCACCAAATCTTTGGAGTCGTAGAGGAGGTGGTCTTCCGTTAAGCCTTGGGTTTGCGGGTCGACAGCCTTGCCGAGATAAAATAGACCTAACTTTTCATATACCGTCATGGCTTTTTTCTCCTTCTAAGTCTCGAAATAAGTGACGCAGAAAATTCAATGGATGATTGATCCCTCAGACTGGTTGACAGCTCTGGTTTCGACTAGGTCGATAGAGAAAGTATCCTCCTCCTTAAAAATTCATCCACCCGGCAGGGAATTGTAAATCGGGCTTCTTGAAGGTGTCAAGGGGAAATCCTCGATTCCTTGACAAAAAAAGGGGTGGTGGATAGGATAGAAGTCGCCAAAATTGGCGACGGAGAGAACTCCCTGAACAAAAACGAGCGATTTGTCAAGCAGATCACGCCGAAAAGCGAGGATTTCTCGCGGTGGTACGTCGAGATCATCCGCAAGACAGAAATGGCCGATTACGCGCCGATGAAAGGGATGATGGTCATCCGGCCTTACGGCTATGCGATCTGGGAGAACATCCAGCAGCTCATGGACATGCGGATCAAGGATGCGGGCCACGAGAACGCCTATTTTCCTCTCTTCATCCCAGAGAGTTTTTTGAGAAAAGAGATGGAACACCTGGAGGGGTTCGCGCCAGAAGTGGCCTGGGTCACGCACGGCGGCCAAGAAGAGCTCGAAGAGAGGCTGGCCGTCAGGCCGACTTCAGAAGCGATCATCGGCTCGATGTACGCCAAATGGATCCAATCGTGGAGAGACCTTCCTGTTTTGATCAATCAGTGGGCCAATATCGTCCGCTGGGAGAAAGTCACGCGTCCTTTCCTGAGGACGACGGAGTTCTTGTGGCAAGAAGGCCACACAGCTCATGAGACAGCGGAGCAGGCTCAGGAGGAGACCATCAGGATTCTCTATCTCTATAAGGACTTTGTCGAAAAAGAGCTGGCCATTCCCGTCATCGAAGGAAAAAAGTCGGTCAGGGAAAAATTCGCTGGAGCCGAGGAGACCTACGCCATCGAAGCTTTGATGTCAGACGGTAAAGCTTTGCAGATGGGAACTTCTCATAACCTTGGTCAACATTTCTCCAAGGTGTTCAACATCCGGTTTGAAGACAGGGAACAAAACCTCCAGTATGTCTGGCAGACGTCTTGGGGAGTTTCGACCAGGTTGATCGGAGCCCTGGTGATGAGCCACGGAGACGATTCGGGGTTGCGGCTGCCGCCTCAGGTTGCGCCGTTTCAGGTTGTGGTCGTTCCGATCGCTCTGGGCGACTGGAAAAAGGATGTCCTGCCCTGGGCTGAAAAAATTAACCTGGATTTGCGCCAGAAGGGTATCCGCGTCAGACTCGATTCGCGCGAAGAATACACGCCAGGATGGAAGTTCTCCGAATGGGAGATGCGCGGCGTCCCCTTGAGGTTAGAGATCGGCCCGCGTGATGTCAAGGAAAACCGCTGTGTGGCCGTGCGGCGTGATGTCCAGAAAAAAGAAATTCTAAACCTGGATTCACTGGTCCAGCTTGTGCCCGATCTTCTCAGGGACATCCAGACATCGCTTTTTCATCAAGCGCTTGATTTCCAGCGCCGCAACACCCACTGGGCTGAGGATTACGAGGAGTTCAAAGAGACAATTGAGTCCAAAAAAGGGTTCATCAAGGCTTGGTGGTGCGGCGATACAGGGTGCGAAGACAAAATCAAAGAAGAAACCATGGCCACTGTCAGAGTTATTCCGATCCGTCAAGAAGAAGAGGAAAAGGCGGGTCGCTGTGTTTATTGCCGGAAAGAAGGCCGGGAACTGGTTTATTTTGCCAGGGCGTATTAGAGGTTTTGCAGACAGGCTCATCCGCCGCAGACGGGGGTGTGCAATGTCAGAAAAGGAAGGAGAATTCGCCGAGGAAAGGGACCGCATGGTCGAGATCCAGCTCAAGGAAAGAGGAGTCAGAGATGACAAGGTCCTCCAGGCTATGCGCAAGGTCCCCCGTCATCTTTTTGTGCCGGAGGAGATGAAACCTTTCGCTTACGGAGATGAGCCGCTTCCAATCGGCGAGGGCCAGACAATCTCGCAACCCTATATTGTCGCTTACATGACTGAGGCCCTTGAACTTAAGGGAGATGAGACTGTCCTGGAGGTGGGGACTGGCTCGGGCTATCAGACGGCTATCCTGGCCGAGATAGTCAGGGAAGTCTACACGATCGAGCTCGTCGAGGTGCTTTCCTTGAGAGCTCAGGAAATTCTCCGTAAACTCGGCTATGCAAACATTCACTTTAAAATCGGCGACGGAACGCTGGGCTGGCAGGAACACGCGCCGTTCGACGCGATGATGGTCACAGCCGCTCCGCCTTCAGTGCCAAAAAGATTGCAGGACCAGCTCGGGGGAGCGGGCAGGATGGTCATCCCGGTGGGTTCATGCTTCCAGGAGCTTGTCCTCGTCAAGCGCGAGAAAAGGGGCTTTAAGAAAAAAAGACTGCTCCCGGTCCGTTTTGTTCCATTGATTACGACGCACTGAAGACGATGAGACAGAAACGTTTTATTTTCTTGCCCGTGCTCTGGGTCGGGCTCTGTTGCGCCGGACAAGCCATGAAAGATAGGTTCATCAAAGTTTATTTCCCTGACGGGTTCGCCGTCACGGCTGAGCTGGCGATCACCGATGAAGAGAGGCAGCAAGGGCTGATGTTCCGGCAGGATATTCGTGAAAACCAGGCCATGCTTTTTATTTTTGAGGAGGAAGGAATCCATTCTTTCTGGATGAAAAACATGAGGTTCCCGATTGACATCATCTGGTTGGACAGGGATAAGCGGATTATCCACATTGAGCCGGAGGTCCCCGCCTGCCAGCACGATCCTTGTCCATCCTATTCACCGGGAAGCCCAGCTAGATATGTCCTGGAGTTGCGGAGTGGCTGCGCCGAGAAACACGGCCTCCGGCTTGGCGATAGACTCGGGTTTATCCTGCCTCGTTCCAAAGGCGGCGTGGGCACCGCTCTTATTGTATTATTGGGTCGCTTGTTTGACACTCCTGCCTGGCGGGCATTATAATCGACGCGCTGAAACTTGCAGCAGGCAAAGGAGAACAACAATTAGCGGCAAGTTCCTGGATCTCATCCATACGAGAGTCCTGCTCTGCGACGGCGGGATGGGAACAATGCTTTATAACAAAGGCGTTTACCTCCAGACATGTTTCGACGAGCTCAACCTCTCCAATCCAGATCTGGTCAAGTCTGTGCACCGCGAGTACATCCAGAGCGGCGCCGAGATCATCGAAACGAACACTTTTGGCGCTAACCGTTACAAGCTCAAGAAATTCGGGCTGGATGACACGGTCAGGGAGATCAACAGCGCCGGAGCCAGGATTGCCCGGGAGGAAACTGGCCGGGAGGCCTTTGTGGCCGGTTCTGTCGGTCCGCTGGGGCTAAAAATCGAGCCGTGGGGACCCACCTCCGTCGAGGAAGCCGCTTCGGCCTTCACAGAGCAGGTTGAAGGCCTTCTCCAGGGAGGCGTGGATTTATTCATTCTGGAAACGTTCTCCGACATCAACGAGATTCACCAGGCGATCAAAGCCGTGCGCAGGGCAGCAGGGGACGTGCCCATTGTGGCCGAGATGACCATCGAAGAGGACGGCAACAGCCTCTACGGAACCACCCCTGAGGTCTTCACAAAAAAGTTAGAGGAGTGGGGAGCTGACGCGGTCGGCGTCAATTGCAGCGTGGGCCCGGCGGCCATGCTCCAGTGTATAGAACGCATGGCTCGCGTGACCTCGCTTCCTCTTTCGGCTATGCCCAACGCTGGAATCCCGACAGAAGTCGAGGGGCGCAACATCTATCTTTGTTCGCCGGACTATCTCGCCGAGTACGCCAAGAGGTTTATCCAGGCCGGAGTCAAGATTGTGGGCGGATGCTGCGGCACGACTCCGGCCCATATCAAAGCCATCAGGAGAGCCATCCGGGCCCTTCAGCCGCCGCGGAGACGGCTGATCACGGTCCCTGCGCCGGCGGAGAAAGGCCGCGAATCCAGAATTGTGCCCAAGCGAGAAAAATCCCGGCTGGGCCGGAAACTCGAAGAAGGCGCCTTCGTCACTTGCGTGGAAATTCTTCCCCCGCGGGGAGTTGATCCGCGAGCCGCAGTGGCCGCGGCTCTCAAACTGAAGCGGGCAGGCGTGGATTGCGTCAACATTCCAGATGGTCCGAGGGCGAGCGCCCGGATGAGCTCCATGTCGCTCGCCATTATCCTGACTCGAAGCGCAAGGAGCGAGGTCATCCTTCACTACACGTGCCGGGACAGGAATTTGTTAGGTATGCAGTCTGACCTTCTCGGTATGTTTGCCCAGGGGTTGCGCAACCTCCTCATCATCACCGGAGACCCGCCCAAGTTGGGAGATTATCCAGATGCCACGGCTGTTTTTGACGTGGACTCTATCGGGCTGACGAACGTTGTCAGCTCTCTTAACCGCGGGCTCGACATCGGCGGCAAGAGCCTGGATAAGCAGACAACCTTTCTCATCGGCGTCGGAGCCAACCCTGGAGCGCTCAACCTCGACTATGAAATTTCGCGTTTCGAGTGGAAAGTTGACGCAGGAGCTGAGTTTGCCATCACCCAGCCGGTTTTTGACGTCCGGCTTTTGGAAAATTTTCTCCAGCGCATCTCTCACTGCCGGATCCCCGTCCTGGCCGGGCTTTGGCCTCTGGCCAGCCTGAGGAACGCCGAGTTCATGCACAACGAAGTCCCCGGGTCAAGGATTCCCGAGGAGGTCATGGGGCGAATGCGGCGGGCTCAGGAAATCGGACCGGAGAGAGCCCGCCAGGAGGGCGTGGCCATAGCCAGAGAAGTCCTCAAGGACATCAAAGGCATGGTCCAGGGAGTTCAAATTTGCCCTCCCTTGGGACGGTTCGACCTGGCCCTTCAAGTCCTTGAGGCCCTTTAGGCGGTCTGGCCGAAAACGAGTTTTTCAAGTTCTCGAGCCACATTAGCCGGGGCGTTGTCGTCTCCTAAAAGGCGGCGCAATTTCAAGAATTCCGCTTTCATCTCAGCTCTTTTTTCATCGGACTGAAGAAGTCTTGAGGTTTCGAGCGCCAGTCTTTCGGCGGTGAACCGGCCTTGAATGAGCTCCGGGATGATTCGCTTTCCGGCAAGGATATTGACAATGCTATAGTCCCTGATTTTTACCAGCCTCCGGAATGGATAGTAGGTAAGCGGAGAGAGTCGGTAGAAAGCAATGAGCGGGGTTCCGAGGAGGGCAGCTTCAAGGTTGGCCGTGCCGCACGCGGAAAGAACAAGGTCGGAAAAAGCCATGGCTTCGTAAGCGTCCTCGGTCAAGACTCTGTCCCGGTCGTCGGCTGAAGCTCTGAGCCGCTCAACCCAACCAGGCTCCAGGCATTCGGCAACGACCCATAAAAAAGCAACATTAAAATCAGACCTTATTCTTCTTGTGGCTTCAGTCAAAGCTGGAAGGTGGTGCTTTACTTCTGTCTTCCGGCTGCCAGGGAGAAGCGTAATGATCTTAGCGTCTGTCGGCAGAAAGTATTTCTTAATGAACTCGGCACGGCTCATCTGGGTTCTGATTTTGTGCATCAACGGATGTCCGACAAAGCGGGCGGGGATCCCATGCGCGTCGTAGATGGCTTTTTCAAACGGGAAGATCAAGAGCATCTTTTCGACTGTCCTTTTTATTGTCTTAAGCCTGCCGCTCCTCCAGGCCCAGACCGTTGGGCTGATGTAGTAGAGGACGGGAATGGCCTGCCGTTTCAGCCCTTTGGCCAGGCGAAGGTTGAAATCCGGAGAGTCGATGAGCACGGCCGCCAGGGGCCGTCTTGCGCCAATCTCGCGTTCCAGGCCTCTAAAAATTCTGCGGATACGGGCCAGGCTGGAAAAGACTTCAAAGAGGCCGATGGCGCTGAGCTCCTCCACTCCGAAAATGACCTCGACTCCAGCTTCTTGCATCCGGGGCCCCCCGATGCCAAAGAAGGAAGCAGAGGCATCCCTTTTCTTGAATTCCCGGACGACATCAGCGCCGTATTTTTCGCCCGAGTTTTCGCCCGCGACGATAAGGAATGAATTCATGGAAGCCTTGAGGCTTGACCGAAATAAGAAATTTCAGGAAGGTTGTTGGGGTCCTGGCCGTAAAAAAAAAGCCATTTGTCGTATGTCGTCTGGTCGTTGTAGACCTTGATTGATTTTTTAGTTGAGGAGCTGACGACGCCCAGAATCTGCGGGTTTTGGACTGAGGGCAGGGCGTCCATCGGAGCAACGAGGATTCTTTGGGGAGAAAATGCTTGAGGCTGGCCGGCGGGCCGCCGCTCACCCGCGGCTCCTCTTGCTCTCGGCTGGGGAGCTGGCCGGGGCTGGAGCATCCGGCCTCCTCCCTCCTGATGAAGAATGATGTTCCACTTGCCGTCAGGGGCCATCGGATCCCGGTACAGCCTCCGCACATATTTTTTTTCGGCGAGTTCTTCCAGAGTCTTGGGGAAGCGGCCAGGGTTTTTGAGCTGGTAGATGCGGATGGCTTCAACATACTGCTTGCCCCGGAAGATCAACTCTTCCTCCTTTTCCCTCTGAATCTGGGTCTGCCACACTGGAACGGCCACCATCAGGCCGATGCTCATGATGGTCATGAGGAGAACCAGCATGATCATGATATAGCCTTGGTTTTGCATCAACCAACCCTCACCATGTGTCGTAAGCCGTGCCGTCCAGGCCTTTCTCTTTCGAGCCGGAGCGGACGTCGATGATCCCGAATTCCATCCCGGGCTGCATTTCTTCAAAAGACGGGGTCTCCCGGATTTCAACCCACGTGCTGGCCGATCTGGTTGTCGGGTCGACTGGAATCTGCCGGATATAGCCATCCTCGACGAGCATCCGCAGCGAGGCTGGATACTTTCCCTTGTCCGTGTAATACTGGCCAATCAGCTTTCGCATGATAAAGAGGTTTTCCTTGAGGACAGCTTCTCTGGCTTTCTTCAGGCTTGTCTTGTATTGGGGCAAGGCGAGGCCAACCAGGATGCCGATCAGAGCGAACACGATGATGATTTCAATCAGGGTAAATCCCGCTTGCGGCCTGCGGAATGCTATCTTCATTCTTTTACCAGTCTCTGTACTTTGTTCCGTCCAGGGCTGTGGCGTTGCTTTTTGTGTAGACATCGTACACATTCTCCCCTCCCCAAACGGTCGAGTCAGGTTCATCTTGGTATGAACGCAACCCCCAGTCGGAAGAATCGGTCATCGGATCGCGGGGAATTCTTCGGAGAAATTTGACGATTTTCTGGCCGGATGTTCGGCTGCGGCCGGCTGAGTCACCGCTCGCGTCTTTGACCTCGACGCCCTTGACCAGAGTCTCGAGGTCAGGAGGGTAGCCCTCGGAATCTTCCTCGACTTCGATCTTTTTCTCGTCGGCTAACTTTTTATAGGCGTCGATGGCCTCGCGGATAAGACGGAGGTTGCGCTGGAGTTCGATCTCCTTTTCTCTTTTGACGGCTGTCTTTGCGATGGGCATGATGGCCGACGCCAGCACGGCGAGGATGGCCAGAGTGACAAGCATTTCGACGAGGGTAAAACCTCTCTTCGCTCGGTCGCGGTCAGCCATTTTTACTATCGGCTTATATCAGAATCTGAATTTGTCTCTCGACCCGCGGCTCCTCTCGCTACGATGATAGACCTTCCTTCTTGGGTACTGGCGCGGGTGCTCCTCGGGCGGGGCGGCGCCCCGGTCTTCGAGAGCCTTCCTGCTCACGCGGACCTTGTGGTCTTCATCGATGCTGATCACTTTCACGTCGATCACCTGGCCGAGCTTGAGCACGTCCCGGACGCTTTTCACGCGGTAATGGGCAATTTCGGACACATGGAGAAGGCCGGCGATGTTGGGCAGAATTTCGACAAAAGCTCCGTACTCCTCGATCCGGACGACTTTGCCCTGGTAGACCTTGCCGATTTCTGCTTCGGCCGTGATCTCGCGGATCATTTCTTTTGCTTTTTCTGCGGCGAGCATGTCAGAAGAGGCGATTATGATTTTGCCGGTCTCTTCGATATCGATCTTTGCCTTTGTTTGGGCAATAATTTTCTTGATGACCTTGCCCGCTGGACCGATGACCTCGCTGACTTTCTCCGGGTTTATGAAGAGGGTGATGATGCGCGGTGCGTAGGGAGAAATCTCAGGCCGAGGAGCGGGCAGAACCTCCTTCATCTTGGCCAAGACCTCGAGTCTTGCCTTTCGGGCTTTGAAAATCCCTTCCCTGAATATCTCCGTTGTGATGGCCGGAATCTTGAGGTCGAGCTGGATGGCCGTGATGCCTTTTTCGGTTCCCGTGACTTTCAGGTCCATGTCTCCGAGGTGGTCCTCAAGGCCAGCGATGTCCGTGAGCAAAGCATATCTTGGCCCATCGGTGATAAGTCCGATAGCGATTCCAGCTATTGTCATGGAGAGGGGAACGCCCGCGTCCATCAACGACAGGACGCCGCCGCAGACGGTGGCCATGGATGAGGATCCGTTTGATTCCAGAATATCCGAGACAATGCGGATGGTGTAAGGGAAGACATCCTCCGGCGGAATCGCGGGGAGGATGGATTTTTCGGCCAGAGCGCCATGACCGATTTCTCGTCTTCCCGGGGCCCTCAAGAACGAAACTTCGCCCACAGAAAAAGGTGGGAAATTATAATGCAGCATGAAGCGCTTTTCGGCTTCCTCTCCCAGCCCGTCCAGCCTCTGGACATCCTCGAAGGTCCCAAGGGTGACGGTCGCCAGACACTGGGTTTCACCCCGGGTGAAAAGAGCTGAGCCATGGGTCCGGGGCAGGATGCCCGCTTCGATGGAGATGGGTCGAATATCGTCAAAACCCCGTCCGTCAGCTCGTCTGCCCAGGTTAAGGACCAGATCCCGAACGAGCTTCTTCTCCAACTGGAAAAAGATTTCTCTGGTCTCAGCGATTTCTTCTTCGTTCTCGGGAGGGATTTCGTCGAGCAGTGTTTTGAGAATCCTTGCGGCTTCGCTTTCGCTTTCTTTCTTGGTCTTGATCTGGATGGCCTGGACGAGGTCCGCTCCGATTCGCTTTTCGATTTGATCGAATTTCTCCTGGCTCAAGGTTTTGACTTCGAACTCCCGCTTCTTAATATTGAGTCGCGCAAAGAGCTCTTTTTGGGCTTCAACGATGCGCCGGATCGGCTCCTCAGCAAGAGAAACCGCCTCGACGACCTTTTCCTCCTCTACCTCCGTCGCTCCGGCTTCAATCATCACAATGCCCTTTTCTGTGCCAGCAACGACCATGTCCAGGCGGCTCTTTTCGAGCTGAGGCCCGGTTGGGTTGATGATGAATTCTCCGTCGACAAGCCCGACCTTAACGGCGCCGACGGGTGTAAAAAAAGGAATATCAGAAAAATAAAGGGCAGCCGAGGCACCGATGATGCCCAGGGTGTCTGGTTCATTCTCCAGGTCGGCTGAAAGGAGAAGGGCCACGATCTGAGTGTCGGAGTAATACCCTTCTGGGAAAAGCGGCCGGATGGGGCGATCGATCAGCCGGCTGACGAGAATTTCACGTTCCGATGGTCTGCCCTGCCGCTTGAAGAAGCCGCCCGGGATTTTTCCGGCTGCGTAGGTGTTTTCTCGATAATCGACGATGAGCGGCAGGAACGGCCTCTCTTCCTTGACATCTTTTTTCGACGTGGCGGCACAGAACATGATCGTTTCCCCGTACCTGACGACGGCCGATCCGTCGGCCTGCCGCCCGATTTTGCCGATATCAATAGCAAGAGCCCGGTTGCTGATTTCAAGAGTAATCGTTTGAGACATTGCTTTTCCTAAGAAAAATACCTATTTCCGCAGCCTGAGCTTCTGGATCAGCTTCTCGTACCGAGAGGCGTCTTCTTTCTTGAGGAAGGCCAGAAGCCTTTTGCGCCTTCCCACTAACTTCATCAGCCCCACTCGAGAGGTGAAATCCCTTTTGTGGGCAATGAGATGGCTGGTAAGAGAATTAATCCTTTCGCTGAGCAGCGCAATCTGGACTTCGGGAGAGCCCGTATCCTCAGGCTTGTGCCGGTTGTTGGCGATCGTTTTCTCTTTTTGTTGTTTGCTTAACACTGCGCTTTCTCCTTCAAGTTAGCCCTAAGTTTATCAAAATTCTCTGGTGTTGTAAACCTGCCCGTTTTCAAGGGAATAGGTGAAATAAAGGAAAAAAAATTGGTTTAACGGGATTTGAGGTTTTCCTTACGGCGAAGAAGCTCCCGGGCATAGCGGGAGGAATAGCCTCCCATCGATTCCTTAATTCCTGCCAGCTTCTTCTCGATCTCTGCCAGAGTCAGTTGGTTGATTTTCTTGTTGCGCTTGGCTTTTTCCTCTGCCTGCTCAATTTTTTCCTCAGCCATATGCGAATCCTTTCTATATAGGGATTAGTTTCTTTGCCTTGTGTTGGCTTAAAGTATACCAAAATCCTTGAATTCGGGCAATGCCGACAAAGACTTGAAGACAGCGGATGAATTTAGTATAGTCAGTAACCTGTGTATATTCTCTATAGTTTCCTCCTTTTTCTCGGCTTAATGCTTTACGCTCCTGCCTATTTTTTTAAGACCAGGAAAGCCGGCCGCGGAGGCCTCAACTTCCTCGACCGGCTGGGCCTGAGGCTTTCCCGCAGGACTTCGGTCGGACCTTGCCTCTGGTTTCACGCCGTCTCTGTCGGGGAAGTCCTGAGCCTGAGGCGTCTTTTCAGAGAAATCAAGAAGGAGCATCATGATTGGGAAATCTACTGTTCCACGCTGACCAGCACAGGCCATGAAGTTGCCCGGGCTAAGCTAACTGAAGCGGCTTCTGTCTTTTTTGTTCCCCTCGATTTTGCCTGGACGGTGAAGAGGTTTTTTCGAGCTCTCCACCCCGACCTGTTTGTCCTCGTCGAATCAGAGTTCTGGCCCAACCTGCTCCGCATTTCAGGGAAAAGCGCTTCCGCCGTCCTCTTGATCAACGGCCGCATCTCTGACCGTTCCTTCCGGAAATATCGGCTTTTCAAGCCGCTGATGAGGCGGGCCCTCCAGCCTATCGACCGTTATTTAGTCCAGACAGAACAAGACAGAGAGAGGCTGCTGGCTCTGGGTGTCCAACCGGATAAAACAGATGTGGCGGGGAACCTAAAAACCGACGTGAACCTGCCCGAGCTGAAGCCTGAAGACCTGGCCAGGATCAAAAGAGAGATTGGTCTTTCTCCGGATAAGAAAGTGATTGTGGCCGGAAGCACCCATAAAGGAGAAGAAGCTGTGCTGCTCAGCGCTTACTGCGCGTCGAGGAAACAAAAAGAAAACGTCTGCCTGATCATCGCGCCCCGCCATCCACAGCGGGCCGATGAGGTGGAGAAACTGGCAGCAGGCTGCGGGCTCAGGGTATCGAGAAAGAGCGAGGCCAGTCCAGGGAGAAGCTGGGATGTGTTGATTCTGGATACGCTGGGAGAGTTGGCCGTTTTCTATGCCTTATCTGACGTCGCCTTTGTTGGAGGAAGTCTCGTCCCCAAGGGCGGACAAAACCTTCTCGAGCCAGCTTTCTACGGGAAACCGGTTATTTTCGGCCCGTCCATGCATAATTTCGCCTTTCTGGCCGAAGAGTTCGTCCGACGGGGCGCTGCCCGTCAAGTTTCCGGGCTTGAAGACCTAACCGAAGTCCTTTTATTTGAAGAAGAGATCGAGCTCCAGAAGATGGGGAGACAGAGTCGCGAGCTTCTCTCCGCCCTCCAGGGCGCCACCCTGAAGACGCTTCAGGTCATCGAAAGCCTGATGGCCGCCTCTTCCAGCGTTTCTTGAGGCTTAGTTAGAATGGCAAGAATGCAAAAAAGAATTGCCAGGGCGTTGAGCTTTTTTCTGCTCGCAAGCTTCTCCTTCGCTTCCCTCGGGCAGCCGGTCCGTTGCGAAGAGCCCGGGTCGGCCGAACATAAATTCAACAAGGATTTCTTAGTCAGGTTCGGGAGGGATTTCGGAAGCGTCCTAACCTCCCCCAGGGAGTGGCGGGATTCGGACCTCCTGAAGCTTGCCGCGATCTCTGGCGTTAGCCTCCTTGTGTTCGCCGGCGATCAGAAGGTCCACGACTGGGTTGTGGAAAATACTTCTCATTCGGCCGAGGAGACCGCAAATTTCTTCTCGAACCTGGGCGATGGCGGATGGCTCCTCGGGGGGATCGCTGCAATTTATGCAGCGGGAGAATTGGGAGGAAGGGACCGCCTCCGTCAAACGGCGCTCTTGAGCCTCGAAAGCCTGACTGCCACGGCTTTTTTCGTATGGAGTGTTAAGCTTATCGTGGGCAGGTCGCGGCCTTCGACAGGAGAGTCATGCCGGAGCTTTCATCCTTTCTCGTTCTCTTCGAGCCGCTGGTCTTTTCCCTCGGGCCATGCCGCCTCTGCTTTTGCCGTGGCAACGGCGATAGCCGATCAATCCGAAGAAATGGCTGTCGACGCCCTGGCTTATAGCCTGGCGGCTCTGGCTGGCGTCGCCAGGGTTTATGAGAAGAAGCACTGGGCTGCCGATGTTTTTGTCGGGTCAGCCCTGGGCTATTTTGTGGCCAAGAAAATCTGCAGGCTGAACCGCCCACATGACCGGCCGGCTGTCAGTCTTTCTTTTCAGGCTTCGCCACAGAAAAGGGCCTTGACCTTGACGGTTGCGTTCTAAACAATGAAAGCGCAGAACGACTCACGGAAAAGCGGTAACGCATAAAGACAGAAATGAACCGACGGGCATTCCTGAAGAAAACCGCTCAGGCAGCTTTGATCGGCCTGGGCGGAACCGGGCCGTTTCTTCAAGGCTGCGCGTCCAAGAAAGATTTTGACCTCCTCGTCAAAGATGGGCTCGTTTACGATGGGCTTGGCGGCAAACCTGTTTCGGCAGACATCGCCGTTGCCCATGATTCGATCGTTTCGATCGGAAAAATAAGGAATAATCGGGCGAAATGGGTCATTGAAGCCAGAAACCTGGCCGTCTCCCCGGGGTTTATCGATGTCCACGACCACACCGATGTGAGCCTCCTCGTCAGCCCTAGGGCGGAGAGTGCCATCCGTCAAGGGATCACGACGCTCGTGAGCGGCAACTGCGGCTCTTCGCCCTTTCCCATCGCTCCGGCCATCTTGGAAGAGGAAAAAGAGAACATGAAGAAGATATACGGCCTCGAGATGAGCTGGACGGACATGAAGGGTTTTTTGGCACGCCTCGAGGAGAGCGGAATGGCCCTGAACTATGCCACCCTGGTCGGACACGGCTCTATCCGCGGCGCCATCGTAGGCTTTAGCGATCGCCCGCCCACGCCAGAAGAGCTTGAGCTGATGAAAAGCGCTGTGGAAGAGCACATCCGTGACGGCGCTTTCGGGCTTTCCACCGGGCTCGAGTATGCACCGGGAAGCTTCGCCCAGCCGGATGAGATCGTGGAGTTGTGCAGGGTGGCCAGCCAGCTCGGCTGCGTGTATGCCACCCATATGAGGGATGAGGGCGACAGGCTGCTCGAATCGCTGGATGAATCTGTGGCAGCGGCTCGTCAGTCCGGGGTCAAGCTTCAGGTTTCCCACCTTAAGGTGGCCTATCGCCCTAACTGGTCCAAGATAGATGAGGCTTTGCAGCGAATCGAACGGGCACGTAGGGACGGAGTCGATATTTTCTGTGATAGATATCCTTATATTGCAGGCTCCACAGGACTGAGTTTATACTTCCCTATGTGGGCCAAGGAAGGCACGACCGGCGATTTCCTGAACCGGCTCAAAGACCCGGCCTTGGATTCGAAAATCCGCTCTCATGTGGCTGAGCAAGAAAAAAAGTTAGGCTCATGGGACAACGTTCTCCTCTCTTCGGTCATCTCGAAAAAAAATCGCCATTTTCAGGGGAAATCAGTTTTGGAGGCAGCTAAAGAGAGCGGCAAAGAGGCCTACGATTTCATGCGTGACCTGCTCATCGAGGAAAGAGCCCAGGTGGGCATGATCACGTTCATGATGAAAGAAGAGAATTTGAAGAAGATTTTAGCCCATCCTTTAGTGGGCGTCGGCTGCGACGGCTCGGCTGTCGCTCCGTACGGCCCTCTCAGCCGAGGCAAGCCCCATCCGCGCAACTACGGGACATTCCCCAGAGTGCTCGGAAAATATGTTCGCGAGGAGAAAGTCTGCTCGCCGGAGGAAATGATCAAGAAAATGACCTCCATTCCTGCCGCTCGGTTCGGGTTTGAGAGGAGGGGAGCTATCAAGCCGGGACATTACGCCGACCTCGTCATCTTTGACCCTGAACACATTGCCGACAGAGCCACGTGGACGGACCCTCATCAGTATCCTGTTGGGGTTGAGTACGTGATAGTCAACGGTCAGGTCGTTATCGAGCAAGGCGAGCACACCGGCGTTCTCAAAGGAAGAATTCTCAGGAAAAAGGTTTAGGCAGGTGAAAAGAAGCATCGCCTTTTTCTGGCTTCTGTTCATATCCGGGTTTGTCTCGATTCATTCAGGCCAGATACTCTCACTCCGCTCCTCGCTGGGACCGGAGGTGGGGTTTGCCTCGGGCTCCTTCGCCCCAGGAGGCCTGGTGGTCGTGCAACTCCGAGGCGCAGAGGCCGTGAAAAAAGCGGTCATCCGTTTTAGCGGTGAAACGTATGAGCTGGGACCAGCGGACGAAGGGCTTGAGCCTTTTGTCCTCGTTGGGCTTGACCTGGGCTTAAACCCCGGCACGCATGTCTTTGATGTCATCATCCAGGCAAGGAATGGACAGACTGAAGTTCTCAAGCAAGAGTTTATGCTCCAGCCCCGGGAATTTCCGGTCAGAAAACTCTGGGTTAGAGAAGAATATGTCACACCGCCGGCAGAGGTCCAGGAAAGGATCAAATGGGAAGCTGAACTGCTCCGGACAATTTGGAGCATCGTGACGCCGCAATGGCTGGCTGAGGGCGAGTTCATCCTCCCTCATCACGGCGAGATGGCCCCGAACTTTGGCGAAAGGCGAATCT
This sequence comes from Clostridiales bacterium, assembly GCA_029907205.1. GTDB lineage: Bacteria > Acidobacteriota > Aminicenantia > Aminicenantales > UBA8522 > JARYMI01. The sequence continues at coordinate 116,381 of JARYMI010000003.1, forward strand.
ACAACAACGTCCCGCGCTCGCCCCACTCGGGCGTTGATATCTCTGCTCCAGCCGGGGACCCCGTTCGAGCTTCTAACACGGGCCGCGTCGTCCTGGCAAGAGACCTCTATTTTTCAGGCAAAACAGTGATTCTTGACCATGGCCTTGGCGTGTTCACGTATTATTGTCATTTTTCAAGGATCAAGGCTAAACGCGGCGAGGTCGTGAAAAAGGGCGAGGTCATCGGCCAGGCAGGAAGCACGGGAAGGTCCACCGGGCCTCATCTTCATTGGAGCGTCAGAATCCGAGAATCCCGAGTGGATCCCGTTGCCCTTCTCAACCTCTCGCTTCGAGAATGACATCATGAAATTAGCAAGGAAAACGTCGCTTGCCGATTCCATCAGAGAAGCCTACAAAAAGGGGCAGGAGGACGAGACGTTAGAGCCGGTCATCAAAACAGACGCGGCCGGCCGGCCGCTGGGGAGGCTCAGCGAGGGCGATTATGTTATCTTTTATGATATCAGGGGTGAGCGGGAAGTTGAGATGACGGAGTGCCTGACGTCTGCCGAGTTTCGGCATTTTCCCAGGAAAGAAAACTTGCGGCTGAATTTTGTCACCATGGTCGAGTATGACTCGCGGCTTCCGGTCAGAGTGGCTTATCCGCCCGAAAAAAAAATCCGGAACGCTCTCGCCGAAGTCATCACTCAGTCCGGGTTGTCCCTTGTGAAGATTGCCGAGTCGGAGAAGGCCGCCCATATAGGCTATTTCTTCAACGGCAAGAAAGAAGAGCCGTTTGCCGGTGAGGAACGCACGATTGTTCAATCGCCTCAGGGAGTAGCTTCCTACGCTCAGAAACCTGAGATGAGCGCCGAGCTTGTGGCTGATGAAGTCATCGTCAGGCTTAGAGATCGGTCTTGCCCGGTTATCATCGCCAACCTGGCCAACATCGATGTCGTCGGCCACGTCGAGGATAGACACGCCGTGGTGCGAGCCGTTGAAGTCGTTGACCGTGCTCTGGGAAGAATTGCGGCTGAGTGCCGGAAGCAGGGGGTGACGCTGGCCGTGACATCTGACCACGGCACAGTTGAAGAATGGCTGTACGAGGACGGAAGCATTAACACAGGACATACAAGGAATCCCGTGCCGTTCATCCTGGTTACTCATCCTTCGTCTGAGCCACGCAGGCTGGTTTTGAAGGAGTCTGGGGAACTGGCTGATGTCGCTCCTACGGTTCTTGATTTATTGGGGTTGGAAAAGCCCTCGGAGATGACAGGCCAGAGCCTGATCCAGAGTTCAGGCGAGAGGACGAAAAGAATTCTCCTCCTCATCCTGGACGGCTGGGGCTGGAGAAAAGAACGAGAAGGAAACCTCATCCTTGAGGCCAAGACGCCCCATTTTGACAGTCTCTGGACCCGCTGGCCACGCTCCCTGCTCGACGCTTCGGGTGAAGCTGTTGGCCTGCCTCCCCGGACTGTGGGAAATTCAGAAGCCGGTCATCTCCATTTAGGGGCCGGCCGCCGGGTCTCGCTCGACCGGGTCAGGATTGACCAAGCAATCAAAGACGGAAGTTTTTTTCGAAATCCCATCTTTATCTGGGCCGCCCGCGGAGCCCGGGAAGACCGCCGCTCTCTCCATCTCATGGGCATTGTCTCGCACTATAGCTCCCACGGCAGCATTGAGCATCTTTTTGCTCTTCTCCGCTTGGCCAAAGAGCAGCGGCTGGAAAGGGTTTACATCCACGCTTTCATCGGACGGAGAGGAGAGAGGCCGGAGAGCGGCGCCCTATACCTGGAAAAAGTGGAGGAAGCCTCAAGGTCGATCGGCGTCGGCGAGGTCGTCACCGTCATCGGCCGGCACTGGGCTCTAGACAGGGAAGAGAACTGGGACCGCCTGGAGAAGACCTACCGGGCCCTGGTTTTTGGAGACGGGACAAAAGTTTACGGGTAATTTTGAGGGAAGAGAAGAACTCATGCAGGCAAAAAATCGTATGAATGAGATAGGGATTAAAAAAGAAAGACGTCGGGCATGATTGTCTCGCTCAAGAATATCTATTTCAGCTACGGCCGAGTCCAGGCGCTTGGCGGGGTTGACCTCGACTTGTCGGAGGGCGCGACCGGCCTTCTCGGTCCAAACGGCGCCGGGAAAAGCACGCTGTTGCGCATTCTTTTGGGATTTCTGGCGCCTCAGAGAGGAGAGGGCCGGGTGCTCGACTATGACATCAGGCTTGAGCAGCATCATATAAGGCGCTATGTCGGCTACATGCCCGAGGATGATTGCCTGATTCCTGGCATGGATGCCGTGACTTTCACGGCGTACTTCGGTGAGCTCTCGGGAATGCCCCGCCAGGAGGCCATGAAGAGGGCGCATGACGTCCTCTTCTATGTCGGCTTGGGAGAGTCTAGATACAGACTCTTAGAGACATATTCAGCGGGCATGAAACAACGGTTGAAGCTCGCCCAGGCCATTGTCCACGACCCTCGGCTGCTTTTCCTGGATGAGCCGACGTCAAACCTGGACCCCCAGGGCCGCCGGGAGATTCTCGAGCTGATCAAGGATATCTCCTCGAGAAAAGACATTCAGGTCTTGATCTGCTCTCATATCCTCTCCGACATTGAATCCGTCTGCTCCCATGTCGTCATCCTGAACAAGGGCCGGGTGGCAGCTCAGGGGCAGATCAGCGAACTCAAACAGCTCAAGTTCAGGCTCTATGAGGTCAGAATCAAGGGGGAGGCAGAAGGGTTTGTCGAAAGGCTGAAAAACATCGGCTGCCGGGTGGATGTGGCGGAAGACAAAGTTCTCAAAGTCTACATGCCGGCTGAAAGGGATATCTCGGATTTCTTCCGACAGGCCCTGGAAGCAAATATCCAGGTGCGCCACTTTGTCCGGAGTCAGACCTCGCTTGAGGAGCTCTTCGCTCAGGCTGTTGGAGTCGACTGATGACGGTCAGGGAAAAGGGCTACACCCACTGGGACGGCGAGCTAAAGCCGGCGCGGCATCCCTGGTGGCCGATTGCCAGGCTTGGGATCAAACTGGCCTTCAAGAAGAAATACTTTAAATTTATCTATTTCAGCGCCTTTATCCCAGCTTTTGCCTTTCTCGTCGGGATCTATATCTCTGAGAGAATCGAAGATTTCCAGTGGATGGTCAGAGGCTCCACGAGAATTCTTGAAATGAACCCGCGCTTTTTTAATTATTATTTCAGCAGCGATTTCCTGCTGTTCATGATGGTGATGATCCTGCTTGCGAGCGGAGCTGGCCTTATCTCGGATGACCTTAAATACAATTCCCTGCAGCTCTATCTGGCTCGGCCGTTGCGAAAAAAAGATTACCTCGCCGGCAAGGCAGCCGTCCTCGTCTTCTTCATTTTTTCCTTAACCATCCTGCCCGGTCTCGTTTTCATCGTTTTTAAGCTGCTTTTTGCGGGAAATTTCTCCTTCCTCTCCTCATATCCTTGGCTGCCGTTGGCTGTCATCGGCCATTCGCTGCTCGTGACGGTCTTTTTCTGCCTCTATACCCTTCTCCTCTCCTCGCTGAGCAAGAACAGGCGGTATGTTTCCATCCTCATCTTTGGCGTCTACGTGTTTTCTGACATCCTCCACGGTTTCTTTTCCGAGAATTTCAAACAGCCCGCCTTTGCCCTGGTCTCCTTAAAAGCAAACCTCCAGCAGATGGGAGCTTTTTTCTTCAAACAAAAACCCGTCTTCCCGGTCGCCTGGCATTTTTCTTTATTCATCCTCGTGTCACTATGTCTGTTGGCCGCCGTTGTCCTGAGCCGCAAGGTTAAAGGGGTTGAGGTCGTCAAATGAGCGCCGTCATTGAAACGCGGAAGCTGTCCAAGTGGTACGGGAATGTCCTCGGGCTCAGCGATGTCACGCTCGAGATAGGGCCGGGTATCAGCGGTCTGCTCGGTCCCAACGGCGCCGGGAAGTCGACATTTCTCAAGCTGCTCACTGGCCAGATCAAACCGAGCCTCGGCAGCGTGACCATCCTCGGAGAAAAAATAAAGAACAACTACGCCATTTTCTCAAAGATAGGGTTTTGTCCGGAACATGATTCTTTTTACGAGGAAATCACCGGCTGGGAGTTCTTGACCCAGCTGCTCAGCCTTCATGGCTTTGCTGCCTCTGAGGTCAAAATCAGGGCTGAGAAAACTCTGGAGGTTGTCGAGCTCAGCCGGGACAAAGACAGGCTCGTCCGGGCCTACAGTCGGGGCATGCGGCAGAGGCTGAAGTTTGCTCAGGCAATCGCCCATGACCCCGAGATTCTCGTTCTGGATGAGCCGCTCGCTGGCCTGGACCCGCTTGGAAAGAGGAAGGTCATAAGGCTGATCAAGGAATTCAAAAGCCAGGGAAAAACAATCATCGTCTCCAGCCATGTCCTGCCCGAGATCGAGGCACTGACCAAAACGATCATTCTCATCCATCAAGGGAAGATTTTCGCAACGGGGGATATCCATTACATCCGGGACCTCATCGAGAGCCATCCTCATCTTGTCTCCGTCAAGTGCGCTGAGCCCAGGCGACTGGCCTCGATGTTGCTGACCGAAGACTATATCCGCAGCATCAATTTTGGCCCCGACTCCAAGACTCTTGTGGTTGAAACAAAGAACAGGGACAAATTCTTCAGCCTGCTCCTCTCCCTTATTGTTGAGAGCAGGATTGATATCGAGGAAATCACCTCTCCCGATGACAACCTTCAAGCTGTTTTTGATTATCTGGTAGGGAAGTAGGATGAAAAGCGTGACAAAGCAAGGCCGGCGCCATTTCTTGAGTTCCCTCGTGCGGGTTTGTTCATTCGCTTTTTTCCTCAGCCGGAAGTCAAAGCGGACCAAGTTCTTCCTCCTTTTCAGCTTTCTCCCTGCGGCCGTGGCGTTGATCATTCGATTTCACCAGGTGTTCTCTGAGGAAAAGCGTGCCCTCGAAGGGACCTACGCATTTTCGAACATCATCATGCTTTTCTATCTTCAGTTCATCATCCTCGTCCTGGCGCTTTTTTTCGGCACCTCAGTCTGTTCAGAGGAAGTGGAAGGAAAAACCCTCCCGTACCTCATCACCAGGCCGATCCCCAAATCAGCCGTGGTGATAGGGAAATACGCCGCTTACACCGCCGTGCCCATCGGGATGGTGGCGCTTGGATTGTTCTTATCCTTTGCCATCCTCAACATTGACCGGCTTCTGTCTATCCCCCTGTACAAGATATGCTTTCAGTATCTGGGCGTTTTGACTCTGGGGCTCATCTCGTACAGTGCCTTTTTTACTTTCTTAGGGAGTTTTTTGAAGCGGTCTATATTTGTTGGTCTGCTGTTCAGTTTTGGATGGGAAAATGTGATCCAGTATTTCCCAGGGTCAACCCAGCGTTTTGCTATCGTCCACTATCTGAAATCGTTCTTGCCCTCTTCGCCCTCGGGACGGTTTTCTTTCTTGACCTTCCGCCTGGAGCCCACGCGGCCAGAGATCGCGCTCCTTGCCCTGGGATTGATGACAGCCGTGTTTCTGGGCCTGGCCTGCCTTCTTTTCTCTCTGAAGGAATATAACCTGGAAGACTAATTCTCCGGGTTTTGGGGCTTGGCTTTCTGAGCTTTCATCTTCTCGCCCAGGCTCTTCGCCGTCTCTTCGGGAATGCTGGCCGTGATTTTGACGGAGTCGGCGGCTGATGCAATCTCAACACGGTTTAAAAGCTCGCCTAACTCTGGCTCCTTGGAGGCGGCTGCCGCGCCCAGGGCTTTAAACCCGTTGAGAGTGTCAGCGATTTGCTTATTCTTTGCTGGGTCCGGGCTTTGGGCCTTGATCTCAGCCAGGAAAGTCTTATCCTTGTAATCGAAAGCCAGGATGATGGAGGTTATGCTTTCAAACACGCTGAGCATCGGGTTCTGGGAAGCCGCCCCTTTCATCACGCCGGACGGGATAAGGAAGGCGCCGTAGGCCATGGCCGATTTGTTCATGCCTTTGATCAGGTTCGATATCTCCTGGTTCTTCAGGATGTTCTCGGCTTTCTTCCGGTGAACATCGATGACCTTTTTGACATGAGCGTCCGTGCCCACAGCGATGTTGGAGTCATCGAGAAAGGCGCCGCTGAAGGGCTTCTGGCTCTCTGCCTGAACACCTTTGTAGATTGTGACGCCGTCGTAGACTGTCTCGGTTAGCTCCGTGCCTTCCTTTTTCAGCTTTGCCAGCAGAAGATCCCGGTTGTATTTCATGTTGAGAAGGGCAACTCCTTCCTGCATGCTCTCCTCGTCCTTCTCACCACCAAAGGCGGCGACAAAGAAAAAAATGTCTTTTTGAGGGTCGATGCCTGTCTCCTGGATGAACTCTTGGTATTTCGGGTAATTCTCATTTTCCTGGATGGCTTTCTTGACGGCTTCAAGTTCCATGATCCTGTGAGCGTCGACGACCATCACCCCCCGAACGTCCTTGGGTAGCAGCGACAGCATGTCCTCGGCCTTGGCCGTGCCGGCCTGAGGGCCTGCCGGCTTTTTGGCGCACGATGTCCAAAAACAGGCGGTTAAAACGATCAAAACAAGAACTCCGTATTTTCTCATTGATTTTCCTCCTTGATGACGAGGCAATCAGTCATCGTCCGAAGACTATATCAAAAAGAAGTTCAAGGAGCAACCTTTTCCTCGGGCCGATAAATTCACCCGACGGGTCCTGTCGCGGTTCACCCCCGGCGCCCCCTCGCAGTCGATCTCGTTTATTATCAAGCCGGTAGACAAACGGCATCAAACGCTCGGGGCGGCGGGGGGTACCCGAACCCACGCCACCCATCGGGTGTTGGCATATCGCGCCAATATTACAGAAGCGCAAGCTCTTTCGTTGCCCAAGAAGTTTCTATCAATTTTGGGTCGGGTAAGTCAGCATCTGCTTCTCCGTAATCACGAGATGAACCCGTCAGGGTCTGAGCATCTCGTCGCTGCACTCAGGTTTTTCACGCCGTTTCAGAGGCGCTTTTCTCGGCGCTGCGGAACTCGCACGTCAATCCATCCCACGTGCTCAAAACCCGACGGAATTGATCACGGAATTAGATGCTCTCTCTCTGGTGATTTATTTTCGGGAAAGAGGCCAGATGAATGTTGGGGTTAGCGGCGGAAGGTGTAGCGGATGCCGATGGCTCCCAGAAGGTCGAGCCTGGAAAAGTTAGATGTCGGGACAACCTCAAAGAAAATGTTCAGCGGGGAGGTTTTAGCCAAGAAATCAATGCCAAGGGGGAAGCGGAGCCAGGCGTTGTCGTTGTCCTGAAAGATGATTTTGCCGCCGGCTCCGATATAGAGCGAGAAATCCACGCGGGTGTCGCTGTGGAAGGAAGACCGGTAAAAAAGATAGTCGACATGGATGTGGAGGAAGTGGCCGCGCTTAGCTGACCAGCCTATGGCCGCATCCAGGGCCGCTCGGCGGTTCAGCCAGGCTTTTCCCGTCAACCCTGTGGGCTCAATTACGACCAACCCGAGGCCGTATTCCTTTGGTTGGCAAAAGCCGGTCGCGGCGAGGCAGAAAACAGTGAGAATAAGACAAATGAGGACTTTCCTGGCCATGATCAGCTCCTTCTCTTTTAGTCGTCTATTGTAGCCCAAAAAAAAGGAAATTATAAGGCCCGGTGGTCCTGGGATGCTTCCGGGTTTAGGAGGATTTGCCCGGGGGAGGGAAGTGGTGTATAAAGAAGAAGAAAATTGTCAACGTGATTTTTCTGAGGCCAAAGGCTGAAATTGATAGACAGACAGACGGGTGAAAGGAGGACAGAAGTCGTGGCCCCCACGTTTTTTCATGAGCTGGTGAAAAATCGCCGGAGCATCCGCCGCTATCTTGAAAAACCGGTGGAACGAGAAAAGATTCAGGCCTGTCTCGAGGCGGCGCAGCTCGCGCCCTCGGCTGAAAACGTCCAGCCCTGGCGATTTTTGGTCGTCGATGACCCAGGAGTCAAAGAGAGGTTTGCGGCCGAAGCCTTCTCGGGAATCTATCATTTTTCGCGTTTCGCTGCCAAAGCGCCTGTGCTCGTTGTCATCCTGGCCCAACTTGATTTCATCGCCAACAGGCTGGGGAGACAGATCCAGGGAGTTCCTTTCTATCTCATTGATATTGGGATTGCCGGCACGCACTTAGTCCTTCAGGCCGAAGAATTAGGCCTTGGGACATGCTGGATCGGCTGGTTCAACCAGAGGAAAACGAGAAAATTCTTCAGGATCCCCCGGAAGTATAAGATCGTCTGCCTCCTGGCCATAGGATATCCCGCCAGCCGGCCACCCCGAGAAAAAAAGAGAAGACGGCTTGAGGAAATCGCCTGGTTCAACCGGCTCGAGGAGTAGCCTTGCGTTCTGGTGACAGGTGTCTCTCGAAGGAGACATTTTTTTCTTCATCAGCCAGAACATTAAGCCCCTCACATGATTGGAGATGCTAACTTCCTGGCACAAAATTTGCTGCAAAAATCGTGATATAATATAAATGAAAGAACTCGTTCGAGACATTAGGTGTTTTGTTCAAAGGCTGTGCGATCGCGGGTTGTCGAATAAAATGAAGAACAAGATTGGGAAACGAGGAGACCATTGTTTAAAGTATATAAATTTGATAGAATCTATAGGAATACTATAAAACAACGAAAATGGAGGGTGACAATGACATTCAGAATAAATAACCGGATGGCAACGGTCCTGATGGCCGCTGTCTTCAGCCTCATTCTTTTGACGCCCGGCCTCGAGGCCCAATACTTCGGGCGGAACAAGGTTCAGTACGAGCGCTTCGATTTCAAGATCCTCAAGACGAAGCACTTCGATGTCTACTATTACCCCGAGTTCCATGACATGGCCAATGATGCGGCCCGGATGGCCGAGCGCTGGTATGCCCGGCTGAGCCGGATTCTCAATCATGAACTCAAGGGCCGCCAGCCGCTCATCCTTTACTCGAGCTCTCCGCATTTCCAGCAGACAACAGCGATTCCAGGGGTTATCGGCGAAGGCACGGGCGGTGTCACCGAGGCCTTCAAGCGGCGGATCATTCTCCCGGTCGGGTCATCTCTTGCAGAAACAGACCATGTCATCGGCCACGAGCTCGTTCACGCCTTCCAGTACGACATGACTTCGCAAGGGTACGCCGGAGGAATGTCCAACCCCGGGGCCCTGCGCCTGCCGCTCTGGTTCATCGAAGGGCTGGCCGAATACCTGTCCATCGGCTCGGTCGACCCCCACACGTCGATGTGGATGCGGGATGCGACGATGAGGAAGGAGATTCCTCCTCTCAAAAAGTTGGACAATCCCTATAAATATTTCCCTTACAGGTACGGGCAGGCGCTCTGGGCTTATATCACAGGCCGCTGGGGAGATGAAACAATCCCGCGTTTGATGAAGGGCGTGGGCCGAGTGGGGGATCTCGAAAGCGTCATGACAAGGGTGCTGGGCGTTTCCTACGAGGCCCTGTCCAAGGAGTGGCTCGAGGCCTACAAGAAAGCCTACGAACCTCTTGCTGCCCAGACTAAACTTCCGGAAGCAGCGGCCAAGATGATCTTTCAGGGCACGGAAATGAACCCATACAATATTTCGCCCACCCTCAGCCCTGATGGCAAGAATATCATTTTCCTGTCCACGCGGGATCTGTTTTCCATCGACCTCTATCTGGCTGATGTCGGGATGGGGAAAATAAAGAAAAAAATTACCCAGACAGCCGTCGATCCTGAGTTCGAGAGCCTGCAGTTCATCCATTCCTCGGGAGCCTGGGATTCCCGGGGAAAGAGATTTGTCTTCGGAGCTGTCAGCAAGGGGAAGCCGGTTCTCACCTTTTTTGACGTTGACCGGGAAAGAATTGTCGATGAAATAGAATTCCCAGGGCTGGGCGAGATTTTCAACCCGACCTGGTCGCCCGACGAACGATCGGTTGTCTTTTCAGCTCTGGCTCGCGGAAAGACCGACCTCTATCTCTATGACCTTGGTTCAAAGAGCTTGACCCAGCTGACCGACGACGCCTTTGCTGACCTTCAGCCGGCCTGGTCACCGGACGGAAAGAGTATCGCTTTCGTCACCGATCGCTTCGGCACCGACCTTTCTCTCCTGAAGTACGGAGATTACGAGCTGGCGCTCATTGACCCTGCTTCAAGCAAAATCAAAAGAGTCCACGGGTTTGCCGGGGCCAAGAGCATCAACCCCCAGTGGTCGCCGGATTCTAAGAGCCTCTATTTTGTTTCGGATGTAAGCGGGAAATCGGATATCTACCGGATCGAGCTTGATACTGACAAAGTTTTCCAGGTGACAAACCTCTACACAGGAGTAAGCGGCATCACCGAGATGAGCCCCACATTTTCTGTCGCCCAGGAGACCGGGAGGCTGATTTATTGCGCCTATGACAAGGGACAGTACTCAATTTTCGGGCTCGATGACGCTGAGACGCTCCGCGGCAGTCCCGACCTGGCGCGGTTCGAGGGCAAACTGCTTTCTGTTCTTCCTCCGCGCGAGCAGCCTGGAGGGGCTTTGTTGGGGTTGCTCAGAAACCCGCTCTTCGGGCTTCCCGAGCAGACAGAGTTTCCTTCCTCTGAGTACAAGTCAAAATTAGGCCTCGATTATATCAGCCCTCCTCAGGTCGGAATCGGCATAGACCGGTTTGGCACCTACACCGGCGGGGGCGTCGCTCTGTTCTGGACAGATATGCTTGGGTACCACTCCCTGGGCACTCTTGTGCAGACGTCAAGCCGCCTGAAAGACATGACGGGCATCGTCTCTTATCAGAATTCCCGACGCCGGCTGAACTGGGGCGGCGCTGCCGGCCGCATTCCTTACGTTACTGGATATTCAACGATTGACATGGCCAACCTCGGCGGAGAGCCGGTCTATGTCGAAAAAGACTATCTTTATTGGCAGATCAACTATCAGCTCCAGGGCAGCCTTTTTTATCCCTTTAACCAGGTCAGGCGTGTGGAAGTGAGGAGCGGTTTTCAGTATATCGACTTCGACCAGGAAATCGTCACATCTATCTATTCGTTCTATGACGGCCGGCAGCTCTACCGTGACATTGAGCCGCTGCCAGCGCCGGAGAGCCTCAAGTTTTTCTACGCGAGCCTCGCCCTTGTTTATGACAGCGCTCTGTGGGGCGCCACAGGCCCGATTATCGGCCAGAGCTATCTCCTCGAGTTCACGCCGGGCATCGGCTCGATCCAGTATAACACGATGCTCGCTGATTACCGCCGCTACTTTGTGCCGGCCAAGCCGTTTACCCTCGCTTTTCGCGTGCTCCATTACGGACGCTACGGGAAAGACGCCGACGACGACCGACTCTGGCCTCTGTACATCGGCTACGATAGTCTCGTAAGGGGCTACGATTATTATTCATTCGATTACGAAGAGCTCATCGGCGCGGACAGCTTCGATTATGACCGTCTTTTCGGCAGCCGGATTCTGGTTGCCAACGCCGAGCTTCGCTTCCCGATTTTCCAAGTTCTTGGCCTCGGCAAGGGGTATTACGGCATTCTGCCCGTTGATATGGTGCTCTTTTATGACTGGGGAGTGACCTGGACAGGAAACACGAAGCCAACCTTTATGAACGGCAGCCAAAAACCTATTGCCAGCGCCGGCGTCGGGCTCCGGTTCAACGTCTTCGGCTATTTGATCCTTGGTTTAAACGCTGTCAAACCGTTTGACCGGCCGCACAAGGACTGGGTCTTCCAGTTCAGCTTCTCCCCTGGATTCTGAAATCGCGGGCCTCGAGATTTGCCCGTTTTGACGCTCAGGTGGAGCTGGATTTCTTGCTCGAGCAGAAGATCAGCCTTCGCAGGGCCTGAGGCCCTCGAGAAAATCTTCAATCCGTTCCAATCCCCCTTTGAGATAGTCCGGTTCGCTGCCAAACCCAAAGCGAAGGTAGTGGCCCATTTCGAAATGCCCGCCGGGCACGATGAGGACACTCTTTTCCCGGATGAGCCGGTTGACGAGCTCGACGGAATCAATTTTTAGGTTGTACTTGGCAAAGGCGATGGCGCCGGCGCGCGGCGGGATAAATTCAAAAAGACTGCCTTGCCTTTCCAGCCAGCTTTTCAGGATGGGGAAATTCTTTTTCAAAATTCGGCGCGTCCGGGCCAGAATTTTTTTCCTGTTTCGAGGGGCAAGGGCAATCCTCGCGAGGCGGTCACTCAGGATGCTGGGCGAGATTGTCGTGTAGTCATGATAGAGCAATGTTTTCCTGATGAACTCTTCCGGGCCGACGATCCAGCCGATCCTGACGCCGGGAAGACCGTAGGCCTTGGATAAACCGTTGACCGCCACAACCCGCTCGTATCTTCCGAAAAAGCTCGGCGTTGGCTCTCCTTCCCGCTCCGCTCCCTGGTAGACTTCGTCGGCAATAATCCAGGCTTTGGCTTTATCAGCCAGGCTGATGATGGCCTCCATGGCTTCGGGTGCCAGCACAGCGCCTGTCGGATTATTCGGGTTGGTCAGGATGATGAGCTTTGTTTTCTTGGTCACGAGCTTGCGGAGCTCATCAAGGTCTGGAGCCCAATCCAGGCTCTCCCTTAGCCAAAAGGGCTTGAGGTTAGCCCCGAACCCACGGACAAGCCCCCACATTTGCATGTAGTTGGGCATCATAAAGACGACTTCATCCCCCCGCTCGATGAGGCTCCACACCAGGAGAAAATTGGCCTCAGAAGAGCCGGCCGTGGCCAGTATCTGCTCGATAGAAATTCCCGGATAAAGCCGGGCAATCTGCTGCCGCAGCTCTGGGGTGCCGTTCGTCTGGCTGTAGCCGAGGCCGATCTTGACGATTTCCTCGAGCTCTTCTTTGCTCACGAACTCTTCGAGCCTGAGAGGGTGGACACCGCTTTCAGAGAGGTTATAATCCACGACATTTTCCCAGGTGGACTGCATCCGCTCCATCCTGAATTGTTCGATTCTCATGATTTTCTCCTGTTTGATTTATTTTTTGTTCATATTTCCACTCGGAAAGGACGTTTGAAGATGAACCCGAAAAGGACAGAGAGAACTAGATAAGGGATGAGCCAGTGGAGGCCAAGGCCAGCGAGGTTCAACCTCTTGGCCGGATAAATGATTTCAACAAAGGTCAACGGGGTTCGAGAGGGAATCAGTTTTTCTCCCGGAAAGAGGAGTCCATCGAGGAGGCTGGCGGATTTCATCGGGCAGACCCTCGCCAAAGGTTTGGCCGTAACAATCACTGTCTTGGTCACGTTTTGCCCGGCCAGTTTGACCCTCAGCTCATGAACCCCTTCTTTTTTAGCCCTGATGCGCCAGTAGACTTCCCCGGTCTCGACCAGGCGAAGCGGAGGAGTCTCGACGGCGAGCCCTGGAGGAGCTTCAAGCTCCACATCCGCCTCGAAGGGGGCCACGCTCTTCTTGAGGACAACCTTGACGAGAGCCGTGTCGCCGGCCCGCAGGGCTTCATAACCGAACCAGAGGTTGAGCTGGGCCAGAATGACAAGAAGCGGGATGATCATGACGAGCATCGGCTTCGCTGAGTAGCTGATGTATTTTAAATTGTGCTTGAGAATTTGTCCCTGGGCCTTGAGCGTTACCGGCAGACTGTCCTTGAAAAGACGGAGCTCAAGGAGATGAGCCTTGATCTTGTCTTTGACCTGCCGGATGCCTTTCTGGTTTGAGGTCAGGCGAAAAACAAAAAGCATCAGAAGTCCGGTCAGGAAGGAGATAAAAACCATCGCGAACCAGGGGTGGAGGGACCGGAAAGGAAAGAAGATGAGAGCGAACATTCGTCCGATAAGAGAGTTAAATGTCCACATCGGGCTTCTCACCGCTCGTCCGGGTTCAGGAGATATAGCCCAAACCCTTGAGTTTCTTCTTGATTTCTTCCTCTGAGTCTGATTCCTCGAGCTTTGCGATTTCTTTTTCCAGGCAGTGGGCGATGAACTCTTCGGCCGACGAGTAACCTGCCAGCCGAGCGTATTTTCTCACTTTCTCCAACAGGCCTTTGTCCAGCTTGATCTTGGCTTTTCTCATCTCGTCTCCTCCGGGATACTAAAAAATTGACCTTCCGGTCATCTCCTCCGGCTTGGCGATGCCGAAAACATCAAGGATTGTCGCGGTGAGGTCGTAGAGGGCCGGCGACTCAGCCCTGACCTTCCGGTTTGTGAAAAGGATGCCCGGAATGACCTCGGGTGCGCTCATGTGGTCGCCGCTCCATTTTTCGGTGTTGTCCTCGAACACCTGGCGGGGGAACTTGCCAAGGGGAGAACCCCAGGAGATGCGGTAGCCGTAATTAAAGCCTAACACGATGTCAGGGGCAAGGTCGAGATGCCGTCCTCTATAGACATCCTTGGCGACAAAGGCACGCAAGATAGCCCGTTCCCCGGTCTTCGGGTCAACGACTTGTTCAAGCTTATTGGCGATTTCACGGATAAGGTTTTCGCTGTCGGCGCCCGTGTTGACGATGCCCTGCCTCTCGCGGCCTTTCTGGTTGATATAGAGACCGTTGAGTCCAACTCCGTAAGCTTTGGTCCTCGACCAGTCGGTGTTGTCGAACAGGCTGGTGTCCTCCTGTCTCCACGGGTTGCGGAGTTTGTGATAGCCGTTTTCAAAGAGCCACGTGTTGAGGTTGAACCCTCGCCGGAAGGGGTTGAACCCGTGGTCGGACATGACCAAAAGAAGGGTATCCTTCCCAATCCTCTGCAGGACGCTGTCAAGAAACCTGTCCGCTTCGACATAGATGTTTTCGATCGTCCTTCCGTATGTTGATACCAGGCCAGGGTCGTGCATTGGATGGCTTTGGTCGAGCAATCGCCAGAACATGTGCTGGCGCTGGTCGGTGCTTGAAACATAGTAGAAGAGAAGCCCGGAGTCGAAGCGGTTAAACTCGTGTTCGAACATTCGTTCCCCTTCCCTGAAAATCATGTCGTCCTGTTCGAGAAATTCCGCTTCGTCCAGGACATCATGGTCGAGAGCGCTCGTGTCCGCCGGCAGTCCCTTGGTGAAAAAAGGGCCGAGTTTCTTTTCGAGTTCTTGAGCATAGCTTTCCGGGGTTGATATCGGAAGGGCGGCGGAGGCCGGGTCGATGTTTATAGGCGTCACGTAGAGCTTGAAGTGAGGCCTGATTTCCTTGAGGTAAAACATGCAGATGCCGCTCACGCTCTGGGTGGGGAGGAGGTGGAAGCGGACTCTTTTCCAGCCGCTCCACTCTTTTTCTTTCAAGATGAATTCCTGGTCCTGGTAGGAAATCTTGGCCACCGGGTTCACTGGGTCGATGACCACCTTAAAGTCCACCGTGGATTCAGGCCTGTCTTTCTTGAAGGTGTTCGTCGGCCCGGGTAGTCTGGCTTCGACCGTGTTCTTGTCCACAGAAACCTGGTGAATGCGGCCGCCGCCTATGTCTTCGTTTATTCTGAAAGGCTGGTCTGTATAGTAGTTGAACAGGCCGTAGTATCCTTTGATGTCCGGCGTCCCCATGCCGGAGAGAGTCCTCTGTTTTGTGGGCACAGGCGGATAATTTGACGGCATCTTGAAGACCGTCGCCGGAATGTCATGGTCTTCGAGAATCTGCCAGAAAGCCCGGCCCTTTATCAAGTTCCTCACTTTTCCGCCTCTCAAGGGGAGAACCAAGTCTCCGAATCTCAGAGTTGTCTTTGCTTCCTCGGTGGCCGTGCCTGAAAAGACCGGAATGTACGTTTCCAGGTCCCGATTCATGAAATCGAAAATGCCATGGCCGCCCGGGTCGGTTCCGGTGATAAAATTCGCCCAGGCCACCGGGCTCTGCGGCGGAACGCTCGTCTGGAGGGGGCGAAAATCTCCCTGGCTCCGGAGCCGCCTGAAAGCGGGCAGCTTGTCTGCCTCCATCCACATCTCAAGAAGGCGGGGGTCGAGGCCGTCGAAACCAAGGACAAGGATTTTTGTTCGGGTGTCCGCCTTGCCCGTGATCCTGGTGAAATGGGGAGTCCTCCCGCCGACCGCAAAAAGAGAAGAAGCGACGATTCCCCACTTGAGGAATTCTCTTCTTTTTAGGGAGTTCATCTTTTCCTTCCTTTTTTTCGAGGAGACTCTTCTTCAGCGGCCAGGAGCGGCCGGCCATCCATGTGAGCCGGGACCGGAAGGCCGAAGACCTGAAGGACGGAGGGAGCGATGTCCATGATCGACGGTGACAGACGGTTAATCTTCCGGTTCGAGAAGAAGACGCCCGGGACATACCGCGGGTCGATGCAATGGTCGCCGCTCCAGGCTTTAGAGTTGTCCTCAAAAACTGCGCCGTTCACTTTTCCTGTAACTGAATCCCAGGAGGCCCGGTATCCCTGATTGTACCCGATGATGAGGTCAGGCGCATTTTCCCTGTAAGGACCGGCATAGATTTTATCCCGGTCGTAAACTTCGGTGATGGAGACTTCTCCTGTCTGGCTGTCCCGCAAACCGGCGAGCTTTCCGATGAGCTCGGCTTTTAAGGCCTTTGTCTCTTCTCCAGCCGGGACAACGCCCTTGGCTTCTCGGCCTTTTTGATTGATGTACAGACCGCCAAGCCCCAGGGCATAGGCTCGGGTCCGTTCCCATTCGACGTCTTTAAACCATTCTTCGCTTTCTTTTTTCCCTTCTTTTAGAGACAAGTAGCCGTTGAGATAGAGCCAGGAGTTGAGGTTGACGCCTCGCCTGAAGGATTTAAACCCGTGGTCGGACATGACGATGAGAACGCTCCGCGGTCCAAGACTCTGCCGGGCTCGGCCGACCAGGTCGTCCATTTTTTTGTACAGGTCCTCGATGATGCCAGAGCTCATTTCTGAGGGCGTTGTCTTAAGGGCGGGGTGGCCTGCATCCAAGTACCGCCAGAACATGTGCTGGATGCTGTCGGTTGTTTCGAAGACGCAGACGACAGCGCCTTTTTTTGTCTTGCAGAGAGCGTTTATAAGCATGGCCTCCCATTCGTGGTGGTTGGAGTACGTGAGCTCGAGGAAAGAAGCTTCATTCAAGGCCCCTTCGTTCAACGCCCAGGTGTCGTTGGCCTCGCCCAGAGTAACAAAGCTCCCTAAAAGCTTGCTGAGATAGACCGAATAGATAAACGGGTGAGAAATCGGCAGGGCCGGCTTTTCCGGGTCAATATTGAGCGGCGTAAGGTACATTTCGAAGTGAGGCTCCACTGCCGAGACAAAAAACTTGGCGATCGCTTTGACCTTCATCCCCAGGCCCGGCCGGAAAACAAGCTTGACCCAGGGAGAAAACATGCCTTTCTTGAGCCTGAGCCTCTGTCCAGGCCAGTCGAGGAGAGCTTCGCCTTTCTCTTTGTCAAGGTCGATAGCCAGGGGAAGCCGGAGTTCTTCGGGTTTTTTAAGGAGAGAGTTATCCGGCCCTGAGATATACGTTTTGATGCGACCGTCAATAACTTCCACCGAGATGGCGACGCCTCCTTCCTTTTTTTTGATTTTCTCCTTATCCGTGGTGTAAAAGGCAAACGTTCCCTGGCTGCCCTTGAGGTCGGGCGCGCACATGCCGGAGAGGAGATGGCCAGCAAATTTTTCGGGCGGGAAAGTGATCGGGACTCTGAGAACCGTGCTGAAGATTCCGGCGTGGCCCAGGATTTTCCAGAACGGCACGCTTTTTCTAAAACCCCGGATCTCGGGCTTGCGCAAAGGAATTTTATATTTCCCCCAGGATAGCGTCTTTTTCGGCCCGGCGATGCGGGCAGACGAAAGCGCCGGCAAATAGGTCCTTGGGTCACGGCTGAGAAAATCGAAAATGTTGTGCTTGGACGGCTCAGAACCCGTCATGAAGGATGACCAGGCCACCGGCGATATAGCTGGGGTCGTCGTCTGGAGGCGGGCGTAGCTTCCCTCTTTCTTGAGCCTAGCGAGGTGGGGGAGTTTTCCTTCTGCCATGAATTTTTCAGTCAGGCTTGGCTCCAGGCCGTCCAGCCCGACAATGACAACTTTATCGACAAGCGCCTTTTTGTACGCTTGTCTGCCTTTGGCCAGGCGGAGAAGGAAGCGGAAAGGCCAGGAAAGGAATGAGAATATGGCAAGGAAGAAGGTCAAGAACAGGACAAGAAAAGAGGAGAGAAAGGCGAAACCAGCGCCTGGTCCAATATAAGCCTGGCCGGGAATAGAAAGACTTAACAAAGCGGCGATAGAAAGAACAAGCGCACTGAACACCAAGCCTTTTCTCTTCATCGGAAATTTTCAAGGACAATCCCGGCCAAGTCACTTATGGCTAAGTTTTCGCCGAGCGGCCGGTTGGCCCAGAAAAAAGCATCATCCCATGTGTGCATGCCCTGAAGATCAGTCCGGCCAAAAATCTCTTTTTTCTTGACCGATCCCTTAAAATCAAAACCGCATTCGGCCACGGCGATGAGGTCCGGACCCAGGGAAAGATGGGGACCTGAATAGATATCTCTGCAATCGAAGACCTGCTTCACGACTTTCCTGCCTTCGAACTCAAGCTTCTCCAGCTTTTGCCTGATCTCATCTTTCAGAGACTCAGCTACGGACGGGGCTACGATTCCCCTTGGAAATTTTTGCTCTAGATTGAGGTAAAGCCTGTTGGGATCAAGAGCAAAGGCCACACTTTCATCTGTAATGTCCTCCAGGCCTGTGGGTACGGAAGTGGAAAATTTGAGATAGCCCTCTTTCTCCAGCCAGGCGTTGAGGTAAACTTCCTGGTCGATGCCGCAAAAGCCATGATCGGACAGAAGATAAAGGCCATCATCCCCGCCGGTTAGCTTGCAGAAGGAGACGTCAATCTCATTGATGAGGCCGTCGATCTTTCTGTAATAATCAAGGAATTCTCGATGGAATGGCCTCTTCTCATCAGCATAAGAATGCCAGAGAAAATGATGGAGCCTGTCTGTTCCCGTGATGACGAACTCGAAATAATCCCAGTCCTCATCCCAGAAATGGTTCAGAGCTTTTTGCCCGCTGGTCAGAGTTTTGAAGAGTTCCTGCCAGAGGAAGTCGTGGTTTTCGCGTGATTTTACGGTGTCTATATCTATCTGGTAGCCCATCCTTTCTAAAACGTCCTTTTGAGACGGGGGATAGACGGCTTTGGCCAGGTCAATGGCCACAAACCCTGAGATAAGGACTCCGTTAACAGGCCGCGCCGGGTAAGTGGCGGGCTGATTGATGACGATGGACTTCTTCCCTTGAGCGCCAAGTTTGTCCCAAAATGTCGGGCACTTGTCATCAAGAAAATTTGGATAAAAGACCTGGTAAGAGCCAGGCTTGAAGTCAGTGAACCCAAAAATGCCATGGGTCCCGGGGTTGGTTCCTGTCATAAAATTCGTCCAGCTTACGGCCGATATTTCGGGCAGACTGGCTTTAAGCTCATGAAGATGGCCTCTCTGGATCAGTGCGCTCATAGAGGACATGATGCCGCGGCGGGCCAGGTCAGTGACGAGCGAGTAGGGGACTCCGTCGAGCCCTATAACACAGACCTTTGGTCTTTTTTTCTTTTTAAATAAAGCCATTAGAAATTGATATTATAGCACAGACAGGACAAGCGCAACGCCCTCGGGGTCAGTCGATAATAATCCGGGCGTCGACGATCCGGCAGCCTTTCCCTTTTTCGAACACCAGGAGCGGGTTGATGTCTAACTCCTGAATCTCTTCAAAATCCACCACCAACTGGCTGAGCCGCTTGAGGCAATCAGCGATGGCTTCGACATCATAGGCAGGACCGCCGCGGAATCCTTCCAGAATCTTATGGGTTTTGGTTTTCTTGATCATGGCAAGCGCTGAATACTCCCGGATGGGCGCCAGGCGGAAAGTGACGTCTTCCAGGGCCTCAACGTAGATTCCGCCCAGTCCGAACATCAGGATGGGGCCGAATTGAGAGTCTCTGTTCATGCCCAGAATCACTTCCTTTCCTGCGCTCACCATTTCTTCAACGATCAAGCCGGCGATCCTGGCCTCAGGCTTGAGGCGGAGCACGTTGTCGCATATCTCTCGGTAAGCCAGCCTGACCTCGTTTTTGTCCCTGAGGTCGAGCTTGACGCCGCCGTAATCAAATTTATGGATGACATCAGGAGAGGCAACCTTCATGGCTACGGGAAACCCGATGTTTTCGGCCGCTTCGACCGCCCTCTGTTCGCTCCGGGCGAGAAAGGACTTCACGACGGGAAAGTTGTAAGCCTTCAGAACCTCGTAAGCTTCGTGTTCGAGGAGCAAGCGGCGGCCTTCTTGCCTGACAGAAGCGATAATCTGGCGAGCTTTTGCTTTCTGGACGCGGTACGTTTTGATTCCTGTCTGCGGACGCTTCAGCCATTGGGTGAAATTCCTCATTTCCGCCAGCACTTTGGCCGCTGACTCGGGAAACCTGTAGTTGGGCAGGCCGTTTTCTTCGAGAATTTCTATCCCCTTGGACACATCGTAGACTCCCAGGAGGCAGCAGACGACCGGCTTGTCCGAAGCCCTGGCAACTTTGACGATAGCCGACGAAATTTTATCGACCTTGGTGAATGCTGTCGGCGTCAAGATGACGATAGACGAGTGGATCTTCTTGTCCCGAAGCACAGCACGCAACGCAGCTTCATACTGTTCGGCCTGGGCTTCAGCAATGAGGTCAACCGGGTTTTGGAGGCTGGCTGTCGAGGGGAGGATTTTCCGCAACTTTGCCTTTGTCTCCGGGCTCAAAGGCGCGACGTTGAGGTTGTGCCGGATGCAGGAATCCGTGGCCAAGATCCCGGGACCCCCGGAGTTTGTGATGATGGCGACGTTCCTGCCCTGGGGAAGAGGCTGGCTGGAGAAAGCTTTGACATAATCGAAAAGCTCTTCAAGTGTATCAACTCTGAGGACGCCGCACTGTTCAAAGATGGCGTCATAGACTTTGTCTGAACCGGCCAGCGATCCGGTGTGGGAGGAGGCGGCCCTGGCTCCAACTAAAGTCCGTCCGGCCTTGAGGGCGATAATCGGCTTCGGCCGCACTCTGGAGCTTGTGATTTCCCTGGCAATCGACATGAACTCCCGGCCGTTGACCAGGTCTTCGAGGTACATCAGGATGACGTCGGTCTTGGAGTCGGACTTGAGATAGTGAAGGAGTTCATTCTCGTTGACGCCTGCCTTGTTGCCCATGCTGATGAACTTGGAGAAACCGATGTTGGCCTCCTTGGCGTAGTCAAGCACGGCCACGCAGAGGGCGCCGCTCTGGGAGATAAAAGCGATGTTCCCTTCCTTGGGCATCTGGGTGCCGAAGGTGGCGTTCATCGAGGACCCGGGGTCGGTGTTGATGACCCCGAGGCAGTTCGGCCCGACCAGGGTTATATCGTGGTGCTTGATGATTTCTTGGACTCTGCGTTCAAGGAGGATTCCTTCCCCGCCGATTTCCTTGAAGCCGGCCGTGATGACGATGGCTCCCTTGACGCCCCTCTGCCCGCATTCTTCGAGGACAGCCGGCACGACCCGGCTGGGGACGACGACAACAGCCAGGTCAACCTGATCAGGAATGTCCGAGACGCGCGGGTAGGATTTTATGCCCAAAATGCCGTCAGCCTTTGGGTTAACGGGGAAGACAATTCCTTTGAAACGGTTGCCTAAAAGGTTGGCGAGAAGCGATTGACCGACGCTTCCGGGCTCGCGGGAAGCGCCGATGACAGCAATGGTCCGGGGAGAAAAAATAGCCTTAAGCTTTTCCATACGTTCCTTTTTCTTAGTTTGCATTAAATATTACTATTCCCATCGAAATTATACAATATCGGTCACGGTCGTGAAACCCCCGTCACTGCACCTGGGCAACAAAATAGTCGGCAACGCGGACGTCGTATTTTTCTGGATCCAGGGTCTTGACGATGGTCCGTGAATACCGGTTCGTGAGTGGGTCTATCTTGCTCAGGTCAATGATGGCGCCGTCAACTTTGTTTCGGTGAGGGTCTGTGATGAGCTTCACTTGGGGCCGGAGGAGAAGCCGCGGGTCCGGGTTGTTTTCAACGACAAGGCCTAACTCTCCTGTGTTCAACGCGATAAGAGTCCCGACCGGGTAGACTCCCATCATCTTGACAAATTCCCTGAGAAGGAGGGGATGGAATTCCTTGCCGGATTGCTCGAGCATCAAGCTCAAGGCCTCCTCTCGCGTGAACACTTTTGTCCGGTAGACTCGCTTGGTCGTGATGGCGTCGAAAAAGTCGACGATCTTGACGATCTTGCTGAAGAGATTCACCGATTGTTTTTTGAAAGGGCGGGGATATCCGGACCGGTCCTCCTTGATATGGTGCTCTAAGGCGACATGAACGGCGTGAAGGGGCAACTTTCTTAATTCCCTGAATTGAACGAGCTTGCCCGCTCCTTGATAGGGATGTCTTTCGATGATTTCTCTTTCCCTGTCGTCGAGTTTGCCCGGTTTTTCCAGGATTTCCTTGGGGGTGTCGAGTTTGCCGAAGTCATGAAAGAAGGCACTGATGCCCAAATCGACAAGCTCGTTTCGGTCAAGGCCAAGCCGCCTTCCCAAAGCAATGGCCAGGATGCAGACGTTCATCGAGTGGTTAAGCGTGTACTCATGGAAGTTTTTGATATTGGTCAAACCCTGGACGAACGATTCATTGTCGACAATATGATTGAAGATGGACTGCATCAGCCTTCGCGTCGTGCCGAGCTTGATCTTTTCCTGGCCGCTCTCGGCCTCGAAGACCTCTTCAAGATGAGTGAGGCCCAGAAAAAACACCTTGGCCGCGTATTTCTCACGGCTGGGCGCAAGGCCGGAAGGGAGTATTTTTTCAAGGGCAATTCGGCTGACGCCTCTGGCGCTGAGTTCAGCGACGAGCTTTTCATACGTCTGGCCAGGCTTCTCTTCCGTCTTGGCCAGCACCATCGCGAAAATCTTGAGGTCATTTTCGGCCAAACCCGGCTCAAAGCGGATGCCTCCAACCTCTTTCCTTTTGAACTCTTCCAGGATGAACTTGAAAAACTGGTAATTCGAAAACCCATACTTCAGGCGGATGGTGTTGAAAAAAATCGTGCTTTGCCTGGCTACGAGCGACGCTTGCCCCGATTCAGTCAGCGCTTGCTGAATGAGCCTGAACAGCAACGAGACCTGCCTCTCGAACAGGAGATTGTTCGGTTCGTAAATCCTGGCACTTTTAAGCACAATATTCAGCCGGATGACCATGTCCACAGCAAGATGATGAAGGGCTTTTGCTTTCTCGGGAGAAATCGTTTGGGCTTCAGGGCTTTTCATTCGGTGTGCCTTGGTGAACCGAGGAGGCCCGGCGGTGGGAAATGTCTTCTAATGCTTTGACACAGGCCTCCCGGACTCTCCTTGAACGGCTCTTTGTGCCTTCTTTCAAGGCTTTTTCAGCTTCGGCCATAGCCATTTTTCCAAGGGCGGAGGCGGCGGCGACCGCCAGGTCTGTTTTGTCGCGTCCGGCCGTTAAAAAAGATGTTTTTTTTAGGCTCTTTCTCAGTAATTCACAGGCTTCTGGAGAACCGCTCCTGGCCAGTGCCTCCAAGATGGCTTCTTTTTCATTCATCGTCTTTTTTTTAAACGCCTTGTTTCGAGCCAATATCAGGAGGTGATCCAGGACGGTTTTTTGGATGGGTTTTATGGCCCGGGCAGCAGCCGTTCGCACGTCCTCGTTTTCGTCTGAGAGAAACCCGATGAGAATTTTTCCGGCCGTCTCATCGTCGATTCGAGAGAGGGCTTTGACTGCCTCGAGCTTGATGAGGTTGCTCCGGTAACCCAAGAAGCTGGCCAGAAAGGAGACGATTCGTTTGTCCTGGCTTTGACTTAAAAGGCCGATGATTTCCCCTGTCAATCGCGGTTTTGATTCCTGGACAAGGCTCATCACCACGCTCGCGTCCTGGCGGCCGATTTCTGCGAGGATGTCGAGAGCAGCTCGGCGACGCCGTTCGTCACTTGAACTCTCGAAAACAGCGGCTAAGGGCCGCGCCGCCGAGGGGCCGACGAGTCTTAGATAGAAAAGCAGCGAATCGATGTCTTTCACCTTGCTGAGATCGATGGAGTCGAAAAGCTCAGCGACGAGGCTTCTCTTGGTGATTTCTGCCATGAGGGCTTCGAGGAAGGCGGCTTTCGTTTTATTTGTCGTGGCGAAGGCGTCCCTGATCTCGTGGAGAGATTGGATGAGCCTCGCCGCTTTTGCAAAGTCATTCTTTTGGACGGCTTCATCGTGAACCTGTTTCAGGACATCGGCGATGGCCGGGAATTGCTCGGCCCGCTCTTCGAGGTATACGATCTCCGTGATCAGGTTCAAGTATTCGTCTTCGGGCGAAATCCGGCGGTTCGAAAGGAGCAACGTTTCAATCTCACGCAGGTCCTGATCATCCGAAGCGGCCTGCTCCGGAGGGACGTCTTCCTGAACCGATAGCGAGCTTTCTTCCGCCAGCCTGACCGCTGAGGCCTCGACAACCAGAGCAGCGCGGCAGATCGCCTCCAGGTCCTCGGGAGTTAGCTCAATCCTGCCGCTTGAGAGCGTCTCCTTGTCGACTCTTAGTTCGAGCGGCGGCCTGCCAACACCTATTTTTGTCTCGAGGAAATCATCCGGAGCATCATACCGGATGTTCGCTAGGTCCATTTCCCAGAGAGCGTTGACGATATCCCCTTCTTCTGGTGGAAGCTGGGATACCTTCTTGATTGTCTCCAGGAAAGCCTTCAGCTCTTCTTTTTCAAGCCCCCGGTAAAAATAGAGCTTTTTCATCCCGTCTTTGAAAAAGAAAAAGGGAAGGCTTTTGACGGGGTGGGCGTCTTCGTAGACCTTTTTCCCGGCAAACGTGAAGGCCTGTTCTTCAATGCCCAGCTCGAGCTTCCAGTGGGCGTCGAGGTACTCCTTCAACCTTGTCTCGAGGTCCAAAATAAAATTGACGACCGCTTTATGTTCGGCCGGAAAAATCTTGGCGGCAGAGACGGCGTTGGCAAGGACGATGAGGATTTCTTTGACCTTAGCGAGATGAACTGGATCAAGGATGGCATCCGCGGATGCCGAGTCCTCTGGGCATCCCGCTTTTTTCGATTCCACTCTATCCTTCAATTCAATCGATTTCTCTTCCCACCACGCCTTATTTTAGCCTTTTTGTCGCTCCAGCGTCAATTCCTTGGCGGCCTCCTGCGCCGTCACTTCCTGGCTGCCTCCCGGTTGCTGAGCACGGTTTTTTCGTAAGCCTCGATTTCTCTTATCCAGGCATTGGCCGGAGGCACGTCCGCAGTCAGGCAATAATAGTCCCAGACAGCTCCGGAAGGGAGGTCTTTGCTCTCCTCTGAAAGGGCCAATCGGCCAAAATGGTTGCCGCCAACTTCAAGTTCCATAAGCCTGTCCAGAGGTTGCAGAAGAGCAAGGAGAAAAGCCTTTAACGTGGCTCGAGCGCCGAGGACCAGCGCTCCCACCCTGTTCATTGAGGCGTCGAAGAAATCAAGCGCCAGATGGACCCGGCCGAGAGCCCCACCTCTGATGATTTCTTCAGCCACGCTCTTCAGCTCTTCGTTGAGGATGACGACATGGTCGGAATCCCACCGGACAGGCCGGCTGAGGTGGAGAACAAGCTCGTCGAAAAATGGCAGGACGGCCGATATCTTATCGGCGATGGACTCGGTCGGATGGAAATGGCCGAGGTCAAGACAGACCATTTTCCTTTTGTGAGCCGCGTAGCCCAGGTAAAACTCGTGGGAGCCGACGACATAGGATTCACTCCCGATGCCGAAGAGTTTGCTCTCAAACGAATCCTTCATTGTGGAGGAGCTGTATTCGACCTTGAATATCTCATCGAGCGACTCCTTGAGGAGGGCCCGGTGAGTCCAGCGGTCGACCGGCGCATCCTTGGATCCGTCGGGAATCCAAAGGTTGTGCAGGCACGGGTTTTTTTGCTCGTGTCCAAAAAAGGAAGCGATCTTGCGGCAGCACCTGACGTGCTCGACCCAGTACTTTCTGACGGTTTTGTCTCTGCTGCTCAGAGTGAAGCCGGAATCGGCCTTGGGGTGGGCGAAACACGTGGCGTTGAAATCGAGCTTTAGCTTTTCCTGCTTGGCCCAGGCTATCCAGCTCTTGAAATGGCCGGGTTCAATCTCGTTCCGCTCAACTGGACGGCCGCCGAACTCGCCGTAGATGGCGTGAAGGTTGAGACGATGCGAGCCCGGAATCAAAGAAAACGCTTTGGCCAAATCCTGGCGCAGTTCGCCGAGGTGACGCGGCTTTCCCGGATAGTTGCCGGTCGGTTGGATCCCGCTGGTCTTGACGGGTTCGTCTCTCCTCTCGAAACCCCGGACGTCGTCTGCCTGCCAACAGGGAAGTGAAAGGGAGATCGTTCGTAAGCTCCTCAGGGCAGCTTCGACATCGATACCAGCTTCGGCATAGCGGTCGCGGCTTGACGCGTACGCTTTTTCAACGGTTGAAGAGTCCATTTCCCCACCATCCTTTCATTTTCTGAAAAATTTATCGGATGACGTTTTGAAAACGCTCGTAGGCCGATCCCCATTCTCTTCCGGAAGTAGGCTCATACGTCCGAAGCTCAACGGAATTCTCGATGATCTTCCGGATGTCGGCCAAAGAGCGGACGTATCCCAAGGCCAGCGCCTGGACCATGATATTTCCCGTCGCCGTGGCTTCAGCTGGGCCAGCAATAACAGGCAGGCCGGTGGCGTCAGCCGTGAATTGGCAGAGCAGCCGGTTCCTCGACCCGCCTCCGATGACGTGAAGCTTTTCGATGGTCAACCCCGTCGAGCGCCGCAACTGTTCCAAGATAAAGCGGTACTTCAAGGCAAGGCTCTCCAATATCAAGCGCGCCGTTTGTCCAGGCAAGAAGGGAGGGGCTTGGCCTGTTTTGAGGCAGTACTGACGGATGGCCTCCGTCATGCTGGGCGGGTTGAGGAAGCCGGGCCAATCGGGGTCGATCATTGCATAGAAAGAGGGAGCGTTTTCCGCCAGCCGAGTGATTTTGTCGTAGCTTAGCTCTTCCCGAATTGACCATTCCTTCCGGCACTGCCGGATTAGCCAGAGACCGGTGATGTTCTTGAGAAAACGGATTGTGCCGGCAACGCCGCCTTCGTTTGTGAAATTCAACTCCATCGACTCTTTTGTAATGAGCGGCTCGTCCATCTCGACTCCCAGGAGTGACCAGGTTCCTGAGCTGATATAAGCCCAATCGTTTCCCTCGGCGGGGACAGCAGCGATGGCCGCAGCTGTGTCGTGTCCTGCTGTGGCCACAACGAGCGTGCCCTCCAACCCCGTTTCTTCGGCGACCTCGGTGCTCAGGGAACCGATAACCGTCCCGGGCATCAGGACGTCTTGCATGAGGCCAGGGCGGAGTCCCAGAGTAACCAACAGGTCTTCACTCCAGGCCCGGCTCCGCGGGTCGAGAAGCTGGGATGTCGAGGCGATCGTGAATTCTCCCGTTTTCTCACCCGTTAAAAAATACGTGAACAGGTCCGGCATGAAAAGAAGGTCGGACGCGTGATCGAGAAGCGGCGATTTGTCCCTGGCCATCGAAGAAAGCTGGAAAAGCGTGTTGAAGGGCATGAACTGAACGCCGGTCAGAGCATAAACCTGTTCTTGAGGCACGCGTTTAAAAAATTCCTCCATCGCCCCTCCGGTCCGCTTGTCCCGGTAAGCAAAAGGGAGGCCAAGGAGAGTTCCGTTACTGGCCAGCAGTCCGAAATCGACGCCCCAAGTGGATACAGCCACGCTTTCAGGCCTTATGCCCGAGTCGGTCCGGCATGAGCGCATGGCCTCTTTAATCTCTTCAAAGAGGCTGTAAACATTCCAGTGAAGGTGTCCACAGACCTGGATAGGGGCATTGGCAAAACGGCGGACCTCCTTGGTTTCTATCTTTTCGTTCTCGAGCTTTCCCAGGATAGCACGGCCGCTCTCTGCGCCAAGGTCAATAGCCAGAAAGTAGTGCCCGCTCATTTCCGACCCTTATTGAAAGCATTCTCCCTTTTTATTTATATAACCAACCTTCTGTGATTGCAAGCCACCAAGATTTGCCGATAGGAATTGCGCATCGATCAAGAGTGCTTGACTCTCAATAGAACCAAGATTAACACGCCCGCACCCGATGGGTGGCGCGGTTTGGGGGCCCCCCGCCGACCCGAGCGTTTGACCCCGTTTCTCTGCCGGCTTGATAATATACAAGATCGATCGCGAGGGGGCGCCGGGGGTAAACCGCGACTGGACCCGTCGGGTTATTCTATCAGCAAATCTAGGAAGCCACCGCCCCTTTGAAAACTTGCCGCAAATATTCTATGATGGACGAGGAAAAGAAGCATCCATGGAATTCGATGACAGATTAAAACTCCTTAAGAAGGCGAGGGCCACCAGATCCCGGCAGGAAGCGGTTGACAAGGCCTGGCGCAAGATCGGCCAGAGCCCCGACCTCACGACCAAGGAGAAGCTTGAAAAACTGATCAGCCTGACGAGGACGGGACCGGAAAAAAAGGAAAAAGCCCGGGTTGCGGAACCGGACAGGCCGGAACCGTTTCAGGTTTTTGAGAACCATTTCTCCCTCCGTTCGCGATACGGCAGAGTCTCGATCGGCCGCGGACTGAGTGTCAAAGGACAGACCCTCTCTCTGCTCAGCCGCGATCAGAGTTTTGAAAACCTTGACCTTTCCAGCTCCCTGTTTCTGGACTTGGAGACAACCGGGTTGTCGGGAGGAGTAGGGGTCATTCCTTTCCTGGTGGGTCTGGGGTTTTACAGAGAGAGCAAGTTTCACGTGCTTCAATTCTTTCTGGGCGACCCGGCAGCGGAAGATGAGCTCATCCAGGAGCTGCGGCTGCTCTTTTCTCAGGTGAAGTTCCGTTCTGTTGTCACCTTTAACGGCAAGGCCTTTGACCTGCCGCTTTTGGAAACCCGCTTCATCCTCAGGGGGGAGATCCTTGACCTGAGCGGGCTTCCTCATCTCGATTTCCTTTTTGCAGCGCGGAGCCTCTGGGGACACAAGCACGAAAGCTGCCGCCTTTACCATCTTGCTCGGGAGGTTCTGAACGCCGCCCGCGAAGAGGATATCCCCTCGGCTGAGATCCCCTTCCGCTATTTTCAGTTTCTTCGCTCCGGTGATTTTAGCCTGGTCGAGCCGGTGCTCTATCATAATCAGGAAGATATTCTCTCTCTCCTCGGCGTCGTCATTGTCGGGGCCAGCTTTTTTGCCGAAGAAGAGGAGCGAGCGGAAGAAAGACTCGCCGACGCCATGGATCTTTTCGGAGCGGCCAAGATCTTAGAGAAAACCGGCGAGTTCGAGAAGTCAGCCCTGTTCATCCGCAGGGCTCTGGAGGGGGGGCTTTCTGGAGAGGCCTCTGTCTTGGCAAGGAAGAAGCTGGCGTCATATTTCAAGAAACATCAAGAGTGGGAAAAAGCTGTCCGTCTGTGGCAGGAGATGACGTCCTTGAATCAGCTTACCTGTTTTCGCGAGCTGGCCATGTACTACGAACATCGGGCCAAAGACTATGGAAGGGCCAAACAGGTTTCTGAGGAAGGTTTAGAACTGGCCAGCGGCATCTCCAGGGTTTATGAGATAGACTTTGTTCACCGGCTTGACCGGCTCAAGAGAAAAATCAATCGTCAGCTTGCTGAGACGAGTGAAAAATGAAGCGCGAACTCAGACAATTTCAGGCGTTTCTGCGCTCGCGCGGGTTGAAGCTGACGCGGACACGCGCGCTCATTTTTAAGAAAATATTCTCTCATCCATCCGTTCATCCGAACGCCTACGAACTTCGCGACAGACTGCGACGAAGCGGCCATCACATTTCCCTGGCGACAATCTACCGGACGCTCAACCTCCTGGTCAAGAGCGGCCTGGTCAGCTCGATCGACTTGGGAGAAAATCACAGCCATTTCGAGCCGGGACGCCCCCGGACCGCTCATGGCCACCTCATCTGCCTCGCTTGCGGAAGGGTTCTCGAATTCAGCCATCCTGATATTCAAGAGACGATCGACGCGATCGGCCAGAAAAGAGGGTTCAGGCTGGACAAGTTTTCGCTCCAGGTTTTTGGGTTTTGCGAAAAATGCCGATAAGCCCACTTTTTTCTGAAGGGGGCTTTGGTTGCGGTGGTCGTGACCGGTTAGCCTAAAGGGGTGAGGTCGAGGCCGGAAAAAGAGGACTCTGCCGCGTCAAATTTCCTCGGGGGATTCATCCGGAGGGGGGATTGTCTATGATTTAAGGATATATAAATAATAGGGCTGCCGACTAAATAAAGGGATTGGTATGGAAAGACGATCTCTGGGCTTGAAGTGGAGCTCAAGAACCGTTACAATCTTCAAGAACCGCAGCTAACTGGATGAATTGATGAAAAGAAAAAAACATTCTTTCTCTGGCGGGTACACGTTTATTGAAATCATCTTGGTCGTAGCCATTTTGGGCATTCTCTTGCTCGTTTCTTATCCGAGCATTCAGAACACGCTGGAAACGAGAAACCTGGAGAACAAGGCAAGAGAGGTTCTGACAACCCTCCAACAGGCTAAATTCCAGGCCGTCAAATTCAAGCTCAACCACAGGCTCAGGCTCGATAACAGTCAAGGCTATTGGATGTATTACATTGAACGGGAAGTCAGATCTGGGACATGGGCCGAGGTGCAGGGATCGGTCAGGAAAACCATCCCCAACAAGCTCGTCGTGACCGTAAACGTTCCCGACCAGACGGTGGTTTTTAACCCTCTCGGCATCGTCTTAAATTATAATCCCGCCCAACACAACATTGCGCTCCAGAGCCCTGTCTTGAACGCCAAAGGCCAGCCGAGCACCAGGAACATCATCATCTATGCCGGCGGGTCAATCCAGTACGTTAAATCAACCTAAAATGAAGAATAAAAGGAAAGACCATGAGGCGCCGAAATTATCGACAAAAAAATAAAAACAAAGGCTTTACTCTCCTCGAGGTTGTGATCGGGATAGCCCTGATCGCCATCGCCGTTCTCGGCCTGGCCGAAATGTTCACGCTGAGCGTTATGAACAACATGCGCTCTGACCGAATCACGACAGCATCCTTCCTGGCCCAACAGAGGGTGGATGTCTTGAGGAACTTAACAGCAGGGGAGTTAGCCTATTTCACGTCAAACGCGAGCATCGACCTTAACAACGACGGGACACCCGACCTTTTGAAAGATGAGCTCATCGACCTCAACGGAGACACGCAGAATGATTA
The DNA here is from genome assembly GCA_029907205.1 of Clostridiales bacterium. GTDB lineage: Bacteria > Acidobacteriota > Aminicenantia > Aminicenantales > UBA8522 > JARYMI01. The sequence goes on from JARYMI010000003.1 coordinate 147,318, forward strand.
CCGGAGGTTGACTCGGATCCGGAACTCGACTGAGTTCAGCGGCGAGGCCTGGGATGTTGATGTTTTCATCTTTTCGGCAGAGCAGTTTGGCAAAGACCAGAGCGCCCTTCTCGGCGACCCGCAGCGGCACCGCGTCAGGGCAAGAGTGAGCACGATTATCAGCAGATAGATATGAACAAGCAGGGAAAAATGCGCACAAAGAATTTCAAGATACTCGGCAGGATGCGAAAACAAGGGGGAAGGCCGGGCTTCACTCTGGCCGAGCTTTTAGTGGCTTCGACGGTCATGCTGATCGTGATTGTGGCGACTCTGGCTCTCTACATGAGGAGCAACAAAGTGGCTGTCGACCAGAGCATGTACGCCGAGCTTCAGCACGATGTCCGCTCAGCCATGTTTTTCATCGCCCGGGACATCCGGATGGCGGGCGTCGGGCTGCCCATCGAATTCAACGGCTACTATTTTGAGGGAACGGATAATGAAGACCAGGGCGTTGAGGTGAGGCCAGACCGGCTGCTGATGATGGGCAACATCGAAGACCCTCTCAACTTAGATATAGACAATTACCAAGGAGCCTCCGTCAACCTGAGACTCAAAGATTACAGCCTTGAGCAATATCCTTACCCGGATGCCTACTATGAAAATAAAATCGTCCTTATTTTGCCCAACCCGAGCTCGGCCTGCCGCGCCGGCGAAGTGCGCATGATCACGCACGTCACGCACAGCGCAGGCGGGGCTAACGAAAGGCTGAACTTCTCGCCCGGCCTTGCTCCGGGGATCAACCCTCCGGGAGGTCTGTCCGGAACTTGCTCGAGTTCGAATGATTATGACGGCGGCCTCGTGACGTTCATCGACGTCAAGGAGTTTTGGCTGGATGTCACGGGCAACTATCCGGGTCTTACCGCTGGAGTTAACGGCTACATCGGCAACGGCCAGGGAGGAATCCTCTACATGACTCTGAACGCCATCCATTATCCTCTGGCCCAGAACGTCGAGAACCTCCAGTTCGAGTACAACGGCGACCTGGACGACGACGGCGACCTGGACGGGTTTCTTCCTTGGGCCGACACCTGGACCCTGGATCAAATCAGCCGGATCAGGGAAATCAGGATCTACATCCTGGGCCGGACCCCTCGTGCTTTTGTCAGCGTGTCCGGCACGCCGCCCTCCGACCTTTACCTCTACCAGCGGCCGACTCTTTCCAATTTCTTGATTCTCGGCCAGCCCGATCGGCACAAGAGATTCCTTCTTGAATCAACCTCGGTCGTCAGAAACCTGAGCCTGAACCTGTACAATACCGGGACTCGCTAAAGAGGGACAAAATGGACATCAGAAGAAAAAGACAAGAGCGGGGAGCGGGAATCATCGTCCTCATCATGGTCGTTGCGTTTCTGCTTACTGTGGGCATCATGCTTCTTTATATAACCGGAACCGGGCCTGAGGTGGCCGGGAATGTCCGGCTGCAAGAGAGGGCTTTTAATGCCGCTGAAGCCGGGTTCGACGCTGTCTGGCGGGTGCTGAACGAAAGCATCCTCAACGGAACGATAACGGATTTCTCCGGCCAGTACCGGACGACTTACAACGGACAGCCTGTCCTGGACATTCCGCCGACCGACAGTCTGGACAATCCTTACTATTTCCGGATGCTCACCGACGGGGAGCTGGTGGCCGATATGGAAAGGGATCCTTCTAACATCCTTTTCCTCAACCAGCCTCTCTCGAATGACACGTCGCTCAGCTATACTGTTTTCTTGATCAACGACGAAGCCGGCGGGATCACCCCGAACGACCGGGATTGCCTTGTCGTCTGCATCGGCCGGGCCGCCCGGAATACTTATGCCAGAATCGAAGTCATGATAGAAATCCAGGAATCGACATAAACGAAAAAAAGGAAAAGGAAGCGACCATGAAAAAACTTTGTTTGGGGCTCACGATTTTAGGGTTGAGCCTGGCGGTTTTCTTGCTTATCAGAGCAAACAGCCAGGTCTGCACGACGCAAAGCGCCCGCGTCGTCGGCTACCGAGGAGGCGATGCTTCGACTCTTAGCAAACTGGATGGCATCGAGAATGACCTTGTAGGTCTTAATCTCCGGCTCGAAGGGAAGGGCGCCAACTGGAAGGAGACAAGCAATTATCCGGTAACGACCAACTTAAGGATGACAGGCGCGGCGGCAGACTTTAACGGCGATAGGTTGGTTGACCTTGTCCAGGGAGGAAGACAGTGCGACAATAACGCCAACCCGACAGACACGAACATTGCCATTTTCGTCAGCCGAGGAAAAGACCCTGGAAATCCACTCCGGTTTCTATTCGAGGGGCCTTACTATATTAATTATCTTGCTACCTTTACGACCTACGAAATCATGGCTCTCGGCGCCGGTGATTATGACGGCGACGGCGACGCCGACTTCGCCGCGCTTTCCTGGCAAGGGAGGCTGTGGATTTTTAAAAACCTCTATGTTGAAAACAGGTTAAGACCGGGAGATATCCCACAATTTGACCCGCGTCCCACTCTGCTGGGAGATTTGGTTAACGATGGGTACGGAGAATTCGGGACCGATTCAAGATACTGGCGGTGGGAGAGCAACATCGAATGTGTCGATATCGATGGCGATCGAGACTTGGACCTGATTGTGGGAATCCCAACTTATCGAGCAAGAAATCGGTGGGGGTTAGTTGTTATCTATATCAATGATGGGAGGGGCACTTTTTCCCGTCTCCCACAAACCATCAACCCTTATCCCGCGAGCGCTCAGTACGGCGTGTGCGGCGTTGCAGCCGGCGATTTTGACAAGGATGGCGACGTCGATTTTATTGTCGGCTCGGCCAATTCGATGGACTTAATCTTCTACAGGAACGACGGCGGCACGTTCAAGGAAGATAACAAAAAGGGGATTACGATTCCCGCAAACCGCGGCTCCTGCACGTACCTCCGCGCTGGAGATGTGGATAAAGATGGAGACGTTGACTTTGTCCTGGCCACAGACGGTTGGACAGCCAACCCGCCGGGCGGATATGTTTTTTGGTACGAAAATGATGGAACCGGAGTCTTTGCTCGTCGTCCCATTCCCGAGAGCGGCGCTCAGGTTTCCCCGTCCAGGGACCTTGACTCTGGAGCTATCGGAGATTTCGACGGCGACGGTGATTTGGATTTCTTTGTCGCTGACGGCAACGACTCCAGGAATTGTTATTTCTTCATGAACGACACATATCCCATATATAAAGATAAGGGGACTGTCTCTTCCAAGAACCTTCTTCCTTGCGATTTCATCACATCTGATTATGCCGTGGTGGCCGCGACAATCACCGTCGACGAGACAAAGCCACGAGGAACGAATATTGTCTATGAACTTTCCAATTCCAACGACATTAACGGGAATCCAAAGTGGGAAGGACCGGTGACCCCTGGAGTCGAATTCGAGTTCGAAAGCCCGGGCGATTTCCTCCGCTGGCGAGCGCTGTTCACAACCACAGATGAGACAGTTACTTCAAAGCTCTGGAGATTGGATATAGACTACAAGTTCATAGGTAAAAGGGAATATTCCCGGACCTCTCAAGCCTTTACGACAGTGGATGTCGACCCGGGTCGAGGGGGCGACGAGGAAGTCCTCTATTCTGCCTCGTTTGAATTTCCAAAATGGAGAGGCCATCTCAGGTCGTGGAACGTGAGCGACATCGAGCTCGCCTACACCAGAGGGTCACAGCTTGCGGATATCCTGGATGTGGGCGCGACTTTTGTTGAAGACGCCGGGGTGAACCTGAGCAACAGAGACTGGTCAAGTCGCGTCGTTTACACGGCCTATGATCGGGAGAATGATGACGTCATGAATGACCGGCTCGATTTCCACCCCCGGGAGGCTGCCACCTTGGACGACTTTCTCCTGCTTGGCATAGGAAGCCCAGAAGTCGTGCCGCTCATCCGCTTCGTGCTCGGAGAGGGCCGAAACTGGAAGTTGGGCGATATCAACCATTCATCGCCCAAGGTTCTCGAGCCGCCGCGGGGAACCCCATCCCTGATGGGCTCGGGCTATGAAATCTTCAAGGAAGCATACAAGAACCGACGAAAAGTTGTCCTGGTCGGAGCCAATGACGGCATGCTCCATTGCTTTGACGCCGTGACCCTCGAAGAGCTCTGGGCATTTATCCCCAACAACCTCCTTTATAAACTAAAAAGGATGCGGATTCTTGACCCCGACTGCGGCTATTACCTCAACCATGAATTTTTCGTTGATGGAACGCCGACGATCCAGGATGTCTATTTTAGAGGGGCATGGCGCACTGTCGTTGTCTGCGGCCAGGGCTCAGGCTGGGGGAAAAATCAGAAGTGCTATTATTTTGCCCTCGATGTTACCAATCCTGAGTCGCCTCAACCTCTCTGGGAATTCACCGACACTTACATGGGCGAGACGTGGTCGGTGCCGGCCATCGCTAAGATTGAATCTCTCAGCCAATGGGTCATTTTCTTCGGCTCAGGCTACGACAACGATAACGACCCAACAGAGAATATCGGCCATTATTTCTACGCAGTTGACGTGGAAACAGGGACAATCATCAGGTCATTCGAAATCGCCGAGAGGCGAGAGCCGGCGAGCCCATTCGGGATTCAAAATACTCTTCCCGGGTCGCCGGAAATTGTTGATAAGGATAACGATGGCTTTGCCGACGCGGTTTACTTTGGGGATTTGATCGGGAGGGTCTGGAAGATCGATTTAACAGAAAAAGGAGGTATTAGTATATGGGAGCCGGAGGTCATCTACCGCGATCCCTATTTGCACCCCATCGTCACGCGGCCGGCTATCTATGTTAACAAGGTGGATAAAACGGTGAGCCTCTATGTGGGCACTGGAGGAGACGACAAAGCTCCAGACACCGAATACTATTCTCTTGTCGCCATCAAAGACACCGGCGCGTCGGCTACCGTGGAGTGGTATATCGGGCCTGATGATCTGGCTACTCGGCTGGGGATCAACATCGACCGCAAGAAAGGAGAATTTGTCCAGGGAGAAAAAGTCTGGGCCGACGATATCATTGCCGACCGGATTGTGTATATCGCAACGCTTCAAGGCAGTATCGAGTCATTGAACCCGTGTAAAGCTCTCGCCGGTAGCGGAAAGCTCTATGCGCGGTACATTTTGGGCAACCAGATGGGCGGCACGGCCTTATTAAGCGCTGAGGGCGCGCCGGAAGCGTTTAAAGTGACAAAGCAGAAAGTCAGGTCCGCCGTGACAATAGGGGAGACGCAAGTTGTGACGGGAGAGGAAGGTCAGCCCGGTATCAGCAAAAGAAAAGTCTTCATCCAGAGCTTCACCCAGCCCGGTGAGGGCGGGCCAGAGCCGCCAAGCCAGGTCCTGGCACAACCTGTGCCTCAGACTGCCCTGGTGATCAAATCCTGGAGGGAAATCTACAAGGTCTTCAAGAAATAGGTGCGAGAGCGTCTTTTATTTATCGGCAGCAGACGATTCAAAGCGCCGCCGAAAAATGGGAGACAGTTTATCTATTAACCTGATTTTTTCCTTACCCATTTTTTTTTAACCGCTTTATCGTTGATAGGTGAATGAGTAAGCTGTCCCCATTTTTATGAATTTGACAGGAAGGAGGGAAGGCGGATATAGTGCAGAGCCTCGAGCGAAGTCTCTCCAGAGGACGGTCGGGTCGAAAAGAAGATGAATTTTTTGGACGCGCTTATCCTTGGCCTCGTCGAAGGGCTGACGGAGTTTTTGCCCATCTCGAGCACGTTCCACCTGATTTTTGTCTCGAAGGCTCTCGGCACCGGGCAAAGCGATTTTGCTAAGCTGTTCAACGTCTTTATCCAGAGCGGCGCCATCCTGGCTGTTCTGGCGTTTTACTGGAAGAACCTGCGCCGGGATGGAGCCCTGGTCACGAAGACGCTAGCCGCCTTTTTTCCCACTGTCGTCCTTGGCACTCTCTTTTATGCGGTCATCAAACAGGTCTTTTTTGAGTCCCTCCTGAGCATGACCGCTGTCTTCATCCTGGTCGGCATCCTTTTTTTTGTTTTTGAATGGATGGTCCGAAAAGGGTTGCTGCGTCCTTTAAAGCCACTTTCCGAGTTAACCTATGGGAATGCTATAATCATCGGAATTGCCCAGTGTCTCGCCTTCTTGCCGGGCGTCTCGCGCGCTGGCGCCGTCATCCTGGCGATGATGATCTTAGGCTTCAGGCGGGCCGATGCGGCAGCCTTTTCTTTCCTCCTGGCCGTGCCCACTCTTCTTGCGGCAGGCGCCTATGACCTTTACAAGACGAGAGAAACCATCCTTCACTCGGCGAACAATGTTCTCTTGTTAGTTGTCGGCTCCGCCGTCGCCTTTGCCGTGGCGTACCTGGCCGTCAAATGGTTCATCCGCTACTTGCAGCGACATACGCTCCATCTTTTCGGTTTCTACCGTTTTATCGTCGGCTCGATTCTTCTCCTGGTCCTGCTCCTGGGTTAGGACTGTCGCCTAGTCTCCCGTCTCGTGGGTCTCTTCCCTAAGTCCTCTGCGCGCTTTTCTTCTCCAGTAAAAATAAGCGGGGAGTCCAAGAAAGATGATGGCCAGGCCCGCGAAAGAGTTCCAGAACTGGTTGATGAGGGTGTTCACCGACACAAACAGGGCGGAGAGGATGAAAATGACCGGCGTCGCCGGATAGCCCCATGTTTTGTACGGCCGGGAAATGTCGGGCCTTTTCCGGCGCAGGATCATCACCGCGGCCACGGTCAGGCCGGAGAAGATCCACTGCCCGAAAATGACGTATGTGAAGAGCTGCTCAAAGGTTCCGGAAAGGCTGAGGACGGCGCTCCAGCCGGCCAGGGCGAAAATGGATACATGGGGAGTAAGGAAGCGAGGATGAATTCGAGCGATGTTCTTGAAAAAAAGCCCATCCCTGGCCATGGCGAAATAGACCCGTGGGCTGCACAGAAAATTCTGGTTGGTCGCTCCGGTGATGGAAAAGAGGATGATGAAAGCAATGATCGAAGCCCCGATCGGGCCGATGGCGAAATTCATGGCGTCGCTGGCGATCCGGCTCGATTTGGCGATTTCGCTCGCCGGAAAGGCGTAGAGATAAGCAAGGTTGGTGAGCAGGTAAATGCCGATGATGATGAGCGTTCCGGCCAGAAGTCCTGCAGGAAAGTTTTTCTCCGGGTTGCGGATCTCGCCCGAGCTAAACGTCGAGCTTTCCCAGCCTTTGTACGCCCAGAGAGTCGCCACCAAAGCGACGCCAAAACTGGCGATAAGATTGAGCGATAAAGCCTTGGGAGCGGGAGAGATGAAATGAGCGGCGCTTCCCTTGGCGAAGACAAAGACGACCACGCACACCCCGACGATAGCTCCGAACTTGATCAGGGTGAGGATATTTTGCACGATAGCGCCCCACTTAACCCCGATATAGTTGATGATAGCCAGGAGTGCGATCAAGGCGACAGCAACAACCTTTGTTTCCAAGGGGGTGAGGCCAACAAAGTGCGGAAGGTACTTGGACGAGAAAGCGACGGCCAGCGTGGCGATGGCTCCAGAATCGATCACCAGAAACAGCGTCCACCCGAAGAGGAAGGAAACCAAAGGCCCGTAGGCCTCGCGCAGATAGACATACATTCCTCCCGCCTGGGGATAGGCGGCGCCGAGTTCCGAGAAAGAAAGGGCGCCGAAAAAGCAGAGGAGGCCGCCGAGGATCCACACAGCAAAGATGAGGAGAGGAGATTCCACGCCGGCCGCAACCGCAGCCGGGACGATGAAGATGCCCGACCCGATCACTCCGCCGACGATGATGCCGATGATATCCCAGAATCCCAGGACGCGAGGAAGCTCGCCTGGCACACTCGCTGAAAAACAGGTGTTCAACTTGCCATTTTCCTTGCTCATCTTTCGTGCTCCAAGCCTGACGGTATGTATATAAAAAAATTCTCCCCTAATCAACAAAAATCGCCATGTCCATGTTAATCGAGAGAGACACCGGATGAATTTTGTCTTTATTCACCCTTGAACCGGGCTGCTCAACTGAGTTCAGGCCAGGCCGACAAAAGGAAGGAGGATACGGAGAGAAGCCCAGATGACCAGCCCGCCAGCTATATTGAGGAGCGCCCCAGCGCGAATCATCCTGGTGATGGGCACAAGGCCGGAGCCGTAGACGATGGCATTGGGCGGCGTGGAGACCGGCAGCATGAACGCATAGCTTGCCCCTATCGTTGCGCCGATGGCAGGCGGGATGGGGTTGAGGCCGCCTGCAAGAGAAACGGAAATCATGATCGGCACAACCATCGTCGCCACAGCCGTGTTCGAGGTGATCTCACTGACGAAGGTTGCCAAGAATATTCCGACCAGGGTCAGCCCCCAGAGCGATGTCGCTCCGCACAGGTCGAGAAGGCCCTTGCCCAAGGTTTCGGCGAGCCCTGTCCTGAACATGAGGTCGCCCAGGGACAGGCCGCCGCCAAAAAGGAGCAGGGTGCCCCAGTCGATTTGCAAAGCCTGCCTCCAGGTGAGCGTAAACTTGCGCTTTTTCCAGTTGATTGGAAAAATGAAAAGAAGCAAGGCGGCTAAAACTGCAGCGACCGCCTCGGGCACTCGCGATGAGTATCCTCTGGTCAAGGGAGAATCCTGGCCGCTAATTAGGGTCAGGAAACCCGGCATAATCCAGAGGACAACTGCCACAAGGAAGGCGACGAGCGTGTTCTTCTGACCCCGAGTCCAAGGGCCGAGCCTCGCCCGCTCACATTGGACGAATTCTCGGCTTCCTTGGATGCGGCGGACCTCTGGCTTGTGTAACCGAACCATGATGGAGAAAAGAACGAGATAGGTTATCACCAAAAGCGGGACGGCGAACATCATCCAGCGGAAAAATGGAATTTTCACCTGCGTAAATTTTTCGATCATGGCAAGACCGATGAGGTTAGGCGGTGTCCCGACGGGTGTGCCGATGCCGCCCGTCGATGAGGCATAAGCCGCCATCAACATCATCCCCGTGGTGAATCGCAGGCTTTCGACGTGGACTTCCTGGCCTGTCTGCCGGGCCATCATTTCAGCCAGAGCCGAGATGATCCCGATGCCGATCGGAAACATCATCGCTGTTGTGGCCGTGTTCGAGATCCACATGGATAGCAGCGCACAGACAGCGCCGTAGACAAAAAGAATGCGGCCGGCGCTGTTGCCGATCAGCCGCAGAGAGAGGAGGGCGTAGGCAAATCGCCTGTCAAGTTCATGAACGGACATGGCCCGGGCGAGAAGGAAACTCCCCATGAAAAGGAAAATGATCGGGTCGGCGAACGGAGCAAAGACAGTCCTCGCGTCAGCCACGCCTGAAACAATGCACAACGCTGCCCCCAGGACGGCCGTGGCCGGTATAGGGATAGCTTCGCTGACCCACCAGGTAACGACCCAGCTGATGATGGCTGCGAGCGTATGGGCTTCGCGACTGAGGCCCCTCAGGGGCAAAAAGAATATTATGACAGCAATAACAGGCCCCGCGAAAATGCCGATCGTCCGGCGAGAGCGCTCGAAACGTTTTTCTGCTTCGGTGAATTTTTCCTCTGCGGCCGCAAAATCGCCGCCACCCGCATTTTCTTCTTTCTTGAGCATTGACAATTTATCAATAGCAGGCAAGGACGCATATTTATCATACCGCGAGCGATCCCGCAAGCTCCTTTTGCAATAACATCTTAACCGCAATGCCTCGTGAAAGTACGAAAAGGGGTGGCACGGCTGTCGGTTTTGACTTCAAAAAATCGCTGTGCTAAAGTGGGTCTCCTTTAGCGAACGATGAACGTCCTCGTCGTCTTGGGAGTTGTTTTCATCGCCTTCGGGTTGGCCAGCCGCTTTTATTCCCGTTATATCGCTCGCATTCTCGGTGAAGACCGGGCAAACCCCACGCCGGCCGTGAAGTCCTGCGACGGCCGCGATTACGTCCCGACAAAGACCTATATCGTCTTTGCTCATCACTTTTCCGCCATCTCAGGCGCCGGCCCTATCCTCGGCCCCACCATGGCCATTCTTTACGGGTTTGTGCCGGCATGGCTCTGGCTGGTTCTCGGCGCCATCTTCATCGGTGCTGTCCATGATTTCACCTCCCTCTTCGTCAGCATGCGGGAGGGCGGCAAGTCCATGGCCGAAGTCGCCCGCAGGACGCTCGGCAACCCGGGCTTTAACCTCTTCATCGGGTTCACCATCGTCATGATCGTGCTGGTTACGTCTTCGTTCTTGAGCGCCACGGCTATTTCTTTGACCTCGCTCTGGCCGCTGGCCAAGATTGGCGTCACCGAGGGTCAGACATTCCTGAAGACGGTTGTTCGTGAAGGCGTGGTCATGGGCCGGATCGGCGGGATTGCCTCGATGTCGGTGATCGTTATCACCCTCTGCTCGCCCTTTTTAGGCTGGTTGCTGTACAGGAAAGGAATAAAGACGGCTTATGCCTATCTTCTGGCCCTGGGTGTCTGCGTGGGCTCGGTTTTTCTTGGCATCGCTTACCCTGTGACCCTGTCGACGACGACCTGGATGGTCATCATCTCGGTTTATGTCCTCTTTGCGGCCGGCGTGCCGGTCTGGGTTATTCTCCAGCCGCGAGACCTGATCAACGTCCAGATCCTTTACGGAGGCATCATTCTGATGGTCGTCTCTTTGTTCGCTACTGGAGTTGACGGGCTGTCCGTGTCGATACCCAGCTTCAACCTCAAAGAAGGAGTCCAGAATTTGGGGTTTATCTGGCCGATGATGTTCTGCACCATTGCGTGCGGCGCGATTTCAGGCTTTCACTCGCTCGTCGCCGGAGGAACCACGGGGAAACAGTTGGCCTGTGAAACGGACGCCCGCAGGGTGGGATACAACGCCATGCTTTTGGAGTCGGTCCTGGCCGTGTGCGTGCTTCTGGCGCTCGGCGCGGCCATGAACTTCGGTGATTACAAGTCGATCGTCTGGCCATCCGACCCAGCGGTAAAATCAAACCCTATCCTGGCCTTCTCGTTGGCCGCCGGTCATCTTTTCAACCGCGGCCTGGGAATTCCGGTGGCCCTTGGCTCTGTCTTCGGGATTCTGCTCGTCGAAGGGTTTGTCGTGACGACACTCGACGCCGCGGTCCGGCTCAACCGGTATCTTTTTGAGGAACTCTGGGCAATCCTCTTCAAGCAGACGCCGAAGCTCCTCAGGAACTATTGGTTCAACTCCGGTCTTTCCGTCGTGCTGATGTGGATCCTTGCGTATTCCAACGCCTTCATCGCTCTCTGGCCCATCTTCGGCACAGCCAACCAGCTTTTGGCTGCGCTCGTCCTGTTGGCTGTCTCGGCCTGGTTGCTGCTCCGCAGGAAAAAGAATGTTTTCACCCTGATCCCGGCTGTGTTCATGATCACGACGACCGTGGCGTCGCTTGTCATCCTGATGACGAACTACATTCGGAGCAGGAATTACATTCTTGCCTTTGCTGACGCCCTCCTGATGATTCTTTCCGGCGGAGCAATCTGGCTTTTCCTCAAGACTTTCCTTCGGCCGAGGGTCTCGCCAAGGCCCGGGTCAGCTTGATACAGACAGAGAAAGGAGGCAGGTGTGTCTAGAGAAGAAAAAAATGAAGTGAAAGCGTCATTTGCCGAAATAATTATCGAAGCACTGAAAGGCATAAAAAGCGAAATTTTGCTTTATGCAGTAGCTGTGGCCGCTCTTTTCGTTGTCTCTGCCTCGTTGGGCCTGGATGTTTTGAATGAGGTCAAATGGCCGCTCATTCTGATTTTTACCATAGCGCTTATTGCGTATTTCTTTGCCAGAGCTGTTCCTCGAGCTCAACGTCGCCTGAAGAAGCGAAAGGAGTCCTTATAAAGGGGGAAAAGAATGAGTAGCGCTGATATGAAAGACCGCGGCAAGTGGGGCTCCAAGATCGCCTTCATTTTCGCTGCCAGCGGCTCGGCCATCGGCCTGGGGAACATCTGGCGCTTCCCGATCATGGTCGGGCTCAACGGCGGCGCTATTTTTGTTTTTGTTTACATCTTGGCCATTTTTTTCATCGGGTTCACCATCATGCTCGCCGAGCTGACCATCGGCCGTCATACCCAGAAAAACCCCGTCGGAGCGTTCGAGGCCATCAAGCCGCGCACTCCCTGGAAGCTCGTTGGCTACCTGGGAGTTATGACCGGCGTCGGCATCCTTTCTTATTATTCAGTTGTCGCTGGCTGGGCGATGGGCTATCTCTACAAGACCGCGGCCGGGGTCTTCCGGGGTGAGGTCACATGGGAGCTTTCCCAGGAAACTTTTGCCAGGTTTGCGGCCAGCCCCGCAGAGATTCTGCTCTGCCTGTTTATCGTCATCGGCGTGACCACGCTCGTCGTCTCCGGGGGAGTCCGGGGCGGGATCGAGCGCTTTGCAAAAGTTTTAATGCCCCTTCTTTTTGTCCTGATCGCCTTCCTGGCTGTGCGGGCGCTCACGCTTCCGGGCGCCGGCACGGGCATCTCCTTTTATCTCCGGCCAGAGTTCGAGAAGCTGAACACAAAAGTCATCTTTTTTGCTTTGGGACAGTCGTTCTTCTCTCTTAGCCTTGGCATGGGGACTATGCTGACCTATGGGAGTTATATCTCGAAAAGAGACAACCTGGTTTCCTCTGCCGGCTGGGTTTGCTTCTCGGACACATTGGTCGCTTTTTTAGCCGGCATCGTCGTCTTCCCGACGCTTTTTGCGACGCCCGGGCTTCACCCCGAGCAATTCCAGCCGAGCATAGGCTTGATGTTCCAGGTGTTTCCGATTGTGATCAGCAAGATCCCCGGCGGGTACATTTTTGGCGTCCTTTTTTTCATCTTGCTTATTGTGGCCGCTTTGACATCGACAATCTCGCTCCTCGAGGTGCCCACGGCCTTCCTGATCGATGAAAAGAAGTGGCGGCGAAAGACGGCGGCTGTGGTCATTGGGGTATTTTCTTTTGTCCTGGGGATCCCTTCGGCTCTATCGGTCGGCGGCTCGCAAGCTCTCAGCAAGTTCAATTTCCTGGGGAAGATGGACCTTGTCTTCGGGAACATATTGCTGGCTGCCGGCGCGCTCCTCATCTGCATCTTCCTGGTTTATGCCTGGGGAATTGCCAAGGCCCTGGCTGAAATCGCCAGCGGAAACATTCGCTTTCGGCTAAAGCCGCTCTGGGTCTTCAACCTTAAATTCCTCGCCCCGCTGACCATCATCATCATCCTCATCTTCATCAAGACGATCACGGGGTAGGGGAGAGCCGGGGCCGGCGCCCTTGTAAGCGTCCTCTTCTGTTACCGGCGAAGAGACCTCTCTCTGGTTGTAAAAAAGACTATATTCCGGTATATTTAGGGCGGCCTAAACCGGTGCGCCCGTAGCTCAGCTTGGATAGAGCGTCTGACTACGAATCAGAAGGCCGGGGGTTCAAGTCCCTCCGGGCGCGCTTCTTCTTTTAACCGTGTTTTCCTTTGGGTTTGCTGGCGCCTTATGAGGCGGTAGAGGAGTTTCGATTGACGACGTAGAGGCGGCCAGAGAGTCTGGCCTCATTCAATATCGTTAGCGCGACAAAAATTGATAATCTTATCCTCGAGCGCTCGAGCTCGGGCGATCGCTTTTTCTTCTTCAAGTTCGCTCATCAGCTCTCTTAGCTTTTCCCTGACTTCTTTGACTTTATTGATGGCCATTTCAGGATCCGCGATCGCCGCCAGGCCAATTTCTCCTGCCTCCCCCATGGCCAACACAAAACGGTAAAGTGTCCCCAATTTCTTTATCCTCAATTTCTTGAGTGGGAAAGCAAAAAAGGGGAAAATGGCGCAAGAGGGAGAGACAAGATGAAACGCCGGAAATTCTTAAAGCGAGCTGGCGCAAGCGCAGGGTTTGCGGCTATTGCGCCTTTAGTTAGGGCTATTCCTGCTGGGTCCAGTCGCAGCGAGGCTCTGCCTCAGCAGGCGGCCGGGAGTATGGACTCCCGGGTTGATATCAACCTCAGCCATCTGGCCTGGAACATGAGCCGGATCAAGCAGCTTGTCAGCGTGCCTATCATGGCGGTCGTCAAAGCCAACGCTTACGGCCATGGGCTTGTCGATGTGGCCCGCCACCTGGAGAAGCAGGGCATTGGCTGGCTCATGGTCGGGAAGCTTGATGAGGCGGTCAAACTCAGGGAGAGAGGGCTGCGCTGCCGCATCCTGAATTTCGGAGCATTTTCGAAACAGGACGCCGATGAAATCGTCAGCCAAGACATCAGCCAGGCCGTATGGAGCGACAAAGCAGGTTACCTTCATGAGGCGGCCTTGAAGAAAGGAAAGAAGGCTTCGGTTCATATCGACGTCGACACGGGCATGGGAAGAACCGGGGTCCCATGGAACAAAGCACTGCCGCTTCTTATCCGTTTGGCAGAAACGCCAGGGCTCAGGATTGAAGGCACCATGACGACGTTGACGGAGGACGAAGATTTTGACCGGGAGCAGCTCCTGAGGTTTCAGGATATCTGCAGCAAAGCCAATCAAAAGGGGATTTCCGTCGGGTTAAGGCACGCAGCGAGCAGCGCCGGGATTCTCGCCAGTTCTGAATTCCATCTGGACATGGTCAGGCCGGGCATCATGATCTACGGGTATTATCCATCCGAGAAAACGCAGGAGGATGACCGGCTCGCTCTCAAGCCTGTGGCCCGGTGGATGGCCTGGGTGATTGACATCCGGGAGCTCGCCCCAGGAGAAACGCTTTCATACCACCGCGTTTTCAAGGCTACCCGAGCCATGCGCGCTGCTACAGTCGGAGTGGGGTATTCTGACGGCTACCCAGCGCAGCTCGCCGGGAAAAGCCGTGTTTTGATAAAAGGCAAGAAATTTCATGTCATTGCAGCAGTAACCGCCAACCACATGATGGTGGACCTCGACGACGACGCTGCTGTTAAGGTGGGGGATGAGGTCGTTCTCATGGATGACCGTCCCGGTTCAGGCCTGACCGCCGATGCCTTGGCCAGTCTCAGCGGAACCTCTGCTTACAAGATTTTAATCGGGTTGAATCCGCTCCTCCCCAGACATTATGTATAGGAATCGCCAGAAATCGTTATTCCCCTTCAATATGGATACCATCCTGTGAGTTTAATTTGTGTATTACGTATGACGTCCCCATTTAGAGTTCCCATTTAAATGATGGTAGAGTCCGGGATGACGGCCAGCTTGGGCACGACGATGATGCCGTCCCGGATGACATATTGCTCTGTTTCCTCGTCCTTTACGCCCATCGCATTGATGAGCCTGACGCCGTTTCCGACCCGGGCGTTCTTGTCGATAATGGCGTTACGAATCTCGCACCCGGCTCCGATTCCTATGGGAGGGATTCCTATCTTCTTGCAGCGTTCAGCCTCTTCCGACGCCTCAAAATAATCGGCTCCCATGACAACCGTCCGCTCGATCCTGCAGTTTTCTCCGATGCGCGAGCGGATCCCGATAATCGAATCACTGATCTTAGAACGGTCGATGATGCTGCCCTCGCAGAGGATAGAATTCCGGATCTCGGAGGCAAGAATCTTCGACCCGGGCAGATAGCGCGCATGAGTAAAAATCGGCCTGTCTTCGTCGTAGAAATTGAATTTCGGGAGCGGCTGGGTGAGTTCGATGTTGGCCTCGTAGAAACTCCGTATCGTCCCGATGTCCCGCCAGTAGCCGTTAAAAAGAAAGCCGCAGACTCTGTGTTGGTCGATGGCCTGCGGGATGACCTCACGGCCGAAGTCCTGGCTGGCTGTCCTCTCCAAGAGTTTCTTTAAAATCTGCGAGTTGAAAAGATAGACGCCCATGGAAGCGAGATGAGACTTGGCCGTATTTTTTACACCCATACGCCGAAGGACTCCTGCCGGAATCTTCATCCGGGCGACATCAGCGGTGGTTTTCGGCTTTTCAAAGAAGGAGACGACCCGTTCACTCTGGTTGAGCTTCATGAGGCCAAAATCGGACGCCTCATTAGAGGAGACATGAGCAACGGAGATGCTAATCTCCGCTCTCTTTTTAAGATGGAAATCAATGAATTTCCCGTAATCCATCCGGTAGAGGTGGTCGCCGGAGAGGATAAGAACCAGGTCTCCCTTGCCCCTGAGGAAGAAGAGGTTTTGCCGGACGGCGTCTGCCGTGCCCTGGTACCAGTTGCGGTTTTCCAGGGTCTGCTGGGCGGAGAGGATAGTGAGAAACCCTTTCGAGAAGTCATCGAAACGGTAGGTCAGAAAAATATGCCTGTGGAGGGACTCTGAGCTGAATTGGGTCAGGATAAAAATCTGGCGCAACCCCGAGTGAATGCAGTTGCTTAGCGAGATGTCGATGAGGCGGAAGCGGCCGGCGATGGGCACGGCCGGCTTGCTCCGGATTTTCGTCAACGGATAGAGGCGAGTTCCCTGGCCTCCAGCAAGGACGACAGTGACGACATCCGGCATCAGGGGCCTGCCTCAGCTCCGGTCGAGTCTCCTGATTCTCTCGAACCCAGAAACGCTCGTGAAGTCCAGCTTCTCTTTTTTCTCGACCTCGTCGAGAACAAGGTTAAGTCCCAAGGTATCACTCGAGATATGGCCGGCAATGATGACGTTGAGGTTGGCTTTCTTGGCATTCTCCAGGTGTTCTTCGCTGATGTGCATGCCGACCAGGGTGCTGACCCCGCTCGAGGCGAATTTTTCAAAGACTTCCTTCGACCCTTCGGTGCCGCCCGTCATATCGACGAAGATCTTGCCGCAGCGGTTTTCCTCGGAGCCGCTGACGATTTTGGGAGGGAGCTGGAGAGCGACGGATTTTCTGTATTCGGGAATCGTTTTGAGCAGCTTCAGCACATCCTTGAGCTTCGCCGGTTTTTCTTTTTCAAAAAGCTTGGTGAGATAATTGGTGACACAGTTATCGGCTGCCGTGTGGATTGACATCATCGGCAACCCTAAAAGCCGGGCCACATCAACGGCCCGGTTGTGATTGACGGGCATGAGCCGGCGTTCGACCTCACCGATCCTCTTTTCCATGAGCTTCTCGGCCACACTCACGGTAACGCCGGAGAGGGTGAGAAGGTCGGCCTGGAGCTTCATCACGTCAAAAAGCCTGGTCAGGGCGTATCCCTCAGGATGATGGGCGATGATTAGGTCAATTTTTTTCCGCTGATCCTTGTTGAGAAGATAGGCGAGCAGGACTTCGCCCACTTCCATGTCAATCCCGACGATGATTCTCCTGACCTCGGTCTCCGGGTCGCCGGTCAGGATACGGGTGTCCGAGAAAGGGTTGAAAAGCCTGTCCTGGTCGTAAAACTCCCGCTCTTCCTCTTCGAGTTTTTCATACCTTTTCTTTTCTTCAGCCAGCAGCCTTTCAATTTCTTCCCGTCCTCTCAGGTCATTGGCGATCCCCGTCTCGATGACTGTTTTGTAAAGATCCATAAGTTTCATGGAACGCTCCGTTGCGGCGATTATATTTTCACTTCGATAGAAGAATTATAGGGAGATTGGCTGCATCGTGCAAGGGAAAAGCGTTTCCTGAATTTTGAATTGTCCGACGGATTTACGTCCGGCTGAACCTCGTTCAGTCCTGTTCTAACTCAACCTCATCGCGCCAGTAACGGAGCTTTCCTATGCCAGCGCCGTCCGGGCTGGCATCGAAAGCCAGTCCGAAGAAAGATGGCTTGGCTTCGACCAGGACCCGGTTGCGGAAAAAAGCTTTGGTCAGGTTCACGGCCGTGTAGCTGAGGTTAGCTGGACTCGTTTTTTCCACGCCTCTGGTCAACGTCGCCAGGAGTAAGTCTCCGTTCGTCTCGAAGTCGCCGAAGCGGATTCGCCCCGCCTCGTAAGTATACTTGGGCCGCCGCCAATCCCGAGCCATGTCCATCCTCAGGTCACTTTTCGCTGCGACCACGATTGTCTTCCCGTCCGACTCGATGGTAACACCCAACCCCGCTCTTTCCGGCTCAGCCTGAATGAGGCTTATTCGGTCAACCCAGTCGAGGTAAGGGGCTTCCTTAGGATGGGGGATAAGTAAGGTGATGAAGCCCGTCGTTTCTCCCAGCTCAAAATGCTGGGCCGTTGTCTGGTGGATGGCGAACTCATCCTGGTAATGACGCTTGATCGGCTCGACTCCCTCGAGCCTGTAATGGGTGAGCGGAAAGACAACAAGAAGGTGTTTTTTATCGGGAAGCTGTGTGCTCCCTATCTTCTCGCAGGCAATCTTGTACCAATGGTCGCCGCGAGCCAGGATTTTCTGGGCATGCCAGAGGTTGGACAGGGTGAACCACTCCTCACGAAGGGCCTTGAAGACGTCGAAGACGACAAACAGCTCGGGATTCTTGATGTAGACGATGACCCGGTCCCATGCGTATCCCCAGTTGTCGTCGATGAGCCTTGTGCGGCTGTAATCAAAATCATCGAAGGCAAGGAAGTCCACCTTTTGCGTCCTCACCCGACGGTAGGAGCCTGCGTTGCGCAGGAAATCCAGCACTTTCTGGCCGGGAACTTCGTTGCGTGTGCTGTACCGGAATTCGCCCTTGTCCTGTCCCATCCAGATTTTTTCCGGCCGGACGCAGAGCCGGTTGTGAAAATAGTCCTGCCTGTAGGCACCGTAGGGTCCGCTGGGCATATAATCCCTGTAGCCGGCATCGTGGAGGAGGACAGAGCCGCCGGACATGAGGAGCACGAGGCTGTTCTCGTCGGAATGGCCGTGGGTCATTTTCTCTTCTTCGACAGGGATTGTATCCCTGAGGTAATCGCGGAAGTTCAACCCGCCGTCGCCCTCGTCTCGGTAATTGAGGAGGAGATATGTGGATGTAGCTTCCCAGCCGTTCCGGAAGACGATTTTCTTGCCCTGGACGTCTTCCATAACCTCTTCAGAAAGAGTTGTGGGCGGCCTGGGGGCGAGGCTGTCGCTTCCCCAGCGGGCGCAGTCCAACAGGATATAGCCCAGGCCGACGTTAGAAGGGTCCTTAAAATCGATGAACTTGCGGCTGATCGTGGCTGCCGCCCATTTGAGTTGAGGGTCCTTGAGCACGGCGGCTGCAGCCTCGAAGAAGACCAGGAAATGGGCCCAGTTGGACTCCCAGCGGGCGTCGCCAAAATCGGGAATCATGCCCGCAGGGCTCATGAGATGGAGATAGTAGTGCGCATAATAAAACATTTCCGGGGTTTTGAGGAGCTCTTCCCGCTTGCCCAGAGCATCCGCATATCCTAAAAGAGAATAGAGCCAGACGCCGTTGTAGATGGTCGCATCCTCAATCTGCCAATTTCCCCAGTTGTCGTCGCCCAGCGCCCGGCGTTGCATCTCCCATGTTCTCGCCCGAGGATGAGAAAGCAGGGCGCGCACAGCCCAGGCCAGGGATTCGGCCCTGAGCGCCGTCCGGTTCATCGTTCCCCATTCCTGCGAGCGGAGGAGATACTCGATGCTGTGGGCGATATCGCCCTCGATTTTTTGTCTCTCGGCTTTGTCTAACAGGTTGGAGCGATTGAGGATGTCGTAGGCCCGGATGTAGCGCATCACGGTGAAAAAATCAGGCAGAACGGGCACGCCGTCCTCATAATCGGGCCGCTTTTTTTTGGCCCAGTCTGGATAGTGAGAACGAAAATCTCCGTAAGTGAGGAGCACCTTCTTGGCCCGCTGTGCATAATCTTGCCTTTTTTCTTTCTCAAATAAGTGGGCATAGATGGCCGCCATCTCGAGGAGCCCGCTTGGCGGCCGGTAGCCGAAAACGTTGTCAGGCTCGAAGGACTGACGCCACCTGTCGACGATCTCCTGGTAATGGGTCCACACCCAGTCGGCAGAGGTTCGAGCGTAACCTAAATATTGAGACAGGGGGAGCGGGGCCATTGCTTTTGGTGAATCGCCAAACGTGCTCGTGTTGATAGAGAACGAGCTCAAAAAAAGAAGGGCCGCAAATAAAAAGATGGTTTTTAAGCTTTCTTTCCTCATCCCTTCATTCCCTCCTTGCGGGAGAGCCGATGGCCAAAAAAACAGTTGCAACCTCCCCTGAACCGGGCTGGTTGTTCTGCTCTGGGGAAGAGCTTATTCAAAAACCTTTTTCATGATCTCGACGAGGTCGAGGGCGTAATCCACTTCCGTGAGGGGAGTGTTTTTTGCCTTGGCGATCTTGGTGAAGCGGCCGTCCTTGTTGCTCTCCTTGGTGACGATGAGATAGTCGGCCAAGGGGGCCACGGCGTCAATCATGCGTTCGTTATCGCTTCCCGGAGCTCCCCTGAGCGCCGTCCCCCCGACGTGGATAGCAATGATGTAGACCTTGTTCTGCTTGCAGTAATCAATAGTCCGCTTCAGCCGGGCTTCCTCGGTATCCACGGTCAGGCCGGAAGCGCCCATCCCTTTGAGGCTGGCGCCGATGGCGAAAATAATGGTCTTGTAAGCCGTTCCTTTGGGAAATTTCGCGAGGTCGGTGTAGACTTCCGCATGGAAGCCGGGGCCGGATTCTTTGTCTGCCAGGCCCACGCCGGCTTTCAAAATGTCGACATCGGGGACGTCGCAGTAATCATACCCGATGCCCGCCTCCTCAAGGACGATATTCACTGTCGTGACGTCGTTGCTCTGGCCGGCTGAAGTCGTGAGCACAGGCAGCTTGGCCTTGGGAACAGCCGCTTGGGCTGAACCCGCAAAGAAAACAAACAAGAAGAAAAAAGCCATTAGGATGACAGCCGTGTTGAATCTTTTCATGATCGCGTCACCTCCTTTCCTATTTAATCTATAGTTTCTATAGATTTAATAAATTTTTACTTTTCAGCAGGCTCAAGAAGAACGTCGTAGATTTTGATGGCTTTTTTCCACCAGTCCGGATAAGCCGGCCTGTTGCGGTCGCGCGTCCTTTTTTCAGGGTCGTAATAGGAAAGCTTGTTGAATTTGACCAGAAGGTCGTCCCCGAGCTTCCACCAGGCATTGACGACATTTTCCGCGTGGATGAGCGAGAAACCCGTCAGGTAGCCAATCCCTTCGTCCACTGACTTATTGTAGCGCTCAAGCGCCTGTTTATCAATTTCATCGATGCTGGCTACCGTATTGGCCTCCCATTTGGCCTGAGCTTTCTTGACTTCTTCGAGGGCAGGTGCGTAGGCGACCTGAGTGTGGAAATCCACATAATCAAAGGCCCAGCGGGCGCTCTCACGGTTGAAGACCCAGTGGTCGCCGACCTTGAACGAAGAAGGGACATCGGTGATGCCGGCGTAAAGCGGCATGTAACAAGATGTGTCCTGGACGCCGAAGCTGAGCCAGACAATACCGCCGATCGCCGCCGGCAGCCATCCGCGACACTGGGTGACTGTCGTGTACTCGGCTGTAGGGCTGCAGATGGTCCTCGTCGTGCCGTAATAATTCGGGTTGGCAAAAGGCCCGCCCCGCATCCCTTTGACCCGGTCAAACTGAGTCCCCTTAGCCCGGTCGCGCGTCATGTTCATCACATCCTGGACCGATATTTTTTGGTCAGGCTTGACCGAGAAAGGGAAGTCCATGTTTGGCGTTTCCGGGCTGAGGTTGAGCGAAGGCGCCACGATGTTGAAAAACCGCCACAATCTCGCCCTGCGGCCGTTCGTGCTCACAGCGCTCCCTTCAACGGGGGAGTAGGCTCTTTTCCAGCTAAAAGGCTTGCCGCTCTTCGGGTCATAAAGGCCCTGTTCGGCGGCAAAAGAGACGACATGCTCCGAGGCCATGAAATAATCTTTATTCTTGAGGTCGATCTCGCCGATCCGCGATTCGTTGGGGCAGACCGAGACATGATCGTCGGGGACGCGCTGGGCGCACCAGACAGCGCCGGGCTTGCCGCTCTTCGGCGTCCAGAGCGGGCCGACCGGCATGATTTCGAAAACCCAGACCTCGTTGGGGTCATGAACGCTCAGCATTTCGCCGTGGTCGTTGTACCCGTAGCCGTATTTTTCCGCCAAGGACCCCATGAGCTTGATCGCTTCTCGCGCCGTCCGGCATCTCTCCATGGCGATAAGAGTGAGCATGGTGATGTCGAACGCCGGCGTCGGCGTTGAGTTGACGAGTTTCTTGACGCAGCCGATGGTCGACTCGCCGATAGCCAGTTGATGCTCGTTCATGTAGCCAAACATCCCATGATGGTAAGCAAAGGTGCGGGGCACTTCAGGAATCTCCAGGCCGGTAAAGTCTTTCTTGTAGAGCTCCCACTTGAGACCCTCGTCGGGCGGCCAGGTTTTGTACTGATTGATGTGGTAGATTTTGCGCGTCTCCCCGGGTTTGTGATCAGCTGCAGGGACATGCCGCCAAGTCCAGTCGCAGGTGCCGCAATCGCAGGTGTGCGTGGCGATGGTCGAGCCGTCAGTTGAAGCGTTCTTTGCGACCATGATGACAGTGCACCCCTCGGGAGAATCAGCCTCTGCCAGGTCTTGAGTCAAGTTCGGTTTGGCCTTGGTGATAAAATCAGCTACAAAAAATAAAAAGGCAAGAAAAACAATGAAGCCGAATGATGCTTTTTTCCACTTCATTTTTTGCCTCCTCTTTTATTTTTTCTGATGAAGACAGAGATGGAGATCTATCGTTCGGGGGCATCGGCCGTTATCCATTTGTCAAAATTCCAGACCGGACCCTTTTTCAGTTCTGACCTTTAGTTTAGATAGATTTTGCTTCTTTCGGCTTTGGCCGGGTCGTGGAAATAAGAGCCAACGCCGTTTTTGACGATATCCGCATAGCGCGGGACGCCCCTGACCTCAACCGCCCTGTCTGGAACTCGCTTGGCATGCTGCCGCAAGATCTCCATAGTCAGAGAACAATGCTGGCCGACCCTCTTTTCGACCGGCCAGCCTGATTCGTCATAGGGGACAAAGAGTTTCTTCTTGCGGGCTAAGCTGAGCAGGAAGGGGTCTTTTCCGTCGAGGAGGAATTTCTCGGTTTTAGGTCCGGTGGGCTGGTCGAGGAAGGGGATAGGAGCTTCCAACAGGAAAGGCAGTGTCTCCGCATGGTCGCCGATTTCCCTGTGCGAAAGCCCCCTGAACCCGACCGGAGAGGGTTCAACATGGCTGTCGAAACCTTCCTTGGCCTTGACCGTCAAAGCGGCCATGGTAGCGATCCGGAGGGATTTTTCCGGAGCGACGATGCAGTTTGTAACCGGGAACATCGTCTCTGCGCCATGGATGTCCACGGCGATGTCCACTTTTTCCCGGCGCATGATCTCCATAGCGGCAAAAGTTACTCTTTCCATCAGAAGGCCGTTGGGTCGGCCCGGCCAGGTCCTGTTCGTGTTTCTGGCGTCTATGAAAGAGAGAAGCTGTTTTTCGGGATAGTGGATGTAAACGTCCGGGTCGGGCCACTGGTCGAGCGGCGAGGCATCCCGGTTTCCCATCCTGAAGGTCTTCTTGCCCCACTCCGTCTCTATCTCAAAATAAAGCGGATAGCCGTCGCCAGGCTTGGTGTTGCGGCTGGCGCTGTGGTTGAACTGGGGAATGATGATGAGCGTTCCCCTGTCGACGACGGCGTTCTCGATCATGATGAGCGCGGCCAACATGCCCTCAGGCTCGTTGGCATGGGTGTTAGCCATAATCAGAGCTTTGCCGCCCGCTTCCTTCCCTTCCAGGATGAAAACCAGGGTGTCGGCTATCGTGCCTTTGAGCCCTTGGCTGTAATCACTCAGCTTGACGACCTTTGTCACGCCCGGGCCAGCAACGATGGGAATGTCGAAGCGCCTTTGCTCGTAAAGGCCAAGGCCACCCAGGATCGTCAGGGCAAGAAAAGAAACAACGAGAATCGCCTTGATAACCCACGTCCTCCTCATCATGATCGTGCCTCCACAGCTATTTCACTCGCAGAATCCTGAGGACCAAGGGAACGAGGACCAACAGGTAGAGGGCCATGTCTTCGACGTTTTTCTTCTCCCGGATGAAATTCCAAATGAGCAAGACAGCCAGGAAAGCGCTGATGACATAATAGAAAATCATGACCATTCACATACTCCACCGCACCAGGAATTCCAACCTGGCGCTGAAGACAATCATCAGAATGCCCACGATTGTGATCAGGAGCCAGGGGAGCCAGGTGCTCCGGAGGAATTTCCAGTATGACTCTTTATATTCAGAAACCATCACGCTCAGCCGTCCGATTAGGGCTGTCGGAGGGAGGCCATCTCCCAAGGGCCAGAGAAGAGTAAGGCCAGCGATGGCCACAGTCGCGTGAAACCCGATCGAATCCAGGTACCAGATGAGCGGAATGCCCACCACAGCGGCGGCGCCGTAGGTCAGAACGCCTTCTGAAACGGGAATGACGACGGCAAGAGAGAGGATGAGAAGCACAAGAGGCGTGCTGATGACGGCAAAAGAAAGGAGGCCGCGGACGCCGGTGGCTGTCATGACCTGCTGGAGCATGCCGACAACGACGATCGTTGCCAGAAGGGGGAGAAGGCGTTTGACCGTATCCCGAGACAAGGTTAGGATGTTGATCTTCTTGGGGCTCACAAGCCAAGCCGCCACTGCCGAGAGCGTGAATTCGAGCGGCAAACCAAGGACAGGGAAGCGGAAAGGCCAGATACGGTAGGCCAGGACAGACCCGAAAAAGACGAGGAAGGGAATGAGAACCCGCCACCAGCTCATCTTGGCTGGAACCTCGGGCATTCCCTTGAGGGCCTTTTCAAAAGTCGTCGCAGCCTGTTTCCGGAGGCCAAGGACTAGGACAGTGAATGTCCCCAGCAGCAGGACAGGGATTCCTAAGGGCAATTCGAAGCCGACGTACGGAATGGCTGTCCCGGCCGTCAGGATCATGGCCCAGATGTTCACCGGCGGTGCAGCCGCACTCAGCCCGGCGACGATGAACAGGATGGCGGCAACTCTTCGCTTTGGAATTCCCAGCAATCCTAAAGCCATGGCTACGGGAGCTCCGACGACGAGGAGCGAAATGCTTCCCGCTCCGGTCAACGCGCCGGGGATGAGGATGATGATCATCAGCAAAAGCAGGGCAATGACTCTTTTGTTATAAAAATAGCGCACGGTCGCCCGGACGACGTAGTTCACTCCGCCGGATTCGCTGATGATGGCCATGAAAATTGTGGCTGTCGAGAACACAAGAATCACATCGAGGTAGGTGAACGACCCTTCGACGAGATGCCGAAAGAGCTGGCCGAAGGAAGGAGTCCTGACGAGAGCGCCGCCAATTCCGCCAGCCACGGCGGAAAGAAACATGCTGATTTCGACGGAGAGTTTAGCTGCCTTAGCTGCAGCGTAAGCAAGGATCATCACCCCCAAGATGATCCCGATCTGTCCGGACATGGATGTTAATCTCGGCCATCTTATCTGCGCTCAGGATAGAAGTCAAGCTGTTTGTTTGCTTCGTGATCTCATAAAAAAATAGTTGCATTTTGCCGTGGACTGGTTTAATTTTAGGATGGAAGCGAGGGGACAATGTTCTGGAAAAGGAAGGCAAAAAAAAAGAAAAAACTCGAGGACAGGCGAAAAGAGCCGCGGCAAGAAGACTCGAGCGAGATTGTCATCGAATACACAGACGCCGATGACACAAGGATGGGGAAGAGAGTTTACCAGGCCAGGGCCAGAAATGCCTCGCCGGGTGGGTTAAAGTTCCAGTCTGAGGTTCCCTACGTGACCGGCGCCATTGTCGATATCAAGCTGCAGTCACGGAGAACAGGCAAGTTGATCCAGGCAAAGGGCAAGGTTAGATGGGTCAGCAAGCCGGCCGCAGGAGAGGCTTACGAAATCGGGGTGGAATTTGTGGAGACACCCATCCGATCGATCATGGATCTGCTTGAACATATCTATAAAGGCTGACCCGGCCTATTCCTTGACAGGGCCGAAAATATTGACGCATTCGAACAAGGAGGAATCATGAAAAAAATGGGCATTATCCCCTTGAGCCTTTTGTCTGCGCTTTTGCTCGCCGGAAACGGCGGGTTTCAGCCTGAAGATGATTATGCCGGAGTTAGAATTAAAAAATTCCCGCTGGCCATGCAGTGCTGGACCTATCGGAGATTCACGTTTCTTGAAGCTGTCGAAAAAACCAAGGCCCTTGGCATCAAGTACCTTCAGGCGTATCCGGGACAGCCGCTCTCGGCCGCGGATAGGCAAGTCCGTTTCGACCACACGATGACTGACGCCCAGATTGCCGAAGTCCGCCGTCAGCTTGCTGGCGCCGGACTGGAAGTCGTCAGCTATGGAGTCGTTGATATCGGCCGGACCGAGGAAAGCATGCGCCGGGTTTTTGATTTTGCCAGAAAGATGGGAATCCAGGTCATCGTGACGGAGCCTCAGGAAGAAGATTTTCCTGTTCTGGAAAAATTGGTCAAAGAATATGACATCAAGATTGCCGTTCATAACCATCCCGAGCCGACCCGGTATGCCAAGCCGGAGGCCGTGCTGGAAAGAATAACGGCCCTGGACAGCCGCATCGGAGCGTGCGCGGACACAGGCCACTGGATGAGGGGGTTGCGCGTTCCGGCGGAAGCCCTCAGGCTCTTAAGCGGTCGTATCATCGACGTCCACCTTAAAGACAGGAGTGATTTCCGCACCGGCCAGGGGGTGGATGATGTGCCGTTCGGAAAGGGAAAAGCAAACATCCGTGATATCCTGGCTGAGCTGACTCTGCAAAATTATGCTGGCTACCTGACGATCGAGTATGAAAACGAGGCGGAAGCCTTGACGCCCGAGCCGGCGATTCGCGCCGGCATCGATTTCATCCGGAAAATGACGCATTTCGAAGGGTATGAGGAACTCTTAAAAAGAAGCCGCAGCCGGTATTCCAAGCACGGCTGGAACCACTACGGCCCCGGCCATTTTGAGCTTGATGAGAAAGAGGGCATCCTTAAATCTCAGGGAGGGATGGGTCTTTTCTGGTACAGCGCCAAAAAATACAGAGATTTCATCCTCGAGCTCGAGTACCGCTGCGCGGAGAAAAACACAAACTCAGGGGTCTTCCTCCGCGTCCCGGATGTCCCCACCAGCGATGATTATATCTATCATTCCTTTGAAGTTCAAATTAACGATGCCGGCGAGGGAACTCACAAAACAGGCGCAATCTTTGATGCTGAGGCGCCCCAGGTTGACGCAGCCAAGCCGACGGGAGAATGGAATCACCTGAAGGCTACCTTTCAGGGCCGCCGTATCCAGGTTGAGCTGAACGGTACTCTTGTCTTAGACTGGAAAGCAGAGCCAAGAGGAAAAGTGCGGGACTTTGCCGAAGAAGGGTACATCGGGTTACAGAACCACGACAGCCTGTCGCCCGTCTATTTCAGGAATATTTTCGTCAAAGAACTGTCCCGATAGACTCTTACGAACTCTGATTGACAGCCGACGTCAATAGTGGTACAAAATTTCTTCCTTCAGGAAAGGAGATAATCATGAATCACAGCAAGAATTGTCCTCACAAGAAATTATTCCGTCTAACTTCGGCCTGCTCGGTTGCGCTGTTTCTCATTTCTGCCCTTATTCTGAGCAGCGCCGCGTGCAAGAAGGCTGAGGTTGCGGCGCAACCGCCAGTTGCCGAGAAAATCAAGCAGGAGCTCTCCGCTCACGGCCAGACCCGCGTCGATTATTATTACTGGCTTAGGGAGCGAGAGAACCCCAAGGTCATCGAATACCTGAAAGCAGAGAACGAGTATCTCAAAGCGGTCATGAAGCCTACGGAAGCTCTACAGGAGGACCTCTACAAAGAGATCATCGGACGAATCAAGCAGACAGATATGTCCGTTCCCTACCGGTTCCAGGGATACTATTATTACACGCGCTTTGAAGAAGGGAAGGAATACCCTGTGTACTGCCGCAAAAAAGAGAGCCTTGAAGCGGCAGAGGAAGTCCTGCTCAACGTCAACACGTTAGCGGAAGGGCATGCGTATTTTAATGTGGCTGGGCTTACGGTTAGCGCAGATAATAACCTTCTCGCTTACGGCACAGATACGGTCAGCCGGCGCCTTTACACCATTCGATTCAAAAACCTAACGACGGGCGAAACCCTGCCTGATGAGATCCCTAACACGACCGGACAGGCGGCCTGGGCCAACGACAACAAGACAGTTTTCTACACCCTGAAGGACACGACGACGCTGCGTCCGTTCAAAGTCTTGAAGCATGTGTTGGGAACCGACCCGGCCGCAGATAAGGAAGTTTTTGTCGAAACAGACGAAACGTTTAATACCTATGTCTATAAATCGAAATCAAAGAAGTTCCTGTTCATCGCTTGTGACAGCACTCTGTCGACTGAGTTCAGGTTCATGGACGCGGATAATCCCGACGGAGAATTCAAGGTCATCCAGCCGCGGGAACGGGAGCTTGAGTATTCTGTCGAGCACTTTAAGGACAAATTTTACATTCGCACCAACTATCAGGCCAAAAATTTCCGGCTGATGGCGACTCCTGTCGAAAGAACGACCAAAGAAAACTGGGTCGAAATCATTCCTCACCGTGGCGACGTCTTGCTCGAGGATTTCGAGGCCTTCGATAATTTTCTCGCCGTCGAAGAACGTTCGGCCGGACTGACCCAACTGCGCCTTATCCGCTGGCAAGACAAGTCAGAGCATTATATCGATTTTGGAGAGGAAACATACACGGCCTCGATCGGCCAAAACCCAGAGTTTGAGACGGACTGGTTGCGGTTCGATTACTCATCCTTGACCACCCCCAACTCGACCTTTGACTACAACATGGCGACAAAAGAGAAGAAATTGATGAAGCAGCAAGAAGTCCTGGGCGGTTTTAACTCGGCCGATTACCACGCCGAAAGGCTCTCAGCCGTCGCTTCGGATGGAGTCAAAGTCCCGATTTCCTTGGTTTATAGAAAAGGCATCCAGAAAAACGGAGACAACCCGTTGCTTCTTTACGGTTACGGGTCTTACGGCTCCAGTACTGACCCTAACTTCAGCTCAGCCCGCCTCAGCCTTCTTGACCGGGGTTTCATCTACGCTATCGCCCATATCCGTGGCGGTCAGGAGATGGGCCGCGCCTGGTACGAGGATGGAAAGCTCCTGAGAAAGAAAAATACCTTCACCGACTTCATCGCCTGCGCTGAACACCTGATTGCCGAAAAATATACCCGGCCGGAAAAGTTTTTCGCCATGGGTGGCAGCGCCGGAGGCTTGCTCATGGGAGCGGTCGTCAACATGCGGCCCGACCTTTTCAAGGGCGTCGTGGCAACCGTCCCCTGGGTCGACGTCATAACGACCATGCTCGACCCGAGCATCCCCTTGACCACCAACGAATATGATGAATGGGGAAACCCGAACAACAAGGAATACTACGATTACATGCTTTCTTATTCTCCGTACGATAATGTCGAAGCCAAGGATTATCCGGCCCTTTTGGTGACGACAGGACTGCACGATTCTCAGGTCCAGTTCTGGGAGCCGGCCAAGTGGGTGGCCAAGCTCAGAGCCATAAAAACGGACAGGAACCCGCTCATTCTTCACACCAACATGGAGGCCGGTCACAGCGGCGCTTCCGGCCGCTTCCGGCGGTACAAGGAGACAGCCCTCGAATACGCTTTTTTCCTCAACCTGGCCGGAATCAAGAAATAGGGCGTTCCTTCTTTATTTCTCGCCCAGGTTTATTGGCTCGGCCGTGCCGCAATAAATGCCGTTGAACAGGAACTTAAAAGTGCCGTGCGGCTGGCCGCGGAAAATGATTTCTGGGCCAAAGAGAAAGAGCCAGCCCTTGCCGACCCGGGCTTCGACCACGGCGACAGTCTTATCCAGGTAATTCTGACCCCAGGCCCACCCGCTGCGGAGCGGGGCAGGACTGTCGAACCAGGCAACTGCCCGGACATTCTTGGATGCTGCCGCCGGATGGAGGGAAAAAACGGGGCTGTTGTTGAAATAGACGTCGGTGTTTTCTTTCATCCCGTAAGCAAGAGGGATCGTGTTGTCCACCTTTGTCTGAAGCACGGAGCCCGGAACATAATATTTTTCCCTCGGTAAAGGCCTTTGGGTCCCATCGGTAAGCTTCTCGATAAGAACATCGGCGATGGGTAATCCCAAGTGAAAACCCAGGGAGGTTGAGCTTCCTATGGCCAAAATGGAGCCGCCAGCTTCGAGAAATTGACTGAGCTGGGGGACTGTATTGGCCACGGTGACGGTTCCCAGCCGGTTTCTGTATTCCTCCGGGATATCCTCGGGCTTTGGTTGGGCGAACCAGAAACGGAATTCGTCTTCCGGCTCTCTGTCGGCGCTGGGGATGGCGCCGCCGGGGAAGATGAGGGCGTCATACTTGGCCGCCAGGTTCCCGGCGTCGAGCTGAGGCGGGAAGATGACGTCAAAAGGAAACCCATATTGTTCTAAAAGCCATCTCGTCCAGCCTGAAGTCATTGACCCGCCGTAGATGTCCCAGAGCCCGATGCGGACCGGCCGAAGCCACAGCGCTTCCATCTGAGGCGAATCGGCCGTGCTTTCGACCTTGAGACCAAGCGGGCCAGCCCATTCCTTTAGCCTTGAATGCACTGTCTCTGAAGCGGGGACAAAAATCGTGCCGGTTGGATATGTTTTCCCGTTGGACTGGAAGGGCTCTTTAAGCCAGTAAACCACCTCGTTTGCCTTGAGAAGTCGGTTGATAATAATAAATGAGTCGTTGACTCGGTGATCGAGGAGAAATCCTGCGTGATTAGGTTCGGCAACAAAGGACCCGGGAGGCGCCTTGGCCAGGCCATTGACCTTCTCGAAGGGTCCGTCAAACCCGTCCAGTATGCGGTCAAACTCAACCCCCATCTGGAAAGCCAGAGTCCAGCCGGCGCTGTCATACGGCGCGATCGGCGGGCCGCCGGGATATTGGACATCGTGAGGATGGTCCTGCGGTTCGAACATGGCCAAGATATGAGGCCGGAAAGCTTGATCGCATTTGATGATGTAGGAGTTTTCGGGGTAAGATTTTCCGGCAACCTCAAAAGGCTTCGCGGCGCGAAAGACTCTCACCCCGCTTTTGATCAAGGCATTGACAAATTTCGTCGCGGTCAGGAAATCCGCCTGGTCCGAGGGGATGATGTAGCCTCTGGGGTCGCGGGCAGCCGGGTCGCGCAAAATATCGTAGTACTTAGTCGGATATCCCCTGGAAAAGCCGACGCGAGCTGGCTTGACATTGTCCTTCTTGATGGCCTGCTCGACAGCTTCGATTCGTTTCGGGCTTATTGTCCAGTGATCGCGGCTTCCTCGTTCGATGGAGTTTTTGCCCATCCGGAACATGTTGAAAAGAAAATGCTCTCTCATCCGGGCCGCCAGGTCAAGGATGGCCCGGTCAGCCGTGATGGAGTATTCGATCGACTTGTGGAAAGGCCATTTTTGGGGAGCGATAGGGAAAGGGAGGTCATTCTTGGGAAGCTGTTTTTCAGGAAGAAAGGGGATTTCGACCGGAGTGGGGTTGCCTATGGCCTCGGTCAGGATACCGATCATGTTATGGAAATAAGAAGTGGAGCGCAGCCCGCCGCTCCACCATGTTGAATACCCAGCTCCGGACCGCATAGTGGCTCCCGGTTTTCCCTCAGCCACAAACCTTGCGTGCATGGCGGAGCCGACGAGGTCGATTCCCGTCGGGACCAGCGGGTCGAAGAAGTAATTGAAGGGGTCGCGGAAGGGCGAACAGAAGAGGACTGTCCCGGCCGGGCCTGTCTGGTGAGGATTGTAGACAATCTGGGGGAACCATTCAAGGTACATCACTCGAGAGATGGCTTCTGTCTCAGGCTGTGTGATCATGTAGAAATCCCTGTTGTTGTCATGGCCTATGTATTTCTGGTAGAGACGGGGGACGTAGCGCGTCGTCCGCTTGAGCGGGTCTTTTTCCCGCATGTACCAGTTGGCCACGAGCTCCAGGCCGTCGGGATTGGAGGGGATGGCCAAAAGGATAACCTCGTCGAGGATGCGAAGCGTCTCTGCGTCGTTTTGACTGACCATCTGCCAGACAAGCTCGATAAGCTGCTGGGAACCAAGGACTTCGGTGGCGTGGAGCCCGCCGTCAATCTGAACGACAGCCCTTCCTTCAGCCGCCAACATGCGGGCTTGCTGGTCGGTCAGACTTTCGGCCAGAGCCAGCCGCCGTGATATTTCCTTGTACCGGGCAAGCTTTTTTTGGTTCTGTGGAGACGTGATGATGGCCATGATCATCGGACGGCCTTCGGCCGTCGTGCCTATCCTTGTTAAGGTGAGCCTCTCAGATTCGCGATCGAGCTTCTCCCAGTAAGACAAAAGCTGGCTGTAATTAACGAGATGGTAATCGGCTCCGATGTCGAACCCGAACTGCTCTTTCGGGCTGGTGATTGATGACTGGGAGAACGAGAAGCCCGAACTGATGAAAATGACCGTCAAGATGAACGTCGTCAATTTTTTTTGGCGCATGACTCTCCTCTTTATTTATCGTACCAATGATCTTCCAGAAGAGCTTTTTTCTCTTCTTCGGTCCGTTTTCTTCGCCAGCTCATATCCCAGATAACTTTGTGCGATCCCGGGCTGCTCAAGACAGGGAGCTCGTTGATGAGAGCGTTGCCCTTGTAAACCCGAACCTTTCATTCTGTTCCAGCTCCGGCCGGCGTCGATTGAGACATAGACGCCGAATTCCGTCCCCACAAAGAGAAGATTGGAATTCTTGTGGCCCTCTCGGATGAGGATACGTTCGTTGAGCTTGGTGCGGAAACTCATCGGACTCCTCTTCATAAAAAAGGCCTTGATGGACATCAACGAATTGAGGATGATTAAGTTATCGAATTCACCAGCCGAAGTCAATGAAACGAAGTTGGCAGATTTGACAGGAAGGGGCATTTTTTCTATATTCAGCTCTTACTCGGCGACAAGAAGTTGAATCCGTGAAGATCTTGTTCCTTTGCAGCTCTCGAAAGGAGGAACAATGAAAAAACTCTGGGTTTTTGGTTTTTGCCTATGGATCTTTCTTTTGCCGGCGGAAATTTTATCGCAGGAGAAATGGCTCGACGTTCCCTATGTCCCTACGAAGCCGGAAGTCGTGGAGGAAATGCTCAGGATGGCCAAGGTTGGAAAAAACGATATTCTCTATGACCTTGGCTGCGGCGACGGCCGGATCGTCATCACGGCGGCGCGACTCTACGGGACTCGGGGCGTTGGCGTGGATATCGATCCTGACCGGATCAGGGAAAGCAGGGAAAACGCTGCTCAGGCCGGGGTTAGCGATCTCGTCAAGTTCCTGGAGCAAGATCTTTTTGAGACGGATTTTCACGAGGCCACCGTTGTGTCTCTTTACCTCCTGACTTCTGTCAACGTGCGCCTCAGGCCCAAGCTTTTTGCTCAGCTTAAGCCGGGGACAAGAGTCGTCTCCCATAATTATGCTATGGAAACATGGAAACCTGACCAGTCCTCGATCGTCATGGTCGATGAAATGACCCACGATGTCTATCTCTGGATTGTGCCGGCGAATGTCTCCGGAACGTGGGTTTGGACCTGGCCCGAGATTTCGCCAAATAAACCTTGCCGGGTCGAAATGGAGCAGCTTTTTCAATTTCCCCACGGCAAAGCCGTCATAGACGGGGAGGAACTTCCCCTTAGAGATGTCCATTTGGAAGGGGAAAATATCCGGTTTACTGTCGACAGGGAAAAGGACAAAAAGGCTGTCATCATGACTTTTGAGGGCCGGGCCCGTGGCCATACGATCGAGGGAAATGTTAGTATCCGGGACGACGGGAAACTGAACAGAACGTCATGGAAAGCCACGCGCCAACCCGCCACCATGAAACCCTTAGACGAAGAGGCTGACATCAATTAAAAGACCCTTTTTTTCGGCGGAGACTTAATGAAGACGATGTTCACCGGGAAGGGGGGAGGCCCGAAGCTGTATCTCCTCATGGCTGTGTTGGGAGCCGTCTGCGGGCTAACGGTTTTTCCGGCCGTAGCTGAAGCAAAGGATTATTATTTTCCCGAGGTCCGGGTTGACATAGCCATAGAGCCCGATGGATCTTTTACCGTAGATGAGTTCCGCACTTATGATTTCGAAGGCAGTTTCTCTTGGGCGAGCGTGTGGATCCCGACAAGAGTGGAGCGCTCAGGATACAATTATGCCGTGTCGATCGAAGACTTTCGAGTTTTTGACAACGACGGCCGCCCTCTCCAGACAGAGGTTGCCGCTTCTGACCAAAAGTTCGAGGCTAAGTGGCACTTTCAGGCCAGGAATGAACGCCGAGTTTTTCACTTTCAGTACCGCATCCGCGGCGGGATTATCAGTTATGCCGATGTTTCAGAGCTCTACTGGCAGGTCATCGGCGATGACTGGGACCGGCCGACAGAAAAAGTTGTTGTGACCGTCGTGCTTCCCGAAGCTGTCAGCAGCAAAGATGACATCCTTGTCTACGGCCATGGCCCGCTTACCGGCTGGTCCGAGCTCGTTGACTTGAGGACGGCTCGTTTCACAGCCTCGAACCTCCCCGCTTTTCAATTTCTGGAAATCAGGCTCGTCTGGCCAGCCGGCCTCGTCGCCGGCGTTCCTTCCGATCGTCATAATCTGGCTTCTATCCGGCAGGAAGAGGCGCGCTCCGTCCAGCAGACGATCGAGGAGATCAAGCGAAGGCAAGAAGAACAGCAGCGCAAGCGAGAATTTATTCTCAAGACAGTAATGGCCTGGGTTATCTGGCTTGCGGTGAGTTCTCTGGCCTGGATGTTTATTTATGTTCGTGTATGGAAGAAAGTCGGCAGGGATTACAGCTTCCAGGACTTGCCGGAATACTACCGCGACCTCCCTTCAGACCTGAAGCCCGCCTTAGTTGAAGTTTTGCTTCGGGAAGGAAGAGGCATCACTCCTCGATCATACACGGCCACTCTTTTTGACCTGGCCAGGCGCGGATATATTGAGCTTGAAGATAAGGTGCTTGAAGAGCGGATTCTCTTCGGGACCAAAGACGAAGTACAAACAGAGGTCATTCTGAAAAAAAACTATGCTCCAGATACCGAGCTCTTGCCCCATGAAAAAGATTTCCTTGATTTCCTTTTTGCGACCGTCGTCAGCAGAGGAAACAAGCCCGGAGCAACGTTCAACCTGGACGAACTTAGGGCATTTCTTAAGAAAAAGCCCCAAGAGTTCCAGACCTGGTACAGAGGCTGGGCGAAAAAAGTCGACGGCGAAGCTAAAAAGCTTCAGTTCATCGAGAAAAAAAGCCTCAAGGCTCGCAACGTTTTTTTGGCTGCGACGATTCCCCTGGCGGTTATCACCTTCAACCCAATACTCGCCATCCTGGCCGCATTCTTTATTCCAAAAATAAAGAGAAGAGGAGAGGCATGGGCGCGCGAAACCGAACTCTGGAAGAGGCTCGACCATTTCCTGGACGACTTCTCTGATTTCAAAGACGTGCCAGCCGAAGCCTACAAACTCTGGGAACACTACCTTGTCTTCGGCATTCTCTTCGGCAACGCTAAGAAAATCCTCAAGATGCTGCCTGTCATCCTCAAGGATGAGCGGGCCACGATCCCGGCTTGGTATCTTGGAATAAGCCGCGCTGATCTCGCTTCGCCCAGCCGGATCTCCGGGCTTGTGAAAAGCATTGAATCCGCCTCGAGCTCTATTCACGCTGCCGCGACGTCGGCCGCGCATTATTCTTCGGGAAGCGGGGGAGGTTTTAGCGGAGGCGGGGGAGGAGGCGGGGGAGGAGGGGGAGGCCGGGCCGGCTAAATCGCCGGTTTGACATTCCGCCATTCCCGTGCTAAAGATGGACTCGAGGAAGGTCGTTGGATATTCCAGTTTCACAAAAGCTCGTTGAGCTTATCGAGCGAAACGCCGCAGAACTCGCCAACAACTGGCTTGCCGATATCAGGAAGGAATTCAGTCTCGCCAGCTACCATCGCTTTGACAATGTTGAGCTATACAACCGCGCCTACAGAGTTTATAGCCAGCTTGGCAAGTGGATCTCCCGAGAGACCACGAAAGAGGACATCGCCAGAGATTACATGGCTCTGGGTGCTGAGCGCCGTAAGGAAGGATTTTCTCTTTCCGAGATCATTCAGGCCCTTATTCTGATCAGGCGGAACCTGTGGAAGAAAATCCTTGAAGAAGGGCTGCTGGACACAACGCTTGACCTTTACCAGGCTATCGAACTGAACAACCGGGTGACGCTTTTTTTCGACCGGGCCATTTATTATACGGCGCTTGGCTTCGAAGAGAAGACCTGAACCTGTCTTATTAAACTTCTCAACTGGCCAGAGAGGGGCCGTCTGAACAGAGAATCTTGGTTGACTTTTAGCCAACAAGAAAATAATATTGCGGAAAAAATGTTTCGTGAGCCTGAGGATTGATACTTGAAAGGAGGAGGGCATGAGAAAAGGCGCCGCCCGGCTCATCCAGGCATGTTTGGTTCTTGGCTTGGTCATTCTGGGATGCTTTTCGAGCTGCGAGAGGACTCCGCCGAGCGAAGCGTACCAATGGATGACGATCGACGAGAACTATAACCCCCAGAATTTCGTTGAGCAATTCATCAAAGCTGATTCCGAAGAGAAAAACATCTTCCCGGTCTATATCAAAAATTATGACCAGGATAGGGACGTGCTGCGCCAGTTTCGAGGCTCGAGCCTGGCCAGGCCCAACGAGGCGGCTCTGAAGATGGCCTTTCCCGGCCTGGAGGAATGGATGCTCGTCGACCTGAAGTATGGGAATGAGAGGGGCCAGGAAGTTCTCCGGACGATCCTGTACGTTAGAGTCGAAGGTAAATGGAAAGTCGGGGACAGCGGCAGGCTGCTCAAATAGAGGTGACCCGATGGAACAAGCTGCATCCCCCTCGTTTTTAAAAAAATGGCTGATCGCTGGACGCCCCTGGGCTCTCCCGGCCTCGACCATGCCCGTCATTTTCGGGACTTCTCTGGCAGTGGTCATCGGAAAAGCCGCTTTTCTCCCCGGCCGATTCTTCCTGGCCCTGATCGCGATGGTCGTTCTGCATACAGCAGCAAACATGCTGAGCGACGTGTTTGATTTCAAGCGCGGGCTCGACAGGAACGTGACGCCGGTCAGCGGAGCGTTGGTCCGGGGCTGGCTCTCGCCCCGCCAGGTGTCGATTGGCGCGGGAGTCCTCTTTGCAGCGGGCTGCGCCATAGGGCTTTATCTTGTTCATCTCACTGGCCCCGTGCTGCTCATCATCGGCGTGGCCGGTGTCATGATAGGGGTTTTCTACAGCGGCCTAAAGGTTCATGCCCTCGGGGACCTGGCCGTTTTTCTCAATTTCGGCATCTTCGGCTCTCTCGGCGCCTGGGTCGTTCAAACTCGCGCATTTTCCTGGATTCCGGTCGTCTG
Organism: Clostridiales bacterium; assembly: GCA_029907205.1. Classification (GTDB taxonomy): domain Bacteria; phylum Acidobacteriota; class Aminicenantia; order Aminicenantales; family UBA8522; genus JARYMI01. The sequence continues at coordinate 184,373 of JARYMI010000003.1, forward strand.
GACGGTTCCGATGGCTCTGCTGGTCAGCGCCATACTCCATGCCAATAACTGGCGTGATACGGCCATGGATAAAGAAAAAAAGATTTCGACAGTTGCCTCTTTATTAGGGGATAAGCGGTCGCTTTTCTATTATGGCTTTCTGATATTTGGGCCGTTTGTGATCGACCTCATTCTGATCATAGGACCCCGGTTAGCCGCTCGAGATCAGCGAGTCATGCCATTGACCTTTTTGGTCGTGTTTTTAGCCCTGCCGCGAGCAATGGCGCTCTGGGGACGAGCCAGACGACGCCGAGCGCCGCGCCGTCCGCTCGATTTTATCATCCTTGACGGCGCCACCGCTCAGTACAACCTCAGCTTCGGGCTTCTTTCGACGGCAGCGTTGTGGCTGGACTTCATTCTTAATGTAGTAAAATGAAATAAGCTAGACGACTCGCCTTTCTCTTCTGCCTGGAGTTTTCTGGAAACGGTCGAAAGAAAATGGCGACAGGTCAAAGTCAGTCCGGCCTCGGCTGATAAGCTCGCTCACGATTCGCCCTACAGCCGGCCCATGCTGAAACCCATGTCCTGAAAAGCCAACAGCGCAGAAGAATCCCTTCAAGAAGGGCACCTCGCCGATAATCGGGTTGTCATCAGGAGTGATTTCGTACAACCCCGCCCATCCCTTGAGCATCCTGGCTTTCTCCAAGATAGGCGCTCTGTGGACAGCAACCTCGACCACTCTCTCCATGAACTCACGGTCGACGTTCAGGTTAAAACCTGACGGCTCATCGGGATCGCTCATTCCCAGGATAAGATTAGGGGCAGCGCCGCGAAGATAGAACAGCGCATCCTGGTCAATAATCATCGGGACAGGATGGGGCAGGCGGTCAAAAGGCTGGGTCATAAACGCCTGACGTCGGCAAGGGCTCACCGGCAAATCAAGCCCGGCCATAGCCCCAACTTCCGCTGCCCAGGGCCCGGCCGCATTGACAACAACCGGCGCAGAAATAGGTCCTCTCGTTGTCTCGACGCCCAGAACTCTGTCTCCAGAAAGACGAATCGCTGTCACTCGGGTAACCTCTTCAACCCGCACGCCCAGTTTCCTGGCTGCATCGGCAAAACCCATGGCGGCAAGGTAAGGGTCGGCATAGCCGTCTTCTGGTCCGAATGTGCCGCCGATGATATCATCGCAGTTTAGATAAGGCCAGCGCTGACGGATTTCATCTGGGTCGAGCGCCTCGACCGGGACATTGAACTGGCGTTGGGTTTTAACTGAAGTGAGGAACTCCTGCCAGGTTTCTTCGTGTTGGGCCAAGAAAAGATAGCCTGCCCGGCAAAACCCGATATCGACGCCGAATTCATCCTGGAAATGCTCGAAGACGCGGACAGATTCCCGCGAAAGCAAAATGTTGGCCGGATGAGAGAACTGCTGTCTGATTCCGCCCACGCTCAGGCCCGTCGAGCCCTGGGCTAAAAGGTCTTTTTCCATGATGACGACATCCTTGATTCCGCGCTTGGCCAGGTTGTAAGCTGTGCTGGCGCCGACGATTCCGCCGCCGATCACGACAACCCCTGCCGTTTTTCGCCATGCTCCCAAAGGTTTTCTCCAGGCCTGGTCTTTTATTTCGCCATGTTGACATTTGAATATAATACAGGGCTGAAGACAAAGCAAAGCACTCTTACGCCCGGAGGGAAACAAAGAGATAAAAATCCTGGGCTTAAAAAAGCAGCCGAGTTATTCTATGATAATATTATGGAACTAATATTAAGCCGTCCAAGGTTCGCAGCCGAAGAGGCCTGTGCCATCATCGCCGCATCCTACGGCCGCACGGGCAGCGCTGTTGAACTTCCAAGTGAGCGTGATCAAAACTTTCGCTTCAGCGAAGCTGGCTCTGGCAGGGAGTTCATCCTCAAGATTTCAAGCTCTGCCGAGACAAGGGAGATTCTTGAATTCCAGACGAGCGCCATCGAACACCTCAAGCGAGAAGCTCCGGAAATTGCCTGGCCCTCGATCGAGAAAAGCATGGCGGGCGAGACGATTATCACCGTCAACAGCCCCAGCGGCTCGTGCCACTTCGTCCGCCTGCTGAGCTATCTCCCCGGCCGTTTCTTTGCCGGGGTCAAGCCGCACAAACCTGAGCTTCTCGAAAGCCTTGGTGCTTTCCTCGGTCGAATGGACAAGGCCCTGCTTTCCTTCAAACACGCGGCCATGGAGAGAGAATTGAAGTGGGACTTAAAAAAAGGCGCGGTCACAATCGCCAGGCTTCTTCCTCACGTCGAGGGAAAAACTGAGCGAGAGCTCATCCAGCACTTTTTGCGGCTCTTCGAAGAGCAAGCCGTTCCCCTTCTGGCTGAACTCAGGATGAGCGTCGTCCACAACGACGCCAACGATTATAACGTTCTCGTTGGGCATGCTTCGCCTGTCGTGGAAGATCGTTTTATCAAAGTCATCGGGATCATCGATTTCGGCGACATGCTGTACAGCTTCACGGTCGGTGAGCTGGCTGTCGGCGCCGCGTATGCGATGATGGGGAAGAAAGACCCGCTGGCCGCAGCGGCCGCCATTGTCTCTGCCTATCACCGTGTTCTTCCTCTATCGGATACAGAGATTCAGGTCCTCTATCATCTTGTTGCCATGCGGCTCTGTTTGAGCGTGACCATATCAGCCGAACAGAAAAAGCAGGAGAAAGAGAGCGAATACCTGACAATAAGCGAGAAGCCTGCCTGGGCCCTGCTCCGCCAGTGGCGGGAGGTCAACCCGAGGCTGGCTTATTACGTATTCCGCCAGGCGTGCGGGCTCGCCCCCTGTGCAAAGTCGGAGAAAGTTGTCTTCTGGCTAAAGTCTCATCAGGAAGACGTGGGCCCCGTGATTGAAGCGGATTTTAGGAAAAATCCTCTTCTGTTTTTTGACCTGAGCGTGGGGAGCCGCGAGCTCGGCGCGTGCGATAATCCAGATAACATGAAGGACCTCAGAGTCTGGATGTCTCGCCGGATCTCTGCCGCCGGGGTTGAGGTGGGAGTCGGACGCTACGGAGAGGTTCGGCATTTGTACACGAGCGATATTTTTAGAATTCCGGGAAATGACACTCCTGAATGGCGGACTGTCCATCTTGGCACTGACCTTTTTATTGAGGAAGGCTCATCTGTTCATACGCCGCTGGACGGGACTGTTTATAGCCTCCAGAACAATAAGGGCCATCTTGATTATGGCCCGACTGTTATCCTTGAGCACAGGATTTCAGAAGGGCTGAACTTCTATACTCTTTATGGCCATCTCACCCAAGACTCCCTTGTCGGCCTGACCGAAGGAGAGAGAATAAAAAAGGGCCAGAAAATTGGTGCCGTCGGCCGCTTTGAGGAAAACGGCGGCTGGCCGCCCCATCTCCACTTCCAGATCATAACTGACCTTCTCGGCAGACGGGGAGATTTTCCTGGAGTCGCTCCGCCAAGTCAGAAGGACCTCTGGCTAAGCCTCTGTCCTGATCCAAACTACATCCTGAAGATACCCGAAGAAAAAAAACCGTCATTCGCCATGGAAAGGGGAAGAGATGAGATTATTCGGTTGCGCCGGACATATCTGGGTCCAACCCTCAGCATCTCTTACAGGAAGCCGCTCAAGATCGTGCGGGGATTCGGGCAACGTCTGTACGATGAGAATGGCCAAGCCTACCTTGACGCCGTAAACAATGTGCCGCACGTCGGCCACTGCCATCCGGCTGTGGTCCGGGCTGCCCGCGAGCAGATGGCCATTCTCAACACCAACACCCGCTACCTCCATGATTATCTGGTTGAATACGCCCTCAGGCTCGCTGAGACCCTGCCCGACCCTCTCCGCATTTTCTATTTTGTCTCGAGCGGCAGCGAGGCCAATGACCTGGCTCTCCGGCTGGCCAGGACGAAGACAGGGCGCGCGGATATCATCGTCATCAACGGCGCCTATCACGGCAACCTGAGCTCGCTCATCGAAATCAGCCCTTATAAGTTTGACGGCCCGGGCGGCCGGGGCGCGCCTCCACACGTCCACAAAGTGCTGACTCCAGACGGCTACAGGGGACCTCACAAATACGAAAACCCGGCGGCAGGCTCGCTCTATGCCCTCGCTGTGAAGCAGGCTATCGAAACGATAGAGGAAAAGGGGAGGGGAGTTGCGGCTTTTATCTGCGAATCGCTCATGGGCTGTGCCGGACAGATCGTCTATCCCGACGGCTTCCTCCGTGAGGCCTTTGCCCATATCCGCAAAGCCGGCGGCGTCTGTATCGCCGACGAGGTTCAAGTCGGCCTTGGCCGGGTCGGCACTCATTTCTGGGGCTTCGAGACTCAGGGAGTCGTTCCGGACATTGTGACAATGGGAAAACCTATGGGCAATGGCCATCCGCTTGCAGCCGTCGTGACGACGCCTGACGTCGCGGCTTCCTTTGACACAGGCATGGAATACTTTAGCTCGTTTGGCGGAAACCCGGTTTCCTGCGCGGTTGGCCTGGCGGTCCTCGATGTCATTCGACAAGAGAAACTCCAGGAGAATGCCCGTAAAGTCGGAGCTTACTTCAAATCACGCTTGGAGGAGACCAAGAAAATATCGCCGCTTGTCGGCGATGTCAGGGGATTAGGCCTGTTTCTTGGAATTGAGCTCGTTTTGGACAGAGCCACGCTGGCTCCGGCCACGGCCGAAGCTTCTTATGTCGCCGAGAGGATGAAAGACAAGGGCGTGCTCGTCAGCACGGATGGTCCCTACAAAAACGTATTGAAAATCAAACCGCCGCTCGTCTTTACTCAGGCCGACGCCGATCTTTATGTCGAGACGCTGGCTGAGGTGCTTGCTGAGAGCGCTCTTGAAAGAAAAGATGCTGGCTGTTGAATTATTCGCAGGAAAAAAATAATATAGTCCGGAAGCGGTGAGGGATGTTTTTTCGCTTGTTTTTTATTCTTTTGACATGAAGGAGGGTATCGGCATGCGTCCTAAGATTTTCCCCAGACTCCTTATTTTCACCTTGATAGCAGTCCTTGTCTGCGGCTTTTCTGGCTGCGCCAGGAAAGAAGAGCCGGCTGATCTTGTCCTCTCAAACGGTCAGATCGTGACCATGGATGAGAGTATTCCCCGGGCTGAAGCCCTGGCTGTCCGTGGCGACCGGATCGTCGCTGTCGGAGACCAGAAAAAAATTAAGCGCTTTATCGGCGAATCAACAAAGGTCATCGACCTCGACGGCAAGCTGGCCATACCGGGATTCATCGATAGTCACGGCCACTACATAAGCCTTGGTCAATCCAAAATGGCGTTGGACCTGACAAAAACGAATAACTGGGACGAGATCGTGGCCATGGTCAAAGCGGCTGCAGAGAAGGCTGAGCCAGGAGAATGGATTCTTGGCCGCGGCTGGCATCAAGAAAAATGGGACAAGATGCCTGAACCCCAGGTTGACGGCCTGCCTTTCCACACGAACCTCAGCCAGGCAAGCCCAAACAATCCTGTCCTCCTTACCCACGCAAGCGGCCATTCCTGCTTGGCCAACGCCAAAGCCATGGAGCTTGCCGGAATCAGCAAAAAAACTGCTGACCCGCCCGGAGGACAGGTTGTCAGGGACGATAAAGGCACCCCCATCGGAGCTTTCCGGGAAACAGCCCAGGGCCTGTTGAGGAGAGCCCTCAATAACTATCGCGCTGGCCTTAGCGCCGAACAAATCATGAGCGAACAGAGGCGCGCGATCACCCTTGCCGCCAAGGAATGTCTGGCTAAAGGCGTCACAAGTTTTTATGATGCTGGGTCCTCTTTTGAGACAATCGACCTTTTCAGAGAGTTGGCAGAGCAGGCGAAGCTGGGAGTTCGGCTCTGGGTGATGATCAGCGAAGGAAACGAGAACCTTGCCGAGTCTTTGACGAGGTATAAGATCATCGGCGCAGGCCAGAATCACTTGACTGTGAGGGCGATCAAGCGCCTGATTGACGGCGCTCTGGGCGCTCATGGAGCATGGCTTCTGGCTCCTTATGATGACCTTCCGAGCTCTGTCGGCCTCAACACAACGCCGATAGAGGCCATGAAAGAGACAGCCCGCTTGGCCATCGAGAATGACTTCCAGCTTTGCACTCACGCGATCGGCGATCGGGCCAACCGGGAAACGCTCAATATCTATGAGGAAGCTTTCCGGTCTCATCCCGATAAAAAAGACGTTCGCTGGCGGATCGAGCATGCCCAGCATCTCCATCCTGACGATATTCCCCGGTTTGGTTCTCTCGGCGTCATCGCCGCCATGCAGGGAATCCACTGCAGCTCTGATGGCCCCTGGGTTATAAAGAGGCTCGGGGAAAAACGGGCACAGGAAGGAGCCTACGTCTGGAGAGAACTCATGAAAACAGGGGCCGTGATCTCAAACGGAACGGATACGCCGGTCGAGGACGTCGATCCCATCGCTTGTTTCCACGCTTCAGTGACGCGCCAGATGAAGGATGGAAGCGCCTTTTTTCCCGCACAGAGGATGACGAGGGAAGAAGCCCTTCGGTCCTATACCCTGAACGCTGCCTACTCTGGCTTTCAGGAAAACATCCTTGGGTCTCTGAGCGCGGGGAAGCTGGCTGATATCACTGTTTTGTCGAAGAATATCCTGACAGTGCCGGATGAGGAGATTTTGAGCGCTGCTGTCGTCTATACGATCATCGGAGGAAGCGTACGGTATCAGAATATCGGCGGACGGCAGGAATATCTGTTCTCGTTCCTGGAAAACTAGGAGGAGAGGAGGCAAAGAGGATGGGTGGGTTCTTCGGCGTCGTCTCCAAGCAGGATTGCATTCACGACATTTTTTACGGGACGGACTACCACTCTCACCTGGGAACGAAAAGAGGCGGGATAGCTGTGTTCAAGCCGGAGGGGTTCGAGCGGGTCATTCACAGCATCGAGAACGACCAGTTCAGGTCCAAGTTCGACTCGGACATCGAATCCCTCCATGCCCGGAGCGGCATCGGTGTGATAAGCGATTATGACGACCAGCCGCTTCTCATCCGGTCGCATCTCGGCAACTACGCCATAGTCACAGTGGGAGCGGTCAAGAATGCCGAGGAGCTGGCGCGGCGGGCTTTCCAGACCCGCAGGCTGCACTTTTCCGAGATGAGCGGGGGTGAGATCAACCCGACTGAGCTCGTGGCCACGCTGATCAACGAAGAGGAGTCATTCGGGGCCGGCATCGCGAGGGCGCAGGATGAAATCCAGGGGTCCTGTTCGCTGCTTTTGCTCACCGAAAAGGGAATTTATGTAGCAAGAGATAAGTTGGGGCGGACGCCGGTCGTTATCGGCCGCAGGAACGACAGCATCGCCGTCGCCTTGGAAACATGCGCGTTTCCCAACCTCAGTTTTGCGGTGGAGAAATACCTGGGTCCTGGAGAAATCGTCTTTCTTACGGCCGACGGCTTTGAGCGGCGTAAGCCGCCTGAAGAAAAAATGCAAATCTGCGGTTTTCTCTGGGTTTACTACGGCTACCCGGCTTCAAGTTATGAGGGCATAAATGTTGAATGGGTCAGGAACCGTTGCGGGGCGTTTCTCGCCCGACGGAACCCGATTGATATCGATTTCGTGGCCGGCCTTCCGGATTCTGGCATCGGCCACGGCCTGGGCTACGCCGCAGAGGCCGGCGTGCCGTTCAAGAGGCCTTTTGTCAAGTACTCGCCAACCTGGGCCAGGAGCTTCATGCCGCAGAATCAGGCCGTGCGAGATCTTATCGCCAAGATGAAACTCATTCCCATCCGCGAGCTCATCGAAGGCAAGAAGTTTCTCTTCTGCGAAGATTCGATCGTCCGTGGCACGCAGCTCAAGGAAACCATTCGGAGGCTGTACGAGGCTGGCGCCCTTGAAGTCCACATGCGGCCGGCTTGCCCGCCGCTTGTCTATGGCTGCAAGTTCCTCAATTTTTCTACCTCCAAATCAGAATGGGACCTGGCTGCCCGAAGGGCCATCCGAGAGCTTGAAGGAGAGACGGTCGCCGATCTTTCAGCATATACTCGTCCCGGAACGCCCGCGTATCAGGCCATGGAAGAGAGAATCCGCAGCCGGCTCAATTTGACCACTCTCAAGTACCAGTTGCTTGAGGATTTAATCGCGGCCATCGGACTGCCCAAGGGAAAGATCTGCACGTATTGTTGGGATGGCGTGGATAAGCCGCCGCCCGGCTAAAGATTGTCCGAAAGTGAATTGTGAGCTTGAGGAGGGAAGCCATGCCCGTTTTCAGCATATCCAGAATTTCGACCTACGACGCCTGCCCTCTCCAGTACAAGTTCGCTTATATCGATTGCCTCAAGGTCGAAGCTGAGGACACTGTCGAGACTTTTCTCGGCCGAATTGTCCATGAGGCGCTCGAAAAACTTTACCGCGATAAGATGCACGAAAAGCTCCTCTCGGCCGATGAGTTGCTCGATTTTTTCCGACGAACCTGGGAGAAGAAATGGCAGGATTCCATTATCATCGTAAGAAACGAATACACGGCTGAGAACTACAAAAAAATGGGCGAACGCTATCTCGCGGATTACTACAACAGACATAAGCCTTTTGAGCGAGGCAGAGTCCTCGGGCTGGAGACCAAGGATCAGCTGCCGCTTGATGAGCCGGGACAGTATTTTTTCCACATCCGCATCGACAGGCTCATCGACATGGGTGATGGTCTTTACGAAGTCCATGATTACAAGACGAGCAGCCAGATCCCCAAGGAACAAGAGCTTGAGACCGACGAGCAGCTGGCCATGTACGCCCTCTGGGTCAAAAGGCGGTTCAAGGATTTTAAGAAGGCGCGGCTGGTCTGGCACTATTTGGCCTTTGACAAGGAAATGGACTCCTTCAGAACGCCAGACCAATTGGAAGGGCTCCGAGAAGAGATCCTGGTCCGGATCAAGGAGATAGAGGCGGCCAGGGAATTTCCGCCCGTCGTTTCACATCTCTGTGACTGGTGCCTTTATAAGTCCGTTTGCCCGATGTGGCGACATGGCGTTGAGCTCGAAGCGATGCCAGAGAATGAGTACCTCAACGACCCCGGGGTTAAGCTCGTGGACGAATACGCGAAGCTTAAGAGCAAATACGATGACTTTAGGAGCGAGTCCGAAGAGAAGCTCGAAAAGATCAAGCAGGCTTTGATCGCTTTTTGCGAGCGAGAAGGCGTTTCCGTGGTTTTCGGCAGTGAGAACAAAGTCACTGTCAAGGAACAGGAATCCCTCCGTTTTCCAGCCAAAAACACAGACGAGAGGAAAAAGCTGGTTGATATTCTCAAGCAGGTCGGAAAGTGGGAAGACGTGGCTGAACTTGACGTCTTCGCCTTGAGCAGGGCTCTGAAAAACCGAGAATGGGACGAAGCTCTCCTGGAAGGCCTGAAGGGTTTCGGCGTCGTCGAAAAAAGCTATCGGCTGACCCTGTCCAGAAAGTAAAAGTGCTTTTCAGGCAAAGGACTTGAGTTTAGCGTTAAGAATGGGATGCTGGAGCTTGCGCAAGGCGTTTGATTCAATCTGACGAATTCTCTCACGAGTGACGCAAAGCTGTTGACCGACTTCTTCCAGAGTTCGGCCCCCGCTTTCGTTAAGGCCAAACCTCAACTTGATCACCTCAGCCTCTCTGTCTGTGAGGTTCTTGAGAGCCTCGTCGATCTGCTCCTTGAGGCTGGAATGGATGATCGTATCGGGGGGCGAAGGGATGGTCTTGTCTTCGATGAAATCTCCGAGTAAACTCTCGCTGTTTTCGCCGACGGGGAGCTCGATCGACACTGTCTCCTGGGTGTTCTGGACGATCTCATCAATTTTTGCCGGAGAAAGACCTGTCCGGCGAGCCAACTCCGCGGAAGTCGGCTCGCGGCCTTTCTCCCGGACGAACTTCTGAGTGGCTCTGGCCAGCTTCTGAAGGGTTTCGGTCATATGAACAGGAAGGCGGATGGTCCGGGATTGGTCGGCGATGGCCCTCGTGATGGCCTGACGGATCCACCAGGTGGCGTAGGTCGAGAATTTATGGCCAAGACGGTGGTTGAATTTCTCGACTGCCCGCATCAGGCCGATATTTCCCTCCTGGATTATGTCAAGAAAGTGAAGACCCCGGTTCTGATATCTTTTCGCGATAGAAACAACCAGCCTCAGGTTAGCCGCCACCAGCTCTTTTTTCGCCTGCTCTTTTATCCTTTTGCCTTCGGTTATCATCCTGGCCGCCCTGGAGTGAGCCAGGGAGAGTCTCTTTTTTGTGCGGCATTTTTCTTTGTCTGGCCGATTGAGCGTTCGTTCGGCCATGACTTCTACGGCCTCGGGCCGGAGGTTGAGTTTTTCTATCTGCTTGATCAAGCCGATGACCTGCCTGGCCCGGCGTACCCACCCTTTTTTCCTGGCCTGACCCGCCTTCAGGCAACCGGCCTTTCGGATAATCTTTTTGAGCTCGGCCCTGATTTCGCCAAGTCTTTTATTGACTCTTTCTTCTCCCGCCTCTTGACCCGAAAACTCGAGAAGGTCTTTCAAGCGCAGCGTGTTCTCTCTGCTCTTTTTTTCCAAAGCTTTCAGTTCATCAAGAAAAAAGGGGTCGGCGAGGAGCCCCTTGAGCATGAGCCTGTTTCCCCTTTCGACGCGCTTGGCCAGACAGATTTCTCCTTCCCTTGTCAGGAGCATGACCTGGCCCATATCCCGGAGATAAGCGGCAACAAGGTCGCGATCATGGCCGGAGCTCTCGGAAGAGAAAAGAGACTCCTGGTTGTCTGTCTCGGTTTCTCCCGGAGCCTCCGGCAAGAAACAACCGCGCTCCTCCCATTCTGCCGGGAGGCTGGCGACAAAGCTTGGAACCGGCGCGTCGTCAGCACCGCTAAGGGAAAGCCACGGTCGTCGTTTCATTTTCGTATCTCTCTCTTTAGACATCCCGTTACCCTAATTTCTTCCCTATATTCCTAACTTTGTGATAGGCGAATTCGTTGCCGAAACATGTTCAATTGGCCTTCCCAAACGCGGCTCGAACTCGAAAAAAAGAAGAAGCGCTGGCTGTGAAGGGGAATTAGCAAAAGGAGGGGTTTTGGGATGGCGGGTTTTTGCCCAGCCAGCAAAGCAATAACCCAAATGAACTATATCATACGGAATCTATAAATTCAATAGAATTTATAAAAATGGTAATAAAACTGCCTGAAACGGCCACTTATGCGGCAGAAGGTCCGACACAAGGCTTCCTGCAGAAAAGCAAATTTCATTCCAACAAAAATCTATTGATTGTGCGGGCTTTTCCTGGTATATTCCCTGGCGAATTCTGAAAATTGAGGGACCAAAAAAGTGAGACGGAGAGTTCTCCAAAGGGCTGTGCTGTTCGACTAATACCATAGAGAAAACTCGTCATGCGCCGAAAAAGAGAGGAAACCTGGCTGGCTAAAGAAAGGCGCAAAGAAAGCCGGGTCAAAGAAGAGGATAAGGTCGTTATCGAAATTCTTGAAGATGGCAAGGTGTCTTCTGAAAAGAGAATTATCAACGCTCTAACCAAGGATATATCCCCCGGCGGCGTCAGGGTTATGACCAATCTCGCCCTTCCCCGGGAAACGCCCGTCAGGATTGAGATTGCTCTTGCGAGACGCCGGAAGTTGATCAAGGCCCTTGGTCTGGTCCGCTGGTCTCGGAGCGTCTACGAGGAAGAGTTGTTCGAGATGGGAGTCGAATTCACCCAAATCAGCACTGAGGATAAGGTCATTCTTCTGGAGCACACGTACAAAAAAAGATAGGCCCAGCCAAGAACACTCTTCAGGCGATAACCAAAAAATAAATCGGCCGCAAGATTAGAGAGGAGGAGAGGGCATGAGCGGTAAAGAAGTTTTTTCTTTGATTGTCAAGGCCTTGCCATTGCTGGGCCTCGCGCTGCTTGTCCTTTCGGTCAGCATTCCCAGCGCCGAGCGCACGGAGAAACCTGTGCTCCACGGCAAGCATTGGATAGCCATCACCGGCAAACCGCTCGGAGCCACAGCTGGGGCGATGACCTTCCTAAAAGGAGGCAACGCCGTCGATGCTGCCTGCGCAATGCTGGGAGCTGTTTGTACGATGTACGATGTCCTGAGCTGGGGAGGAGAGACCCAGGCTCTTATCTATAACCCGATCACCAGGAAAGTCGTTGGAGTCAACGCTCTTGGGGTCGCGCCGACCGGCGCAACGGCTGATTTTTTCAAGCGGAAAGGCCTGCGCTATCCCCCCGAACACGGACCTCTGGCAGCGGTCACACCGGGAACACCCGGCGGGCTGATGGTCATGCTGGCAGAATTTGGAACCATGAGTTTGAAGGACGTTTTGGAGCCTTCCATCCAGATGGCCGAAGAAGGGTACCCGATCGAAAAGCAGCTCGCAGAAAGCATTGAAAAAGAGAAAGAGCGGATTAAGCAGTGGCCTTATTCAAGAAAAGTGCTCCTGCCGCACCAAGGAGAGTCCTGGGAGGCGCCTGAGCCCGGCGAAATCTTTCGCCAGCCGGAGTTGGCTTCAACCCTGAAAAAACTCATCGAAACCGAAGCGCGAGCGCTCGCTGCTGAAAAAAGCCGCAAAGAAGCCATCTACGCAGCCTATGATCGTTTCTATAAAGGCGATATTGCCGAAGAATTCGTCCGGGGTTCAAAAGAGCAGGGCGGGCTCATCACCCGGGAGGATTTGGCGAACTGGAAAGTCTATCTGGAAGAGCCTGTCATGACCTCGTACAAAGGGATTGACGTCTATAAACTGACCTGCTGGGTTCAAGGGCCGGTCATGCTCCAGGCTCTGAACATGCTCGAAAACTTCGACCTCAAGAAAATGGGCTATAACAGCGCCGAATATATTCATGCTCTTTACCAAGTCATGAACCTGGCCTTCGCCGACCGCGATTTTTACTATGGCGACCCCTATTTTCCCCCTGAAGAACCGATCAAGGGACTGTTGGCCAAAGATTACGCAAGAGAGAGGCTGAAACTCATCGATTGGATGGCCAATAATCCTGAGGTCAAACCAGGCGACCCTTACCCGTTTGAGGGAAAAAAGAACCCTTATCTCCATTACCTCGAAAAATGGCTGGACACCGGTGTTAAGGAGGAAGGCGATTCATCGAGTTTTTTTGCCGGAACAACGTCTATTCAGGCGGCTGACAAACAGGGATGGGTAGTATCGGTCACTCCGAGCGGCGGCTGGATCCCGGCCTGCCTGGCTGGTAATACGGGCATAGGGATGAGCCAGCGCCTCCAGAGTTTCGTCCTGGACGAGGCTGAAAACCCGTTCAACGTCATAGCCCCGGGCAAGAGGCCACGGGCTACGCTCACGCCTGGGCTTGCCCTCAAAGACGGGAGACCTTTCCTTTCGTTCGCGGTCCAGGGAGGAGACAGTCAAGACCAGAACCTCCTTCAATTTTTCTTGAACATTGTGGAATTCGGGATGAACGTTCAACAGGCCTGCGAGGCGCCGAACATCACCAGCTACCAGATGCGGAGTTCTTTCGGCCGGCACGAATTTTCTCCCGGCAAGCTCGACCTCAATGAGAAGGTCAGTCAAGAAATCAGGGATAAGCTGGCCAAGATGGGCTACAGGCTAAGCATCAAGAAGTACACCTCCGGCCCGATCAATGCCATTTTTTTTGACTGGAAGCACGGCACCTTCTGGGGCGGGTCGTCGGACTACGGCGAAGACTACGGCATCTCCTGGTAAACGGGAATCTGTCTTTCTGGTGTAGGAGGCTGCCCTGAAGCCCCCGTAGCGGAGGGGGGACCCGAGCACTTGGAGGGGACTATGAGTCCCCTTCCAACGGTCGCTTCGCTCCCTGCCTCCCCTTCTCGGCCTTCGGCCTGCGACCAGGAGGAGATATCCCCCTGGACCCCCTTCCAAACGGCGGCTTCACCGACGGGACTGGTTCCCCGGGGTGCGGGGGCCAAAGGGCAGCTTCCTGCACCCTGTTTAATCACATAAATAGAAATGCATGCCCTTGCCGGGCAGTTTTTGACATGGCACTGCCCGTATGCTATATGATTTTCTTCATGCCTGTAGACCCAAGGCTTAACCGCTTTATGGCTATCCATGGCCGGATCCGCTCGCGGTTTCCTCAAATCGACAGGGATATCCGAGGAAACAGGAGAATTTATCTCAACTCTGCGGCCGGGACCCTGGTCGTTGACGCTGCGGCCAAAGCCATGGCTGAAGCTGCGACCTGGCTAAATTCCCTTCCCGGCGAAATTTATCCTTCTGAAGAGGCGACGAAAGACTTCCACTGGCATATCAGGGAAATCGCTGCTGATTTCTTGAACGCAGGCAGCCCGGACGAAATCAGCTTCCATTTTTCCACAACTCAAGCTCTGTTTAATCTGGCCGTCTCCCTGCGCGGCCTGTTTACAGGGCAACGCGACCTCATCGTCACCGACCTTGACCACATGGCGAATATTTCTCCTTGGGAAATGGTTGGTGGAAAATGGCGGGAAGGCGAAGTGAAAAGGGCTCGAATTAAAGAGCCGGGCCTTCTGGACACAGAGCATCTTTTGTTTCTTGTCACGAAAAATACAGCTCTCATCGCCGTCCCCTTCGCTTCCAACAGCCTGGGCACGGTTGTGCCTCTCCAGGAGCTCGTGGCCGGGATCAAGGCGAAAGCGCCCAATTGCCTTATCTGTGTGGACGCCGTCCATCATGCCATGCACGGCGCGATCGACGTCCAGAAAATAGACTGCGATTTTCTGGCTTTTTCAGGGTATAAGATTTTCGGGCCGATGCTGGGCGTCCTCTGGGGAAGAAAAGAACTCCTGGACAAAATGAAGCCTTACCGCGTCGAAACAAACAAGAATCTGACACCGTTTAAGTATGAACAGGGGACTCTGAACAATTCTGCCCTGGCCTCGCTCGGAGCGGCGCTCCAGTACCTTCTCTGGCTTGACGACGAGCTCAATCCTCAGGACAGACTAAAGAAAGAAAACCGTCGGGCCAAGTTCAGGCGGGTCATGAACGACATTGCCTGCTATGAAAGCGAGATGACCGGGGTCATCCTGGATAAGCTCAGCCAGCTCGAGAGCTCCAGGGTTCGCTTCTATGGGATTGTTGACCCGAAGTCTTCGTCTCAGCGGGACCCGACTTTTGCCTTCGAGATTGCGGGGCAGAAGCCCAGCGAGACAAAGAAACTTTTCTGGGAGCGTCAGGGGATTCAGATCGCTGACGGAAACCATTATTCGGCGGTCTTCTGCCGTCATTTCCGGAAAGACAGCGTCTGCCGGGCCAGTTTTGCCCATTACAACAGCGTCGAGGAAGCCCGTGCCTTTCTGGCTACCCTCGAGGAACTGCTGACCGAATAGGGGAGCCGAAATCATGAGACCCAGGCGGACGGCAGAGAAAAAACAGGAACGACAAGATTGCATCAGAAAGGAGGAAGCATGAAAAAGACCATATGCGCGCTTATTTGTTTCTGGCTGAGCATTCTCCTGGGAACTCGGGGAGAAGAGTCCAAGAATGCCAAGCTTCTTGACCTCGATACCTTCATGGAGATGGAATCAGTCGGCAGTCCGGCAATCTCACCAGACGGTAAGCAAATTATCTTCACCCGAACCTGGGTGGACAAAATGGCTGACCGGTACAACAGCAACCTCTGGATCGTGGACGTCGAGGGAAAGAGGCTGCGCGAGCTGACGCCAGGCAACTGGCGGGATACATCACCGCTCTGGTCGCCCGACGGAAAGAAGATTACCTTCATATCTGACCGGGATGGAACTTCTCAAATCCATGTCATGTGGCTGGACACACGGGAGGTAGCCCAGCTCACCCATGTTGAGAACACGCCCGGGAGCCTGAGTTGGTCGCCAGATGGAAAAAGCCTGGCTTTCACCATGTTCATTCCTGATGAGAAGCCGATCTTGAGCGTCAAGCTCCCGAGGAAGCCAAAGGGAGCGAAATGGGCGGA
The DNA here is from genome assembly GCA_029907205.1 of Clostridiales bacterium. Classification (GTDB taxonomy): domain Bacteria; phylum Acidobacteriota; class Aminicenantia; order Aminicenantales; family UBA8522; genus JARYMI01. The sequence continues at coordinate 200,193 of JARYMI010000003.1, forward strand.
GCCGGCTATCATCATCGACCGTCTTTCCTGGAGAAGCGACGGCCGAGGTCCGCTGCCAAAAGGAGATTCTCATATTTTCATTATCGACGCTGAGGTTGGAGGGACACCAAGTCAGCTGACTTCAGGCGATTATTCCCACAGCGATCCTGAATGGTCTGCCGACGGCAGCAAGATCTATTTTTCCGCTATTCGCAAACCGGAACCGGAGTACCAGCAGGGGGACTCGGAGATTTACTCTGTCGACATCAAAACTCTCGAGGTCAAGGCGTTAACAGACAGAAAAGGGCCTGACCGGGGCCCCTTGGTTTCGCCGGACGGAAAGTGGATTGCCTACACGGGATATGACGATAAAAACTACACAAGCCATCTGTCGGACATCTATTTGATGGACGCAGCCGGAGAGAATAAAAGGTTGCTGGCCGGAAAGCTTCCCAACTCGCCGTCTAGCCTTGTCTGGGCTTTGGACAGCTCTGGCGTTTATTATCTGATGGCCGAGAAAGGAGAATCAAACGCCCATTTTGTGGCTCTTGACGGAAGGATCAAGAAAATAACTGAGGGGATTCAATTCTTGACGGGATTGTCCGTTTCCCGAGGCGGACAGGCCGCCGCCGTGCTTTCAACTTTCCACCGTCCAGGCTATTTGATTACCTTTAACCTGGCCAAGCCAGCAGTCCTCAAACTGGTTGTCGACCTTAACCAGGATGTCTTGGCCGGAGTCAAGCTGGGCGAGGTCGAGGAGCTCTGGTATAAATCTGCCGATGGCTGGGACATCCAGGGTTGGCTCATCAAACCGGCCGAGTTTGATCCAGCCAAAAAATACCCGCTTCTATTATGGATCCACGGCGGACCGTGGGCCATGTACAACGTCGCTTTCAACTGGGAATGGCAGAATTTTGCGGCGAACGGATATGCCGTCCTTTATACAAACCCGAGGGGAAGCACGGGTTACGGGCAGGATTTTGTCAACGGCATTCATTACTCCTACCCCGGAAAGGATTACGACGACCTCATGGCCGGAGTTGACGCGGCTATTGCCAAGGGATTTATCGATAAAGATAATCTTTTTGTCTGCGGCGGGAGCGGCGGCGGAGTCCTGACCGCCTGGATTGTCGGCCACACGAACAGATTCAGGGCGGCGGTTTCGATGAGGCCGGTGATAAACTGGCATTCCTTTGTCGGGACAACAGACGGCCACATGTGGTACAGGCAGTTCAAGAAATACCCCTGGGAAGACCCGATGGAATACGCTGTTCGATCACCCCTTCATTATGTCGCCAACGTCACCACGCCAACAATGATCATGACAGGTGAAGAGGACTTGAGGACGCCGATCGGCCAGAGTGAAGAGTATTACCGGGCTCTAAAAATGCTGAAGAAAGAGACGCTCCTGGTTCGTATGCCCGAAGAATACCATGGCTGGCGCCGGCCTTCCCACAGACTTCTCCAGCAGCTTTATCTAAGGGAGTGGTTCGAAAAATACCAGGTTAAGGAGTCAGGCGAGAAATAGTGAGACGTCGGCTGATTGGCTATGATTCAAGGAGCAGATTGATGATGCGACGACGTGCGGAGGTCCGGGTTTTATCCTGTCTCCTTGTCACCTGCTTCCTTGTCTTTTTCCTCTCTTGCAAAGGGGACAGAGAAAAGAACTGGATCAGCGCCTCCGGCACGATCGAGGCAGTGGAAGTGACTATCTCCTCAAAGCTCAGCGGCCAGGTGGAAAAAGTTCTCGTCGGAGAAGGCGATCAGGTCAAAGCCGGAGAGATGCTGGCCGTCATAGACAGCTCGTCTTTGGAGATCCAGCTCAGGCAAGCCGAAGCGGGAACAAGGCTGGCTGAAGCTCAACTCGAACTCCTTCTTAAGGGGGCCCGAACCGAAGATATTCTCCAGGCCGAGGAAGCTTTGAAACAGGCCGAAGCGAACCTGTCCGTGGCTGAGGGAGACTGGAAGCGCTTCCGAACGCTTGCCGAGAAGGAGAGCGCAACACAAAAGCAGAGAGACGACGCCGAGGCCCGGTACAAGGTCGCTTTCGCTCAAAAAGAAACAGCCAGGCAAGTTTTAGAAAAAGCACGCAAACTGGCCAGGCCTGAAGAAATCCAGGCGGCCCGGGCGAGGCTTGACCAGGCCTCGGCTGCGAGGGACCTGATCAAGAAATCCATTGCCGATTCGACCATTCTCTCCCCGGTTTCCGGAATTGTCACTCACAAGATAGCCGAGGCTGGCGAATTCGTTATCCCGGGGAGCCCGATTCTGACAGTCGCCGACCTGGCTAACATTCATTTGGAAATCTATGTTCCTGAAAAAGAACTCGGCCGAATCCGTCTGGGCCAGACTGCCGAGGTCAAGATTGATTCCTATCCTGAAAGGGTTTTCACCAGCAAAGTGATCTTCATCTCTCCTGAGGCAGAGTTTACTCCCAAGAATGTCCAGACGAAAGAGGAACGGGTCAAGCTCGTCTTCAGGGTCAAGATTGAGATTCCCAACCCAGAATATATCCTGAAACCGGGAATGCCCGCCGACGCCGTGCTCAGAATTGAAGCTCCGGACCTTGAAGGAGGGAGGGACTGACTTCTCGTGCTTGCTGTTGAAGCCAAGGGGCTGAGCAAGAGCTACGACGGGGTTAGGGCTGTCAAGAACATCACTTTTTCCGTTTTACAGGGCGAGTTGTTCTGTGTGGTCGGCCCGGACGGAGCGGGAAAATCGACATTCATCCGGCTTCTCAGCGGGATCATCAAGCCGACAGCAGGACGAGCCAGGATTCTTGGGTTTGACTTAACCAAAGAAATCGACGAGATCAAGAAGCGCATCGGTTACCTTTCCCAGCGGTTTACGCTTTACGGCGACTTGAGCGTGGATGAGAACCTCGAGTTTTTTGCTGAAATCCACGGGATCAAAGATTTTAAAAGCCGGCGGGAGGAGCTTTTGGGCTTCACCAGGCTCGGGCCTTTCCGGCGCCGTCTGGCTGAAAACCTTTCTGGCGGGATGAAACAAAAGCTGGCCCTGGCGTGTGCTCTCATCCATACCCCCGAGCTACTCCTTCTCGATGAGCCGACCACTGGGGTTGACCCTCTTTCCCGGCGAGATTTCTGGAAGATCCTGTTCGGGCTTCTCCAGAGAGGGGTTACGATCATTCTGTCAACGCCATACCTCGATGAGGCGGAGCGTGCTTCAAGGGTAGCCCTCATGCACGAAGGCAGTTTTCTCGCCGTCGAAACACCACGCGGCATAAAAAAGCGGATGGAGGGAACGATCATCGAGCTCGCTGGAAAAGACCTTCGGGCAGCCTCTGAGCTTGCCAAAAACATGCCCGGCGTCATTGACGTCCAGGCCTTCGGCGACAGGCTCCACCTTGTCGTTTCTAAAACTCAGGCAGACCCGTCCTCTTTGAATCGACTTCTTCAAGATAGAGGCATAATCGTTTCTCACTGGCGCCAGATCTCTCCTTCGCTCGAGAACGTCTTCATTTATTTGATGGGCGACTCGCAGAAAGGCGTCCATGGCTGAATACTCGATCGAAGTTCGCAACCTGACCAAGGCCTTCGGCAATTTTGTGGCCGTCAGGAATATCAATTTCAACGTGGCCAGGGGAGAAATAGTCGGCTTTCTGGGTGCAAACGGCGCGGGAAAATCGACCACGATCCGGATGCTCTGCGGGCTGCTCAGCCCTACGGCCGGGACGGCTATCGTCGCTGGGTACGACGTCGTCCGGGAACCAGAGCGAATCAAAGAGCGCATCGGCTACATGTCTCAAAAATTCTCGCTCTACGAGGACATCACGGTTGAAGAAAACATCCGCTTCTATGGAGGAATTTATGGCCTCTCCGGCCGCTCCCTCAGCGCCAGGTTGCGCTGGGCTCTAGAGCTAAACAGGTTGGGCGGAAAAGAGCGCGTTTTGACAGGGGAGTTGCCGGTCGGCTGGAAGCAGCGCCTAGCCCTGAGCTGCGCCTTGCTCCATGAGCCGAAGATCGTCTTTCTCGATGAACCGACAGGCGGCGTCGACCCGCTTTCGCGGCGAAAATTCTGGGAGCTGATCAACGACCTGGCTGCCGCCGGCGTGACTGTCCTCGTGACGACTCATTATCTTGATGAGGCCGAATACTGCCACCGGATCCTGCTCATTCACGCTGGGGAGCTCGTTGCCAGCGGCGGTCCAGAAGAGCTTAAGACAACGTTTGTCCGCCATCCCATCCTCGAGGTCGAGTGTGAACAGACAGGGGAAGCTCTGGCCATGCTCCAGGAAGAGGATTGGGTTTTGGCCAGCGAAGTTTATGGCGCCTATCTTCATGTTCAGGTCGCTGACGAAGAAGAGGGCCGGGCAAAAATCAGCCGCCTGCTCAAAGGACGGGGGCTTGTCCTCAAACGCATCGACACAATCAGGCCGCGGCTAGAGCATGTCTTTACTCAGCTTATTGAAAAGACTGAACGACTGGAGAGAGCCTCGGGGTAGGACAGGTCGATGTGGGCCCTCATCAAACCGGTAGTGAAAAAAGAGTTCAGGCAGATTCGGAGGGATAAGCGCACCCTGGGAATGCTGCTTTTCATCCCGGCCTTTCTCCTCATCATGTACGGCTACGCCCTGAATTTTGACGTCAAACATCTCGCCCTGGCTGTTCTTGACCAGGAAAAAAGCCCGCGCAGCCAAGATTTTATCGAGCGCTTTCTTGTGACCGAGTACTTTGACCTGATGCGAGTCGTCGAGAGCGACAGGGAAATCGACAGGCTCATGGGAGAGGGGACCGTCCAGGTGGCTCTCGTGATTCCTTACGATTTTTCCAGGTCTTTGTTAGCCGGGCGGCAGACAGACATCCAGGTGATCATCAACGGAGAAGAAACCTTTATCGCGGGCGCAGCCGCCGGCTATGTGAGCGCCATCGCCCAAAGCTATTCGCCATCGATCATCGTCCGGCCGCTTGACCTTCATCCCCGCATCTGGTTCAACCCGGAGCTCAGGAGTGCCCGCTTCCTTGTGCCGGGACTGATGGCTTTTGTCTTAATGATCACGGTCGTCATTTCGACAGCCTTTTCTGTGGTCAGGGAAAGGGAGAGGGGGTCGATTGAGCAGCTCATGGTTTCGCCGCTCAACCCGGCCGCGTTAGTTGTCGGAAAGACCATTCCTTATGTTCTCGTCTCTCTCGTTTCAGCGCACCTCGTCCTTGCTTTCGGCCGGCTTTTTTTTGGCGTCAGCATAAAAGGCCAGTACGGCTATCTCCTTGCTGGGATGATTCTCTTTCTTGTCGGCGGTCTGGGGGTGGGACTCCTGATTTCGACGGTCGCCCGCACGCAGCAGGTGGCTTTTATGATCGCCATCATCACGACCATGCTCCCGACTTTTGTCCTTTCCGGGTTCGTGTTTCCAATCCGTAACATGCCTTTGGCGATCCAGGCCATTACCTTCGTCATCCCGGCCAGGTATTTTCTGGCCATCCTCCGGGGCGTCATGCTCAAGGGCGCCGGGCTCGATGCCCTGTGGGGCCAGATGTCGTTTTTGGTCGCCTTCGCGGCGCTCGCTCTGGGACTCAGCTCGATGCGGCTGGGGAAGATCCTCAAGAAAGGCGGAATCTCGTGAGAAAGGTCGGCCGCATCGTTCACAAAGAGTTTATCCAGCTGCGCCGGGACCGGCGAATGCTGGCCATCCTTTTCATTGCACCCGTTCTTCAGCTTATCCTCCTCGGGTATGCGGCTAACCTTGATATCAAGAACATCCCGGTCGTTTTTTGCGACCTCGACGGCACAGCAACGAGCAGGAACTTTATTTCCCGATTTCCCCATTCGGGATACTTTATTCTTGAAGGAATCGTCAGCCGATTGGCCGACATCGACGATGCCATCATCAAAGGACGCGCTTCGCTGGCGGTCGTCCTGCCCAAAGGGATGGGGCGAAAGCTGGCGGGAGGAGAATCAGCCCGCGTCCAGTTGATCGTCGACGGCGCCGAAAGCCAGTCAGCCGTCGTCGCCCTTCACTACGCGTCGATGATTGCCACGGCCTACTCGCGGCAGGTTCTTCTGGAAAAGGCCGAGCGTTTTTCTCCTCGCGTCTCATGGGCCGGAGTGAACCCTCAAATCAGGGTCTGGTACAACCCCGAGCTACGCAGCCGCAACTTCATGATTCCGGGAGTCCTTGGGTTGTTGCTGATGGTCATGACGATGATGCTGACCTCGTTGGGCATCGTCAAAGAAAAAGAGATGGGCACTCTTGAACAGCTCATCGTTACGCCGGTACGGCCGAAAGAACTCATCCTGGGAAAGCTCTTGCCCTTTTTTCTCATCGGGCTTATCGACATCGTCTTAGTTGTTGCTGTTGCTGTCTTCTGGTTTAAAGTCCCGATCAAAGGAGATGTCTTTCTTCTTTTTGGCCTCAGCCCCCTGTTTATGCTGACGACCCTGGGATTGGGCCTTTTTATTTCCACTGTCTCGAAAAACCAGCAGCAGGCGATGCTATCGGCCGTTTTCTTCATGATCCCGATGATGATCCTTTCCGGTTTTGTTTTTCCGATACAGAACATGCCCAAGCTGATCCAGTTCTTTACCTATCTTGTGCCTTTGCGCTATTATCTTGTCATCATCCGGGGGTTGTTCCTCAAGGCGGTCGGGCTGGAGGTGCTCTGGCAGGAAGCCCTGGCCCTGCTTGTTTTCGGGCTGGCCATCCTGGGGTTGAGTGTTCTCAGGTTCAAAAAAAAGATCGAATAAAAGGGAGAAATCAAAGGTAGATAAGGGCGAGGACCTCGGCAACCATGGCCGGCTTGTCCGCTCCTTCAGCTTCAAGGATGTTCTCAACCGTGATTAAAACCTTGCGGAAGCCGCGTTTCTCGATGGCTTTCAAGATCGCCCTGTTGCGAATTCGGGAGCCAGCCCGGACAGGATGGGGGAAGCGGACGCGGTTCAGGCCGTAGTTGATGGCCATCCGGAAACGGCCCGAGAAAACCTCGTTCCTGAGGTTAAAAAAGGGGATAAGCGAGAGGAGAAGGAAGCCGTGGGCGACTGTCCCCTTGAGCGGACTCCGGGCTGCTCGCTCCGGGTCAACGTGGATCCACTGGCGGTCTTCGGTCGCTGCAGCGAAGGCGTCGATTCGTTCCTGGGTGATTGCAAACCACTCAGACAGCCCAACTTCTCGACCGACCATAGCTTTGAGTCTTTTCAGGTTCAGTCTTTTTTCGAAAAGCGCCATGTTCATACTCCCTGATATTTGACCGATTCATGATGGCAGAAAAGGCGTTGTGAATCAATCCTTGACGGGAATGCCGAAAAATGATAACAGACTGAAATCAGAGAATAACTGATCTCGTTGTGAAAAAATGGAGGTGTCACGATGAAAACCGCATCCCTGAAAAGATCGGTTTTTGCGGCCCTTCTCCTGCTTCCGGTTTTGGCTTGGCCTCATGGGCAAGAGCTGAAGACGATCAAATTGAATGAGCCGAATAAGACCCGGGGGCTGCCCGTCATGGAGGCGCTATCAGTCAGGGCCTCGGTCAGGGAATGGTCAGAAAAAGATGTCAGCTTTCAGGATCTATCCGACTTGCTGTGGGCTGCTAACGGAATCAATCGTCCGGAAATCAAGAAGCGGACGGCTGCCTCAGCGCAAAATGCCCAGGATGTCGACATCTACGTGTTCATGAAGGACGGAGCCTATCTGTACGATGCACTCGAGCATGCGCTCGTCCCCGTGGCCGCCGGCGACCACCGGGACGAAATTAGCATGCGGCCAGGAAGCAGCCCAGGTGGTCCTGGCAGCGCGCCCCCGGCAAAACCAGAAGGCCCCCCTCCGCCCCAAGCCAAGCCAGCCGGACCGCTGTCTCCCGCGCCCATCCAGCTGATTCTCGTTTCGGATATTTCCCGGTTCCGCGCAGGAACGACGGAGGTGAAAAAAGAATGGGGCGCCATCGATACGGGCATCGTATCGCAAAACATCGCGCTGTTCTGCGCGGCCACGGGAATGGCGACAAGGCCCCGCGCCTCCATCAACCGAGACCTGGTAAAAAGTCTCCTGAAGCTGACAGATACCCAATACCCGATGCTGAACCATCCTATAGGGTATCCCAAATAATTATCGGGATATTCCTTGAAGGTTTTCTCATGAAAAAGCATTTCATTGTCATCGTCGGGTTTGTTTATGGAGCTATCTGCTTATTTTCCTGCAGTCTGAAATCGCCAGAAAGGGCCAAACCAGAAGAAATTGGGATGTCGTCCGAGCATCTCCGGCAGCTTGATCCAATTGTTGAGGAAGCCATAGCAAGGAAAGACTTTCCCGGGGCGGTGCTGCTTGTCGGGCGGAAAGGGAAAGTTGTCTACCGGAAAGCTTTTGGCGAAAGCCAGTGGGTTCCGAAGCGCCGTCCGATGGAGGAGTCGATGATTTTCGACCTCGCCTCCCTCACCAAGCCCGTGGCCACGGCGACCTCGATCATGATCCTCGTCGAGCAGGGGAGGTTGAGTCTCGAGGAAAAAGTTAAGGACTACGTCCCGGAGTTTTCTCCCTATGTCGATGAAGCGAACAAGCCTGCCGAAGACGCCAGAATCTGGCATCTTCTGACTCACACCTCTGGTCTGCCACCTTACACAGACGCTGCAGAAGTTGAAAAAAAATACGGACGGCCTTGCTCTCTTGAGAATTTGGTTAACTATATCGCGCAGCTCAAGAAAGTCAGTCCTCCGGGCGCCTCCTTTGCTTACAGTTGTCTGGGATACATCTCGCTGGGTTATATTATAAAAAAAGTTACAGGCCAGGATATCGCTTCGTTTTCCGAGGAGCGCATTTTCAAGTCACTGGAAATGAAGCACACGTTCTTCGTTCCACCCGAGAAATACCGCGCGTCCTGCGTGCCGACTGAAGTCGTCGAGGGAAAACCGCTTTTGGGGGTTGTTCACGATCCCCTGGCCAGACTTCAAGGCGGCGTGTCCGGCAACGCCGGGCTCTTTTCCACAGCAGATGACCTGGCCACATTTGCCATGATGATGCTTAATAGGGGGCACCATAAAGGCCGGCGAATTATGAGTCCGATCACTGTTGAGAGAATGACCTCTATCTGGCCCAAGGCGAGTTTTGCTGGCCGCGGCTTAGGCTGGGACATTGATTCTTCTTACAGCACGTCAGGCGGCGATCTTTTTGGGCCTCGTTCGTACGGGCACACAGGATACACAGGGACTTCCATCTGGATCGACCCGGATACAGAAACTTTTATTATACTTCTGACCAACCGGGTCCATCCTGATGATAAGGGTTCGATCGTGGCCATGCGCAGCCGCGTGGCCAACGTCGTTGCAGCGTCAATTGAACCAGCGAGTGCCTCGGGCCAGAGGAGATGAACGAGACTCAAGCAGAAAAGCGCGTCTACGAAGTCCTTGAAAGCCTTGGTGTCTCTTTTCTTAGACACGAACATCCTCCGGTGTACACTGTCGAGGAGGCCAAGGAGCACTGGAAGGACTTAAAAGGGGCCCGCTGCAAAAATCTTTTCTTGCGGAACAAAAAAGGAAATCGTCATTACCTCGTTATTCTTGAGCATTCAAAAAACGCCGACCTGAGAAAGCTCACCGAAAGACTGGGAGAGGACAGGCTGAGCTTCGGCTCAGCTGAGCGGCTGCAGCGTGTTCTTGGGCTTGAGCCGGGCGCTGTATCACCTTTCGGCCTGATATTCGACGCCAAGAAGGAAGTTTCGGTAATCATTGACCAGGAACTCCGTCAGGCAGAGAGGGTCCATTTCCATCCCAACGTCAATACCGCAACGATCGGGCTCAGTTTTTCTGATTTTGAAAGATTTCTAGCCTGGACAGGACACTCCGTCCGCTACATGACCCTCTAACCCGGGTAATCTATGAAGAGGAGAGAGAGTGAGCTTACTATTCTTTATTTTTTCGATAGTTTCAATAAGTCTAATAGTAATTTTTCTCACCGAAGACCCTTGGCAAAAATCGTTGCTAGTGATAAAATGCTTCGCCTCATGGCAAAGCCGTACGAAATCAAAATTCTCCAGTTCGACTTGATTCTAAGGAGGTAAGAATGAGGCTGAAAAAGAGTGCAAATCTCATCTTAGGTGCAACGCTGGCACTGTGTTTGAGTGTGATCGGAGGCGATGCCTCCCGGGGAGCCACTCAGGAGACTGAAAGTACCGTCCCCGAGCTCGTGAGCTTCCATGACATCATCTATCCCATCTGGCACACGGCCTATCCGCAAAAAGATTATGCGGCGCTGCGGGGCTTTGCTCCAGAGGTCAAAAAGCTGGCCGAAAAAATTTACGCTGCGAAGCTTCCCGGCATCCTCAGGGATAAAGAGGCGAAGTGGAAGCAGGGACTTGAGGACTTTAAGAGCGCAGTGGATGGCTACGTAGCCGCCGCCTCAGGAACAGATGACGAAGCCCTTCTTAACGCGGCTGAGGATCTGCATGCCAAGTATGAGATGATGGTCAGGATCATCCGCCCCGTGCTCAAGGAGGTCGATGCTTTCCATAAAGTCCTCTATATCGTCTACCATAAATATCTTCCGAACAAGGATTATGAGAGCATTAAGTCCGTAAGCGAGGAGATGGCGCTCAAAGCCGAGGCCATCACCAAAGCCTCTCTGCCCAAACGGCTGGAATCTAAATCAGAACTATTCAGGCAAGCCGCTTCCGAGCTCTATGAATCGGCGAAAATGTTAGTCGAAATTGCCAAATCCGGGGAAGAAGTTAATATTGAGACGGCGGTCGAAAAGGTCCACACCCGCTACCAGTCTCTTGAAAAAATTTTCGACTGAGTACTGCTTAAGCTTTCTTCTCAATCAAAACTTGGAGGATTTCGAGTTCGTCGGCGTCAAACCAGATATGGCCGCAGGCCAGGCACTTATCCGCCGGAATAAAATATTGGTAGTTGTATGGCCGCGGCACCATCCGGTACCCGCAGTTAGGGCAGACGTACCCGCGAACCGCCTTTTCTTTTTCCCTCTGCTTTTTCACAGGATTGAGCAGGAATTCCTCCTTGAAAGCCCTGGCTTTCTCGATCAAGGTTTGAGAAAAGTCAAACTCCCGGCGCAGCAGGATTCGCTCCATCTTGGCTGAATCCACAAGTTTGCCGCCGCAACGGGAGCAAACTTTAATTTCCACGCCTTCATAAAAATTATCGCTGAGCGGCACCCGGCAAGGCGGACAGCGGTCTTTTTTCGACGGGTCGACTGGCCTCTTCTTCCTCAGCCTTTCAAGGGCCAGCCTGATTTGAGGGAATTCCCGGGCCTGTGCGGTCAAATCCTCTTGTATGCTCTTAATTATCCTTAGGGGCGTAAAATAAGGAAGAAACAGGATTTCCTCCAGGCCAAATGGTCCTCGCCATTTTCCCTTGGAATCCTGGATGAGCCAGCCCCTGTTTTCTCCGAACGAAGGCGCACCTTCTGAGCCTTCAGCTTTGGTGGCCCCAAGTCCTTGGTCATCGAAAGGATAAAGCCTCGTCCTGGCTTCCTCTCTGAGTTTTTGTCCTTCCCAAACCTGCTGGATCACATGCGCCGGCTCCAGCCCAGCCATCCGGGCCAGCAGCTTGACTCTCTTCATCAGCGGCGGATGTGAGTTGAAGAGCCGGCTGAAAAACCCGTCTGACTCTCCTGTCAACTGGGGAGCGACGATGAAAAGCGGGCTGTAAGTGAGGCCAAAATCGCCGATGAGGGAACTCTTAAGGTGAGCTTTATAAAGCAATCTTGCCAGGCCAACAGGATGTCGGCTGATTTCCACGGCCGCCGCATCGGCTAAGATTTCCCGTTCCCTGGAAAGAAGAGCGCTCAGCAGTCGCATCGAAATGGAGGTCGTGAGCACTGTCAAATAGATAAGGACAGGCGAGGCTCCGCCTCTCCGTGTCTCCGTCTTATCCTTGGCGGGCGCATCTTCTGGCTCCAGCGCCTCTCTCAATTTCTCGAGAAAGTTGGCAAGCGAGCAGACGAGAGTAACATAAAAGGCGTCGCCGCGGGAGATATGGCCCAGCTCATGTGCGACCACGGCCTGGAGCTCGTCCCGCGCGCTGTCGGCCAACAAACCCTCGGTGACGACGACGCAGGGAGTCCCATCCGGCTCGACCAGGGCCATGGAATTAACCGCAAACTGGGGAAGAACATAGGCATTGACTTCGGGCAGTGCGCAGGCAATCCTCATCTCCTCGACAACGTTGGCGAACTGTTGATGGTAACGGTCGGAGAGATCCGGAGGCCGTGCGTCGAGGCGCTTAAGAATGTAAGGGGCCCCTGTGCGGCGCGCCTCATAAAAATGAAAGAACGCGATGATCGAAGAGACAATTAGGACAGCCGCCAGCCATTTCCAAAGAAAGGTTCCGGTCCAAACACCAAGGTTTAGACCAAATAGGCCGCTGCTGGCCAACACCGCCAGGCTGATCAAGCCGATGGCGGCGAAATAAAAAATGGTCAGGACGGCCAGGATCAGAATGCTTTTCTTCCGCTGCTTGCTCTGGATTTCGTAGAAATCGGTCGAATGAGGCGTGGGCATTTCACATCATGCTACAAAAATCGCGGGTTAGCGTCAAATTCCGCTCACCCTCGTGCGTTTTTCGTGAAAGCTTAAAGTTGTTTTCCGCAAAGCTGTATGGTATAAACCATGCCTAAAAAGGCCTATAATTCCTGATGAGGTGGCGTGTCTTTATATTTAAGCGCATAAAGGAGGTTCTTTCAAAATGTCTCTAATAAACAAAACCATCAAAATCTTAATTCTCGCTTTAGCTCTTGTGATAATTTTTCCAGGGTTGGCTCAGCCGACTGAGCAGGCGAAAAAAGCTCTCACTTTCCAGGAGATGATGAAATTCAGGGCCATCACCGATCCTGTTATCTCGGAAAATGGCCTCTGGATAGCCTTCGCAGCTCAACCTGATAGAGGCGACGGTGAGGTCCAGGTCAAAAGCACCCGAGAAAATCAAACGTTTATTATAGAGCGAGGCAGCAAGCCCCAGTTCTCCCCCGACTCGCGCTGGCTTGCGGCTGTCGTCAAGCCAAAGGCAGTAGATCTGGAGAAAGCAGGAAAAGACAAGCCCAAAGCCGGCCTGGCCCTCCTTGACTTGACGAGCGGAAATATCGAGACATTTGAAAATGTGGAGAAGTTCTCATTCTCCAGAGACTCCTCCTGGCTGGCCTATAAGCTCTTTAAAGAAGAGGAAAAGAAAGAAGAAAAGAGAGACGAAGGCCAGGCTGAAAAAGAAAAGCCGGAGCCGATGCTAAAAGAGGTTGGAACAACGTTCATCCTCCGCCATCTGTCTTCAGGGAAAGAGACCCGGGTTCTGCATGTTCTCTCGTTTTCTTTTGATGAATCCGGCAAATATTTGGCCTATGCCGTGGCTGAACCGGAAGGACAGGGAAACGGGCTTTTCTGTCTTGATTTGAGCAAAGAAGGAATGCCACCACTGACCATCGCCAAGGCTGAACGGGCAGTTTATAGCCAACTTTCCTGGCCGGAAGAAGGAAGCAGGCTTGCTTTTCTGTCGGCTTCAGCTGACGAGAAGGGGAATGCGGGGCCAGCTTCTCTTTGGCTTTGGGACGCCAGAACGGGAAAATCCCTTCTGGCCATCGCGGCAGAGAGGACTCCTGCGGATTGGGTCATTCCCTCAAAAAATAAACTTGCCTGGTCAAAAGACGGGAGGCGAGTTTTTTTAGGCACAGAACCAAAAGAGATGTTTGACCTCAAGCGCGAGGAAGAAAAAGAGGCTAAGGAGGTCCAGGAAGTTGATCTTTTTAACGCGGACAGGATTCTTGAAAAAAGAGAAGTCGATGTCTGGCACTGGAATGATCCGCGGATTATCCCTCAGCAGAAGAAACAATGGCCTCAGCTTAAGGAGAAGACCTATTTAGCGGTCTATCATACGGATTCAGGAAAAATGGTTCCTTTAGCCGACCGGGAGATCCCTGATGTCGAGATTCCCGAGAACCCTCGCTCTGCCATTGGCTTCTCTAATGTTCCGTATCTCAAGGAAATGACCTGGGACGGTAGCTACGACGATATTTGGCTGATTGACATAACAAGCGGCCAGAAAAAAAAGATTATCACCCGCCTGAGGTGGAGAGCCTCCCTCTCGCCTCAGGGCCGCTACGTCCTCTATTTCGATAAGCGAAACTGGCAGCTTTATGACTCAGTTACTGGGTCGAGCCGCAACCTAACAGCTGCACTGCCGGTCGCTTTCTTCGATGAAGAGAACGACGTCCCTCAGGAGGCGCGTCCCTACGGCCTGGCCGGCTGGCTTGAAGACGAAAGCGCTGTGCTTCTCTATGACCAGTATGATATCTGGAAAATGGCAACGAAGAGAGAAGAGGCTGTTAACCTAACAGATCAAGCCGGCCGGAAAGATGAGATTACGTTCCGCGTCATCCGCCTCGACCCTGAAGAAAAATTCTTCAAAAAAAACCAGAACCTTCTGCTGTCCGCTTACCACAACCGTCTCAAGTATACGGGTTTTTATGCGGCCAATATAGCCACAAAGGGAGCAATGCGCCTTATCGAAGAGAACAAAAAATACACCTTCCTGGCCAAGGCAAAGAAAGCTGATGTCCTCATTTTTACCCGTGAAAGCTACGAGGAATTCCCCAATATCTGGACGAGCGGGCTTGACCTTGCAGGGCCACGCCGGCTCACCGATATAAACCCGCAGATCAGTGACTTTGCCTGGGGAACCGCCGAGCTGGTCGAATGGCTGAGCCTTGACGGCCTGACACTCCAGGGCGTTTTAATCAAGCCGGGAAATTACGAGACTGGCAAGCGCTATTGTATGCTCGTCTATTTCTATGAGAAATTCTCATGGCGGCTTTATGAGTTTAACGAGGTCGTCGTCAACCACCGCCCCTGTTTTCCGTTTTATGCGAGCAACGGCTATGCTATTTTTCTTCCCGATATCGTCTACGAGACCGGCCGGCCCGGACTCTCGGCCACAAAATGCTTGGTGCCGGGCGTCCAGAAAATCATCGACATGGGCATAGCCGACCCGAAGGCCATTGCCCTGCACGGCCATTCCTGGAGCGGCTACCAGACTGCCTTTGTCGTTACCCAGACGAACCTATTCCGCGCGGCCATCGCCGGAGCGGCCGTAGCCAACATGACGAGCGCCTACAGCGGCATCCGGTGGGAATCCGGGCTGGCCAGGCAGTGGCAGTACGAAAAGGCGCAAAGCCGGATCGGCGGCAGCCTCTGGGACATGCCGGGCCGATATATCGAGAATTCGCCCGTGTTTTTCGCCGACCGTATCCAAACGCCGCTCCTTCTCATGTTCGGGGATGAAGACGGCGCCGTCCCCTGGGAGCAGGGCATAGAGCTCTATCTGGCTATGCGCCGGCTCGGCAAGGACTGCATTTTCCTTCAGTACCGGGGCGAGGGGCATCATCCTCAGAAATACGCGAACAAGCTCGATTATGCGATCAAGATGAAAGAGTACCTGGACCATTATCTCAAAGGCCTTGCCGCTCCGGACTGGATTACCAAGGGTATCCCATATCAGGGGAAATAGGATGTCATGATGGCTAAAAGGACACGCTTTCCGGATGTCTTCTGGGTTGCCAACTTCATCGAGGTTTTGGAACGATTTGCCTATTACGGCATCTACATGGGGTTCGGCATTTACATGGAATATTTGGGTTACACTAAAGCCCAGCTCGGCGTCGTCCAGAGCCTTTTTCTGCTCATCTCTTATGTCATCCCGGTCATCTCGGGGACTTTTGCCGACAGGTTCGGGTTCAAGAAAGTCCTGATCGTCTCCTATGTTGCTTATCTTCCTTCGATCATGCTCCTCATCCTGACCAGGTCATTTTCCGGGATCGCTTTGACAATGCTCAGCATCGGCCTGGCCGCCGGGATTTTTAAGCCGCTCATCTCTGGCACCGTGCGTGCCGTCACGGATAAGACCAACAAAACCCTCGGGTTCGGAATCTTCTATGCCATGGTCAATATCGGCGCCTCCTTCGGCCCGCTCATCGCGGGAAGGCTGCGGGCGATTTCCTGGGACTACGCCTTCATGGCAGCAGCCATCGCCATTGCTCTGATGCTCCTCATCACGATTTTCTTTTACAAGGAGCCGAAGCGGGAAATCGAGGGCGTGACGCTGAAACAGAAGTTTAGAGACCTGGCCATCGCCCTTTCGGATGTCAAGTTTGCGCTCTTCCTGGTCCTTTTAGGGTTGTTTTTCTGGCTCCCGTTTTGGGCCTTCTTTAACCTGCTCGCCCTCTATGTCGACAGGACGCTCGACGCGGCAAAACTTTACCTCAATATTAAGAGTGTGCTGGGAAGCGCTGTGGCCAACTTTCTCTCCCGACCGGATGAAGACGGGACAAGGCGGATCCTGGGTGAAACAATCTCTCACACAGGCTATCTGGTCATGATCCTCCAGGTTTTCGTCTCCCGGGTCTTTGAGCGGTTCAAAGCCGTTCCCTCTTTCCTTTTTGGCCTCTCTGTTGGCGCTGCCGGCTATTTCTTCCTCGGGTTGGCCAAGATCGGTGCTCCTGCCTGGGTTTTTCTCGGGATCTTGCTCTTCGCCCTGGGCGAAATGATCTCCTCGCCTCGCATCCAGGAGTACATCACCTGGATCGCGCCCAAAGAAAAGGCTGGCCTTTACATGGGCTCGAATTTCCTGGCCCTCGGGATTGGAGGCGCGTTGAGCGGCGTTGTCTACACCTCTATCTACGGCGCTTTCCAAAAGATTAACCATCCGGAATACATTTGGTTCACCCTCGCCGGACATTTCATCCTTGGCATGATTGTCATCACGCTCTTCACCAGGCTCTGGGGAGAATTCAAGGAATTGACGGAGTAAAGATTTCAGAGAGATGATGCGGATCGTTGCTGAAGCCTACGCCAGAGCCGGGCTGCTGGGCAATCCTTCCGACGGATACTTCGGGAAGACAATCGCTATCACCATCAAGAATTTCGCGGCTCGCGTCTGGATGTGCGAATCTCATGATATAAGAATCTGTGCGTCGGAGGACGAGCTCGAAATCTACCAAAACGGGAAGGAGCTTATCAATAAAATCAACCTCTATGGATACCATGGAGGCAGACCTCTCATTAAAGCAGCTGTCAAAGTTTTTTTTGAGTACTGCAGGAGCCAGAATATTCCAGTCGAGGATAAGAAATTTGTCGTCTGGTATGAATCCACGATCCCACGCCAGGTCGGCCTAGGAGGATCGAGCGCTATCGTCGTCGCTGCTTTGCGCGGGTTGATGAAGTTTTATGAGGTTGATATCCCGATTGAGGTTCAGCCGACGCTGGCGCTTCGAGCTGAGGTGGACGAGTTGGGCATCATAGCTGGATTCATGGACCGGGTCGTTCAAGTTTATGAGGGGTGCGTTTATATGGACCTTGACCGCCGCCTGATCGAGGAAAGAGGCTATGGCGGCTACGAGCGCCTCGACCCGAAGTTCCTCCCGCCGCTTTACCTGGCCTACAAGCCAGACCTGAGCAAGGTGTCCGGACGCGCCCTCAGCGATATCCGATTGGCATACGAAAAAAAAGACGCATCCACCCTGTCCGCGCTCAACCGGCTGGCCGGGATCGCTGCCGAGGGAAGAGAGGGCTATCTTCGCCGCGATTTTACGAGATGGCCGGCGTTGATGAACGAAAACTTCGACCTGCGTGCGCGGATAATGAGGATCAGCGAGGGCGACCTGGACATGATCAAGACGGCCCGGCGCTGCGGCGCCTCGGCCAAGTTCGCCGGCTCCGGCGGCTCGATCATCGGCATCTATGACGGAGAGGACATGTATGAGTGCCTCGTCCGGGAGCTGAGCCGGCTGGAGGCTGTCACCCTCAAGCCCATCATTTCCTAAACACCCCCAAGAATTAGGGAAAAAGGCAACCTCGGCGTATAATACAGTTTTCATAGAGGATTAAGAGGAATAATAGGGAATAAAGAACAGGAAGATGATCCAAGACATCAAGCGGCTGCGCAACATCGGGATCAGCGCCCACATCGACTCGGGCAAGACCACTCTGACGGAGCGCGTCCTTTTTTACTGCAAGAAAATCCACCGCATGCACGAAGTCAAGGGCAAGGACGGCGTCGGCGCGACCATGGACTCGATGGAGCTGGAGAAAGAAAGGGGAATTACCATTTCCTCTGCCGCCACCAACGTCTCCTGGCTTGATCACACAATAAATATCATCGACACTCCCGGCCATGTTGATTTCACCATCGAGGTCGAGCGCGCGCTCCGCGTCTTAGACGGCGCCGTGCTCGTCCTTTGCTCGGTCGGCGGAGTCCAGTCCCAGACCCTCACCGTTGACCGCCAACTCAAACGCTACCAGGTCCCCTGCCTGGCTTTCATCAACAAGCTCGACCGGTCCGGCGCAGACCCTTTCAAGGTCACTGCTCAACTCAAGGAAAAGTTAGGCCGGAACGCCGTCTTGATGCAGATTCCGATCGGGCTCGAAGGCCGGTTTGAAGGTCTCATTGACCTCGTCTCGATGAAGGCCGCTTATTTTGACGGCTCCCAGGGTGAGGTCGTGAGGTGGGAGGAGATTCCGCAAGAATCGAAGACCGAGGCGACAAAATGGCGCGAGGCGATGCTCAATGCGGTCTCTCTCTTTTCGGATGAGTTGACAGAGGCGATTCTCTCTGGCCGAGAGCCAGAAGACCTCATCATCAAGGCCGTCAGAAAAGGAACCCTCACTCGGGAGCTGACGCCTGTGTTTATAGGCTCCGCTTACAAGAACAAAGGCATTCAGCTCCTTTTAGACGCCGTTGTCCGGTATCTTCCCAATCCGGCCGAGGTTGAGAATTTCGCCTTAAACCTCGACGATGGGAAAAAAATCAATCTTCAGCCGGATCCGAAAGCAGAGCCGGTGGCATTGGCCTTCAAGCTCGAGGACGGTCCCTACGGACAGCTCACTTATATCCGCGTCTACCAGGGAAAAATCGCCACAGGAACCGAGCTCATCAACTCCCGCTCCGGACAGGATTTCCGTGTCGGCCGTCTGGTCAGGATGCACGCCGACAGCATGGAGGAAATCGACGAGGCGGCGGCAGGCAACATCGCCGCCCTCTTTGGCATAGAATGCCTCTCCGGCGACACCTTCGTCGGAAGAAGCGTTAACCTGGCCATGTCGTCGATACGCGTCCCCGAGCCCGTCATCTCGTTGGCCGTCTCACCCGCCGACAACAAATCGGCGGACAACCTGGCCAAAGCGCTCAAACGTTTTACCAAGGAAGACCCGACATTTCGCTCCTATGTCGACCCGGAATCACGGCAGACGATCATCCAGGGCATGGGCGAGCTTCACCTTGATGTCTATCTCGAGCGAATGAAAAGAGAATACAGGGTTAGCCTGGAAACAGGGATGCCGGAAGTGGCCTATCGAGAATCGATCTCCCGGCCCGCAGGTTTTGATTACACCCATAAGAAGCAAACGGGAGGCGCCGGCCAGTATGGCCGGGTTATAGGATCGATCGAGCCCCTGGCCGATAAAAACTATGAATTCGTGAATGAAGTCAAGGGCGGCCGGATTCCCCGGGAGTTTATCCCCGCCTGCGACAAGGGGTTTCAGGCCGCTCTTAGGAAAGGGAAGCTCATTGGCTTTCCGATCGTCGGCGTGAAAATCAGGCTCATCGACGGCCAATCCCATGCCGTTGACTCCTCAGATCTGGCCTTTCAGGCCGCCGCCCAAGGAGCCTTCTGGCAGGCCTACGAGAAGGCTGGACCGCAAATCCTCGAGCCCATCATGAAACTTTCTGTTGAAGGGCCGACAGAGTTCGTCGGCAACATCTTTGCCAGCATCAACCAGCGCCGTGGCCTCATCATCAGCTCTGTCGAAGACGGCCTATTTGCCCGGGTTGACGCCGAGGTCCCGCTCAGCGAGATGTTTGCCTATTCGACTGTCCTGCGGTCTTTGACTCAGGGCAAAGCCGAGTTCACCATGGAGTTTTTGAAGTACAGCAAAGTCCCGGCGTTCATCGCTGGGAAGCTTATCGCCGAGAATCAAGGGAGACATAAAGGATGATCAAAGACGAATTCATCAAGCGGAGTCCGCTTCGAATCCTTGAGGAATCGATCCACGGCGGGCTGGGCAGAGGGAACATTGGAGTTCTTGCCTCGCGCAAAGGCGTCGGGAAGACGGCCTGCCTGGTCCAGATCGCCACCGACAAGCTTTTCCAGCAGAAACCGGTCATCCACGTCTCCTATTCAAGCCGCGTCGATCACATCATCGGCTGGTACGAAGACATGTTCCGCGAGATTGCCGGGCGTCTTAACCTGGAATCAACCGCCGAGGTTCACGATGACCTTATCAAAAACAGGGTCATCATGAACTTCAACCAGGAGGGAACGAGGGCGGAACAGGTTATGCGGAGCCTTGAGGCGATGATCACCCACGGAAAGTTTGCTGCCGAGACAATCATCGTTGACGGCTATAATTTCCTCCACTCCTTGCCCGGCGACCTCCAGAAGTTCAAAGATTTCGCGGGAAACATGGGGCTCGAGGTCTGGTTCAGTGCCTCTCTCAAAGGAGAGGAGCCTCTTTTCGATGAGGCTGGGCTTCCTAACGAACTCAAACCTCAGCTCGACGAGATCGATGTCTTGATAACATTGAGGTTCAGGGACAATCGGGTCAAGCTTGAGGTCGTCAAAGACCGGGGCTATCCTCCAGCCGGCGAACTCAAGATTGGGCTCGACCCCGCCACTCTCCTCATCGCCCGGTCCTGAAAAATAAGTACTTTTTTTATTCCTTTTGCCAAAAAAACCATAAAATCTTTATAATACTCTGCTTTGGACTGACCATGAACATTCATCCTCATGCCCACCTCCTGGTGACTGAGGGAGGCGAAGACTCTGAGGGGAAGTTCCATCATCTCGCTTCCTTCCAGTCGAG
>JARYMI010000040.1 GCA_029907205.1 Clostridiales bacterium
CCCAAGACTCCAACCCCTCAATGTCCCAGACCTGCCGTCGTGTCTTCCCGTCGTCCTCCACGGATGCGTTCTCTAATTCCCATCTTTGACACTTCATGAGAAATTGTGCTTGTAACTCCCTTTAAAATCAACACATTTTCTTTAAAAGCTCCTAAATGTAGTGCACGATATTTTCCTATTAATCCCTATTTTGACTTGACAGATGAATAAATTATGGCTTATATTAGTAATGACATGTTCGTCAGAATCAAAAAGGCCGGCCCGCGCACCTACCTCTGTATCGTCGAAAGCTACAGAGAAGGAAAACGCATCAAACAACGCACCATCGCCAACCTCGGAAGGTTCGAGCATCTCCAACAGTCCGGTCAACTTGATGCGCTCGTCAGGAGCCTGGCCAAGTTTTCAGAGAGGATAGGTGTTCTTTCTGCCTTCAAGGAAGATCAATCGCTCAGCTGCTGGGCCAAAGAATGGGGAAACCTGCTTGTCTTCAGACGGTTGTGGGAGGAGATGGGATTGGCCGAGATCATCGCTAGAATCCAGAAGCGAAAAAAGGTGGAGTTTGCGCTTGAGCGAGCTCTTTTCTATACGGTGTTGCATCGGTTGAGTGAGCCTGGTTCCGATCTTCAGGGGAGCCGATGGATAGAGAGGGTGTATGATCCTTGGCGGCCTGGGCTTCAGTACCATCATTTTATTCGGGCGATGGGATATGCCGCAGAGATGAAGGAGGAGGTGGAGGAAGAACTTTTTCACCGCGAGAAAGACCTTTTTTGCCGGGAGCTAGATTTAGTCTTTTTCGACACGACGAGCATTTATTTTGAGGGGGAAGGGCCGGAGGGATTAGCGGCGTACGGGAACTCCAAGGATTACCGTCCGTTTTCGAAACAGATGGTGGTGGGCGTGGTCATGACGCGCCGCGGCAAGCCTCTCTGCTGTGAGTTCTGGCCTGGGAATATGAGCGATATCGAAAGCTTAAAGGATGTGGTGAGGAAGATCAAAGAACGTTTTTCCATCGAGCGAGTGATCTTGGTGTGTGACCGCGGGATGGTGAGTCGGGAGAATATTTCGTTTCTTGAGAAAGAGGAGTTCGGGTATATCCTGGGAGTTCGGCTGCGGAAGGTGAAGCGGGTGAGGGAAGAAGTGCTGACTTGTCCGGGAAGATATCGAGGGGTCGCCGAGAATCTTCGGGTCAAAGAGGTTGAACTGGAGGGAGAGAGGTATATCGTTTGTCTGAATCCTGAGGAAGAAAAAAGAGAAAGAGAGCTAAGGGCCCAGCTTGTCGAAGAACTGAAAGCAAAGCTTGCTACTGCGCCCTCCTCGCTCATCACCAACAGAGGGTACAAGAAATACCTGAAGGTCAGGAAGGATTCCATCACCCTCGACATGAAAAAGGTAGAGGAGGAAGCACGCTTTGATGGAAAGTTTGTCTTGACCACCAACACGGAACTCTCCTCAGAAGAGGTGGCGGTCACTTACAAAAACCTTCTGCAGGTGGAATTAGCGTTCAGGAGTCTTAAGGACGTTCTTTCCACCCGGCCTGTCTATCATCAGACTGCCGAGAACACCAAAGGCCATGTTTTTTGTAGTTATTTAGCCTTGATGCTTCTCATCGAGTTAAGAAGAAGATTAAAAGAGGAGGGAGAAGTTCCTTCTTGGCCTGAGGTGATCCGTGATCTTCGCTCCCTTCAGGCGATAAAGATTTCGATTGACGACAAATCTTTCTTATTGCGCAGTGAGTTTGAGGGAGTGGCCCATCGGTGTTTCATGGCTGCCGGTGTCAAACCACCGCCTGTAATCAGTCAAATGTAGTGCCATGCGAGAATTTTGCTCTTGTAATCTGTTCATAATAAAGAAGTTAATTTTTTCAAGTGTCAAAGATGGGTATTAAATTATTGCTCGGTAAGATTTTCGTTTGCCTCAGAATTAAGGTACCTTTCACATTATACTACGAAATTCCCAAAGTGAAGGTTTACTGCCCGCGGATTCCTTGCCGCTTTTTATTTTCTTTTGAATGTAACCGCGCCGTTTGGCTGTTTGAAGGAAGCTTCAACGGCCTTTCCAGACTCGTCCAGCCTGAACTCGATGCCAACTCCTGGCAGCCCTTTCAGGTTGAACTCCGTGCCCTTGTAGGGGACAAGTTGGGCGCTGTTTTTGAATTCGTTGAATGCCGATCGAAAATGGTCTCTCCGATAAGGCCAATCCACGGGGGAGAATTCAATTTTTTGGATAAGAATCCAAAAAATTGGATATATCAAATATTAGTAAAACCATAATTCATTTATTATGAATAACATAGATATAATTAAAATGGCACAAATATTGCAAATAAATTATTGTTATATTAATATATAAAAACAATAATAAAATGAGAAACGCAGGAAAAACAGGAAAAAAAGGAGGTGAGAATACCAAAATTTTAATTCACAAACAGGCAAAAGAGTGGAGTGTTCTTACACTCCTGGGCAAGGGTTCAAATTCAGCGCCGCGTTTTGCAAAAAACGTGAAGCTGAAGATTTGAAAAAGGAGGTCAAATTTGAGAAGGGTTTCAATTCTTCTTCTCGTGCTTCTCTTTTCCACTTCCCTGGTAGCTCAGGAAAGAACTGGAAACATCTATGGGACTGTTGTTGACCAGGAGGGCATGCCCCTGCCTGGCGTCACCGTTACTTTGACTGGCATGTACACCGCCCCGCTGAGAACGATTTCATCTGATGACGGGCAATTCAGGTTCCTTTCGCTTTCTCCGTCCCGAGATTACACTATCAAGCTTGAACTGGCCGGTTTCAAGACAAAAATCGAGGAGAATATTATTGTCACTGTTGGAAGAAACACAACCATTACATTCAGTATGGAGATGGGCGCTCTCGAAGAGGAAGTCACAGTCACGGCTGTTTCTCCAGTAGTGGATGCCAAGAAGACATCGGTTGGATCAAACATAGGCCTAGAAGCGCTTCAGTCGCTCCCGAGTGCAAGAGACCCGTGGGTATTCCTGAAATTGGCGCCAGGGACGATTGCCGACAGGGAAGATGTCGGCGGGACCGATACCGGCATGCAGTCGTCCATCATGGCCAGGGGAGCGTCAAGTTATGCCCAGAATCAATGGAACATAGACGGGGTGATGGTTACCGACCCAGCGGCGATCGGAGCATCGATCACGTACTATGATTTTGATGCTTTCGAGGAGATGAATATCTCTGTGGGCGGCAGTGATGTCACCACTCAAACCAGTGGAATCGCCCTCAACCTGGTCACAAGGAGAGGCGGAAACAGAGTCTCCTTAGGCGGAAGGTTTTATGTGACGGATGGGAAAAAATTCCAGGCTGACAACATGAAGGAGGAGTTCAGGAAGGAAGGATTGCTCGGAACAAACAAAATCCGCCGAATCGAGGACTACGGCGTCAACTTTGGGCTTCCCATTATCAGGGACAAAATGTGGTTCTGGGCGTCTTATGGTGTCCAGGATATTAAATCCGACACCATCTTGGGGGGTCCGTGGGATATGCTTCTCACCAATTACGCGGCCAAGCTAAACCTCCAGCTCATCCCCCAGAACAGAATCGAGGTTTTCATCCATAGTGGAAACAAGGAAATGTGGGGAAGAGGCGCCTCTGCTTCAAACCCGGAAGGTCTCTACCAGGGCACGAAATACCATTTTGGGACTCCTATCGTCAAATCGCAAATCGAGCACATGTTCGGAGACAATATTCTTGCGTCCTTAAAGCACGGCTATACCGGTGGCGGCTTCCATTTGACGCCGATGACCGACCTGAAATTTGAAAAACAGGCTGTTTATGATGTCACAGCGGCAAGATACTACGGCTCCCAGGCGTCCCGGTATTGGTGCGATAGGCCCCAGCACCAGTTCACTTTTACGACAGACTATTTCAATGACAGCCTGTTTGGAGCAAGCCACGAGTTCAAGTTAGGAGCAGAATTCAACGTCAGGTCCGCCTACACAGAATCCGTCTGGTCCGGAAATTACATCCTCTACCGCAACTTCAACACTCCGGTCGCCGATTTTGACGGCGACGGCAAGACCGATATTCCGCCCAGTAACTTCTATCGCTTGGACTACTGGAGAGGCTACTATGAAGATCTCGCGGTGAAGCAATTTGCCGGGTTTTTTAGAGACACGATAACCTTCGGCAGGTTCAACGTGTTAATCGGGTTAAGGTACGATCATCAAATTCCCCGCGTCGACCCCTTTGACGTCATTGCTGTGGACAAGGACAGCAAAGCGTGGACAGACTATTTCACACCCAAAACCATCGACTTACTGGATAAGCTCCTTCCCGCAGCTAAACAAGGCCAAGTCAAGGCAACCGCCAAGGACGGAAGCGCCTATGCCTGGAGAACTTTCTCTCCGCGGCTCGGCTTAACCTGGGATGTGACCGGAAACGGAAAGACCATCGCCAAGCTCAGCTTGGGCCAATACGGAAATTTCATGGGCGTGGGTGAGGCATGGCGCTGGAAGAAGGGAGGAACAGGCGGCTGGGTGGACGTGCACTGGTGGGACCTCAACAGGGATGGCAAAATAGATTTCACAGAGCTTTACTGGTGGAACTATAGGGCGTCTCCCCTCTACCAGCTCTATCGGATTTATGACGACGCTGGAAACTTCACAGGAAAATTGGACGATGCAGCGGGACAATTCTGGGGCGATTTTGATATCCGAAACCCCCTTGCCCTTGTTGACCCCTACCGGGTTGTTGACGCTAATGCCCAATCCCCGCGAACTTCTGAAGCTATCCTAACTCTTGAAAGAGAGCTCTTCACCGACGCGGCTGTTTCGCTCAACGCTACCTACCGAAAATACGACAAATTCACATGGGCGCTTAAGTATTTCCCGGCCACTGGCGAAGTGGACAACCAGGGTTGGTACATCTCTGCCGGCAAACTGCCAGCCACTATCCCTGGCGTGGGCTCAACCAAAGATGCAGCTAAGTACGATTATTACTACGCTTCGACTCTCCAAACTCGCTATTCCCCATACACTTGGGAGCAGACGATGCCCTCAGACCGCTACAATGAGTATTTGGGGTTTGACCTTATCTTTACCAAGAGGCTGTCCAACAAATGGATGTTTGACGCGAGCTTCACATGGCAGCACCAGGTCACCAAGTACGGGAAAAAAGGTTATCTGAGCCCCAACAATATCTGGGCCTATGAGGGAGCACCCATAGCTCCTTTGGTAGGTGGAGCGGCAGGAAAAATTGACCAGTATGCTCACACCACCTGGCTTTTCAAATTTGCTGGACTCTATCAGCTGCCCTTTGATATCAACGTCTCGGCGACTTTTAACGCCAGGCAAGGCTGGATCATTCGCGAATACTTCACCATTGTTAACTACACCCTGCCCAACCCCGCCAGTCGTTCTTTCGCTCTTGACCTGACACCTTTTGGGTCGGAAAGATTGCCCAATTTGTACCACCTCGATGTTCGAGTGGAAAAGATGATTAAGGCAGGAGATTTCGGCCGAATCTATGTCATGGCTGACTTCTTCAATGCGAATAACGCGGCCACCGCCATCAGGCGCTACCAGAAGAACCACGGCACCTACTACTACTACGGGGAAGGGAGCGCGAGCAACAGGTTTGTCGCAGAGCCCACGTTCAATCGCTTAAACGAGATCATCAACCCCTTTGTGGTAAGATTCGGCGTGCGGTTCTCCTACTGAGCTCTAAGTAGAAACAGAAGCACAAAGCCCCGCCCTTTCTCCGGAGAGGGCGGGGCTTTTTTTATCAAGCGCGAGTTTATTAGCAAGGCCGCTGAACGCACGTTGATGCGCCCAAGAACAGCAAACACACGATTTACATCGGCTCGGCGACCGGACGTGGGTTATCGACGATGTTGTCGCTGTCCTTCAAATGCAAACTTTGAGGCTCAACGGTCTTATCGAATATTCCTCCAGAAAAGGCTAAACTCATTGTAATAGTTTAATCTTGCGCTTGATCTCGGCGCGTTGGACGAAGTGGATGTCCTTCCTGTCGCAGGAAACGGCCACCGGAGTCTCGAGGAAGGTGGCAATTATCTCGGCCTCAAGCTTCGCTCCCTTCGGCAACCTCACATCCAGCTCTGGCCGTAAACTTTGAGGCGGATGGCTGAACCAGCGGACAGTGGTGCTCTTCTTTTTGTGGCCAACCTTGACGTTGGCCTTTTCGACAGTAAAGGGGCAGTCTGATTTTATCTTCAGGGTAACAGAGTACGGCGGCTTCTCGAAATCGAGCCCGAGCTTAAGACGAGCCATAATATCCGTCTCCCCTGCTTCTGTTTCTACCGAGATGCTTTCTTCGAGCCAGTCCATCTCGAGAGGCAGGTCGATTTTCCGGAAAGAGGTCCTCTCATCCATGATCTCCTGGCGGCCATCGATCATCACCCTCATTCCTTTGAGATAGCCGAAGCTGCTAAACTCGACAGATGTTTTCCCCTCGGCATCGAGCTTCTGGGCGATGTTGACTTCCTGTTGCCAGGGCGGCTTGTAAGCGGGTATCGTCCGGAGGTAGACAGCCCCGCCGATAATGAGTATTCCGATCGGAATAAGGGAAATTTGCCGGCGGAATTTCTTCATTGCCCAGAGGTCGCCCCGGCCGCTCCGGTATGTAGCGGCAAACCCCACCAGAAAAGGCATCGTCCAAATGATGAAAACAAGGACACCGGCCGACCAGAACAGCAGATTAAGGACAAAGGTCTTCATCCCCGCCATGCCCATGGCCGCAGTCCGGAAGGGAAAGTTGGCGCACTCTGTTAGAACTAACAGGCGAAACATCCAGAAAGGCGCAACGATCCAGAACAATCCCTTAAGCCATCCCCAGGGCACCAGGCAAGCCAGGCTGATGAACAGGAGCCCGGCTGCCGGAAAAAGAGCCAGCCGGGGTCCGGAAGCAAGCCAGGCGGCAGCGACGAGAAGCGTCAGGTAGATGGATGCCCTAGCGAAATAGAAAAACGCGTTCTTCCTTAGCCTCCATCTCCGGGTGAGCTGCAGGCTCAGCCAGATCCCGAAAATAAAAAAAAGAAAAGCAAAAATGACAAAGGCCCCGGGATGGGCATACCAGGGGTTGCGCGCGCCGCTCAGAAGCTGAGCGAACCAGAGGGAAGAGAACATGACAACGATGATGATCAGGTTGAGGACCAGGAGCTTGGGCCAGGACTTCTTGATTCTCCTGTCCTCCTCCCAATTAACGTGTTGCTTTCGAGCCTCGTAAAGCCGGATAAACGTCGCAAGCCCCAGGATAAGGCTCAGGATGATCAGGACCGTCAGCCAGTAAAGAGGCACAAAAAACGGCCTCCCGCCGAGCATAACCAGCATGTAGTGGCCGGTCTTCGCTTCGGGCTGTCCGTGGCCGAACTTCTGGATAAGTTCCAGGACAAGCCGTCCGCTTCGCTCCAGGCCCTCCGGCTCGAAATATTCGAGAGAATCGTTCGGCGTGTGGATGGGATAAGTGATATTGGTGATGAACCCGATGGCCGGTATCCCCTTCTTCATGAAAGGTTCATGGTCGGAAGTCGCGCCGCCGATGGCGTTGTTAAGGCTCTGGAAAAAGGTGGGATAGACGATATTCCGGTAGCCCAAAGAATGGTAGGCATCGATGCTCGCCGAGACGAGCCAGGCAGGCGTTTGAGATTTCTTGGCATCGATAAAGAGCATGAGCGGGGAATCGTTGCTCGTCATATCAAGCTGGAGCATTAGAGCAACGTTCTCAAGGGGATAGTTCTTAACGAAGGATTTAGAGCCGATGAGTCCCGACTCCTCGCCGCAGAAAGCGACAAAGACAAGGGTGGCTTCGTGTTGTTCTTGGGCCAGAACCCTGGCGAGTTCGATGATTGTTGCCACCCCTGAGCCGTCGTCATTTGCCCCCGGGACCTCCGGCGAAGCCGAATCGATATGGGCGCCAACGATGATTTCTCTCGGGGTCCTTCCGGGAAGCCGGCCGATGACGTTGAAGCTTTCGGTGTTGAGGCCGCTCAGCCACAACATGCCCTCCCCTTCTTTTACCGGCTGCCATTCAACCTGGCAGCCAAACCCGGCGAGCTTCTCGGCGAAATAGGCAAGGGCAGCTTTTTCCTGGGGAGAACCGAGGGGCCGCGGCCCGATCGTTCCGGCCAGGACCTTCAGGTGCTCGAGAGCCTTTTCCCGGGAAAATCCTTCTTGCGCCAGAACAGGCCTGACCCCGGGCATCATTTCGATAAGAACAAGAAAAACAATAAATGACCCGGCGATTTTTTTCATTCTGCCTTCCTCAATTGAATTAGCCTATAATTGACAGCAATTGCCAGGAATATCAATGCGAAATCGCCGCTTGAACGAAGGTCCCAATCGGCTTGAACTGGTCGAGGAGGGCGAGAGTGCGGAATCCCATTTCCGAAATCTCTTTCTTGACCGATTCGACAAACCGGAATGCGCACCTCGGGGAAGACGAGCTCGACGCCCTTCAACCGGCCGATCCTCGCAACCACGGCATCGTCGAGAACTGCCTGGCTCTTCTCTTCAATGGCGCCTCTTTTTTCGACTCGATCTGAGTCCTCCGGTCGGCCGTCGGCCAAAAAATCGCTGGCGAATACTGTGCTCGAATTAAATAGCTCGAGTGACTGGAAGCTGCCGGCTACATTCTTCTGAACGCCCTTGCCGAAAGAAACCATCGAAACCAGAGCTCCGATGCCGATAGTGACGCCGAATACCGTGAGAAAGGTGCGCAGCCTTCTTTTCCACAAGTTGGAAAAAGAAAGCTGGATGTAATCGGAGAGCCTCATCTTAACCTCTCCTGAGCTTGGACCTGGCCGTCATAAAGCTGCACAACCAGGCTGGCGAATTCTCGTGCCAGAGCCTCCTCGTGAGTGACCATGACCACAGTGAGGCTGCGGCCGCGGTTGAGGTCGGCTAACAGGCTGACAATTTCGAGAGAGGTCCGGCTGTCCAGGTTCCCGGTGGGCTCATCCGCCAACAGGACCCGAGGGTTGTTCATCAGAGCCCGGGCGATGGCCACCCGCTGCTGCTCGCCTCCGGAAAGTTCTGAGGGACGGTGCAGGCGCCGCGCCGAAAGACCGACTCTGGCCATCATGTCCTCAGCCCTTCTTCGTCTTTCCCGTCTGGACACGCCGGCGAACACGAGCGGGAGTTCGACGTTCTCAAGGGCCGGAAACTGGGGATGAGGTTAAAAGACTGGAAAATTATACCGACGCTGAAGCGGCGGTAAAGGGCGAGCCCCCGCCTGTCAAGGTCAGAAATCTTGCAGCCTTCGACCTCGATCGTTCCTGATGTCGGTGTATCAAGCCCCCCGAGCAGGTTGAGGAGGGTTGATTTGCCCGACCCGGAGACGCCGCAGACAGCGACGAAAACACCCTCCCCGAGCTCAAGAGAGACGTCTTTCAGGGCGGTCACCTGGATTTTTCCTGAAAAATAGATCCTTGTCAGCCGCTGAGTTTTGATCAGCACCCGGAAGGCCTCAGTATTTTCCATCCATCTGGAATTCGGAGCTATCCAGCCAGAAGCCCGAGCCGGTCACCGAATCATGCTGAGCCTGGAGAAGGTCATAATGGAACCTTTCCTCATCAGCGATTTTCTCAAAAATTTCTTTCGCGGCCGGGTCGTTCATGGCGGTTGCCGACTGGCCGAAAAAGTCGATGGCCTTCTGCTCAAGCTCCATGCCGATGCGCAGGGCTTCGACCTCGCTCTGACCTTCTGCCCTCTTCATCCTGCTGGCCAGCTCTTCAATCACGGCCGAAGGCCCTTTCAGCTCTTCCTTTTTTACCTGCTTTTTCCAGTCATCCGACTTCATCACGGAGCTGAACAGCCGGCTGAAAGCGTCCAAGTGTTTAACTTCCTCCTCGGCCAGACGATGGAACATCTTTTTGCCAAGCTCGTTGTGAGTGATTTCTGCCGCTTTCTTGAAAAAAGCCTGGCCATTGATTTCCAGCTTAATGGCTTCCTCGATCAGCCTCTTCACCTCACCGCTTAATTTTTTCATCATGGTCTCCTTTCGGTTCTTTCTGATTTACCCTGATTTACAAAGAACATAAAAATTTGCTCGAGACTCGCCCGCAACCCCAAGAAAATCGACGACCCGGTATCCCTTCTTGAAGAGTGTCTGAAAGACCTGCCTTGTCTGGAGCCGCCATTCAAGGGGAATGCGGCGGACAGCCCCATCCTCAACATCCGTCTCGCGGAGCATCAGATAAAAATCCCGGGGAATCCGGACAAACAGAAACTCCAGTGCTTTATCAATCCTGTCGAGGCCGACTCCAAAAACACACTCGAGCTTTAGAGGGCCGCTGCGGCCTTGCACTGTTTTTTCTTCAACCCGGACCAGACAGCGTTCTTCGTCAAACAGAGCCGCACCGTCAAACTCCCGCCTCCCTGCCTTTTTCGTCAAATCCCAGCTCATGAAGAAGCGGTCGCTGGGAATGTCAAGCCGGTTGAGCAAACCGCCGTATTCACCGTACGTTGAAACTCTGTATTCCACCACGTCCATCCCGAAATAATGGACGTTTCGCCAGGCGTTAACACCTGTGAGGGGGTCGTATGTGCAGGTGATGGTAGAAATTCCGAACACATCCAGGACTTTTTCTCTCTGGAATTCCTTGATCAGGACGCCGAGCCCATAACGACGAAACTCCTCTTTGACTCCTGTATACTGGGAATAGAACTGGAGGTTATTGACGCTCCGAAAGCCTAAGCCTTTGTCTTTAAGGCCGACAAACCCGTAGGAAAAGCCGACAAAGTGAGCCGGGTCGGCGCTCAAGCCGCCGTCCGGCCTCTCACTGTAGACGCCGATGAAAAGGGCGCTTCCATCATGAAGGAAATTCTCGCACATGAGGTTCCGCGTGCCGGGCAGGTGATCACCGCGAAATGCCCAGATTTCCTCGCGCAAAGCCTCATACTTAGCGTAATCCCGCGCGTCGTCAGATGTTTCCACCCGGAGCAGAAACTTCCGCCCCTTGACAGTGATGATTTTCTCCACGTCCTTATCCTTATGCAGTGTTTTTCCCGTCATGAGCGCTTCATTTTAGCTTATCTCTATGTCACAGGCAAATTCGCGGAGGAGGTGCATCACATCATCATATGGCCTCCAAAGGTGTGATTTTTTTGATGGGGAAGCAGCAGGCTGCGCTGAAGTCCCCGTAGCGGAGGGGGCCCGTCGGTTTATCCGACGGGGGGAACCGACGGGACTGGTTCCCCGGGGCGCGGGGGCCAAGGGCAGCCTGTTGTTCCCAATCGAATCACATAACTGGAGATGCTACCTCGGGAGGTTGAATTCGGTTCCCGTTTATTATATCTTAATGCCCTTCCGAGAAATCAGGGAAATGCATTGTGCCGGCTCCGGTTCATGCAAAACTCGGGCAGGGCGGCAAATAAGCTCGGATGGAGGATAAAAATGGGAATTCATAAAATAGCCAGGCTTCTGCTTTTTAGCCTCCTTTTTTGCCTCTTTTTCATGCCCCTCCTGGCGGGAGTGGAAATCAAGGTCATCCAGAGTCTGGATGACCTTCCTGCGCCTTTTTCAACGCTGGCGAAAAAAGGCGACATCCTGATTGCTGACGGAGCGCATTATGCCCTGTTCGGAGCCACGCCCCGACCCTTGAGGACAAGCGCCAATTATCCTTATGGCAACGCCATGGGAACCATTCTCGCGTTTGTGCCGGCAAGCCAGAAATCGGCGAGCGACCTGAATATCGGCGCCCCTGTGCTGAGGATTAAAGACAGAACAAGGTACCCGGTATACGCTTCTCTCGAACAGGTCAAAAGCGGCGGCGCGGAGCCGCCGGTTATCCTTGATGCCCAGACTGTCTTCGACGATAAAGAAGGAAAAAAAGCCCATATCAAGACGACTTATGTCTTCCACCCGGGAAAGGGACGTATAGACATTTCGTCGGTTTTAACGAATACGGGAAAGAGTGAGTTCGAAAACCTGAGCTTCTCTCTCTTTTTCGACGCCTACGCCCGGTACTACTTCAACCCTTATAACGAGAAAAAATTCCCTCATTTGAACTTCCGGGCCTACCAGAAAAAAGGCCACTCTCTGGGCTGCGTCAACCTCAACCCTGTCGAAAAGAAAGAAAAGCGCTACCCAGGCCGGCTCGCTCCCGGCGAGACGTGCGAGCTGCGCTATGTTCTGTTCAGCGATGGCTCTCAACAGGCCGTCCTCGAGAGCATTTACGGACTCAAGGGGATCAAACCGGTGCGCGCTGCCGTTTCGTTCAACGGGTTCGACGGCGAGTGGATGGAGCTCGTCATCAGGGAGGCTGTCTCCTCTTCGATTTTTTTCCGATCCATCCTGGAAGATCCCGTCTTTCAAGAAGTGCTTCTGCCGCCAGGAGTCTACCGCTTCCAGGCCAATTTCTTTCCGGCCACGGTAGAAGAGATGGTCGAAATCAGGCCTGAGGAAAAAAATGCCTGCGAGCTAAAAAACCCCGCCCAGGGCCTCGTCAAAGTCAAGATTAAGAATAGTCAGGGAGAACATGTGCCAGGCAAAGTGACTTTCCTGGGGTTGGGAGCGACAAAAACGCCCTATTTTCGCCCCGATAATCCTGTCGAAACAGGCCGGAGCTGGGAGAGGTTCAAGAACTCCTGCTATCCTCGTGAAGAAGGCCTGGAAGTGGCCATTCCCGTGGGAACGTACCTTGTTTATGCTTCTCGAGGGCCAGAATATACTGTCGACCAGAAGATCCTTGAAGTTCTCAAAGACGGGGTTTACACGCTCCTGTTCCGGATAGACAGGGTGGTCCAGACACCCGGCCTTGTTTCGCTCGACCCGCACATGCACACCTGGAAATCAGATGGTTCTGTCTCGATCGAAGAGAGGATAAAATCTGTGATTGCTGAGGGGGTGGACGCAGCGGTGGCTTCTGATCACAATATCGTCATTGATTACTCAGCCGCGCTTAAAATGCTAAAGCTTGACCGCTTGCTCTCCGTCATCCCGGGAAACGAGGTCACAACTCCTGACGTCATCCACTTCAACACATTTCCTTTGAAAGTGAGGCCGGATGAGCTGGCCAACGGCGCCATCAACCCCGCCTCGGATGAGGCAGGACCGCTCTTCTTGGCCAGCCGGGAAAAGGACCCAGGCGCCGTCCTCCAGGTGAACCATCCACGGGCAGGCGATTTGGGATACTTTAACAACCTCGCTCTTGACCAGGAATCTGCAGCCACAGCCCTGACATCTTTCGATACAAACTTCGACCTTCTCGAAGTCCTCAACGGCCCTTATTATTACGTTTCCAACGAGGCGGCCATCGAGGACTGGTTTCATCTCCTCAATCGAGGATATTTTTTTCCCCTGGTCGGCTCCTCAGACGCCCATACGATCGACGGAGGAGAACCCGGCTATTCGAGGACTTATGTTTTTTATTCCGGAGAGAAGGCTGACCGGCTCGACTGGCCTTCAGTTATCCAGGCTCTTAAGAGAGGCCGCTCCTTCGCCACCAACGGTCCTTTGATTGAATTCAGAGTCAACGGACCATCGAAACCAGGAGACCTTCTCGTGGCCAAAGCCGGGAAAGTGGACATCCATCTGGAGGTCAGGAGCGCGCCCTGGGTGGATGTGAGTGAAGTCAGGCTCATCCTTAACGGCCAAAGAAGAGTCATTTTCCCGGTGCAGGCGAAAGAAACGGATGTCTTGAAATTCGAACAGGACATCAGCCTGACTCTCAAGGAGGACACAATCATTTGCGTCGAGGCCGCGGGCACAAAAACTCTCTTCCCCGTGGTCCAGCAGCCTGCAGACAACGGACTCCTTGAGAATGCCGCCGTTCCTTATGCCCTGACCAATCCAGTTTTCATCGATGTCAACGGCAACGGGAAATTTGACCCCCCGCTCCCGGAAAAGATCCGTCTGACCGATGAGATGGCCGGCTCTCAAGAAAAAATATCTCGCAATTGAGTGATGGATGCCCCGCGCCGAGGTCGAGGAAATAACCGATTGAGACATCTCCTTTTCAAGCGCAAAGACCCGGGCGCCATCTTCAGCGAGCCCAACATCCTGACGCTCATCAGGCTCTTCTCCTCAATCCCCTTTTTTGTCCTTGCCCTATCGACTCAGAAAGAGGTTTATAATTTTATCGGTTTCGGGATTCACGCCGTCGGAGACATTCTCGACGGCGTCTGGGCCAGAAAATTCAAGCAGGAGACCATCCTGGGCGCGGAAATAGACATCATCGCCGACCGGGTAGAGCTTCTTTTTTTCTTCGTGAATTTTCTTTTCTTCCATCCTCATCTGTATATTCCCATCGTCCTTTTCATTCTTAACTTCGCCTTCATCGATTTCTATCTCAGCTATCAATTCGTTAAGTTCGATATCATCTCTCCCAATTATTTTTTTAAGGTCGACCGAAGAGTGTATCTGTTGAATTTCACCCGCCCGGCGAAATTTATCAACTCGTCTCTCGTGGCCCTGCTGCTTATTTTTCTCCCCTCTTTATCCTGGCTGGCCACGCTATCAGCCTTAAGCCTGATTGCCGTCAAGAGCTTTTCCATCCATCTTCTCATCAAAAAAAGGCATCTTCAGAAGGTTTCTCGCATTCAGCCTGAGACCCAACCCCTCTCCGTTCTGACAGAGAAAAATCAAGATGCACAAGGAACAATCGACGTGAGAGTCAGAAATGACAGAGCGTAAGCCACACCTGAACGGCGTCGCCAGCATCATCAACCCAGAAGCGGCCAAGAAAAAATGGCTGCGGCGGAGGCGCTTGCACGGGTTTCTAAAAAAGAATTTGCCCGGCCGCTTCTTCGATGTGCTGGCCGATAAAGACAACACAATCAGGCTTGTCCGCGACCTCTGCACAGACTGCAAGACCCTCATTGCCGTCGGCGGAGATGGAACCATCGCCGACGTCTTCCAAGGAATCAGAGAAGCCGGCAAGGAAAAAGAAATCACCCTGGGCATCATCCCCCTCGGCAGCGGCAACGCTTTCCGCCAATCTCTGGCCATTCCCAAAAACATCAGAAAGGCGATCGGTGTCCTCCATGAAGGGAGCACGAGAGACATTGAGTTGATGGACATCGGAGGAAAGCTCGCCGGGTTCGCGAGCATCGGCGCCACGGCCCGGGTGACTCAGGAGAAGATTCTGCGCCGGACCCGCGGCCTTTGGGGCCATGTCCGCGCCGGGACGATCCTCTTTAAACTGCCCCGCTGGGAGCTTGAGGCCGAACTTGAGGAAGGAGTTGATGACCAGGGGAGGTCCTTCAGCAGAAAAACCTTCCGCCTCAAGGTCTTTGACTGTGTTGTCGCAAAATCCAACTACTTTGGTTACGGCTGGCATATTGCTCCCCGTGCCAGCCTCGAAGACGGCTACCTGGACATCACTTTTTTCGAGATGAGCGGCTTCAAATACGTGCTCCTCCTTCCCTTGATTTTCTTCGGCATCTGGCAGCGAAGACAAAAACACTACAAGGCCAAAAAGTTAATCCTCCGTGGTAAGAACCTCCCTGTCCAGTACCATGGCGAATACCTGGACACGATGGACAAAGTAGAAATCCGGGTCCTGCCGCGGGTTTTCCGGGTGATCGGCCCGGTCAGGCGCGAAAAAGCTCTGCCTTCAGACAGTCTTTCCTCGTGACCAAGGGCGACGGACCGGACCTGGCCGCGGCATGATGATGGCGCCTGCTCGGAAATCGCCCAGGACCTCTGCCTTGCCCTGGAGGAAAAGGAGTCCCACCAAAGCTCCTGTCGCAGCATCCAGCTCGTGGCAGGTAACATTTTTTTTCAGGCCTTTGAGGCCCAGGCGGAGCAGTCCTTGTCTGAGGCCAGCCAGATTCCTCCTGGCTCTGGGTATGCCTAAGACATCTTGAGCACCGCCGGGGTAAATCTCGACTACCCGAAAGCCATGCCGCTCGAGTCGCCTCTTGAGCCCCATTCCCCTTTCCGTGAGCGTCCTCATCGGGCCAATAGTTATAGGGAAAAAGGGAATCTTCCGGCGCCGGAGTTCTTCATCGCAAGGGCGGAAATGAACACCGTTCTGTTCAGCCATCGACCGCCTTCCCGGCGGCAGGTTAAGAGGAGCGTCTACGGCGACAAGAGAAGGCCGGCTGCGCTGGACGAAAGCGAGAATTTCTTCGTCGCCATAAAGAAGAGTGGTCATAGCGCCTGGCGGTTTGAGCAGGCAGATGCCGCTCGGCCTACGGGGAACCCCGGCCAGGTCAACCCCGACGACGACAAAACCTCTCCGGCTCAAAGAGCGCCCGTCACCTGGAAAAGAGCCTTCACAACCGACTGAGGAAAGGCCCGTCCGGAGAGTTCCTGGAGATCTTCCGGAGACTTCACTCTGTCCTTCCATTGAGGCGCCGCCAAGCCTGTCGTGATGCGGTCATAGAGGTCAGCCAAGGCGATGATGCAGCTTCCGATGGGAATGCTGTTCAAGTCTTTATCTATTATGTCGGCTTCCTCAACGTAATAATAGAAGTAGGCCCGGAGAAGCGGCTCCACTTCTTTAAGCAGGGAGGCTGTCGTCTTGAGCAGGACTTTTTCTTTGTCCTCAAGCCGCTTATCAGCTCGCCGGCTTTCAGCTTCCATAAAACTGGCCACCCTCTCGTAGAGCGGGATGTTGGACCGCAGGTCTCCGGCTTCAAGAAGCAACGCCGCCGATTTGATATTCTCGATATGAAAC
Source organism: Clostridiales bacterium (assembly GCA_029907205.1). Taxonomy (GTDB): domain Bacteria; phylum Acidobacteriota; class Aminicenantia; order Aminicenantales; family UBA8522; genus JARYMI01. The sequence goes on from JARYMI010000040.1 coordinate 16,594, forward strand.
TTTGCCAAGCCGAGCGAAGCGGCGATTTTGCCCGCCAGAAGGGAAACTCTCAACGAGCGCGGCTTTTTTTCGTCTGCGACCTCCAGGTATTTGAGCAGGATCTCCAGAACGCCGATATAAGCCCGTTCGAGATTCTTGAGCCTCGCTTCCCTCTGCTCGGCGATCGTGCCGATAACGCCGCCTGTCAGAATGAGAAACCCAGCCCAGGTTACGATGTTGAGAATTTCATCCAGGCTGAGAGAAGGGGTTTTGTTCACGAGAACATGGGTGAAAATGAGGTAAAGCGTTATCAGGAGAACGCAAAGGCAAGCAGCCAAAACAGCCTGCCTCTTCCCGAGGTAATAGCCCGCCAGGATGACGGGCAAAAAGAAGAAATTGAGAAAGGCGATCTTGTATTGAACGAGGAAGGCGATGGCGACAATCCCGAGGAGGATGAGGATGATGAGTGTCGTCTCGAAATGTCGGAGAGCCAGTGATTTTATTTTTTTCACGCGACCCTCTCCCCGGGATTCCCCCGGACTATCCCTCCCACGTGGCCATCCTCCAAAAGAATACGGCCTCCTTTTTCTCTTTTATATCATTCGGCCCAAGTCAAGTCAACACGGGGACGGCTCTGTGACGAAAAGCGTGGTAAACATAAAAGGCCTTGGAAGACGATCGCCCGCCACGCGCCTCGCTCCCGTTCAGGTTCTTAACGCCGTTCC
>JARYMI010000041.1 GCA_029907205.1 Clostridiales bacterium
AACCCTATACTCGCTCGCCAACTGGGCAATCGTCTTCTCCCCCTTGGCCGCTTCAAAAGCCACTTTGGCCTTGAACGCCGCATCGTACGTCTTTCTCATGCCTGATAGCATACCATACCTCCATCTGAGATATGGCAGGCTCAAAATCCACTTATACCCCCTGTCCAGTTTTTGGGGAGTAGCTCCGTCATCAACCGATCCGGAAAGCAAGTGACATATCTCCATCTGGTGGAGTCCCAATGGAATCCTCAACGAAGACACTCTACGCATAAATTCATCTACAGTTTTGGCAAGGTCACAGAACTGAATAGGGAGAAGATGCTGACCCTGGCTTCCACCATTCTCCGTTATCTCAATGAAGGCACAGATGCTTTAGGGATTGATTCTGAGATTGTCTGGTCTCGAAGTTTTGGAGGCGGGTATGTGATTCAGGCTTTGTTGAGGAAGCTGGGAGTGGTGGAGGTTCTCCGCAGCAAACTGCGCAAACGGAAATACACTGCGCCTGTAGCGGATGCAATCGTGGTGATGGTTGTGAACCGGTTGTGTGAGCCGATGAGCAAGCTGGCTGTGGATGAGTGGGTGCGGGAGGACATTTATTTTCCTGGGAGTGAGAGGTTGGAGCTTCAGCATTTTTACAGGGGATTGGACTTTCTTGAGGACTCAAAGGATGAGATTGAGGATGAGCTTTTTTGGAAGACGCGGACACTTTTCAACCGCAAGGTGGATGTGATTTTTTATGATACCACCTCGACGTATGTGGAGGGGGCTGGGGAATCGGAGCTTTTTGAGTACGGGTACAGCCGAGACTGCAGGAGCGACCGGAAACAGATTATTGTGGGGCTGGTTACAGATAGGGATGGGCTGCCGGTGTGTTCGTCGGTTTTTCCTGGAAGCACGATGGACGTGCGGACAGTGGAGGAGATGCTTGGGAGGGTGAAACGGTTTGAGTTTGAGCGCTGCATTTTTGTGTGTGATCGGGGCATGGTGAGTGAAGATAATCTCAAGGCTATAGAAAAAGCAGAGTATAAGTATCTGGTGGGGGTGAAACTGAGAGGGCTCACTGAAGTTCGGGACAAGGTGCTGTGTTCTCGGGGCCGGTTCGAGAAAGTGGATGAGTCGCTTGAGGCCAAAGAGGTGATGCTTGAGGGACGCCGCTACATCATCTGTCGCAATCCTGAGGAAGCAGAGCATGATCGACACATCCGGGAAGAGCTTGTTGAAAAGCTTAGCGAAGGACTTCTCCGCCTGCCAGAAAAGTCTCGGGGATTCCCATCGGTGGGAACCTCACGACTTTTGTAAACTTTTTAAACCGGGAAAATCCGCCAAGGATGAACTGGAGAAAGCACATCCTTTTTATTGAAGATCTCGAGATTGACCTGGAAGACCTGCACCGCCTGCTGGCAGCCTTGAGACGGCATAGGATTTTTAAAAAAATCAGGGGCCTGGTGATCGGTTCTCTGTCTAAAGACAGACACACCGCACGAGGCAAAAATTTTCAAAAGAGAGCCCTGTTATTCCTGAAAATCTACCTGGCCGAGGTTCTGAAAAGACGTCAAAAGCTGGGCTATCCGCTCCCAATTCTATTGGTGCCCAATTTCGGCCACAATATCACACGGAATATGCCGGTCATCCCGATCGGAGGGCACGTCTCCATCGCCAAATCCAAGACGCTGACCTTTCAGCTGTCTAAGAAAAAAGAGGCCGCCGGCTGATTCTAACCATCAGATGATACTGAGAGAACTCCTCGTCGTCATCCCCCACAGCGGGATCGTCATTCCCAGCGAGATTCCGCTGGAGAGCCTGAATGAGAAATTCCCCGCACTGGTGCAGAATGTGGATTGGTATACAAACTGGCTCTACGATTTCCGCGATTTCCTGGACAACAAACATATCGTCTTCCCTTACTGCAGTCTCATTCTGGAAGCCAACAGACATCCTGACATACTGGAGGACTGTGTCCCTTTGAGCGATGTCCGCGGACAGCCAATCTACAAAGAGAACCAGCAGCCAAACGACGAGCTTCGCCAAAGGCTATCCGACAAGTATCTCCTGCTTTCACAGGACGATAGAAGAGACGATCGCTGCAGGGGCGGATTTTCTTTTTGACGGACATTCCACGGTGACGGCTCGAGGAATGGCAGACAATCAAATCGACCTGATGAACTTCCAGCATTCCCGTCTGGATGAAAAACCAACATGCTTCTCTCCCGATGTCTATGTTGAAGCCTACGCGAACGAACTCCAGAAGCGCCTCCCGGATGTCAAAATCACAGTCAACAGTTCGGAATACTCCACTGTTTACGGCCACATTTGTGCTGAACATTCAGTCAACGCTCTCGGTCGGGTTGGCCATCGAGTCCCGGCGATCATTCAGGAGACCAATGAACGGCTCTATAAGAATCCGGACAGAACGCCGAACGTGGAAGCAATCAACAGATTGCGAAGGGCATTCGCGGAATCCTTTTTTGCGGCCTGGCACAGAGCGAGGCGGGACACATAGACATCGGCCAGCGATTGTCGCTTATAAGCGAGCCGCAAGCGCGAATAGTCCATAGTTAGGATGAATTTTGTATCCGGAGGATCCGGCCAAATGAGCAGTTTTAGGGCCGGGGGTCGGTCCTTCCCAAAAAAATCTTATCCTTTTCCCGGAAGCCCTTGGGGCAGGCAATGTCTGTCATCCCGGCCGCCGTGGCGTGGCCTTTTTCTAAAGGAAAGTTTAGCCACGGGATGAATTTCCTTGGAAAACCGAGGTAGTCGCAATATAATGAGATCGCCATGTGGAAACCTGTGGCCCTCCTTCTGATCATCATTTTCCTCGGCACCGTCGGTTATCATCTGATCGAAGAATGGCCGGTTCTTGACAGCTTGTACATGACGGTCATCACCATTTTCACCGTGGGCTTTCGAGAGGTCCGCGAACTTTCCGCGACCGGAAAAATCTTCACTATCTTTGTCATCCTTGGCGGCGCCGGAACGGCGATCTTTGCTTTCACCAAGTTTGGCGAGATTATCTACGAGGGAGGTCTGGGCAGGTTTTGGCGGAGAAAAAGGATGGAAAACAGGGCAACAAAACTGGAAGACCATTTTATCATCTGCGGGCATGGCCGGATGGGCCGAATCGTGAGGGAACGGCTGGAGGAGGAAAAAGTCCCCTTTATCGTCATCGACAGCAGCGAAGAAAAGCTCGAAGAGCTCAAGGAAAAGGGGAGTTGTTGTTTTATCGAAGGGGACGCCACCCAGGAAGAAATCCTGCTTGAGGCCGGGATCAAAAGAGCCAAAGGGCTGGTGGCGCTTCTGCCAACTGACCCTGACAACCTTTACCTTGTCATGACGGTCAAGCTCTTGAATCCCTCGCTGTTCGTCATCGCCCGGGCCATGGATGACGAAGCCGAAAGGAAAATCCTGCAGATCGGTGCCAACAAGGTTGTTTCTCCCTATAGCATCAGCGGGTTGAGGATTGCCCAGGCCCTGATCCGGCCGACGGTCGTGGATTTCGTCGACCTCATCATTCGGCGCAAGGAACTGGCTCTTTTCATGGAGGAATTCGTCGTCAAGACCGGAGCCAGAATCGCCGGACAGACCCTCAAAAGCTGCGATCTCAGGCGGGTCGCCAATGTCATCGTTGTGGCGACCAAGAAACCCGGAGAAGATATCATTTTCAACCCGTCTCCAGACATCAAGATCGAAAAAGGAGATACGCTTTTGGTCTTGGGAACTCAAGAAGACATCTCCCGCTTCGAACAGAACTACCTTTGAAATTCGGCGACTCATTCTTTTTCCAAAAGTCTTCCCAGCGGGCGCACCTGTCTGCCCTTCGGGCTTCGTGTCTGTTCTCGGCGAATTCGGTCAAGAGTATGGTCGACTGGAAGGCGGGGTAGCCTTCGAGGTCTTGGATGATTAGAATTCGAAGAATCATTGACGACCTGACACCGATCGACCGCAAGGAAATCCTCCAGGTTCAGGTGATCCTGCGGGAGCAATTTCCTCTCCTTCCTGAGGCGGACATTCAGAATCTTCCCGAGATGCTTCTCAATCCATTCAAATTTCAATTCCGTTCTCTCCTTTTTGTCGCTGACGACATCAAGGGGAATGTCAAGGGCTTCGCCCTTCTCCTCCACGCGCCCGTTCTCAGGTTCTGCTATCTGGACTTTATCTCCACCTCCAAGAAGATGATGGGCGGGGGCATCGGCGGGGCCCTGTACGAGCGCGTCCGTGAAGAGGCCAAGGCGCTCAACGTCCTGGGCATTTTTTTCGAGTGCCTTCCTGACGACCCGCGGCTATGCCAGGTGTCTCAGGAAATCCTCAGGGACAATGCCTCTCGGCTTCGTTTTTACGAGGGATACGGCGCCTACCCCATCATCAACACGGCCTATGAAACGCCGATCAAGCCGACCGATGTTTGCCCGCCCTACCTTGTTTTTGATGACCTCGGCCAAGGAATCCCGCTCCGTCGCGAGGTGGCCCGCGCCGTCGTCCGGGCCATTCTGGAACGAAAGTACGGTGTTTCCTGCCCTCCTGGCTATATCGACATGGTGGGAGCGTCTATTGCCGACGATCCGATCCGGCTGCGCGAGCCGCGATATATCAAGCCCGAGTCGATCCATGCGGCCGTGAAGCACGGGATTCCCCCCGATCGCCGGATCAGCCTGGTGGTCAGTGATTCCCACAGCATCCATCATATCCATGAACGAGGATATGTCGAGTCACCCGTGCGGATCGATACAATCTTAAGGGAGATCGAAAGGACCGACCTCTTCGAGCGCGAACACATCAGGACTTTTTCCGAAGAATTCATCCGTCAGGTCCACGACGGCCAGTTTGTGAATTACTTCAAGAAAGTCTGCGCCAGCCTGGGGCCGGACGAATCGGTCTATCCCTATGTTTTTCCCTTGCGGAACGCAGCACGTCCTCCCGTGGACCTTCCAACACGGGCCGGTTACTTTTGTATCGACACCTTCACGCCCCTAAATAGAAATGCTTACCCGGCGGCAAAACGGGATCCCACCGGGAACTGGCCGCTGCGGGCCAGGGATTTTGAGACCAACGGCCGGCTGATTGGCCGTCTCAAGCTGCCCACGCTGATCGTCCAGGAAGGGGGCTACAACACGCGCAACCTCGGCTTGAACGCCCGCCATTTTTTCCACGGACTATGGTCCGGCTACTATCGGCTGTAAAAGCCTTCGCTTCGATCGCCTTGAAATGAGAGTTCCGGGAATATCTTTCTCGCACTGGTCAGCCTCGGCCCATCGGAATCCTATAAAAAAAGCTGCTTGCTTGGCCGCCTGAATTTTTGACTCATCGCTTTCATCATGATACAAAAAAAGAATCATGTTGGTCGCAACACAGAGGAGGAAATGACTTTCTTCGAACGGTCTTTCTACCACAATACCCTAAAAAACTGGCTGATTGGACTGGGAATTGCCTTCATCGCTTTTCTCATTCTACGCCTTTTCAAGGCTGTCGCCCACAGGAAAGTGAAGGCCTTTGCCGAGAGGACAACAACCAGTCTTGACGACCTGGCTGCCGGCCTCATTGACCGCACAAAATATTTTTTTCTGATCCTCGTTGCGATTTATATTGGTTCCCTATTTCTGGTTCTTCCTGGCGCCGTCAAGCTCGTCGTCAACAAACTCATGACGATTGCCCTTCTTGTTCAGGGGGCCCTCTGGGGAAGCACGATATTCGATCACCTGGTGCGGCGTTACCAACAGAGAAAAAAAGCGGAGGAGGATACGGCCAGCCTGATGACGTTCGCCGCTCTTGGGTTTATTCTCCGGCTGGTGCTATGGTCCATCGTGGCCATTCTGGCCCTGGATAATCTCGGCGTCCAGGTGACCGCTCTCGTCGCCGGCTTGGGAGTGGGCGGCATTGCCATCGCCCTGGCAGTCCAAAACATTCTGGGAGATCTGTTCGCCTCCATGTCCATCGTCCTGGACAAGCCGTTCGTGATCGGCGATTTTATTATCGTCGACAATTTGACGGGAACCGTGGAGCATATCGGCCTGAAAACAACCCGCCTCCGCAGCCTCAACGGCGAGCAGCTCGTCTTCGCCAACAGCGACCTTCTGAAGAGCCGGATCAAGAATTACCAGCGCATGGAAGAACGCCGCGTGGTTTTCACGATGGGAGTTGTCTATCAGACGCCGGCCGAAAAACTGGCCGCGATCCCTCATCTCATTCAGGATATCATCGAATCCCAGGAACTGGCCCGCTTTGACCGCTCACACTTCAAGGAGTTCGGCGATTTCGCGCTGGTCTTTGAAAGTGTCTATTTTCTAAAAACTCCGGATTACGGCGCCTATATGGATACCCAGCAAGCCATCAACCTAGCCATTTTCAACCGCTTCCAAAAAGAGGGAATTGAATTCGCCTATCCCACCCAGACGATATTTGTTGACCGAGAAGACGGTCTGCCCGGCCTGCCAAGGTCGAAAAACAATCCCCCCAAAAGAGAGCGCTTCGAGTAGGAAAAATCAATTCGGCCGGGATTATTCCATCCTGGATTTCAGTTTATCCACCTGCTCGGATTCTCCGTAAACCGTGATCCAGTCGCCTTCTTCAAGCTTTGTGTCTCCTCGCGGAACAAGATAATCATCGCCCCGCTTGATGGCGATGATGAGGATATCCCCCCCGAGCCCGAGCTCCCGGAGTGATCGTCCCGCGGCCTGCCTGTTGAACACGGGGATTTCCGTAATCAGGTGGTCCTCCCGGGTGGAGATCAGCAAGTTGAACAGGTCCGGATTTCGAGCCATGAGGGCCAACAGGCTGGCCCGAAAAAGGCCGGGGGCGAAAATCTGGACGCCCATGTCCTTAAAATCCCGCAACCTCGAGGCGTGATTGACAAGGACAACGACGTGCTGAAGACCCATCGCAGTGGCAACGCGGCAGATCGACGCATTCTCATCATCTGATGGAGTCATGACCAGCAGGCTTTTCAGCTGGGGAAGCCTGGCTGTGCGGAGGCTTCCGGGGAGGCCGTCAAGTTGAATCGAGGAAAATCCGGCCGCCTCGACCATGTCTTTAGCGGAGGATTCTCTGACGATAAATAGGACCTTTTCTTTACGGGCAGCGAGTTCACGGCCGGCCTGGACGGCGTCCTCGTCCGCTCCGATGATGGCAATGGCGCTTTTCTCGCTCGCCCGGCGCGTCGGGATCAGACTGTGGAAGAGAACAGGAGAAAAAGTCGACGTCACGGCGGCCGTTATGATAAACACCGCGGTCGTCGATTCGTTGATGGCTCCCAGCCTTAACCCGATCCCCGCTGCAGCGATGATTAAAGAGAGCCGGGAGGAAAGCAGGATGCCGCCGGCGAAGGTCTCCCGCCAGGAAAATCCGAGTTTGAAAACCAGGCTGGGAAGAATTTTGACCAGGTAGGCCGAAATCAGCATCACTGGAGCGAGGTAGATCACTTGTGGATCTCTGATCAGCGAACCGAAGTTGAAATTGATCCCGACAGTCAGAAAAAACAGGGGGATGAAAAAGCCGAACCCGATGGCATCGAACTTGCCCCGCAGAGCCGCCAGCCCAGACCCGCCGAGAAGGGCGATGACCGAACCCGCAAGAAAAGCTCCCAGGATCATCTCCGTGCCCAGGAAATAAGAAAGGATCACGAAGGCAAAGAGGAGAGCGATCGCTCCGTGGAGCCTTGTCTGTGAAGGCAGGGGCAAGAGATCCTCCAGGATGGGTTCAGCGGCCGACCTGTGGGCGATCGCGCGGCCAAGCCGGTAGACGATCAGCGCGGCGACAAAGAGGACGACGACAAGCAGGATATCGAGAGAAAGCCCGGTGGATTTGAGCGCGACGTAGACGGTGATCAGGAACATAGTGACAAAGTCGGCGAACAGCGCGGAGAGGAGGATTGTCTGGCCGAACTGCCCGCCGCTCAATCCCCCATCCTTGAGCACCGGGAGCACGATTCCCAGGGATGTCGTGGACAGGATGAGTCCGACCATCCAGGGATCGTTGACCAATCCATAAGAAGCGAGACGGCTGGAAATCAGCCCGGCCAGAACGAGAGTGATGACCATGCCGGTCGTAGCGAAGACGATCGGGCTGATCCTGCGACGGCGGCTGCCGGGCGGTCTGGCCAGCACCAGGTTGAAATCGATTTCCAGCCCGGCGAGGAACATCAGGATGGCCAGCCCGACCTCGGCTAGAAAATCGAGCGTCGCATCAGGCTTGACAAGATTGAAACCGGACTTGCCGATCATCATTCCGACGATGATTTCGCTGACCACCACGGGCAGCCAGCGGATGCGGGAAACCAGGGGAGGGACGAGAAAGGTCAAAAAGAGGACAAACAAGAGCGGGAGGAATTCGAGCCGACTCTCCATGTGATTCTCGAGGCACTATATAGACTAACTCCGGGGGAAAGTCAAAGCCGATACCGTATCCCTACGAGGAGGCAAATACTCCTGGCGGCTTTAGCGGTGCTATTTCTTCGCTTCGGCCTGGCTGAGTTTGACTGCCTTTTCGTCAACCCCGAGCTGGTGAAAAACCTGCCCGTCAATCCGTCCGGATTTGTCCCTGGTGAAGCGCAGAGAAGCCCCCTTGTCAGTCGGGAAGAAGAATTCATCCCTGGCAAAAGGAAGAATCGGGAATCTGCGCCCGTCGTTTCGCGCCACAAACAGAGATCCGTCCTCCCGGCTGATGACGCGGAAATTCTCAGCGTCAATCTTGTATACTCCGACATAGTCTTCCAGGACCTCGGCGCTCAACTGAATTGCGCCGCGGATGCGCGGCGGCTCGTATTTCTCACCGAACAGGATAGCCGCCAGGCTGCGCCCGATCTCCCCCGCCGGAGCGCCGGCCGTATTGCTGAGCACGGCGATAAACATTTTCTCCTCGGGCCAGCGCTCGATCCAGGCGCTGAAGCCCGGGGTGCCTCCGCCGTGAAAAACATCCTCCCGTCCGAAGGTTCTCGTGATCAGCCAGCCGTAACCGTAATCGTCCTTGACGGGCCTGAACATTTTATCGAGCGAGGCCCGGGACAGAATTTTATTAGAAGAGAGGGCCTGATCCCATTTGAGCATATCCCCCACGGTCGAATGCAGTGCGCCCGCGGCATAACCCAGCGAGGGATGAACGTAAGGAGCCGGCATGAGTTTGCCGTCACGTCCTTCGACGTATCCTCTAGCGAAATCCGGGCGGTCGTTGTAGTCCTCACAGCAGCCGCTGTCTTTCATTCCAAGCGGGCGGAAGATATGACCCTGAATATATTCGCAATAGGACTGGCCGGAGGCCTTCTCGATAATCGCTCCCAGAATCACGTATCCCGAATTGCTGTACTGGTGCTTCTCCCCAGGCTCGAAATCGAGAGGCCGATCTTTGAACAGGGCGATTAAATCCATCGGTTTTCTGGGTTTTGCGAGATCTCCGAGCCGCCCAGGAGCGGCGGCCAATTCGGGGACGCCGGAGGTGTGCGAAAGAAGGTGGTGGATTGTCATTCGGGCCCCCGTTTTTTTCGGATATCCGGAGAGATGCTTGACGACGGGATCCTTCAGACTGAGAAGCCCCCTCTCTTCCAACTGGAGAACGGCAGCGGCCGTAAAGGTCTTGGTGATAGAACCAACCAGGAACCTGGTGGAAGGGGTGTTCAGCCGGTCTGCCTTCACATCGGCCAGCCCGACTCCTCGTTTGAGCACCACATCGCCGTCCCTGGCCGCAAGCACCGAACCCTGAAAATTCCAATTCTTGTTGGCGGCGTCCAAATAGGCCAGGAGAGCAGCCGCCGTATCCTTCTCGACTGGGGAAGAAGCAAACGACGGCGACGGGAGCAGAAGCGGTAAGAGGAATGCGAGCAGCGCCAGGATCACGAAAAGACGGACTCCCGCGTCGGGAATCTCCGCCTCATGATGCTGAGCTTTTCTGCGCAAGCGGGCCCTATTTATCGTTGTCTCGTTTACGTCGACTTCGGCGGCTTGCGCGGCTGACCTAAACGTCCAAGATAGCCCGAGCTTTTTCAGCTCATTCGGCCAAACTGCGATTCTCGTCCTCATTCAGCTCGCGTTGTCTTTCTCGACCACGGCCTTGAGCAGGTCGAAGAAGTCAGGGATGGCGGAGATCACCCTGTTCCAGCTCGGGATGAGGGGCGAGTAGAGCAGGTCCTCCGGGAACGCCTGGCCGGCCATCTGAACGGCGCGGGTGAAGGATTCCACCGTCACGCTCTCCTGATGATAATCGAAGGTCAGGCCGTTGATGGCGGCGTCATCGCTGTACTGTTTAATGGTGTCTTTGGCCGTGCGCTGGTAGTTGATGATCAGGGTTCCGAGGGCGCTCTGGCTGAGGACGACCCCTTCGATGGCCAGGTTGCGAAAGAAGGCCTTGGCGATATCGATGGACATCTTCATCAGGCCCGTCCGTGGATCCTCGGCCGAGAGCGGCTGGTGCTTGTGTTCGTAGGTTTCACAGAGCTCGGCCTGGCAGATCCGGCGCAGGGAGTAATTGCGGTAGACTTCGGCCAGCGTCTCCACTTCGAGGCCCCAGTCGTTGGGGATGCGGTTGATCCTGGCCAGCTCCGCCAGCATGGAGAATTCTCCAGCCAGGGGGTAGCGAAAGCTGTCCAGATAGGCCAACAAGGGAACATTCCCAAAAAGCCTCTTCAAGCTGCGGACGAGCGGCGTGATGAATAATCTTGTAACCCGGCCGTGCATCCGGTCCGTCACGCGTGCATAATATCCTTTGCAGAAAGCGTAATCGATGCTGGGAGAGGCGACTGGATAGCAGAGGCGGCCGACCAGCTCGCGGGAGTGGTTGACGATATCGCAGTCGTGAAGGGCGATCACCCGGCTTTCCTCGCGGGCCAGGATGTAACCGTAGGCGATCCAGGCGGACCGTCCCTTTCCGTCTCCGCCGACGGACAGGTCCATTTCCTCCAGACGCTTGTACAAGTCTTTGAGCGACGGCCCAGAGGCCCAGATGATGCGGTGTCTCTGTGGAAGCGAGGAAAAAAACTCCCGCGCCTGGAGGAAGTGTTCTCTCTCCTCGGTCCGACCGAGGGTGATGACGATTTCGTTGAGATAGCGGATCTCCTTGAGGTTCTTCATGATGCCCTGGATAGCCGGAGCGGCCAGCTCGGCGGGGGTGATGGGAAGGACGAGGGCAATCGGACGATGTCGATTGAACTCCAAGAGTTCTTCTTCCATGCGCTCCAGTTTGATCGCGCCGAGACGATGGAAAGTGGTGACGACTCCCGTCTGGTGAAAATCGGCCATAATGTCCTCCTTTCTAGCGAGAATCAGCCGCCCGAGCGGCCGACGAGTTCCAGGACCGCCGCCCGCCAGCCCGCCGGCCCCACGCCGGGCGCGTAGATCAGACGAGGAACGTGGACTGCCGAGTGGTATTGTCCGCCCGGCTTCTGGACAAGGACGGGAATATCCACGGCCTCGAGAAGCGGCAGGTCATTCTGGCTGTCGCCGAGTCCGATACTGCGCAGAGGGCCGCCTGCCGTTCGGACAAAAAGGGCCTGCAGACGACGGACGGCCCTGCCCTTATCATTATCGCCGGTCAGATGAAAGAACCGTCCGCCCCGGGTGATTTTCAATCCGCAGGCCGCCGCCGCTCTTTCGATTGCCGGGATGAAAGAGGAATCTTCTACCAGGAAGGCTTCGTCGTACTCCCTTTTCTTGGCCAGGGCTGCTTCAGGGCGGGAAAGACCGGTGAGTTCAGCGACCTCTTTGACGGACAGGTCGGCAAACCCTTTTGCTTTTCCCGGCAGACGATCTTTGATACAGGAAAAAGCTTCCAAGAGTTTGTCATAAGGGGTGCCGAATTCGATGACCAGGTATGGAGGATCTTCCTTCGCCCCACGAATTTGGCCCGGAAAATATCCTTCCGGCATAAAAATCGCCCCCCGTTTTCCACGATGAACGGGTCGCCGTTCCGGAGCGCGAGGCGCACTTCCTCAACCTCCGCCCTGGTTTTACTGGTGCTGATGATTAGCGGAATTTTCTTCTGGCGGAGTGCCTTGATCGCCGGCAGCGCTGCAGCAAAGGAATAGGTGGAGTGATCGAGGAGGGTGCCGTCCAGGTCGGTAAAAACGAGAATCTTGTTTTCCATTGGACATTCCGGCGAATTGTATTGAGACGGAGCGAAACGAACGGTCCGAGAAGCAGCCGCTTGCTCCGCCTGCGGTCATAAGATACCAGACTTTGCGCTCCGGCGTCAAAGAATAATCTGCCGGAATGATTGAATCTCCATTTCTTTTATGGGGGGCGGGTCCTGTCGCGGAATCAAAAATTCTTCCCGCCGGAATTAAGTCCTTGTGCCTCCTGCCGGATATAGGTTAAGATAGTAATACAGATACGAAAAAGCACTGACCCGGGCTTCATGGCCGTGCGGTGTCAGCTTGAAAATCGGCTTATATAATCTAAGGAGAAAGAGCGATGGCTTATTTTACGGCCCTGCGCGGTTATACCGCCAAGCGGATCGAAGAGATCCGAAGCGCCGACCTCCTCGTCGGCATCCCCTGCTACAACAACGAAAAAACGATCGCCCACGTCATCCAGATGGTCACCCACGGGCTCGACAAGTATTACCGGGACTTGCGCAGTGTGATTCTCATCGCCGACGGCGGCTCCACCGACGACACCCGCGAGGCGGCCAGGGATTTCCAGATCAAGCCCTGGCAGGAAAAGATCGTCTCCATCTACCGGGGGCCCGCCGGCAAGGGGACTGCTCTCCGCTCCGTCTTCGAGTCCGCGCGGGCGCTCCAGTCCCGAGCCTGCGTGGTGGTCGATGCCGACCTGCGGAGCATCACCTCAGACTGGATCCACTCTCTCCTCGACCCCGTGCTCAGCCAAGGATATCAGTTCGTCGCACCGGTCTATCTCCGCCACAAATACGACGGGACGATCACCAACAACATCGTCTACAACCTAACCAGAGCCCTCTACGGCAGACGGATCCGCCAGCCCATCGGCGGGGACTTCGCCTTTTCAAAAGAGGTCGCCAAGTTCTATGCCGAGCAGGATGTCTGGGAGACCGACGTCGCCCGCTACGGTATCGACATCTGGATGACCACCACGGCCATCACCCAAAGCTTTAAAGTCTGCCAGTCCAACCTCGGGGTGAAGATCCACGACGCCAAGGACCCGGCCCAGCATCTGGGGCCGATGTTCCGCCAGGTGGTGTATATCCTCTTCTCGCTTATGGAGCGGTTCGAAAACTACTGGAAGACGGTCAAAGGAAGCGAGCCCGTGGCGACCTTCGGGCCACAGAATTCGATCGAACCTGAGCCCGTCAGCGTCGACCTGGAAGGATTGATCGAGAAATTCAAGGTCGGGTATCAACATTTCTCTTCTCTGTGGAAAGAAATTTTCTGTGCCGATTGTTTCGGCGCTATTCAGAGCGCCAGCGAGTTGGGCGCCCGGGATTTCCACCTCCCTACCGAAATCTGGATCCAGATATTGTATGAGCTTGCGGCCACCTTCCATGCCTGGACCCGCAACCGCTTCAAGATCATCGAGCTCGTCACTCCGCTCTATTACGCCCGGGTGGCATCCTTTGTCCGCGAGACTTGGGACATGAATTCGGAGGCGGCCGAGAAGGTGGTCGAGGAGCAGGCCCTGCAGTTTGAAGAACAGAAAGATTATCTGCTGAGAGTCTGGGACGAAAAGCGCCGCTCCTGAGCTTATGGACGTCGTCCTGGCCTCCCAATCCCCCCGCCGAAAAGAGCTGCTCAAGCAAATCGTCGCCGATTTCAGGATCATCCCGAGTGAGGTGGATGAAGAAGAATTCCGGGAAACTGATCCGCTCATGTTCGCCCTCCGGGCGGCCGAGGCCAAAGCCCGGGACGTCGGCGAGAAATATCCGTCCTCGCTGATTATCGCGGCGGACACAGTCGTCAACCTCGGGGATGAGACCTTCGGCAAGCCCCGAGGCAACGCCGAAGCGAGGAGCATCCTGGAGATGCTCTCCGGCCGAAGACACCGGGTGATCACCGCCGTGGCCCTCTACAAAAAGGACGAGGCGCGCCTCCTGACCGGATACGAGATCAGCCACGTGACCTTTCGCGAGTTGAGCGCCGGACAGATTGAAAACTACATCGAAAAGGGCGAATTCCTGGACAAGGCAGGTAGCTACGCAGTGCAGGAAGTGGGGGACAAGTTCGTTGCCGAGCTCGAAGGCGACTACGACAATGTCGTGGGCTTCCCCGTGAAGACGGTCCGGAGGATGTTGCGGGAATTTCAAAGCCCGGGAGAGGTTATGATCGTCACCGACATTGCCTTTCCGCATGATTGGGGAGTCGGAAGGGTCGGGGGGGCGGTGACTTTTGTGCCCGGCGGCGTGGTCGGAGACAGGGTCCGGGTGGTCGTGGTCAAGGCGAAAAGAAAGCACTGCTTCGGCCGGATGGCCGCCGTCGAACAACCCTCCCCGGACCGGGCCGAGCCTGAATGCCCTCATTTCGGGGTTTGCGGCGGCTGCGCCTTCCAGAACCTGCGCTACGAAAGGCAGCTGGAACTCAAGGAGAAATACCTTCTTCGGACTCTTCAAACACTCGGCCGGCTGGACCTGCGGGACGCCGCCCTTGAGCCCATCATTCCCTCTCCGACTCCTTATTTCTATCGCAACAAAATGGAATACGCCTTTGGAAGCGAGAGAGGAGAAATTTTCCTCGGGCTCCGTGAAAGAGCCTCGCCGCTGGAGAAATACCGGAAAAGAACGATCCGGCTGACTCAGTGTCCGATCTTCAGCCGCGCCGTAGAGGGCATCTTCCCCGCCGTCCTCGAATTTGCCAAGAGCAGCGGATACAATTCTTTCAATCCGCTGACCGGTTCGGGGCATTTGCGGAATCTCGTCCTCCGGGAAGGAAAAGCCACGGGCGAAGTCCTGGCCGTCCTGGTCACGAGGAGCGGGATGGCGGCCGACCTGGAATTTCTGGCGGAATTGCTACGGCCGGAATACACTTCGGTAAAAAGCCTCTGGTGGGCCGAAAATGACCGGGTTCCCGACGTGGTTGAATTTGCCCGGAAAAAGCACCTGGGCGGCCGGGAGTGGATCGAAGAACGCCTGGGCGGACTGAAGTTCAAAATCTCTCCCCAATCCTTCTTCCAGCCGAACCCCGGGGGCGCAGAATTGCTCTATTCCCGGATTAAGGACGAGGTCAAGCGTTTGGGAGTCCGGAGAGTCCTCGGCCTTTACTGCGGCCCCGGATCGATCGAGATTTCGGTCGCCTGCGCCGCCGGAGAAGTCGTGGGTATCGACTCCGAGCCCCTGAACATCCAGGCCGCCAGTGAAAACGCCGCTCTCAACGGCATCTCCAACTGCCGGTTTATCGAAGGCCGCGTCGAGTCGGCCCTGAAAGAGCAGGCCTTTCCCGGTTTCGAGCTGCTCATTGTCGACCCCCCCAGAGCCGGAATCAGCAACACGGCGATGAAGCATATCCTGACTCTCAAGATCCCGAACCTGGTCTGCGTCTCCTGCAACCCCGCTGCTTTGGCGCGCGATCTCAGCCTGCTGACCGGACACGGCTACCGGCTCCGGCGGCTGGGCAGCTTCGATTTCTTCCCCCACACGCCGCACCTCGAGTCCCTGACCATCCTGTCCAGGTAAGACCCGCAGGGGAGAATTCTATTTATGGTGTGACTTTCGGCCCGGGAGGAGGCGCGGCCGATTCCCGTGAGGCCGGTCTTCTCGGTCCCTTTCTCAGAGCGAAATAGATAAATCCGCCGAAATAGACGCCCAGCATGAAGACCATCATGATCACGGCTGCAGCGCTCATCTTGGCCTCTCCCCCAGACCGCTCATGGCCTCGCCTCGCCTTTTTTCACCGCGCCCGGCGGAAGGGAATGGGCCGGCTGAACCTTTCGGGCAAACCATCTGTTCAAGACAATGACCATGATCATCAGCAGCGACCACTGCAGGACCATTGTTCCCGGACTCAAGGTCTTCCAGGGGTTCCACCACGAAGTCGGATACCAGGTGACCGCCTGAAAGACCCACCAGCCGAAGACGATGACGAAGATAATAGGGATAGCAATGACACAACAATTGAACCATTTTCCGACGTAGATCCAGCTGCTCTCGTTGATCATTCCGCGGACGTTGTTGATGCCGTTCTTGTACACCGCATAAGCAAAGAGGACCCCGGAGATGAGGAGCCCGACTCCCCAGACCATGTCCTGGTTGTCCTGGAAAGCGACGCTCCAGGCGGAGGGAATTCCCAGAAGAAAAGCGGCCCCGGCGGTGATCAGGGTTGCTTTTTTCCGGTTGATGCCGGCATCGCTCAAATTCAGCACGGCCAGCTCAACCATCGACAGAAGCGAGGCCAGGGCGGAGATGGCCAAGGCCAGGAAGAAAACGCCGGCCAGGAGTGAACCGGCCGGGAGGTTGGGGAAAAATTTCGCCAGATAGATAAACGTTAGGCCGGTATTCCCCGACTGCAGGGCCTCGACGGCGGCGTCCTGGCTGGGGGAGACGGCGAAAACGAGGGGAAGAAGGGCCATCGCCGCAAGGAGAGAAGAACCTGAGTCGGCAAAGGCGATGACGAAGGAGTTGGCCCCGATATCATCTTTCTCGGACATATAAACTGCATAAGTCAGCATCAGGCCCCAGCCGGCGCCGACCGACCAGGCGGCCTGGGTGAAGGCGTTGAGCCAGACTTTGGCATCGAGGAGATCCGACAGGCTGGGCCGGAAGAGGTATTCCAGGCCCATCATGGCCCCGGGCTTGGTCAGTCCCCAGACCATGAGCACGCCCAGAAGGACCACGATGCTGGGAACGATGATTTTGTTCGCCCGCTCCAATCCTTTTTGGACTCCTCTGAGGATGATGAACCCGGCGATCCCGATGGCGATCAAATGAAAAAGGATGGTCTGTTCAGGCGAGCCGGTGAAATGCTTCCAGAGGGCCTCTGAATCAATTCCTCTCCGGATGACCCCCGTGACCCCGAAGGTCAGATAGCGGATCGCCCAGCCGGTGACGACCGAATAATAAAACATGATGAAGATGCAGCAAAATCCCGTCCAGGCGCCCATCCAGGTGGAACGCGGCCCGACGAATTTCCTGAAGGCGCCGATCGTGCCCAGGCGGGTGGTTTTCCCCATGACCATCTCGATCATCAACAGGGGGACCGCCCAGACGATCGTGGCGATGATGAAGGCGATGAAAGAATAGGAATTTGGTTTTTCTGGTGCGGCGGCTAAACGAGCAACCCAGCACCTATTTCACCTCACGCGATCGTAGGGAATGATAAAGCGAGGGATTGTCGGATGTCAAATCGAACTCAAAGTGGGTGTGAATGAGCCAGGAAGCCGTGGACAAGGTC
>JARYMI010000042.1 GCA_029907205.1 Clostridiales bacterium
CGATCTTCGAATCTCTGCCCGTGGCGGGCGGCTGGCTGGCTAAAGGAATTCCCGATCACAGGCTCCCCAAGACCGTCCTTGAGTACGACATCGAGAACATCAAGAATGCTGGCGTGACGATCAAAACAAACGTTGCCCTGGGCAAGGATTTTTCTATCGATGACCTCTTCGCTCAAGGCTTCAGAGCTGTCTTTATCTCTACGGGCGCCCATAAATCGCTCAGAATGGAAATCCCGGGAGAAAACGCCGAGGGAGTCATCCAGGCCGCGGAACTTCTCGAGGCCGTCAACTTGGGCAAAGGAATGACCCTGGGCAGACGGGTTGCCATCGTCGGAGGCGGGAACGCGGCCATTGACGCAGCCCGAGTTGCCGTCCGGGACAAGAACTGCAAAAAAGTTGTGATTCTTTACCGGAGAACTCGTGCCGAAATGCCCGCTTTCGAAGAGGAAATCGAGAGCGCGCTCGAGGAAGGCGTGGACATTCAGTTTCTCGTTGCTCCCGTGAAAGTGCTAACTGAAAACGGCAAGGTGAGAGGTGTCGAATGCATCCGCATGAAGCTCGGAGACAAGGACGCTTCTGGAAGGCGGCGTCCTGTTCCGATTGAAGGTTCTGAGTTCACGATCGAGCTCGACACGCTCGTCCCGGCTATCGGCGAAAGGCCGGACACGACGATCTTTTCGGAGAAAGACGGCCTGAGCGTCTCTAAATGGGGGACTCTTGAGGTTGACCTTGAGACATTCGTGACCGGCCGGGCCGGCGTTTTTGCCGGAGGGGACGTGGTTTCCGGGCCAGCCACTGTCGTCCAGGCCATGGCTGCGGGCAAGATCGCGGCCGAATCCATCGCCAAGTACCTCGAGGGGAAAAAAGTTGAGAGGGAATACAGGCTCACCAGGCCCTCCGCCTATATCGAACCAGTCGAACTGAGCGAAGAAGAGCTGGCTCGGATGAAACGGCCCAAAATGCCAAGGCTCCCGCGGTCAGCCAGGAAGAAAAACTTCAAGGAGGTTGAACTGGGAGTCTCCGAGACCACAGCTATCCAGGAGGCCCGGCGCTGTCTCAGGTGCGAGCTGGAGACCGAAGAGGGCAAGAACGCGCTCGGGAGGAAAACATGATCACACTCATGCTAAACGGGCTCGAAGTCAAGGCCGAAGAAGGCTGGACGCTGCTGGAGACGGCCAGGTTCTACGGCCTGGAAATCCCGACTCTTTGCTACAACGAAGGGTTGAGTCCCTTCGGCGGCTGCCGGCTCTGCCTCGTCGAGGTCGGAGAAGAACCGAGGACGAAGCTCGTGTCCTCGTGCACCTACCCAGCTGAAGAAGGTTTGATCGTCAGGACTGACACAAAACGGGTTATTGACGCCCGCCGGATGATGATCGAGTTGATGCTCTCGGTAGCCCCATACTCAAAGAAAATCCAGGACCTGGCCTCGAAGTTCGGCGTCACCGGGATGCGGTTTAAAGTCCGAAACGAGGAGTGCATCCTCTGCGGGCTTTGCGTCCGGATGTGCGCCGAGCAGATGGATGGCCGAGCCATCGGGTTCCAGAACCGCGGCCACAACAAGAAAATATCCACTCCTTTTAACCTTCGCTCGGAGGAGTGCCGTCTCTGCGGCGGCTGCATGTACATCTGCCCGGCCTGCCAGCTCCGCTGTCAAGGGCCGCAGGCAGATACGGATGTCTGCAACGCCTGCCTGACGATGGACCCGACCTGTCTCGACGTCTACAACGAGCTCCAGTGCTGGATGTACGATGCGGGGCGGTGCGGGACCTGCGTCCGGGAGGCGCCGGCGGGCGAAAAGAAAAAATAGGCGATTCAAAGCAATGACAAAAATTGCTTTTGAGGATATTGAGGAAACGAGGAGGTAATCATGGCGTACACAAAACTCAACCGGAGCGCGGCGACATTAACCAAGAACAGAACCGAGGGCTCGATCAGCCCGTTCAGCGGGATGTGCGTCACCTGCGTGGACGGCTGCATCGGCATGTGCGAGATCGGGAAATCTGCCTACCGCGGCGCCGAGGTCCTCTACCCTCAGCCGTTCGGCATCATCACGGCGGCCTCGGAGAAGGACTATCCGGTCGACCTCTCCCACTTCAGCATCATGGGAACGGCCGTGGGCGCTTACGGCGTCGAGGCGGACAGCGATAAAGCGACGTTTGAAAAAGTCACTGTCGAGACCCGCGTCGGACGGGACAAGGGAATCAAGCTACGGCTTCCTTTCATCATCTCCGGGATGGGCTCAACCAACGTAGCCAAGCAGAACTGGGAAGGCCTGGCCGTGGGAACGGCCCTGGCTGGAACCATCCTGACAGTCGGCGAGAACGTCTGCGCCATGGACGATGGCTCTGAGATCAAGAACGGCCGGATTGTCCGCTCACCCGACATGGAGACGAGAGTCGGGCTTTTTCAAGAGTGGCAGGACGACGGCTATGGGACTGTTGTCGTTCAGGCTAACGTCGAAGACACCCGTCTGGGAGTCCAGGAATATGTCATCGAGAAGTTAGGCGTCGAGGCCGTTGAACTCAAATGGGGCCAGGGCGCCAAGGACATCGGCGGTGAAGTCAAGATCAAAAGCCTGGCCAAAGCGCAGGAGCTGAAAAAGAGAGGCTACATCGTCCTGCCTGACCCCGATGACCCGAGTGTCATCCAGGCTTTCGAGAAGGGAAGCTTCAAAGAATTCGAGCGTCACTCCAGGCTGGGCATGGTGGAGGAAGAGAGTTTCCTCAAGAGAGTTGAAGAGCTTCGCCGGGCCGGGGCTAAATATGTGTTCCTCAAAACAGGCGCTTACCGGCCGGCTGACCTGGCCCGAGCGGTTAAATACGCCTCCAAGGCCAAGATTGACCTCCTCACCGTTGACGGAGCCGGCGGCGGCACAGGCATGAGCCCCTGGCGGATGATGAACGAATGGGGCATTCCCGGCGTCGAGATCTGGTCGCTTACCTACCAGTATGCCCACAGGCTGGCCAAAGCTGGAGAATACGTTCCTGACATCGTCTTCGGCGGAGGGATTACTTTCGAGGATCAGATTTTCAAGGCTCTTGCTCTGGGCGCGCCCTACGTCAAGGCTGTGGGGATGGCCAGAGGCCCGATGGCCGCGAGCATGGTCGGAAAGACCATCGGCAAGCGAATCGCCGAGGGCCAGATCCCTGTTTATGTTGAGCGCTTCGGCACAACGGCCGAAGAGATCTTCGTCACCGCGCCGGAACTTAAGAGAAAATACGGAGAGAGGTTCAAAGACATCCCCACGGGCGCAATGGGGCTCTATTCCTATTTCAAGCGATTAAGCCAGGGCCTGCGCCAGCTCATGGCCGGAAACCGCAAATTCGGCCTCGGCTACATCACCCGTGACGACATCGCCGCCCTGACAACAGATGCAGCCAAAGTGAGCGGCATTCCTCACATTTTAGAGGTGGACAAAGAGGAAGTTGAAAAGATCCTCAAGGCCTAACTCGAAAGAGGTCGGCCGGCTTTACCTCATCCTGGCGTTGTGCTATAAATACGTCTATTGAAAATGAACCCGGTCACGCTCGTCATCAGCCTATTCGTCCTCCTTTTCGCCATCACCATCCACGAAGCCGCCCACGGCTGGATGGCGCACAAGTTCGGTGACGACACAGCCTTGAGGCTGGGCCGGGTCTCTTTAAATCCTATTGTTCATATCGATCCGATCGGAACAGTAATATTTCCTCTGATCCTGGTCATCGTCGGCGCTCCTCCCTTCGGCTGGGCCAAGCCGGTCCCCGTCAATCCTTTCAACCTGAGGAATCCCCGCCGCGACAACCTCTGGATCTCGGCCGCCGGTCCGGCCTCCAACCTGACAGTCGCAGCGTTTGCGCTGTTCGCTATCATGCTCCTCAAGACGGCCAGCCCGGGAGTGGCCGATTTCCTGAGGTCTTTCGTTGTGGGCCGGGGCGGCTTGCCGCCGGGTTTTTACCCGCTCGAAGGACTCGCGCTTATCCTTTTTTACGGCGTCCTGATCAATATCTACCTGGCTGTCTTCAACCTGATTCCTGTCCCGCCGCTCGACGGAAGCGGCGTGCTCATGGGTTTCCTTTCGGATGACGCGGCCCAGAAATACGACCGCCTTCGGCCCTACGGATTTCTCATCGTTATGGCTTTGATCTACCTGGGGCTGCTCCGGCTCATCATCCGTCCCGTCGAGATCCTCATCTTGACCATTATCTTTCTTTAACCATGGCCACGAATAAAATAATGGGGGCGGTCCTCCTGGAAGACCGTCCTCAATACGAGGTCCGGCTCGACGTCTTCGAGGGTCCTCTCGACCTCCTCCTTTTCCTCATCCGCAAGAAAAAGATCGATGTCCATAATATCCCCATTGCCGTCATCACTCGTGAATACCTGGACTGCCTCCAGCGAAAAGAAAGGATCAACCTCGACCGGGAGGCCGAATTCTTGCTCATGGCAGCCCTGCTCATCCACATCAAATCGCAGATGCTTCTGCCGCGGGAAGAACCTCTCCCGGAGGAGGAAGACCCCCGCCGATTCCTGGTCGGCCAACTCTTAGAGTACCAGAAAATCAAGGCCGCCTGCGCCATCCTCAAAGAAAAAGAGGATGAACAGTCACTTTTCTGGACGAGAGAAGGGCTGCCGCCGCTCGCCGAGACGGATGAAGTTGACCTGGCCGAGGTCTCCCTTTTTGACTTGGCCGAGACATTTTTCAGTTTGATGAAAAGGAAAGAAGGTGAAAACTTCAGGCTCGTCAAAGGCAAGTCTGTCTCAATCGAGAACAAGATGAAAGAAATTGTCCGCCTCCTCGAAGAGGAATCGGTGCTGGATTTCCTCGATTATTTCAGCCGACAGGAAACTCTGGAAGAGGCCATCGTGTCCTTTTTCAGCCTTCTTGAGCTCATCAAGGCGCGGCTGGTCCTGGCCATCCAGGAGCAGCTTTTTCATTCGATCAAGGTGTGGCTGCGGAAGGACGTAGCAAGGAAAGGAAAATGACCCCGGACCTTAAAGAGATCATCGAGTCGCTCGTTTTTATCTCCCTCGAACCGCTCACGCCCGAAAAACTCAAAGAGGCTTTGGCCGACTTCCCGGCCGCCGAGGTGGAGGAAGCACTCCGAGATCTCCTCCACTCATACAGCGCTGGCAGCAGAGGAATCCAGATCATCCAGACCGGCGGAGGCTATGTTTTTTCCACCCGGGCCGAGTGCGACCCCTGGGTCAGGCGCCTCCTCAAGATCGACCGAAAGAGCAAGCTATCCGGAGCCGCGCTGGAAACGCTGTCCATCATCGCCTACCACCAGCCTATCACCTCGTCAGAAATCCAGGCGCTGCGCGGCGTGGATTCTTCCTACACGCTTAAAACCCTCCTCGAGAAGAGGATGATCAGGATTGTCGGCAGGAAGAGCAGCCCGGGACGGCCGTTGATCTACCGGACGACAGACCGTTTTCTCGCTCATTTCGGACTGAACAGCCTTGAGGACCTGCCCACGGAGGAAGAAATTGCCAAAATCCTCGGAGAAGAAAAAACAAGCGAACCAGAACCATAATCAGTGGCGCAGGCTTAGGGCGACAGGCTGCCGCTTGCTCCTGGCCGCAGCAACCTTCTTCGTGTCCTGCCAGCGCCAGGCGATTGTCCAGAAAGCGCCGCCCGCTGACCGTCGTCTTCCCTACAATTTCGTCGGCCAGAACGGCCTTGTCGTGGCGGCCAACCCGCTGGCGGCTGAAGCCGGGCTGGGAATGCTCAAAAGCGGCAGCAACGCTGTCGATGCGGCAGTCGCCACAGCTTTTGCGCTGAACGCGGCCGAGCCTTTCGCTTCCGGGATCGGCGGAGGCGGGTTCATGGTCATCTACCTGGCGCGTTCCCAAAAAGCAACAGTGATCGATTACCGGGAAAAAGCCCCCCTGGGAGCGTCGCCGACCATGTTCCGCGAGAAGGGTGAAGAAGAAGGAATGTGGCGCACATCCACAGGCCTTGCTGTCGCCGTGCCCGGAGCTCTGGCCGGTTGGGACCTCGCTCTCCGAGAATACGGCACCGTGTCTCTGGCCAGGGCAGCAGCCAGGGCGATCGAGATCGCCGAGCAAGGTTATGCAGTCAGCCAAACCTTCAGTTCCATCAACAAGGATGAATACGAAAGACTGGCCGCAAACCTTGGGGAAGGAAGCTGTTATTTGAACGGAGGCCTCCCCTATGAACCCGGCGACGTCTTCCGCAACTCCGACCTGGCCCGGACATTCAGGCTCATCGCCGCCAAAGGAATCGAGGAATTCTACCGCGGGGACATCGCTCGCCGGATCGTCGCCGCTGTCCAGGCCCACCGGGGAATCATGACGCTCGAAGACCTTGCTGATTACAAACCAGAGGAAGTTGCGGCCCTGCGGGGCACGTACAAAAACCACACCCTGGTTACGGCCCCGCCGCCTGCTTCAGGCGGCCTCCATCTCATCCAGCTTCTCAACATTGCCGAGAACTGGCCGGTTAAGGGTTGGGGTCACAATTCTCCAAAGACAATCCATCACCTGAGCGAAGCCCTCCGCTTCATCTTCGCCGACCGGGAGCGGTATATCGGCGATCCCGCGTTTGTCTCCGTTCCTGTAAACAGACTTCTGTCTAAAGAATATGCCGCCGCGATCGCCTCTCGCATCATGCCTGACCGTCCCCTCGATTCTTATCCTTACGGCGAATTTGACGAAAGCGCGCCAACACAGGGCAACACGACACACCTCTGCGTCATCGACAGGGAAGGCAACGTCGTCTCCCTGACCCAGTCGATCAATGATTTTTTCGGCACCGGAATCGTGCCCGAGGGCACGGGTTTCCTGCTCAATAACCAGATGGCAGATTTTTCTTCCGATCCTGAATCAGTGAACGCGCCGGCGCCTGGACATCGCCCGGTGAGTTCGATGGCCCCGCTGATCATGTTTAAAGACGGCAAGCCCTTGCTTGTCCTCGGTTCACCCGGCGGCACCCGAATTTTCTCCTCTCTGGCCCAGATCGTCCTCAACGTGACCGAGTTCAGCATGTCCCTCGATGAAGCCATCGAGGCGCCCCGCTTCTTTTCCTATTCGGCAGCCGGAAAGCCCCGCCCCATCTCCGTCGAGTCGCGCCTTCCCGAGGCGACGATCTCGGAGCTCCAGAAAATCGGCCACGAGGTCACAGTCAGGGAAGCCTATGACAAGTACTTCGGCGGCGCCCAGGGGATTATGGTCCTCCAGGGCAAAAGGATTTTCCTCGGCGGCGCTGACTCCAGACGGGACGGATGGGGCGCCGGCTACTGAAATCAAAGAAAAATGAAAGGATACAGAATGACTCAACGACTGACGGTTTGTCTCGGGCTCACTTTTCTTCTCTGCTCAGGAGCGGCCCTCTCGGCTGTCCAAAACACGACAGCCGTCTTTGAAGAGCCGCTGCTCATCACATCAGCCGGGCAGAACGCTGAAGTCCAGTTGGCCGCCGTCTTAGCCAAAAGAGCAGGGCTGGACTACATCCTTTCCAAACTGGCAACGGCCAGCGACCTGGAGAACACGAAAACGTTGACTCTTGTCCTTGGCGCCAGCCTCAAAGGACTGGGAGCGGCCGGGCTGGATGTGGACAAAGAAAGAGAAAGAGTCAGGGCGCTTGTCACGGAATCCCAAAAAAGAAATATCCCCATTCTCTGCCTCCATCTGGGCGGGGAAGCCCGGCGAGGACAGCAAACCGACGACCTCATCGCAGAATTCCTGACTTGGGCCAAGATGGCAATCGTGGTCAAATCCGGGAATAACGACGGGTTCTTCACTAAAATCTGTCAGGCAAAAAACATCCCCCTCATAGAAGTGGGAAAAACTGCAGACGCCCTCGAGCCTCTCCGGAAAGCTTTCAAACGATAAAAATAATAAGCTCATAGAAGGAAGAAATGCCTGAGCACCTTGTCTTTTTCCTGATGGTGGCCGTTTTTGTCGTCCTGGCCATGGCCGCCAAATTTCCCATAGGCATCGCCCTTGCCCTCTCGGCTCTGGCCGGCTCGCTCGCGGCTGGCCAAGGGCTCAGCCTCCGGCACCTCATCGAGGGGAGCTTTGGCTATTTCGACACGATCCTGATCATCCTCACGGCCACCCTGTTCATCAAGGTCCTTAAAGCCTCGGGCATCTTGGACAGCGTGACAGCCCTTCTGCTCAAAACATTCTACAAAAGCCGGGTCATGCTTCTCCTCGCGGTCATGCTCATCCTCATGTTCCCGGGGATGCTCACGGGGTCATCGACAGCCGCCATCCTCAGCTCTGGCCCGCTCATCGCTCCCGTGATGATGAAAATGGGCCTGCCCCGGCTAAAAACAGGAGCCCTCGTGTGCATGGGCGGCATCCTGGGCATGATCGCTCCGCCGGTGAACATCCTGATCATGATCATGGGAGGCGGGGTGGATATGCCCTATGTCGGCCTTACCCTTCCTCTCCTCTTCATCATCGTTCCGCTGGCCGTGCTCACACCGCTCGTCATCGGTTACAAGGACCTGAGGGTTATCGGCCGCGACGAAATGCTGGCCATCCTTCCGCAGACCCTTTTCCCCAAATATGGGTTCAGACTCTACATCCCTTTTTTCGTCCTGGCTTTTTTCATGGTTGGTCCCGGCCTTTTTCCCGGGACTGTCCCGGACATCGGGATTCCCGGCGTCTTCGTGGCTGCCAGCTTAGCAGGCATTTTCTGCGGCCGTTCGTTCAACTTCTTCAGGGTCACCCAGAAAGCCGTCGAGGAGGCCATGCCCATCATGGCCATCCTGGCGGGCGTGGGAATGTTCATCCAGGTCATGACCCTGACGGGCGCTCGAGGATGGACCGTCATGTCCATCCTTTCCCTGCCTTCCTTCCTCCTCTATCTCGGTATCGCCCTGAGCATGCCCGCCTTCGGCGGCGTCTCGACGTTCGGTTCCGCTTCAATCCTGGGCATCCCCTTCATGCTCGCCCTGATCAACAAGAATGCGCTCCTCACCTCCTCGGCCCTCTCCACGATTACCGGCCTGGGTGACCTTGTGCCGCCGGCAGCTATTTCCGGCCGGTTTGCCGCCCAAGTTATTGGGGAGCCCCATTTTTTCAAGATCCTCCGCCACTGCCTTCTGCCGGCGCTCCTCCAGTTGGCCGCCGGGATAGGGATGCTCCTCCTGGCGCCGCTTTTGGATAAATTCATTTAGAGGCACCCATGCGCACGATCTATCTTCTGATAGTTTTTTACCTGAGCGCTCACTTGACCTGGCATCTCTTCCGCCAAAAAAATTTCTTGAGCCAGGCCTCCACGGTTCTTGTCTTGGCGCTCTTTTTGCTCCGGCTCTTTTTGATTAAATAAGCCATGAAAGAAATCAAGGGAAATAAGCTCTCGGCAGCTTTCTTTTTTCTTTTGACTTTGACCGTCTGCTTCTTCTCCGGACGCAGCTTTTTGAGCCTTCATCAGCCTGAAGCCATCTTCCCCGGACCCGGGCTCACTGAGCAAAAAATGCTCAGCTCCTACTTCCCTGCCCTCAAGAACACGCCGGGTGACACGGCTGTGTATTTTTTCCGCGGGAAAGAAGAGGGCGGCAGAGTGCTCATCCTGGGCGGAACGCATCCCAATGAGCCCGCCGGGCTCGTCACAGCCGTCCTTCTCATCGAAAACATCCGCCTCGAGCGGGGAAGCCTTTTCATTGTTCCCCGGGCCAACGCGAGCGGCTTCAGTCACAGCGACCCACAGGAGGGCAATCCCCAGCGGTTTGCCGTCCCGACGCCCTCAGGGCAGAGGCTTTTTCGCCTCGGTTCGCGGCTGACCAATCCCGTCCATCAATGGCCGGACCCGGCTATCTACGTCAACCCGGCGGGCCAGAAACTCTCCGGAATGGAAGCGCGAAACCTGAACCGCTGCTACCCAGGAAGAGCCAAAGGAAACCTGACAGAGAAGGTAGCCTGGGCCGTCATGGAGCTCATCCGAAGGGAAAATATCGACCTCGGCATCGACCTCCACGAGTCAGCCCCTGAGTACCCTGTCATCAATGCCATCGTTTTCCACGAAAACAGCTCGGAGCTGGCAGCTCTGGCCTTGATGGACATTCAGGCGCAGGGGTTTGACATCCGCCTGGAGGCCTCTCCGGCGAACCTCCGCGGTCTCAGTCACCGCGAGTGGGGAGACCACGCCGGAGTAAAGGCTATCCTTCTCGAAACGCCCAACGCCTCTCACGGCAGGCTCAAAGGAAAACCGTCATCGTCGCTGATCGTCGAAGGAAAAGACAAGTTCTACACCCGGGCTTCCCGTCTCGGCTGGCTCTTCGTTCCCTATGGAGAAGAAGGCATTCCTCTCTCCCTCAGAGTGGCTCGCCATCTGGCGGGAGTCGAGGCCCTGCTGGCCAGCCTCGAAGCGCTCGAGCCGGAAAAAAGCGTCATCTGCGGAAACATTCCCCCGCCACACCAGGTCATCGAAAAAGGTCTTGGTCCTTTCCTCCATCCTCCTGACTAAAAAATGGGGAAGGTCCTCAAGGAGGACAGTCCCCGAATGTCCGCTAAGTTCAGATTTTACCAATACTTATGGCCGGCTGCTTGATTGACAAAAGCTTTTTTCTGAGATAGTATGAAGGCCTGTTTTTTTTAATCTATGGATATCATCATCGCTAAGAACTGCGGCCTTTGTTACGGCGTGAAACGGGCTTTAGAGCTGGCCAAGAGCACTCGGCGTCGCCAGCGGGGGAACGTCTTCACTCTCGGAGAACTCATCCATAACCCTCAGGTCATTGCCCAGTTAGAGAAGGAGGGGATTCATTCGATTGAAAACCCCGGCTCCGTCAAAACTGGTCCGGTGATTATCCGCAGCCACGGCGTGGCTCCCCGGGTTTATAAGCTTCTTGAGCTGAAAAAGATTAAAATTGTGGATGCTACTTGCCCCATCGTCAAGAAGATTCAGCGGCTGGTGGAACGCTTGACCTGGGAAAACAAAGAAGTTATTATCGTCGGAAACCGGGAGCATCCGGAAATTAAGGGATTGATTGGCTACAGCCGGGGGAAGGGACGAATCATCGAAAACGAGGCCCAGGTTCAATCTCTCCCCCGCCGCAAGAAAAGAGCTGTCCTGGCTCAGTCCACCCAGGACATCTTCCTTTTCAGCAGGATCGTGGCCGCGCTGGTAGAGAAGACCGAGTGCCTCGAGGTCCACAACACCATCTGTCACTCCACGCAAACGCGGCAGAAATCCACCTCCGAGCTGGCCGCGCAGGTTGATGTGCTGTTTATTGTTGGAGGGAGATCGAGCTCCAACACGAATAAGCTCTACGAGATCTCCAGGCGCATTCAGCCGAACACTCATTTCATCGAGAGCGCCAGCGAGATCACGCCGCAAATGCTCAGGGGGGCGAAAAAAATCGGCCTTTCCGGAGGAGCTTCAACTCCTCCCGAAGCGATCGAAGAAGCGGTGGCCAGAATCAGAAAAAGTTACGACCGTCAATCTCAAAGGGAGAACATCGTTCCATGGCAGAGTTAAAAAAACAAGCAGAGAAAGACGAAAAGATGAGCTCCGAAGATTACGCTCATCTTCTTGACAAGTACCAATTCAGCGCAAAGGAAATCTCACCCGGCCGGATCATCAAGGGCAAGGTCATCAAAGTTACCCCCCGCGGCATCCTTGTGGACGTCGGGTTTAAATCCGAAGGCATCATCCCGATCGAGGACTTCGAGACGACCGATGCAAAGAAGCTCCGGCCGGGCGACCCGGTGGAAGCAATCCTGGAAAAAACGGACATCAAAGAAGGGTATCTCTTGCTCTCCAAGAAAAGGGCCGACAGGCTCAGAGCCCTCGACCAAATCGAGAAAGCGCACAACACCAACGGTTGGGTGACAGGCAAGGTCACCCAGAAAATTAAAACCGGTTACACGGTGGACGCAGGGATCGAGGCCTTCATGCCGGATTCCCACGCCGACATCAAGACCATCAAGGAGCCGGAAAAACTCATCGGCCAGAGCTTCAAATTCAAAGTCGTTAGGTTTGACCGCAAGAGCGAGAACGCGGTCCTGTCTCGGAAGCTCTTTCTCCAGGACGAAAGAGAAAAGAAGAAAAAGCGGGTTTTCAGCCGATTGGTCAGGGGCGAAAAGGTGAAAGGCCAGGTCAGGTCGTTGACCAATTTTGGCGCCTTCATCGACGTGGGCGGCGTCGAAGGCCTTCTCCACGTCTCGGACATGTCCTGGGGAAAAATCGGCCATCCCTCCGAACTCTTTGAAGTCGGCCAGGAAGTGGAAGTCGTCGTCCTGGATTTTAGCGAAAAGGATGAACGGATCTCCCTCGGCTACAAGCAACTAACTGAAGACCCCTGGAAGAATATCCTTGATAAGTATAAGGTTAGCCAGAAAGCCAGGGGCAAGGTCGTCAGCCTGACCGACTTCGGCGCTTTTGTCGAGCTCGAAAAGGGCGTTGAAGGTCTTGTCCACATCTCCGACCTGAGCTGGTCTCGCAAGCTTGTCCATCCCAAGAAAATTCTCTCCCTCGGAGAAGAAGTCCTGGTCACCATCCTGGACATCAACCCGGAGACAAAAAGGATCTCTCTTGGCCTCAAGCAGTCCACGCCCCACCCGCTTGAGCTCCTCAAACAGAAATTCAACCCCGGTTCCCGGATCAAAGGGAAGATAACGAGCGTCACGGACTTTGGGGCCTTCCTGGAGGTGGACAAAGGCATCGAAGGACTCATCCACATTTCCGATATCTCCTGGGAAAAAATCAAGCATCCCTCCCAGAAGTTGGAGGTCGGACAGGAAGTTGAAGCCATCGTCCTGAACATCGATGTCGAAAAGCAGAAAGTCTCGCTGGGCATCAAGCAGCTCGAGGGGGACATCTGGGAGGATTTTTTTGGCCGGCACAGAGTTGGCGACCTCGTCAAAGTTAAGATTGTCCGGCTGGCTGACTTCGGCGTCTTCGTGGAGATCACTCCAGGAATCGAGGGCGTCATCTTCCTGTCGGAGCTCGATGAAAAGAAAATCGAAAGCCCCCATGAATCCTTCAGATTGGGTGAAGAGCGGGTGGCAAAGATCATCAAACTAAACGCCAAGGAAAAGAAAATCTCGCTCAGCTTCCGGCTCGCCCAGTTAGAAATGCAGAAGCTCGAGTACCAGAAGTTCGTCCGCAGCCAGGACGACCGGCTTACCCTGGGCGACCTCATGAAGGATCAATTTAAAAAGATCAGCTCTCCCAAAAAAGCCAGCCCTGGAAAGGAGGAAAAAAATGATTAAAGCGGACCTCATCAACAGGATCGCCAAAGAAATGGACATCCCCAAACAGGAAGCGGAGGAAGGCGTCAACCTGTTCTTCAAAGCGGTCAAAGACGCCATCCTGAAGGGAGAAGAAATAGAAATCCGCGGTTTCGGCAGCTTCCGTTTTCGTAAGAGAACCTCCCGCTCCGGCCGAAACCCCCGGACAGGAGAGCCGGTTAAAGTCCCCCCCAAGAAAGTCCTCTACTTCAAGCCCAGCAAACTTCTCAAAGAGCTGGTCAACAAATAATGGACTACATCTCCGCTCCCTGGAGAGAGGAATACATCAAGAAGGTCTACCGGATGAAAGGATGCATTTTCTGCCGAGCCCTCAAGCTCAATGACGACAGACGCGCCCACATCCTCTTCCGGGGCCGGCACAACTTTATCATCCTCAACAAATTTCCTTACACACCAGGGCACTTGATGATTGCCCCCTTCCGGCACATCGCTTCGATCGACGGTGTTTCCAAGGAAGTGAGCGATGAGCTGGCTGACCTCTTCAAGATGAGCCTCAGGATTCTCAAGAAACGCTACCGGCCTCAGGGATTCAACGCTGGCATGAACCTCGGGCAGAGCGCTGGGGCCGGAGTTGTCGGCCATTACCACCTTCACGTGATTCCCCGCTGGCCTGGGGATTCAAATTTCATGCCTCTTGTCAGCCAGACCAGGGTCTTGATCGAAGACCTGCTCGGAACGTACGAGCGGCTCTACCCGCTTTTCCGGAGACACCGAAAAAAGAAACCAAAAGGGGAAAAAAGATGAACTTCGAGCTCACCGAGGAGCAGATCTTGCTTCGGGATATGGTCAGGGATTTTGCCGAGAAAGAGATAGCTCCGCAAATCGGCGCTTTCGAAGATAGCCATCTCTTCCCCGCTGAGATCATCCGGAAGCTGGCCGACCTCGGTCTCCTCGGAATGACCATCCCGTCCGAATACGAAGGCATCCGGACAGATTATCTCTCTTTCATCCTGGCCCTGGAAGAGCTAAGCCGCATTTCTCCATCCGTCTGCCTGATCGTCAGTGTTCACACGTCGCTTTTCTCGAAATCCATCCTCGAATTCGGGACGCCGGCCCTGAAACAAAAATATCTTCCCCGGGCCGCCCGCGGCGAGATCCTCGGCGCGTTCTCCCTGACAGAGCCAGGAGCCGGTTCTGACGCCACAAGCCTGAAGACAAAGGCCGCCAAGAAAGGCCAGGAATATATCTTGAACGGAACGAAGTCCTGGGTGACCGCAGGCAGCGAAGCGGATGCCATCCTTGTTTTCGCCCAAACAGAAAGGCCAGAGGGCCCTGCCAAGCTCAGCGCGTTCATCGTGGAGAAGAACTTTCCCGGGTTCAAAGTGGCCAGGATCGAAGAAAAAATGGGCCTCCACTCTTCGCTGACAGCTGAAATCGCCCTCGAAGACTGCCGGGTTCCGGCTGAAAACCTGTTGGGCGAGGAAGGACGAGGAGCGCGCATTGCCTTCCACCTTCTTGACGGGAGCCGAATCGGCATCGCGGCGCAAGCGGTGGGCCTTTCCCAGCAGGCTTTAGAGCTGGCTGTCCGCTACGCCAAGCAGCGGGAAGCTTTTGGCCGGCCGATTTCAGAATTCCAGGCCATCCAGTTCATGCTGGCCGATATCGCCACTCTCGTCGAAGCCGCTCGGCTTCTCACTTACCGGGCAGCCGACTGTTACGACCGCGGCCTTCCCTACGGCAAAGAGGCTGCCATGGCCAAGCTCTTCGCTTCAGAAGCGGCCAGCAAAGTAGCCACCCATGCCCTCCAAATTCATGGGGGCTACGGCTATTCCAAAGAATATGAAATCGAGAGAATCTATCGGGATACTCGGGTGCTGTCCATCTATGAGGGAACTTCCGAAATCCAGCGCCTGGTCATAGCCAGAAATCTGTTAAAAGACTCTTGACACAGGTGAACCCATGCTCAAAACGATGAGAAAAAACGTCAAATCCCTTGCCCCCACGCTGTGGATCGTCATCGCTGCCTTTATCATCGCCATTTTCGCCGTCTGGGGGGGAGCGGGCCGGCTGGGCGAAAAAGCCGGCAGCACGACGATTGCCACCCTGGGAAAGGAAAAAATTTCCACCGAGGCCTACTACCTTACCCTCAGACAGAGGCTGGAAGGCCTGCAGAAGGAATTCCGAGGGCTGAACAAGTCGTTCATCCAGCAGCTCAACATCCCCCAGCAGGTCCTCGAGCAGATGATCCAGCAGAACCTTCTCCGGCAAAAGGCCGATGAAATGGGTATCGGCGTCACGGACAAAGAACTCCGGGAGAAAATCATCAGCCTTTTCCAGAGAGACGGCAAGTTCATCGGATTCGCCGAATACCGGAGGATTCTCGAATGGAACCGGATGTCGGTGCCCCAATTCGAGGAGAACCTCAAAGAGGAAATCCTCCTCAACAAAGCCGTCCGTCTTTTGACCGCTGGGATCGCCGTCACTCCCGAAGAACTATGGGAACATTATAAAAAAAATAACGAGACGGCCAGGCTCGAATACCTTCTCCTCCAGGAAAGCCAGGTTGAACTCAGCCAACCCCTGCCTCTGGCCGAGCTCGAGGCCTATTTCGAGAAAAACAAGGAGAGATACACGATTCCCGAAAAAAGGGAAGGTTCTTATATTTTTTTTATCACCGAGGATTTGAAAAAGGATGTTCAGGCCACAGATTCTGAGGTAGAAAAATATTACGAAAAGAACCAGTCTCAATTTCAAGAACCGGAAAAGACAAGAATGAGCCGGATTCATCTTCCTTTCGCCGGCCAGGATAAAGAGGCCGTCCGGAAGCGGGCCCAGGATCTTCTCGCGAGAATCTCCAGGGGCGAGGATTTTGGCCAGGTCGCCAGAGACTCCTCGGGCGATGAAAAGGCCAAAGATGGCGGAGACTGGGGATATGATGAATGGCGCAGACTCCCGGCTCGAGAGAGGGAAGAAACGGAAAAGCTGGGCCAGGGAGAAACATCTGGCGTCGTCGAGACAGACGAAGGCGTGTCGATCCTTAAGGTCACGGACAAGGAGCCTGCAAAAACAAAACCTTTAGAAGAAGTAAAGGCCAGGATCAAGACGATTCTCGAGGACGAGAAGGCCAGGAGCCTGGCAGAAGAGAAAATTAGCCAGCTCTCTAAAAGCGCCCGCAGGGAAAACAGCCTGGATGTGGCTGCCCAGAAAGCCGGTCTTAAAGTCAAGAGAACCGGGCTTATGAAACAGGAGGAAGGCCTTGACGATTTTGACGCCGGAGGATTGATCAGTCGGACGCTTTTCGGGCTTAAGGATAGAGAAATTTCTTCTGCTATTTACACCTTCGCCGGGATCGGAATCGTCCAGTTAGAAAGAATCGAGCCGCCCCGGCCAGCCAGCTTCGAGGAAGTCAGGGAGGACATCGAAAAAGACCTCCGCGGCGCCAGGAAGAAAGACCTCGCCCTCGAACGGATCAACGCGGCCCGGCCACAGGTTGAAGGAAAAGACTGGGAAGAATTGGCCTCGAAACTCGGCCTCGAACACAAGGTTGTCAACGAACACCGGCGCGAACAGTACCTGTCTGTTCTCGGCGAAAGCCCGGAAGTCGACCGCCTGGCTTTTTCCCTTCCCCTCAACCAAACCAGCGATCCGGTCGAGTTTTCCAACGGTTATGCTCTGGTCAGAGTCCTGGAAAGGAAAGAAGCCAGCCGCGAGGAGTTCGAGAAGAACAGAGAGACAGAAAAAAACAGCCTTCTCGAGACAAAGAAAAACAAGTTTCTCCAGGCTTATCTCAATAGACTGAGGGAGGAAAAGGATGTTCGGATCAACACCAACCTTTTCCTCCAGATCAACGCCGACATCCTCTCCCGTTTTGAAGAAAGAGAGTGAGGCCCGAGCACAAAATATTTTCGCGAGCAGGCTAAATTTTCACCCCCATGCCCACCTCCTGGTGACTGAGGGAGGCGAAGACTCTGAGGGGAAGTTCCATCATCTCGCTTCCTTCCAGTCGAGCCTCCTGGCCGAGTTCTTTTCCCGCGAAGTCTTCTCCCTTCTCCTTGGGGAAGAGCTCATCTCTGAAGCCCTGGTGGAGAA
>JARYMI010000043.1 GCA_029907205.1 Clostridiales bacterium
TGCATCAATAAGAAAATCGCCTCAACCATATCATCAACATAAATATAGGAACGGACAGCACTCCCATCACCCCAAACTTCTATTGTCCCACCGTCTTTGGCCATTGCGACTTTGCGACATATTGCAGCCGGCGCCTTTTCCCTACCGCCTCTCCAAGTGCCTTCGGGCCCATAACAATTCTGAAACCGGCCTATCCTCACTTGCATTCCATATCGTCTCGAATAAGCTAATGCCACTCTTTCTGAATATAATTTTTCCCATCCGTATTCATTATCAGGGTTCGCAGGATATGCATCTTCTTCCGACAATTCTGGCTCTCCAATTTTCATATCCCTATAAATGCACACGGAAGAAGAAAAAAAGTATCTGGGAACTCCCATCATAGCCGAGTGATGCGTCAAATAAAGATTTATGAGAGCGTTATTAAACAAAACCTCGCATTCGGCAACGGAGATAAAACCCATTCCGCCCATGTCGGCAGCAAGCTGGTACACCTCATCAAAAGGTCCATCTTTCATTGTTAGTGCTTTCTGGCAATTTTCTTCTTTCCTAAGGTCGAGGAGAAGGAATTCGTCAACAGGCGGGGATGAAAACTCATGCTTCTTGATATCAACTCCTCTAATCCAATAGCCGTCCCTTTTTAGCTTTTTTGCTAAGTGTCCACCTATAAAGCCTCCTGCGCCGCATATTAGTGCTCTTTTCATTGGATCCTCCTCCTTTCGTAAAATTATCTTTTCCGTTGGCCATTAATGTTTTCTATCAAGACTCTTATCAGAAACTCAGGAAATAGAGATATTCTTTTTATTGTTTTTATAGGTTCTTGGGGCAGGCGAAAAAGCCACTCAAGGCCAGCCTCTTGCATGCATTTGGGCGCAGGCTTAACATTATTTATTATGAAATCAAATGCCGCCCCCACCCCAAATTGCAAAGCCTTTATTTTCCCCTTATGGGTTGCCATCCATTCCTCCTGCTTCGGGGCACCAAGTGAAACAAACAAGATATCAGGGTTAGCGGCATTAATTTGCCTTATCATGAAATCATCTTCACCCTCTGATATCGGATGAAAAGGGGGCGAGATTGCGCCCACAATATTAATTCGGTCATATAATGATTTCACTCTGGAAATTAGCTTGGATAGTGTTTCCTTCGTGTTACCAAAGAAAAAGATGCTGAGGTTTTCTTTAGCCGCATTGCAACATAATTCGAGAAAAAAATCGGTACCGCGAACTCGGCCTTTAAATCTTGCTTTTTTTGCGTATTTCAGAGCCCAAGCAACCCCTATTCCATCTGGAAAATTACCAGCTGAATTGTTCAAAATTTCTCTAATCTGGGGGCACCGAAATCCTTGCATCAGCAGGTGAACATCAGGAAAGCAGAAGTACTCACCATTTCTGTTCGGAATATGAGAAAGAACTTCGTTGACAGCTTCTCTTAGATTCACGGCATAGAACTTTATGCCAAGAAGATATACCGTGGGCCCCATCTCGCTACCAGGATTTTAGTTTTTTTAGATAATACTGAATAAAAAACATGAGATAATCGTTCCACCATCTTCTCTTCGGTGAAATTTTCCAAATAAATGCGGCGGCTCTCTTCGCCCATTTTTTTTCTTATCTCAGGGTGGTCAATCAAAAACTTGATTTTTTCAGCAATCTGCGTCGGATTTCTTGGCTCAACTATGAAGCCATTCACTCCATCTTTGACTGATTCCGTTATCGCGCCTTGATTGGTCGTGATGATTGGCAACCCAGCTGCCATCGCTTCCACAATGACCCAGGGGTGCCCCTCTGAGGAACACGGAGGAAAAATAAAGATATCACTTTGCCTTAAAATATCGAAGTTCTCTTGATCAAAGACAGGTTTCCTTATTTGAACAGGAAGGCCGCCATTGTTTAAAATGAATTCTTCAAATTCAAACTTTAAACTTTCGTCAAACCAGTCTCCGACAAAAATAAATTCCACTCCGGGATTTTGGCGGACAACTTCAGGCACTGATTCTAAAACGTCCAAAATCCCTTTCTGGCGGATGAAATTTGATAGATAAAGAATCTTAATTTTGGAGAGATCTTGCTTATTCTCTCCCCCAAAATGGACATTCCTCCCATTGGGGACGACAAAAATTTTCTTATCCGGCAAAATTCCTCTAAAGAGGCCCCTCAAACATTCTCCAAGGACTATCTGGCCGTCAACAAGGGAATGAATGCGCCTGACAAGCCATCGGGTCAGCGCACTCGATGCTGAGTACCAATTCCTGAGGTTAGACCCCCTAAGGTGACAGACAACTTTCCGATGGAAGAGTTTGCCTATCAGGATGAACGGCGCATCCCTGAGGTAGCCTAAGGTGGTTTGGCAGATTTGCATGTATATGATGTCAGGCCAATATCTAACCGTCGATTTCAAAAGCATAAAATAATGTTTAAAAGCTAAAAGAAAGTTGAAAACGTCAGTTTTATTAAGCGTGTTTAGGTCGCGATGATCCGAAGTATCAACATGGATCAGGTCAAATTCTTTTTTTAGTGCTGAATTGATAATGATTTTGGTTGCAAGAGTCGGCCCCATATAAGGCGGGGGCAACGCCCCCAAGATGAGGATTCGATATCTTTGCCTCACGATTGTTTTAGAATATTTTCCGTCTCAGGCCTTGTTAGGCTTTTATTTAACGACAGCCCAATTAATCCCCAAGTCATGGGTTGAATAATCGGATAGAAACCGGGGGTTTGGCCGAAGGTTTCAGCAAGATAATAACTTAATCCTAATAGAACAGAGAAATAGACGATCTCACCCGTTCTTTGAAACAAAGAAAGAGCTTTCGTAAAAAAGATTATAAGCATCGTACCATATAAAACTAATAATAAGACCCCTCCGCTATAAAGCACTCTAAGAAAATCATCATGAAAATATGAATGAGATCGCCCTGTCCCTATGAGTTTTTCAAGAAGAGACAAATCTTTCCATTCTTTTGCATACTCACTCCATATTCTGATGCGGCCTGACAAGAGATAATCTCTCGAAACGCTTGAGCTCCCTGCGACATAATCGATCTCCTTGGAAAAAAGAGTCCTCATATCTTCAAAAACCCTGTTCCCAAGAAGAGAATTGGTAATCAAGAAAAAGATGAATGCCAGAGGCAAAATATAAAGTTTCTTTCCTAAAAAAGAAAATATTACTGCCCATATTATTAAAGTCAGAATTATTGCTTTCGAATAAAGAAAATAAAGGCCAACAACACATGCTATAGAAAGAAAAATAAGAAGGCCTCTCAAAAAAAAGCGCGCTTTAGGGACGAAATATTGCCAGTAAAGATAAATCCCAATCAATGCTTGCATGATAAAAATTCTGGGTGAGATCACACTATGGTAGACAGCCTGGCTTCTTATGAGACCTCTCGTCTCATGATACCGCCATGTATATCCCGTCATTTTCTGAAAATAAATAAACAAGAGAGGAAAAATTACCGACACAACAAATGCAAGGAACAAGGTTTTTGCATCGCTGGTTTCTTGAAAATAGACAAAGCATAAATAGAAGCAAAATGGGATGTAGAGAGATTTGAAAAGGAATTCAGCGGCAGAGAAGATATCCATGGCCATATAGACACGGAATGAGACAAAAATCAAGATAAATATGTATGCAAGAAAAAATCCATGATATGGCATTCTATAAAGCTTTTCCTTTTTCAATAAAAGCCTGAGAAGGAAAATCAGGATCAACAGCATAAAATAGATATCAATCAAACTGATGTCCGATACTTGATACCTCCATGAGGAGGCAACAATTGGACTCAAGAGAATGGAGGCAATAAACGGCCTCTTATAGGAACTGGAAAATATGGCGAGAAGCAACACTGCAACTATGGAGATAAGCCCTAAATAAAAGAACATATTGTTAATTCACAGTGCGCGTTCGATTGCGCGAACAAATCCTTCCGCTGACTTCGCGAGGCTGGCTTTTGCCTCGATTAAGCGTCTTGCTTCTTCGCCAATTTTTCGGGCAAAATGCGGATTATCCATAATCATCTCGATTTTCTTTGCCACTTCAATCGAATCTGCGAAATCCATAGCAAATCCGTTGACCCCGTCAATGATCAAATCATGCGTCGCAGCGGCATGGATGGAAACGATGCAAGGCAAGCCAGCTGCCATGGCCTCAACTAAAACCAGTCCCCAGATATCAAATTCGGTTGGGAATAGAAAGCAATCGGCCTCGGTATAGATTTCGATTAAATCATCTTTTTGTTTATAACCCTCGAATATCACCAAATCTTGAAGATTCAATCGGTCGGATAAATCGACCATTTTTTCCCTTTCAGGCCCATCGCCAACGATTTTCAAAACGAAATCTCTTCTTTTAGCTGCCAAGATTTTAATCGATTTCAACAACAAGTCCAGTCTTTTCCTTCTGACCAGGTATCCAACATAAAGCAAAATCTTCTTCCCGTTTGTTCCCCATCTCTTTCTAATTTCACCCTGCGAGGGTTTCGTTCTTGACCGAAAAAATTGAATATCAACGGTATTGATTCCTATTTCAATATCTTCTGGCTTCGCTCCTAGATTAACCAGATAGTCTTTCGCTTTCGTTCCGTAAGCGATAAACCCCACAGCCTTGCGGACGAGAAGCTTTCGATGTATTTTCCGGATCGGAGAATCAGGCTGCCCCTTCGATTCGATCGCCCCCGACCAGATAAGGTAGCGGATTTTTTTAAACCAAGAAATCAGCCATAACTTTGTCGTCGCAGGAGAGAACGCATTCGTAATAACAGCTCTCGGCTCATCCCTGAGAACAAGGTTGATTAGACCTGGGTAGGTAAATACGACCCTCTCGTTATCAAGCAGCATGAGATGCCGGGAGGATAATACTCGAAAGTCAAAGTTACAGGATGATAAATCAACATCCCATTTTCGATACGGGTAACAATAAGCCCCAAATAGGACAGTTAATTTTAAGCCTTTGTTCTTTAATTGCTCATAGAGCTCATTGAAAAGAGGGATACGATAAGGGGTGGGGATATTCGTAATGAGAAGGATCTTATTTGAGATCGTTTTTGTCATCGTTCAGGTTTCCGAGAAGAAGAATTCATAGGTCAATTCCAGATGTGGAAAGAATCTGGGCAAGGCTGCCAAAAGACCTGATGGCTTCAATTTCAAGGTGATATCGGATCTGACCTCCACAATAATCTTGCCATACTCTTCTCATTTCATCTAAATCAAAAAGATCGGGAGGAAAAATGGCCGAGTCATTTAGCAACTTTTCAATTTGTTGTTTGTAAGCCGCATCTTTCCTGTACATCTCATGGAGCAAAAGCCAAGAGCCAGAAGTCCTTAATGAGGGGGTGCTCCCCTTCCGTGTTCGGCTTCGCCTTATTTTCCCGATGAGTGGACGGACTTTTTTTGTATAATTGCCAAGCTGTTTTGGAACAACCGGTGGCAAAAATGTGTTTGCATCGGGAATGATCAAGAGAATTTTATTCAGGTAATACAGAATCCAATTATGAAGAATAGCTTTTCCCCTTAAAGAACCAGGAATTCTGAGCGATAAATCATCCAGGTCATTGTCGAAATATAGATTGCGCTCACTGGCAAAAGGCCAGATACAAGATATCATATTGTAGGTGGGTGTTATAGCGACATTCGACCACCTCAAGAATGCGTCAAACCGATCTTCATGACTCTCCGACATTTCCATCACAGAATACGCATGTTCTTTCAAAGAAAGAAGATATCGTTCTTCGAGGAGACCCCTTATTTTTTTATTAAAGAGCTTGCCCCATCTGTCCCTATAGTTTTTTATTGTGTAGGGCACGCAGGAATAAAAAATATCGATTATGTTATCAGGCGAAAAAACCAACGCGCGATTGGGTGACATTAAGAAGTAATGCTTATTGAAATTCTCCATTAAATCGCCCAAAAGGAAAACAGCGTCTATCCCCCTTAACGAAACACGCTTCACTGGAGTAATAAAATGAGCATGATGATTCAAGTAGATTCCTGAACTGATTAGTGCGGAAGCTTGGGTGTTTTCATAATACCAGTGGGGCGAGCGAAGGATCGTCTCATGTTCTAAACCCAAGGTCTTGGCCACCCAAGCAGCAATGCGGCTCTCCACGTTCGGATATGTGCACAGGGTCAGGGTCTTTAGGGGTTTTCCAAAAGCCGCTGCGACGATTCTGGAATCAAGGCCTCCACTCAAAAAAAGATAGGGATTGCCGGAAATTCTCTTGTATCGCTCAGCGGACCTCTTGATCGCCCGAGCGAGATGGAAACCCCATTCCCGCGGCGACCAATTTTTTTCCGGTGCGTACCTTCTTTTCCACCAGGACGAAATCCTTATTCCACTCCCCAGAGAAAGGAGGGCCTTTTGTCCGGCCATCAATGCCGTTACGCCTGAGTATAAACCGCGATTCCCAACCTGTCTACCCGAATGGAAAAGCGACCAAAGGCCTGTCGCATCTAATTTGGGGGAATCCTCCATCAGCGAAACCACTGCTGAAGGGAAGTTCCCAAT
This sequence comes from Clostridiales bacterium, assembly GCA_029907205.1. Lineage (GTDB taxonomy): Bacteria > Acidobacteriota > Aminicenantia > Aminicenantales > UBA8522 > JARYMI01. The sequence goes on from JARYMI010000043.1 coordinate 6,502, forward strand.
GATCCAGATGTTCTTATCATTCCCTATCCAAATTGAACGCGAAGCGAATCGATCAGCGAATACGATAGCCTGTCGCGATTTTTTTTCGTAATAAACACAACTAAATGAACCATTTGTTCCGGTAATAATCTGATCTCCAGATTCGGATAAGAGCACATCTCCCGTCCCGCTTTTTTCATCGAATGCCTTCATCAATGTCAAGACATCCTTTGGATCGGTAATTACACCGCAAAGAACAAGAGAACTGGTAGGCTGATCCAGGAAATGGCAATCGGGGATTTTGTCGCAATCCCAGGCCCAGAATATTGTCTTGAATGCCTCTGTCGGAGATGCGACAATGATTGTCAGTTTCTTAATTCCCTCAATTGAAAATTTATTCTTAAACTTTTCGAGACGTTGGTTAAAATTAGCCAAATCGCCGAACATGCAAATCCAACCGCCCATGCTGATTATCTCGATCTAAGTTTTCAGATTTCTTCCAACGCCGACAAAAAGCGAGCTTCGGAAAAAATACGCATTCTACTGCCAGCCTTTGGGGAGCTTGAAATTGAAAACCGGGACATCTATTTCTGGCAGACTTATATCAAAATCTTCGTCTGGAAAAAGTTTCCATTTGTTTATTCTCCTGGCCTTGCTTATGCAATTGATCAATTGAGGAGATATTCCCATCGACTTTACAGCACAAGCGTCCACGATAAGAGGATTAAATCCTCCGAATATTATGGAGGTGACACGCGGATTTCCGGCCATTGGTCCTTCGCCTTGCTGGCTGATGATACCATCGATTAAGCCAAAATATCCTCTCTGGGGCCGATCACGCATAATCCCTGTTTTATCTGCGTAAAGTAAAATCCTGTTCAGGTCAAGGATCGTTCTCCAGATTGTATCATTTCCTTTCCAGTTTCCATGCTCTAGATGCTTATATTGGCCCACAATAAAATTTTTTCTCTGCAGATAATTTCGAAACTTTCTGAATCCCGGGAACCGGTGAATTCTCATTGTTTTTCTGAATTTCACATAGAGCTGCTGCATATAGATATACCACGCCGGGGGATAGCAAGATGAAGAATCGCCATCTGGCGGAATTCCCTGTCGCCAGTGTGGCAGGCAACCCTTTCCGTATACAACGCCGATCGCGTTTTTCAATAGCAATGTCACGCCTGCTTTGCAATGCGTTTTCATTTTGGCAATATTGATAAGTAGGTCTGAATTTAAAACAGACTTTGATATCGTATAAACATGAGCCTGGGAGTTGTGGTATCTATCGGTTTCACTTTTTCCTTTGAATTTCGGGTCTACATGGTCGATTGACGGATCGGCCAACGTATAGTACTTTGTTTCCGGCCTGTCATCAAACTCGGAAAACAGGCTTTCTTTGCCCAAATTGATATCAACGTACCCTAAGGGGTCACCCCGTTGACTCTGGTAATAAAATTCGCCGCTTTTTGATTCCTTCAGTATCCTTGGGCGAAGGTCTATGGCGGCAAGTTTTGTATAGCCACGAGCATTCAAGATATCGACCATGTCTTGAATTCCCGTGAACTCCATCAGAGCATTGAAATCCGTCCCAACGATCGGATTGTCTGCTATCAATATGGTTCCCTGCCCTTGCATGGCAAGGTGGAGATAATCGACGATCGGCCTCACAACGCAGCCATGAACGATCGAACTGTAGAGTGCACTCTTACCTAAATAGTGGGTGTGAGAAATCAAATTTGGCTTGATAACAACATTATCGCCAGGTTTCACAAGTTCCCTGAAAGGATTCCAAAATTTAGTACCGATATTCTCTGCATCCATCCTCAAATTGGTCAACAGGCTTCTCACCATCGAATAAACGCCGTTTTGCTCGTTTCCCTTAACAACAAACGGGAGTTCAGGATAGGATTCATGGGGATCAAACGGCGGTTGAAGAATATAACAAGTTACTGAAGGATCGTAAACAAACGAGACTAATTCTGATAAATGGGCGTTTTGCATTTATTTATTTATGAGTTCCTTATAGATCGAATCGAATCTCTGGGCAGTGAATTTGATGTCGAATTTTGCGGCTCTTTCTTTTCCCACAGCCGAGACATTATTCAGTATTGCATCATTTTTTTTGACTTTCAAAATGAGCTTTGCAAGCTCAACAGAATCGCTGACGATGAAACCGCTGTCCCCAAGGATATCGACCGCCCCGCCTCCATCTTTAAAAACAACACAAGGAACCCCCAGTGCCATCGCTTCCAATAGAGCCAAACCGAACGGTTCATCTCTACTTGGCAAGACGAATAAGTCATAAGAATTCACAATATCGAAAATATCTTCCCTGTAGCCTAAAAAATCCACTAGGTTATCGACATTAAGCTTGGCAGCAAGGTTCCTCAAATAGCTCTCATACTGGCGATCTCCATTTCCAGCAATTACAAGCTTTAATTTCTTTTCTGAAGCAAGAAGCGCAAGAGTCTTAATCAGCCGATCCAACTTCTTTTCCTGGTCAATCCTGACAGCGGTTCCGACAACAAAATAACCATTCAATTTTAATGCTTGCTTCATATCCTTTTTCGATTTGGTTGCCTTGACAGTTTCTATTGACCTCCCATAAGGAAATATCCTAATTTTCTTCGTATCTAATTTGCCGCCGATCGCAGAGATATAGCGTTCAAATGAAGACTTAGAAGCAAAAGTGATTAGATCGCAGTATTGATGGATGATCCTTCGATAAAATAACTTAACAATTGAATCTAACCAAATCTTTCTTAACCCAAGAGCGCCATGAAACGTAAAGATGGTCCTTTTCTTGGCCAATAGTGCGGCCAAAACAGCCCACGGCGAATGGGTATGAAAATCGACGACATCATAGTTAACACAAATTCTGTAAAATCTAAAGAATATCCTTGGGTCCCGAGCCGACCCACAATTCAGACTATAAAGGGGAACACCAAGTTCGGCAAACCTTTGGATATTCCCCTTTGACGAGTGAAAGGCGACACTAGGACCTAGATCCATTTTTATTTCTTTTTGAGCTCGAATTAAACTTAAAAGAAAAGTGCCTATTCCGTAAAGTTCAGGAGCATGCGTAACATGAATGATTTTCATCAAAGCAATTTCAGCTCAGCCATCTCATTCCTTAAATTCATCCTTAGGGCATTCAGAAAGCTGTCTGTCATCGCTGCGATCGAATGCTTTTCTCGGGCATATCGGGTGACATTGCGCGAAATTTCTTCATAGGCTGAGCTATTGTTGATTAAATCCTTAACATAATCTATAGCATCTCTTACGTCTTGGGCCACGTATCCGAGATTATGCTTTTTTATAATCCCGTCCGGATCAACCCCAAATGAAATGACGGGTACACCGTGCATCCAGGCGTGAATGAAAGTATTTGGAAAACCTTCAATATGAGGCAAAGAGGTATTGATGAAAAATGTGGCCTTATCAAACCAGCTCAATGTTTCGTCGAATGATAATCTTCCGAGCCAGTTCAGATTATCTGGCTTGCCTCTAAAAAGTTCTTGGATGTAGAGCTCATCGTTCTTGCTGCCGATCATGATAAATTGAAGTTTTAAATCCTGAGCACGGCTGGCGAGTTCGATAAATTTTTCTGGCCTCTTTTTTCGTCCCAGATTCGCAACCCACGAAACAATTCTGTTGGCCAGCCTTGGCTGGGCAGGTGTTATCTTTGTTGGAATTTCGTGACCAGAAGTCATCAGAAAAGAATTGAGCCCAAATTCTTTTTTTAACAATTTTTTTTGAAACCCGTTTTGAGTAAATGCACACGCGACCTGTTTCATTCCGTACTGGCGAGAAAGATCATATACCCAAGCATTGAACAGAAATAGCAATGCTTTGATCGGATTGATTTTGTCATTTCTATTCAGAATTATCTGATTTTTTAGAAAATGCCATCTTCTCGGTTGCTCGTCATCGGTGCAAATCCAAACAAACCATCTTTTCTGTTGCCGGCAATATAATCCAAGAACACCCGTTACGAAACTTGTCATTCGCTGAACAACAACGTCCGGATATATTTTTTTTAGCGCCCGATAATAGTCTTGCGTGTTTGCCCATTCAAAATAATGAGCATATCTTATCCACCTGATTGTAACACCATCAACTTTCTCAACTCTACCTGCCTTGCCTTCGACGCTCTGTGCTATGTAGCTAACGTCAAACCCGCGACGCGCAAGTTCCTTAGCCAAAAGCCAGGCTTGAACTTCTGCCCCCCCTCCCCGATTTTCGAGAATGTGATAGGGCATGACAAAACAAATTTTTTTCATTATAAGCCGCGTAAGATCATCGCTTCGAAGGCTATCCCATTAAGGAAAAAGCATATTATTAACGCAGGAAACAGATCAAAAAAGCTCGATATATCTGTCTATGACGCTTTCCGTAGCGAATGTGTCGAGGGCAAACTTTCTGCAATTTTCTCCCATTGAGAAAAGCATGCTTTCAGCCTTAAGCAGAGCTTTCCCTTTCTCTAAAAAAAGATTAAGATTACCCTCTGCGCAAAAGCCGAGATTGTGCTTATTAATCCATCCATTCGGGTCATGGGTCAAAGATAGAACCGGTGTTCCCGAGAGCCAGGCCTGAATGAAAGTATTGGGAAGGCCCTCTGCCTCCATGATACTGGTGTTGACAAATAAAGAAGCCCTTGAAAAAAACCTATTTGATTCATCAAAAGGAACAGGGCCGCACATCTCAAGGTTTGGCAATGCGTTTGCTCGCCTGGAGACCTGATAAAGATAAACCTTATTCTCAGTCCCGCCGGCAAGGACAAATTTCCAGTCTTCACAATCTTGACAACACTCGGCAAACCTGAGAAAGACCTCGGGCTGCTTTCCCGGTGATAAATTGGCCAGCCAGAGCACAATTTTTTCTTTTTTTTGAGGGTCTGATTCCTTCGCCCGAGCATGAAAATAGGATGGAATGATAATACCGTTTTTATGAAAATTTCTCCAGAGTCTTCTTTTTTGATTTTTGGTCTGATTCACAATGAAAGTTGCCCCTCTTATTCCCTTATGAATGAGGACGTCCTGCAATAACGCATTCGGAATGAGGACTATTTTCTTCCATAGAGCGCTTTTTGATCTTATCAATCTCTTGGTATTTTTCCAGAAATCGCAGCCGTCCTCGCCGTTGCTCGCCCATACAAATATTTTCGCATTCTTCCTTGCCCACATTGCCGCAACATATGTGAGATAAGATCTTCCTCGCTGATAAATTGCATCAGGGTTAATACGATTTAATTTATCATAATAAAAACGGAGATTTGATATCCAGGCAAATGGCCCCTTCCGTAATTTTAGCCAATGAAGAGAAATGCCCGATGCATCCTGTTTAGGCCCTTTCTTATTCTCTGTCGTGCAAATATAATGCACTTTAATGCCACGTTGCGCGAAGCCAACCGCCAAATTGTAGAGCTGAACTATGGTTCCGTTAACCATTATGCCTGGGTCCAAAAGAAAATGTTCAGCTAAGAACGCAACTTTCATTGGCGCAGTTCGTTATGAGTCTCTCAATCTCCATGCTCATCAAAGCACCGATAGATAAACTTCGCGCATTCTCCTGGCAATATCTGTCCAGTTAAGATGAGACACTGAATTCTTAATATAATCACGTCGTTTCGCCAATTCTTCTTTCATTTTCATTAATTCAAGAAGCGTCTCTGCGAGCGTCTCGGGGTCATCTTTTTTTAATGTAAAGCCAGTTTCACCCTCGATAATGACATCACGAATCCCTTGATTTTTGGTAACCAGGACGGGGGTGCCGCAAGCCAAAGCCTCAAGCTCGCTTGTATTGAATGCTTCCACATATGAAGTCGAAACGTACAAATTGGCCGACCTGTATAAATTGATGAGCTCAGGATAAGGAGGAAACCGAACATCTTTCTCCTTCTTATAATGAATTCTCCCGGTCAAAATGACCATGTTTTCAACATCAAAACTCCTCACCATTTCAGGAAGATTTTCGATTGGCCCTACACAGACGTGCTTTATTTTATTTCTATCTTTTTTTAATAAAGATAAAGCCTGAAAAAGAAGATCCACTCTTTTAACAGGACGGTTTCTCCCTGAAGAGACAATTACAAAATCTCCATCCGAAATTTTATATTTGGGCCTCAGGTTTTCTTTAGTAATCGCGCTTATTTCTTCTTCGGGAAAGCCATTGGGAATAACAACGATTTTATCAGCCGCACCCCCTAATTCGACAATCCTTGTTTTAATTAGACTGCTCAGAGCAACAACGCTATCCGAGTTCTTTATTGCGTATTTAGTACGTGCCAAACCCTCTGGATAAAAAGGAGCACCATATCCTATTTCTGGGACCTCTTGCACGTCAGAGCCATGCGATTGAGTAATAACGGGAATCCCGAGCTTCCTTCCTATCTCTACTGCGGTGGCCCCCCCTCCATGAAACATCATGCCATGGAGAATATTTATTTTTTCTCTTTTAATCATCCTCTCGATATTTCTTCTGTACAAGAATTTTGTCAAGACAGAAAAAGACTTCGCCATATAAACCTTATAAGGATAGGGAAAATTAGAAGGAACATCTGGCATGTCCGAGCAGGCGACAGCAGCAAATGTATCTGGAAGCGTGTTGAGGGCGCGGGCAAGAAAATATGTGCTGTATTCCATGCCTCCGAGTCGGGGAAAATGATTTTCCACAATGATTCCAACGCGAATCTTGTGATTTCTATTCATATGGATGTTTTAGCCTCAGAGAGTGTGATAAACTGAACATTAAACATCGAGCAAAGGAAATCGAGATAGCCATTCAATTTGTTAAGAAAATCATCGACGTCAGCTTCCGATTGATGATATGGAGACATCCCGGCTGTGGCTTCGTTGCTATGGAACATCATGTTTAGAATTGGAGCATCCGATATTGCTTTTTTGAATATCTGCTTCGTAACAAATATCATCTGTTCCAAGGTAGAAAAAGTGGGACGAAGCCACACGCTCCGCGATCTCTCGCCCAAAAGAGTATTAATCAATATTGTCTGAGCCCTGTTGAGAGGGTTAATCCTCCTTAGCAAGCAATGCGGGAATTTGCTCCAGAAGGTATTGATAATACTAACCGGAACTTCGAGGATTTTCATCTTTCCTGGTTTTCGAAAATCATTAGAAGAAGGAAAATAGGGTTCATTGGGGGCCCCAAGGAAATTTACCCCATGCCCTTTTCTTCGCCACCACCAGGCAAAGGGGGTCACGCTGCTATCAACCTGATAGCCCAATCGTTCCAGAAAACGAAGGGTATGTTTGCTCAAGCCGAACCTCCCTGCTCTAAATGATTTAGGCCGAAAGCCAAATCTCTCTTCGAATAGTTTGGTTAGATTCGCAATTTTTTGAAATTCGGCCTCAGCTGGAAAATCATCTTGAAAAGAGTTGGTTCTGGCTGTGCCAAAGTCAGCTTCAGGTTCTATGAACTCGCCGTGCATATGAACTCCTATTTCCGCTTTATTACCAAGAGATTGAAATAACTTCGTGCATTTCTCGTTCATCAATACTTCGGGGCTAAGAAGGTATGTTGGTTTGATTTTAAATTCATTAAACAAGGCCTGCAGCCTATGAACACCATGGGTAATATTGAAGAAAGACATCGGTTTTCTAATTATCCATTTTGGTCCTTTATCGCATTCGACATCAATAGAAATGATCAATCTGACAGGACGCATCGATAGCAGCAAAAATCAAAGTAAAAAATCTTCTTCACGATAAGCTCAATCTCGGCATCAGTCTCTCTATAAAGAAAATTGTTTTCCCGTATATATGAGATTTATTTTTTATAACAAATCGATAGTTTCCCCTAAAAGTCTTTGTCCATTTTTCTTTATAATCGCTCTCGCCTCGCATGAAATTGAATTCTTTTAGTTTTCTCCTATGACAGTCCTTGACGATTTCAAAAAGGAGAAGTTTGGATGGAAAGAAATGAGCAAATTTCGAATCAAAGGCCGTGTTCCACGCATAAAAAACATTTGTAACCTCGAACCCAATCCAATAAGCGATTTCGTTATTTTCAAATTTCAGCCAATAGGTTCGAAGATATCCTCTGGACTCGGTCACTTTAATAACTGAACGAATGAAGTTCCTTGAGCATTCATCTGAATAAGAACTCGTTCTGCCAAGTTCGGCTTGGCGCTTGGCATGAATTCGCGCTGCCTTATGGATAATCGTTTCTGCGTCCCAATTTGGGTTCGAAACCACCTCCCAATGTCCAGCCCTTGTAATCCTATTCCGAGCAAGATTGGTATTTCTCCTTACAAAATCTTTATTCATCTCGCCCTTGATTTCTTCCCAAGGTCTATCTAGATTGATAAAGAAATATTTTCCTTCGAATTTATAGTAATCGAAGTGATATGGACTACTCTCAAGCCATTCGCTAACCGATGAAACCGCAGGGCTTCCCTCAACGATATCATCCAAGATAAGTAACTCCCACCTTAGATTATTCGAAAACAACCAATCGAGTGATTTTTTTACGACCTTTTCTACATTTCTTTCTTCGGCTAATATAACTGAAAAATCCGTATTATCCGCTGCAAGAAATTTTATCCGTCTAAAAGGAAGCAGCCTGCGGCGTTTTTCTTCTCTGTACATCAAAGGAAAAATTCCGATCGGCTCTTCATTCTCTCTTATGATTAATAGAAAAGGTCTCCAATTCATTTTCAGGTATTCTGTCCAGGCAGCAACAAGATCAAATTCATACTGAAAAATAGGCTCGAACGACTTTCTGAGCAAACTGTCCCAAATGTCCCTAAGGTTAGAAGAAAGCTTATCAAAAAACAGGGCTTCAATTTGATACATCAGGTCTTTGAATTTCTCAATGCAACCCAATCGAAAAAAGGCCAATTTTTCACCATCTTTCGTTCTTCAGCGGACAGAAAATAAAATCTCCAGCCCAGGTAAATAGCAGCGCCAGCGCTTATCTGAGCAACCAATTTTAGAATTCCTAAAAATGGGGCAACCAGAGAGATTAAAATAACGAACAAAACCATGATAACAGCCCCTAGAAGGGACTTCTTCGTAGCTTCAAGAAACACCAAATTGTCATTAACGGCTTTTTGAGCATAAAGGACTGCCACATAAAAAGTAATTGACGTGACAATAAGATAAGCAGAAATGAGGCCGATGATCTTGAAAAAGAACGAACCCGCAAAAAGAAGCGGTATGCTTAGGCCGGTTTCAATCAAAGTAATCCTGAATATCACCGACGGCCATCCCCTCGAGATTATTGCGGAATTCAGGACGTGTTGAATTCCTTTAAATAAGCCTATCGGAGCCAGAAAAATTACAAACAATCCGGCGTCCTTCCATTTTGAACCATAAAGAACTGGAACAAGCGTTGGGCCAACAACAGAAAGACCGAGCATAAGTGGAACATAAATCGCACTTAAACTATATAAGCTTTCGAAGAATTTTTTTCTAAAGCTGGCGACGTTCGTTTGTATCGCCGAAAAGGCGGGAGTGAGGACTGACGTAAGGACGGATTGGATTTTCTGAGCGGGAACGAGAGCAAGATTGTATGCGATATTGAATGCGCCCAGTGTATCAACGCCTATGAACTTTCCTGTAATAATCGCGGCCAGATTTTGTGAAAAATAGTTACAGATTTTGGAACCAAGCATATGGAGGCCAAACTGGAATAATTTTTGTACACCTTGAAAGCTCGGCTTACCCGGAAACCAATCGCTAATAAACCAAATGCCTATCACGAATAGCACATGAGATAAAAATATCTTCATGGCCAATGCCCAGACTCCGTATCCTTTGAGCGCTAAAATTAGAGCAAAAACATTTGCAGCAAGCATCGTCGCGATTTCGAGAATGGAAAAGCCGGCAAATTTAAGCTTTTTGCGAAGAAGAATGTTTGGAAAACCAAAACTGTCTATAAAAATCACCCAGGCCAGAAGCCTTATTAAGGGAATCAGCTTGTCCTGATTGAAGAAACTCGCGGCAAGAGGTGCACCGGCGAAGCAAATTAGAGAAACAGCGAAATTTATCGCTGCGTTGATATAGAAGATAGCTGAAATTTGCTCTTTTTTTATGTCCGGGCTTTGGATAATCGCAATGCCAAATCCAATCTGAGTCATGGCAATCAAGAATCGGTTGACCAGGAGGGCCATGGCGATGAGTCCAAAATCGGCTTTGCTAAGAATTCTGGCCAGAAGAGCTGTAAAGGCAATCTGAAGGAACATTTCTCCCATATCAACGAAGGTTCTCCAGCCTATGCCCTGGATAACTCTTTTTCTCAATTCACTCATTTTTTGGGCAAAGTCTTGATCAAAAAATCGGACAAGCTACCGCCGTTAGAGTTTTCGGCCATATTCTTCATCTCGCCTAATTCAGTTCTGATGTCAGGGGCTTTTTTGGCTTCTTCGATTTCAGTTTTTTCTAGCCAATTCCTTAATCAACCTGATGAGCTTTTCGAACTCCAGAGCCTTGTAAAAAAAGAAATCAGCGCCTGCGTCCATGCATCTTTTCCGGTACTGAAGATAGGGATAATTGGTGAAAACAATAATCTTGGGCTTGTTTTTTTTCCCTTTTTTGACTGTCTCAATGACCACAAACCCATCATTTCCCGGCATCCTGATGTCCATGATGACGGCGTCTGGATGGTGCGTTTTGATTGCTTCGATGGCTT
>JARYMI010000044.1:0-5748 GCA_029907205.1 Clostridiales bacterium
CATGGCAGACAGGGGGAAGCAAGACAGGCGGAAACACGATACGAGGAATCAGGACAGGGAAAATTATCAGGCTGTCCGATGATCACACGGACCTAAGTGCATGGTAGTTGAGTGCATTACGTATAACGTCCCTCAATTAGGACGCTCAATTAGGACGTCCCCCAATTAGTGGCGAAATCTTTAAGGTCACATATTGTGACCTTAGAGAGCCGTATCTCTACAAATAGGTGCGGGAGATAAGAAGACAAGAAAGGCGAGCGTCTATTTTAGGAGAGCGGAGACAGAAATGTCCTCGTCCAGATCCGGCCAGTGAATTCCGACACCTTTGGCGATGAGACGCCAATTTTTACGCTGTTTTGGTGTGGCATCCCTGAGCCTGGGGAACCATTCGAGCGGGACGCTGATTTGCCTGCCGTCTTTGAGGCGGACGTGCATTATGTTCTTATCGAAGTTGACATCGGTAGCCATGATCTCAGATTCTTTTAAAGCCGAAGTGCGCATCCCACTTTTCCTTAAAGTATTTGGCATTATGGAGGATAATTTCTCGGATTTCACTCAATTCTTTTTCTTTATACCCGACGGACCTGGCAAGGTCAATAGGCTCAAGCCAAAATTTTGCTTAATTTTCGCCTGATTCGACATGGATATGACAGGCCTCGGAGCCTTCATTGCTGAAAAAAAAGAAACGATATTTTCCCAGTTTGATTAGAATTTCATAAGAATGGACGCTTTTTGAGCGGATTTTTCTCAAACCCAATGGGAGGGATCCTGGCTGAATACTAAATGGACTTAAGGGCTCGTCAGCTTAGCGCTGACCAGCAAGTTGGACGTCCGCCGATTTGACGTGATAGAATGGCTCAGGTCAACAATATGGCGAGGTCTGGGAGAGAATGAGCTTGCCCATATCCTGGATGGCGGGGTTCTGCGCGGAGCATAAGCTCAACATAAAATACCTCATCGTGCCGTCTTACCAGGTCGGCCGTCAGATTGGGGAAGCGACGGCCATGGCCGATGGGGCGTGGGCAAATCTTCATTTTGTCACCTTGCCGTCTTTAGCCCAGGAAGTTGCAGCCGGTGAGCTGTCGAAGCGGGAACTGAAGCTCCTCTCGCAGCCGAATGCGCTTTTCCTGGTTGACCGGGTTTTCAGGCGACTCCGGGATGGGAAGAGGCTGAAGTATTTCGCGAAGGTCGAGGCGACGACCGGGATCCTCCGCGCTCTCCGCCAGTCCCTGTTAGCGATTCGGATGGCCGGGCTCGAAAGCGCTGACCTCGACCCGTCCTTTTTTATTTCAGCCGGCAAGGGCGAGGAGATGGCGCTTATTCTTCGGGGATACGAGGAAGAGCTCAGCCAAGAGAAACGGCTCGACCTGCCCGGGCTTTACCGGATAGCCATTAAGGAAGCAAGAAAATGGCGGGAGAGAAAGCCACGCCACCGCGACAGGGAATATTACCTTTATCTCGAGGACCGGCCGCTCAACTATCTCGAACGGGAATTCCTCACCGCGCTGGCCGGCGATGACCTGGTCCTTGTGCCCCAGGATCCCGTTTTCGGATTGGAACGGCCACGGCGGTTCGGGGCTCTGGCGCCAGATGTGGTGGCGACGCCCCGCGCTTCCACCACGCCACCCGCTGTCGGTCCATCCGCAGCTCCCCCTCCCTCCTCACTCCGCGCCCCGTCCGCCTCACCTATGCCAATTGCTCCTCTCGCAGCATCAGTGCCGCCCCTGCCCCCTGTGCAAGAGCCAAAATCTGACGCCGAGCGCCTCGCCTGGCTCTTTTCGCCCGCGGACGCACCGCCACCGCTCCGAGACGACACGGTAGAGCTATTCTCGGCCATCGGCCCGGCCAACAAATGCCGCGAGATTCTCCGCCGCGTCGTCTCCGGAAAGATTCCGCTCGATTCAGTCGAGATCATCCATCCGGCTGGCCCCACCTATCTTTCGCTCCTCTATACTCTATCCATGAAAGCTGGCCTCAGCCTGACTTTTGCTGACGGAATTCCGCTCTCCTTCACGACACCCGGAAAAGTGTTTAACGGGCTTGTCGAATGGCTGGAGGACGACTATCTTGTAAGCGACCTCTGTGCCTTGATCGAAGCTGGTGCCATCAAGCTCCCCCCAGGAAATGGGGAGGCCGCCCTGACACCTCTCAAGGCCAGTCGCTATCTGAAAAGCGCAATGATTGGCTGGGGGAGGGAGCGGTATGTGCCGAAGCTTGAGGCATTGATCGAAGATATCGAGGCCCGCGCTGAAGCCGACGCCGGCGCTGACGACGTCGAAGGCGAAGGGGAAAAAAGAGGAAAAAAAGAGGACAGAAAAGAAAGGGCGGCCCAACAGGTCAGGGAAGTTAAAAGCCTCATCGCCCTCGTCAAGGATTTTCTCGAGCTCGTGCCTGAAGAAAACGAGAGCGGAACGGTCGATTTTGGCGCGCTCTGCCTTGGCGTGGGGAGGTTTATCGCTCGTTTCACCCATCTTTACGGAGAGCTCGACGGCGAGGCGCGCTCGCTTCTTGAGGCGAAGCTCGAGGAGGCCGCGGCGTTCAAAACCCCGCCCCTCTGCTGGCGGGCGGCGCTCGAATGGATCAAGGATGTCGGGAATAGTCTGAGGGTTGGCGCCTCCGGTCCCGCTCCAGGCCACATCCATGTATCAAGCTGGGCTGAAGGCGGACGTTCCGGCCGGCCGAGGACTTTTGTGGTCGGGCTCGACCAGGGGGCATTTCCTGGCGCTGGGATTCAGGATCCGATTCTCCTCGACGAGGAAAGGGAGCGGCTCAACGCCTTTCTCAAGACGCCGGCTCTCCGGACGACTCACGATTCGCTCCGCGAGAACCTGTGGGCGATGGCCCGGATGCTGGCCGGCCTGAGGGGACACGTGACGTTGAGCTTCTCCGCTTACGACATCATCGAGGAGAGGCAGTCTTTTCCGAGTTCGGTCATCCTCCAGGCGGCGCGTCTTGTTACGGGAAATGCGGACCTCGACTATTCGGCGCTCGGGGCCGTGCTCCCGGTGGCGAGGGCGTTCTTGCCCGGTGAGGTCGGCCAGGCCGTTGACGAGACGGATTGGTGGCTGGGAAAGCTCGCCCCGGGAGGGAGGCTTCGGGACGGGCTCGAGGCGGTAAAATCGAATTTCGTTCTATTGAGCCGGGGGATTTTCGCTCGAGGCCGGCGGGAGAAGAAGCTGGTCACAGAATTTGAAGGGAGGGTTCGCATCGACCCCAGGGAAGTCCATCCGCTCCACAATCCGGACATCCTCATGTCGGCCTCAAGGCTTGAGCTCCTCGCCCGTTGCCCCTTTGCCTACTTTCTCAAATACATCCTCGAGGTCGAGCCGCCCGCGGAGCTCGAGCTTGACCAGACCCGGTGGCTCGACGCCCTCGAGCGCGGCTCCCTTCTTCATGAGGTTTACGCTCGATTCATGAGGGAGGTGAGGAAGAGAAGGGAGAAGGTCAGGGAAACAAAGCACAGGCCGCTCATCCATGCCATCGCCGATGAGGTGATCGAGCGCTACAAGGAAGAAATCCCGCCGCCCTCGGAGAGCATTTTCGAGCAGGAGAGGAAGGAACTCCATGAAACGCTCGACGTTTTCCTGGCGGCGGAGGAGGAATGGGAGGGAGGAGGCGAGCCGCTTTTCTTTGAGGTTACGTTCGGGAGAAAGGGATATGGAGAGGATTCCGAGATAGGAATGGAGGAGCCGGCGAGGCTCGAGCTTGGCGGTGGCAGGTCCATTCCCCTCGCCGGTCGCATCGACCGTATCGACCGGGTTGGCGCCGGTCGCTACCGGGTGATCGATTACAAGACCGGGAGCTTTTCGTATTTTGAGGGCTTGAGGATGTTCGGTAACGGGCGGATTCTCCAGCATGCTCTCTATGCGATCGCCGCCGAGCAAGTCCTGCAGAAGCTGAGCATTGACGCCCGGCCCGTAGTTGTGGAGAGCGGCTATTATTTCCCGACGCGGCGGGGGGAAGGAAACAAAATTTTATGTGAGATAGACAGGCGGAAATTCGGGGAGCTCGTGGCTAAAATCATCAGTATCCTCGAGAAGGGGCACTTCGTCGTCAACCCGCTCGGGCCGGGAACGGATTGCGAGTACTGCGATTATTCCCTTATCTGCGGTGGAACGGCGGCCAGAGAACGGGCAAAGAAAAAGAAAGACGACAATTCCTCTATTTTCGATATTTTCAATAGACTTAAAAACTATGAGTAAAAAATTGGTGGATGCGGAGGCGAGGCGCAAGATCGACGAGGAACTGGACAAGACTTTCTTTGTCGAGGCGGGCGCCGGGTCCGGCAAGACGAAAAGCCTTGTTGACCGGATGATCGCGCTTCTTAAGGCCGGCAAGTGCCAGATCAGCCAGGTCGCGGCGGTCACCTTCACGCGCAAGGCGGCCGCCGAACTCCGCGGCCGCTTCCAGATTGAGCTTGAGAGAGCGCTGGGGAATGAGGAGGTGAAGCCCCCCGAGCGGGAGAGGCTGGCGGCCGCTCTCCAGAACCTGGAGCAGTGCTACATCGGGACGATCCACTCCTTCTGCGCCAAGTTGCTCAGGGAACGTCCGGTCGAGATCGGGCTTGACCCTGAATTTACCGAGATGGAGGAGCTCGAGGACGATGTGTTCAAGGAGCAATGCTGGCTTGAGTATCTCGTCAAGGTGAGGCTTGAAGAGGCGGATGTCCTCAGGCATCTCGATGAGGTCGGGCTTTCGCCAGAAGATTTGAAGGGCGCTTTTGAAGCCGTGACGCTTTACCCTGAGGTAGAGCTTGTCGGGGGGCGGCCGGATATCCCGGATTATGAACGGTTCAGGGCTTCGCTCGAGAGTTTCCTGGCAGAGGCGCGGCAGGCGGTGCCCAGGGAGAAGCCAGAAAAAGGCTATGATGGTCTCCAGCGGCTCATGCGCCGGCTGTTCAATCGCCAGCAAAACCTCAAGCTCAAAGACCATCGCCTCCTCATGGAAACATTCGAGATCATGGACAAGGACCCTGGAGTGACTTTGAACCGCTGGCCGACGTGGGAGGAGGCTAAAGATTTTAAGGCCAGGTTCGATGAATTCAGGGAAGAAGTGGTCAAGCCGGCTTTGAAAGCGTGGCGAGAATGCAGGCATGACCGCATCGTCCGGTTCCTCAAGCCGGCCCTCGCCTTCTATGAGGCGCGGCGCAAGGAAGAAAACAGGCTCAATTTCGAAGACTTGCTCTTGCTCGCGGCGCGGTTGCTCCGGGATAACCCTGAGGTCAGGCAGTATTTCAGCCGCAAGTTCACGCACGTGCTCGTTGATGAATTCCAGGACACAGACCCCATCCAGGCCGAGGTTCTGCTCTACCTCAAGGGGACGGATGATAAGGAGAAGGACTGGCAAAAGCTCCGGCCGGCGCCGGGCTCACTTTTCCTCGTCGGCGACCCGAAGCAGTCCATTTTCAGGTTCAGGCGGGCCGATATCGATACCTACAACCTGGTGAAAAGAATGATTGAGGACGGGGGCGGCGAAGTCCTCCGCCTGACGAAGAATTTCCGGGCGCTCAGAGTGCTCAACGAGTGGAATAATCCCTTGTGGGAGAGCGAGTTGCCCGCCGAGTCGAACCAGTACCAGGCTGCGTTTGCCCCGCTCGAGACGGCGCGCGAGGATGCGGAGGTAAAAGAAAAAGAAACAGAAAAGGAAAAGGAAGAAGAAGAAAGGGAAAAGAAAGAGGAGCGTAGGCTGACGGGAGTCTATAAGATCGTCGTGCCGGAGGTGCCGAGAGATAAGGGCGAGGACATCGCC
>JARYMI010000044.1:5847-16477 GCA_029907205.1 Clostridiales bacterium
TGAATTTGGGGGACGTCATACGTAATACACAAAATCGCTCTCACAAAGTGGGGGGCACGCTGAGTGGGGAGGCGGAAGCCGGCCATAAGAAAGCCGAGCCTTCGGATTTCCTGATTCTTTTCCGCTACAAGAAGCACATGCCCATCTATGCCCGGGCCCTCGAGAAGCGCGGCATCCCCTTTGAAATCACGGGAAGCGCTTCGTTCGCCGAGTCGGAGGAGATAGGCGAAATCACTAACCTGGCCCTGGCTCTCAACGACCCCGATAACCCCATCTTTACGGTCGCCGTGCTGCGGGGCATCTTTTTTGGCGTGAGCGACAATGACCTCATTGAATTCAAAAGGGAAGGCGGCCGGTTCCATTTTATGATGCCGGGAAAGGACATCCTCGAGTGCAAGAAACTGGGCGCGACAGTCGTCTCGATGGCTCTGGCGAAAATGCGCGAATGGAGAAAGTGGACGCTCGAGCTTCCTCCGTCGGCGGCGCTGCAGAAGATTTTTGAGGATTCGGGGATCCTGAATTTCTATGTCTCGCTCGAAATGGGGAGCAGCCGCGTCGGCAATGTCCTCAAACTCCTTGAGATTGTTCGCCATGAGGAGCAGAAAGGCGTCACGGCGTTCGCCCAGATGGTGAGATTCCTGGAAGAGTTGAGCGAGGTCCGGGAGGTCGAGGAGATGAGCCTGACGCCGGCGCGGGAAAACGCCGTGCGGCTGATGAACTTGCACAAGGCCAAAGGGCTCGAGGGGCGGGTTGTTTTCCTGGCCGACCCGGTGGGGATCAAAGAGCACGAGGTCGAAAAGCACATCATCCGGGTGGGAAGTGAGCTGGGTTCGGCACGACAGGCGAGGCGCGGGGGGCACGGCGCGGGCGACGGAGGGGCCGGTCCTTGTGGATACTTTGTTTTCAGGGAAGCAAAGGCGCGGGGAAAAGCTGATTTCCGTCCGAGGAAAATCCTCAGCCAGCCCGTCGGATGGGAAGAGGCGGCCCAAGAGGAACAAAAGTATGAGGAAGCTGAAGAGACCCGGCTGAATTACGTGGCCGCAACTCGCGCCAGGGACATGCTGGTCATCAGCACTTATGCAGATGAACTCAAGAATAAAGCCTGGGAAATTCTCGATAGCGCTTTGGATCGTGTGCCGAAGCTCGAGGTCGAAGCCAGCGGCGAAGGGGAGGAGAAGCGCGAAAAAGTCATGATTTCCAGGGCGGAAGCGGAGCGGGCCCGAAAAGAGATGAGGGAATCGTGGAGCGCCGCCGCTCTGCCCACCTATGCCGTTGAAAGCGTCACCCGCCTGGCGAGAAGAAAAGCCGAGCCGGCCAAGGAAGCGACGGCTGAGGGCGCTGAGCCCCGGGAGAAGGAAAGAAAGCGGCTGCCAGGATACGGTCTGAGCTGGGGCCGTATCGTCCATCAGGTCCTTGAAGCTGTGGGCAGCGGCCGGCTCAAGCCAGAAAAAGAGAAGCTCGAGCTTTTCCTCGGCAACATCATGACGGCTGAAGAATCGGATTTCTCGGAAAAAGCAGAGCTTCTGGCTTATGTGGATTCAATCCTCAGCTCGCCTTTCTGGGCGCGGGTTATGCGGGCGGAGAGACGCTTTTTCGAAGTTCCCTTCGCCATTAAGACAGATAGGAAGAATCTCGAGGCCGTAAAACGCCCAACTCCTGGCCGGGGGAAAGACGAAGGCCGCTCTGCTCGGGGTGATGGTATCCCGGTCATCGTCAGCGGCGCGATCGACCTTGTTTTTTGGGAGGAAGGACGGCAGGGCAAGGGCGGGAAGGGTGCAGATGGTGGGGATGGCTCCGGGGAGGCTGGCTGGGTCATCGCCGACTACAAGACCGATAGAATACCCATCTCCGAAGCCACCCTGAGGGCCGCTGGCCCCGAGTTCAATGTCGAGAGGGTCCGCGCCCTATCTCCGGAATTTGCCTCCATCATCGATTTCCACGCGCCCCAGATCCGCCTTTACGCCCGCTTCTGGAGCCAGATCACGGGCGAGCCGGTCAAGGAGGCTGGGCTCTACTTCACCTCCATCGGCCGCTGGGTAGCTACCTAAACATTAGGGAAACATTAGGGGGACAGCATACGTAATACACAAAATTCGAATATATCCCCGTTCCGCGGTTGTTTCTTCTTCCTCCGTCAATTGTCAGCACCTGGAGTTGAAATAGAGTTGGCTAGTCTGAGTTCTTGCCCTTATTTCCAAGCAAAACCGGCGACCTCCCAAGGTAGGTCCATTTCTTGATCATTGACTCCTTGCTATGCCAGGAGTCTACCGTCCGCGTCATCCCGAGCGGACTGTTCTTTACCGGCTGTTGTTCCATTACTTCGACCGGTTCCTGTTGACCGGGAGGAGAGGTCTATTGGATTATAGATGCTTTTATAATTTCCATAGACTTTTTAGCCCCTCTTCCGCCATTTTTTGCTCAAGTTGACATCCACGCCCATTATTTTTTACCATTCATGAGGATGGGAGGAGGCAAAATTGGCGCATGAATGCCCATTCGGCCAGCACAGCAGAAAACGAATTTCTTATCCACCCTGAGGAATACCACGGCTGGCGGAGGCCCTCGCACCGCCTTCTGCAGCAGCTCTATCTCATGGCCTGGTTCGAGAAATACATGGTGAAAAAAGATGGCGGCGACAAAAAATAAGCAGGAAGCCGAATCCGGTGCTGAGATATCCAATACAAAAAGATCAGTCGCTTCGGGAAAGAAGGACGCGGAGATGAGCTGGACTCTAAGGACCCTCCTTGCCCTGCTGATGATAGCCATCTGCCTTGGGCCGCCTGCTGTATCGCTCGGAGCAGGTGCATCGGCGGACGACGGCTTGAACGCAGTGCTCGATAAGACGGCTGAGAGGATCAGGTCCTATCCTGAGCTCAAGAACTGGACAGCGTCGGTCGTCTCCGTCCAGACCGAGATAGACAAGACCTGGAAACCCAAGAAGGTCACCCGCGTTCTCAAAACCGTGCGCGTCACGGATAAGGAGCGAAGCGAGGAGATCGTGCGGGCGGAAGTGACCGAAAAAGGCGCAACCAGGGACATCACGCGGAAATATATCCGGGAAATCGAGGAACGCCGCCGGGAAGAGAAAAAAAGGGATGCCGAACGCAAGAGGGAAGTCCAGGCTGAGGAAGGCGAAAAGCAAAGCCGCCGCTCATTCAATTTGGAAGACCTTATTCCGTTCAGCGACAAAAACCGGGGAAAGTTCGTTTTCTCCCGCCTTGAGGATGAGTTGCTCGACGGGAGGCCCGTCTTTGTCCTCCAGTCCCATGCTAGGGTCCAGGCCGAGGAGCTGTGGGAAGGCCGATATTTCATCAGCCAGGACGGCTATGATGTTCTCAAGGTCATTTTGAGCCTGGCCAAGAACCCGAAGTTCGTCAAAGAATTCGCCGCCGAGATCGAATTCCAGGTGCTCCCGACGGGACACTTTGTTCTCAGAAAAAGCCGGATGAAGGTCGATGCAGGGATGATCCTCAAACATGTCCGCATGCTAATCGAAGAAGAATACTCGGACTACGAAATCATCGCCGCCGAAAACAACCCCGGCCCGGCGAGCGGAGCGGAATTTAGTATAACATGGCTGAGATCCCCAGCGATGGTTGAAAACGGAGGAATTCCCTGTCCTGGCTGAGTTTTTCTCCCGCGAAGTCTTCGCTCTTCTCCTTGAGGAAGAGCTCATCTCAGAGGCCTTGGTGGAGAAGATCATGAGTTGGCGCCACGATGAAGACCATCTCCTTCCTCACCGACTATGCCGTGGTGGAAAGAATCATCAACCACCTCAAGCTGACCTTTGTCGCCGAGAGACCCCCTCCACCCCAGCTTGCCTACCAGGAACTCCTTATGGCCGCTGAGACCGGCGGCGAGTATTTTTCGTGATTCTCTTTTTGACCGGAAGCAGGGGTCTGGGTGATTTCTGCCACTTTTGGCGCTTCGAATGCCATCAGGGAGACCTTTCGGGGCTCTCAACCCGTCTTTGACATCTTTCTGAGTTTTGATTTACCATTCTTTTCGATGATTGATGGGAAATTGGGGTCATGGATGCCCACTCGGCCAGCTAAGCCGAAAACCAAATTCAAAATTATGCCGGCCGAGTTTGCAACAGCGGGAGGAACGGGACCCGCCCCGACTTGATGCCTCCAGGAAACGGATATATATTTATTAGCAGCGACAAACTAAGGAGGAAGGGCATGAAGAAATCTTGTGCATTGGTCCTTTCTTTCTGCCTGCTTCTGGGTGCCGCGTCGGTCCCGGCCTTCGCCTGGGGAGCGGCGACGCACGCCTACATCGCCGGCAAGCTCGGTAAGATCTGGCCTCTCATGAACGCCAACGAGCGCTACGGCATCATGGCGGCGGACCTCTTCAACTACGATTTCCAGTACTATTTTAACTCCACGGTCAAGTTATACACCCACGGAGGGCCAGGCGCCGAAGGCTTCATGGGCGTCTGGGCCAATGCCCGGTGGTGGGGCTATCAAAAAAGCCTGGCCTTCGGGTTCGTGGCCCACAACGAGGTCTGGGGCTGCGACTACACCGCCCACGTCAGGGGGCTGACCTACGGCCAGGGAGTGGGCTACGTGGTCGCTAAAGCGACAGAGCTTATGCCCGACCTGGCCGCGCTCCTGGGCAGCCACGGGTTCAGCCTTGACGACCCGGTGCTGCTCGAGGTCTGCCATAACCTGGTCGAGGCCGCCGGCGATATCTTAATCCTCAGGGCCGACCCAACTATAGGGGAGAAGATCATCTCCGCCTGCCTTCTCAGGAGCAATGATTTTCCGGGACTCTTGGCCTCGGCCATGGGGCCGGCATGGAAAGACGCAGTTATCGCGGCCGAGAAAGAGTTCCGCAGAACGATGATCCTTTACGGCGCCGCCCTGACCCAGGGCCAGGAGCCGGCGGTCAAGGCCTTCGCCGAGCATCTGGCACAGTTAGGGGTCGAGTTGATCAAGTTCCTCGGCGGCCCGGACATCCCGCTGGACCTGGCCAAGGGACTGGCCGAGTCCGGCATCAGGCAGGCCTTGAACCTCTGCCGGTCGGACTACCTGCCCGAGGTCAACGCCACCGTCAGCTTCGTCAAGGCCAACCTGGCCGCCCAC
Source organism: Clostridiales bacterium (assembly GCA_029907205.1). Taxonomy (GTDB): domain Bacteria; phylum Acidobacteriota; class Aminicenantia; order Aminicenantales; family UBA8522; genus JARYMI01. The sequence goes on from JARYMI010000044.1 coordinate 10,938, forward strand.
GGCGTCTGGTATTGAGGCCTGGGTTGAGCAAGGAGACAACGCGCGGAGAGCGCAGATAATCTGAGCCCGCAGGATTGAAAGCGGGCATGTCTTAAGCGCGTCCGGCTGAACAAATCGATTTTTACCCTTGGCGTCTATGAGGGCGTCCGTTGAAGCACCGGTTTAGCTCCCGTACGTATCGAATACTCGGGCTCTGCGGGCGGAGTTGCGCCTGATATCGGCAGTCAGCGCGGCTTGACAGCCCCGGCGGGCGCGGTTAAGCTGAGGCAGGCTCAGGCGGGAAAGGGGGGCCGAACTGTCTTTTTATTGAAGCTGCGATGCGCAAGAAAAGGGCGACACGGGGCATTATCATATTGGCGTTAACGCTGGCCGCGGCCGCCGACACTTCGGCTGAACATCTTTCATGATCTTCCTTGTGACCAAGGCTAGGTCTGGCTGATTTTGGGCGCTTTTGACCTTGTCCACGGCTTCCTGCCTCATTCACACCCACTTTAAGTTCAATTTGACATGCGACAATCCCTCGGCTTATCATTCCCTATAATCCTCTAAGGCGAAATGGGTAGTAGGTTGCTCGTTTAGCCGCCGTTCCACAAAAACCAAATTCCTTCTCTTAAGCTGAGAAAACAATGGGAATTAAATGCCCCAAGTGTCAATTCGATAATCCAGACGATACTCTCTATTGCGGTAAGTGCGCGACTTCCTTGAAGCCCTCAGGCCCTATTTCTATCACTGGAACAAAGACCATGGTATCTCCGGCTACAGAAGGAAGTATGCTGGCTGGCAAATACAGAATCATCGAAAAGCTGGGAGAAGGGGGCATGGGTGTTGTCTACAAGGCTGAAGATACGCGGCTCGACAGGAAGGTAGCTCTTAAGTTTCTGCCTCCGGAACTTATGAAAGAAGCCAGCGCCAAAGAAAGGTTTATCTGGGAAGCTAAGGCAGCAGCCGCTTTGTCTCATCCCAATATCTGCACCATCTACGAAATCGATGAAGAGGAAGGGGAATCGTTCATTGCGATGGAGTACATTGAAGGGGAAAGTATTCGTGAAAAGATAAAGAAAGGAACTCTGTTTCTCCCGGAAGCTTTGGATATCGCAATCCAGGTCGCTCAGGGATTGGCAGAGGCGCACAAGACGGGAATTATCCATAGGGACATCAAGAGCGCCAACATTATGGTCACCGGTCAAGATCAAGTCAAGGTCATGGACTTTGGGATTGCCAAGATGCCCGGAGCACCACTAATCACGCGAGAGGCTGTGATGATGGGCACGGTAGCCTACATGTCCCCCGAACAGGCACGAGGCGAAGGGGTCGATCATCGTACGGACATCTGGTCATTAGGTGTTGTTCTTTATGAAATGCTCAGTGGCCAATTGCCTTTCAAAGGAGAGAATGATCAAGCTGTCGTGTATTCAATATTGAATGAGAAGCCAAAGCCGATAACTAGTTTGCGCTCCGATATTCCAATGGCCTTGGATCAAATTGTGGGCAAGGCTCTTGAGAAGAAACCGGCTGACCGCTACCAGCGGATAGAGGAGCTATTAGATGATCTGACATCCATTTTAGAGGGTATGGGGCCAGAAAGGATTAGGGTAAGACGGGGAAAAGCAAAGCTTTTCAAGGCAAAGACTCAATGGCTCCGCCCAGCCCGGTCTCGGATCTTCAAATGGGCGATGCGGGCTGTTCCTGTGGTGGTTGGATTGCTACTGGTCGTAGGATGGTTTCTCTGGCCCTTCATAAACCAGCCGAAAATTCCCCAGAGGGACTACGTGACATCCATCGCTGTTCTGTTCCTCGAAAACTTGAGCCCGGAAAGGAAGCACGAGCACTTCAGCGATGGGCTTACTGAAGAATTGATTTCGAGGCTTTCCAGGATCAGGAGCCTGCGGGTTGTACCGCGCACTGACGTCCTTCGGTATAAACAGAAACAAGCTTCAATCCAGCAGATTGCCAGAGAGCTGCGGGTGGATAATCTGTTGGAAGGGAGCATTCGTATACTAGGAGAAAGGCTGCGAGTGACGGCTCGATGTATCAGTGCTAAGGACATTTCGGTACTGTGGACTGAAACGTATGATCGCGGCCTCGAAGATATCTTCTCGGTTCAGGACGAAGTGAGCGATCAGATTGTTGGGGCACTCAACCTGCAGCTTTCCCGAAAGGAGCGGCGCGAGGTCGCCAGAAGGCCGACGAAGAATCTCCAGGCATACCAGCTATTCCTTGAAGGAGAGGCCAGACTCACCCAGTGGACAAACGAAGGTCTTCTGGAATCGATACAGCTATTCACTAAAGCCATTGAGCTGGATCCCGAATTCGCAGACGCTCACGCATATCTTGCATTCGGCAACCTGGTGCTGTTCTACCTCACCTATGTCCTTGATGAAGTGTCCCTTGAGAAGGTTCGGAAGAGCTCCCGTATTGCGCTGCGGTTGAATCCCAACAACCAGGTCGGACTAATATCCATATGCGGCTACTACATGATGCGGGTGAGGGAGGGAAGAAAGCCGAGCGTCTTCGAGCTCCGTGACATGCTAGTGAAGCTCAACAGGCTCATCCGGATCGACCCCTCCTCGCCACTTGGTCAATTCGGCGTGGCAGAGTACTACATATTTCTAAAACGCGATACAGTGAGAGCGCAGGAATATCTCTTGACCACGCTCAGGCGATGCCAAGAGATTCTCCAGGTTGAGCCCGATGATCTCATGATACTCGGTCTCGCAGCACAGTCTTGTGGAGTTCTTGGAAATATTGCCTATGCAAAAGGTGAGTTTCGACAAGCTGTGGAGCTCACCGAGCGCTCGATTGAATACATGCCCGGAATAGCGCGCGCCTACAATCAGCTTGCGGGCTTTTATAGTGAGACGGATCAGGAGGAGCGGGCAATAGCTATAAGAGAGCGTGCCCTGCAATCAATACGTAACCCGGTGGAACGCGGTCAGACCTATCTGTTCCAGGGCGCTGCCTACGTGAGGCTCGGAGTGTTCGACGAGGCGGCAGAAAACTTCGCCGGTTCGATGGCGGAGCTGCAAGGCTCAGGCAACGCACTCTACGACTACGCCCTCCTCTACCGATACCTTGCTCTGAAGCGGATCGGAGCAGGAGTTGAGGCAGACAGCATTCTCGACTCCCGTCTTAAGTCGTTAAAGGACAATGCCTGGCCCGCTCCCGTTGTCCGGTATTTTACCGGCCTGCTTGATGAAGAGGGCGTCCTGCGTGCAGCTACCAGCGACTGGCAGCGCTGTGAAATCAACTACTTTATAGGATCAAAGGAGCTCCTCTCCGGAGACCGCGCGAGAGCCAGGAGATTCTTCCAGGAATGCCTTGATACCGGAGTCAGCAATTACCTTGAATACAAATTTGCCAAGGCGGAACTTGAAAGGATGGAAGGGGACAAACGCTAATCACAATATCTATTTGCGGCGTAGATATCCTGCCCTCACCCTGTCCAGCTTATCCTCAAGACCTAAGATCCGGGCATTAAAGCCGTTGGAAAAAGAATCAGCCGGCTGGATGTCCAGCGAAGTTTTCACCATGGTCGCCATGAAAGCTTCCGCTATATCCCCATTCCGCCGATAAAAGTCAAGCGCAAAATCATCCTGGGATTCATCTCGTTTTCTTATCCCCGGCGCTGAGCTGTTTTCGGCGGCTCTTTCTTCCTTGCTCTGCTGTCAACGGTTGTTTCTTCTTTCTCCCTCAATTGTCAACACCTGTTGTCGAAATAGAGTTGGCTAGTCTGAGTTCTCGCCCCTGTTTCCAAGCAAAACCGGCGACCTCCCAAGGTAGGTCCATTTCTTGATCAATGACTCCTTGCTATACCAGGAGTCTACTGTCCGCGTCATCGCGAGCGGACTGTCCTTTACCGGGTGTTGTTCCATTACTTCGACCGGTTCCTGGCGGACTATGCCGTGGTGGACAGGATCATCAACCACCTCAAGCTGACCTTTGTCGGGGCGAAACCTCACTTCTCCTCGGATCGCTTCGCAGGAGCTCTTGATGGCCGCTGAGACCAGCGGCGAGTATTTTCCCGATCCTTGACATCTCTTCGAGCCATCATCCATACTTCCCCACGATGGTTGGAGGGGAAAATCGCAGAGAAAATGCGCTCTCGCTTAGCGTACCCAAAAACCAAACTCTTAAAAATTAAAAATTTTATCGTACCGCTTCTCAAAGCGGCTCTCATACCCGGCCAGGAACCGGATTTTTGCTATCAAGAAAATCGGCCTGGAAAAATAGCGGAAGCTCCTTCCAATTTTCATTTAACTCGGTTATGATAATAAAAAACAAGCAGGATGTGACATGAAGAAACTCAAAGAAATCAAAGCTATTCTAGAGCAGCATAAACTGGAAATTCAGAGAAAATTCAAAGTCAAAGAGATCGGCGTTTTTGGCTCCTATACAAGGGGGAGACAAAAACTGAAAAGCGACATCGACATCCTCGTGGAATTTTCCGAACCCGTGGGACTTTTTGAATTTATGGACCTCGAGGATTATCTTCAAAGCCTATTGGGCGTTAAGGTGGATCTCGTTTCCAGGAAAGCGCTCAAACCGCACATCGGCGAACGGATTCTTAGAGAGGTCATTTACATTTGAAGAATAGGATTTATCTGCACTATGTTCAAGATATCCTCGACTCTATTCTGGATATAGAGAGCTTTATCAAAGGAATGAGTTTCGAGGAATTCAGGAAGGACCGGAAAACGATTAATGCTGTGGTGAGAAGCATTGAAGTGATCGGGGAGGCTTCGAAAAAGATCCCCAAAACTATCACAGCCAATTATCCCGGCGTTCCCTGGAAGAAGATGGCCGGCATGAGAGACAAGCTGATTCATGAATATTTTGGGATTGACCTGGAGATTCTCTGGAAAGTGGCGAAAGAGGACATCAAGAGCATTCAGCCGGCCGTTCGGAAAATTTTAAGGGAACTGAAGAAGTGAGTCAGCTAGGAAGCTGAGGCGCGGCACGGCGAAAACCACCCGGGTGCGCCGGACGTTTGCCGTACTGTCTACATCGATCTGCTGGAATCCGAGCTTTTCATCCGGCTCGTAGCGAATCCCCAGCGGCTTGAAAGCCTCATCCCCATCGGCCACCGGGACTGGGTCGTCATCGACGAAATCCAGAGAATCCCCGACCTGCTTTCCGAAGTCCACCGTCTCATCAAGGAAATGTTCAAAGCAGAGAATCTTTTCTTGGTTCAAGTGATATACAATCTCTTGCAGACTTAATTAACGCTTTTGATAGAGTAGCCCGTTCCCATTCTTCTTATAGTTGGATAGATAATCTTTGTATCCATTCGATATCTAAAAAATCCTTTAACTGGCCTGCCTGTTAGCTGCACTCTGGACGATATGCCCCAGTAGATAAATGAGTGAAACCTGGATGCAAAACGCCAAAAGTTTGGACTGACCCCCAAAATTCGAACCACCCTGAGTGCTAAAAACTGAGGGTGCTATAATGGACATCATCAGTCGATTGAAAGCCTTTGAAGGAGGCACTGATGATGTCAGAAAAGGACGGCAAACGGTACACGCCGCGGTTCAAGTTCC
>JARYMI010000045.1 GCA_029907205.1 Clostridiales bacterium
ACCTGCAGGGGACTTTAACCCCCAAGCCGTTGTCCATGCCGGGCACACGTAAACTATCCCCCGCGGCAAGCCGCGGGGAACTCTACAAAGGATTTGTTAGAAAAGTCTATGAGGTTAATCCCTTGACCCGTCCCCAATGCCAGGGAGAGATGAATGTCATTTCCTTCATCACCGATTTCTCTGTTGTAGACAGAATCATCCGTCACCTCAAGCTGAGCTTTGTCGCATCGAACCCTCCCCCGCTACACATGGTCTATCAGGAAGTTCTGATGGCCGCTGAGAGAAGCGGTGAATATTTCTCGTGACCCTCTCTTTTTCTGGAGGAGAGGTCTGGGTGATTATTGGCGAGTCTTGGCCTTTCTGTATCTTCAGAGCCTCACCTTCAGCAATTTTTTGCTCAAGTTGACATCCCTCAGCACTATTTTTTATCATCCATGATGATGAGGCGAGGCAAAACTGGTGCGTGTGCGCTCATTCAGCCGACGCAGCAGAAAAACCAATCTCTTATCCTTTGAGGAAGCTGTGCAGCTGGTCAAGAAAGGGATTGAGCTCAAGCCCGAACCCAAAGAGATCCCCCTTGGCTACTTCCTCCTGGCCGACCTTTATAACCGGCTCGGCCAGCCCTCTCTCTCTCGGCGGTGTACGCACGCCGGGGTCAGGAGCTCACCCGCTCCGCCACCAACTCTCGCTAACCGATGCGGATAATCGTAAAGGTGGGTCAGTATCCAGGATTATCTCTTCCCATGGGATTATTATCATGGGCGCAAGAGGCTGCTCTGAAGCCGTTTTGCTTTCTTTTTGGCACGAAAATTGCTATATTTAAAAGAAATCGGGAAATTAAATGAATTTAGCCTTGAAAGCAAAGGTTTCTGATAAAAAAAATTACAGGCGGTTATGGGGTATCGGCTTCTCGCTTGTTTTAGTTTTCGCTTGTGCTAAGGGGGAAAGTCTTTTGGCAGGAGCGTCTGCCGTTGACTTTCTTTACTCGCGCGCTTCCTTCTCGCGCCATAGTCTCTTTCTCCATTCGAGTCAAGGCCAAGATAATTGGAGGCTTCAGCTCTTCGATCGCGAGAGCTTCCAAATGCTGCGAAATTAAGAAGAGGAGATGGAGGAGTTTCATGGGCTGGGGCTTGAGATAAGGATCATGGGTGGATCGAATTACTTCGCCGGCGGCGATTTCCACCAGGGGACACGGGGGTTGTTCGATGAGCGGGTCGACGTTGTTTCGACCCGGGGATACAAGACGCAATCCCAAGAAATAAGCTCCTGTCGTTCCGGTTTGGGGTTTGGCGCAGAGGCCATTTACCATCTTAGACCTCAATTCGGAATCGGGGTGAGAGTCAGCGCCTTCCATTCTGTCCACAAGAACAGTCTTACCTTTTACCAGGATCCATTGTTCCCTTATCTTTTATGGAGCAATATCGATTTAACCATCCTATCCATCACGGCCGGATTCTATTATATTATCCCGGCCCATCGCCGTCTCTGGTTTTTTTTCAGCGGGGGACCGGAGCTCCATCTGGTTACCTACCGATTTAACCCGAACTTCCAAACCCCCGCCCTCCTGGAGGATATCGGTCAAAAGGCAAACGGGAAGGGACTCGGAGCAAGGGGAAGCGCTGGCCTCGAACTCCATTTGAATCCGCGAGTGGCCCTTTTCTTCGAAATCCAAGGCCGCCTGGCGAAAATCAGCAATTTCCAAGGCAAGGAAGCGACCTATCGCCTAGAGGGCTATTTGCCCTCAACCTCAGAGGCGAACGGCTTCCTTTACTATTCGGAAGCGGGTAAGTGTCCGGGCTTGGCCATCTTCTCCGAAGATGCCTCCCAGGGGAAAGGATTAAAGAGAGCGGTCTTCGATTTCTCGGGCATCGGGCTTCATACAGGGTTAATCTTTAAGTTTTAAAGGGAAAAAGAGAGGACGCGGTAGAGCAACGCATGGCCATAAAAAACTTAAATTTATCTCAGTCCATTTCAAAGACACGCTGTTATTATTTATATACAATTCCTATCGGAAAAGTGGGAGAATAGTAAAGGGGGTGAATCATGAGAACGCCAGCCCTTAGAACATTCTTAATGGCGAACGGGATAGTGATCGCTTTGGGTTTCGGCTTTCTTCTTACCGCCCCAGAAGAATTCCAGGCGAGACTCCTCGGGCAGGATTCCCATCCAGGCATGCGGGCAACAAAATTCATCATCTCCATCGACGGCTACACAAACCCGGACGAAGTCTACGAGCTGGCCAAAATCCTCTCAGACAATGGCTATGAAGCATTCATGGCCGCCTTCCGGGCTATCACCAAGGGGTACATTCGTCCCATCGGCGGCCGGGGGATCAAGGTCAACCTCCACGCCGCTCACAGCCTTCCGACCGAAAAAGGAAGAAAGATTATGCTCTTCACCCAGCGCCAGAGCTGGGACCCCGAGGCCCAGCAGAGGACCGACCAGCGCTTCACCTTCATGGTTATCGAGCTCAACCTCGATAAAAAGGGAAAGGGGGATGGAAAGATTTATGAGCAGGCCAACATCAGGCTAACAGGTCAGGGAACGATCGAAATGGAGTCTTACAATGCTGCCCCCCTTCAGCTCTGGGGTGTCAGCCCGAGGAAATAATCCTCGTAGCAAGGAGGATCAGAAAATAATCACGTTGAGCCTTGGGTATCTAAGAGAGGAGGTCATAAAATTATGAAAACAAAAATGATATGGAGCTTTGTTCTGTTCTGCTTCGTAGCCACAGGACCAATTTTTCCCCAACAGAAACCCTTGGAAAGCAGGCCGGCAACCCAGCCAGCCCAGATAGACGGCCAGGATGAGGAATGGAACAAGGAAGCCCTCTATTTTGAAAAAAGCGCCAGAGTCCTGTGCGCCTTTCAGAATGACGAAGAAAACCTCTATGTTCTCTTGGTTTTTGAAGAGCCAAAATCTTTAAGCTCCATCGAGGCGACGGGCATCACCCTTTCCTTCAATGCCGAAGGGAAAAAGAAGAAGGAGAGTGGCATTCATTTCTTCAAAAAAATCCTCTCTCCTGAAGAAACTATTGCCGAGCTGGAAAAAGAGGGACAAATTCTTACGGAAGAACAAAAACAGAGCATCCGGGCCAAAGCTGGGGCTATCGTTTTTGTTGCCGAACCAGTCAAAGGAAAAGGCCAGCCGGAGGAAGCCGAGTTTGGCGCGCCAGCCGGTTTGAGGCCAGCTTTCAAGACGATGTCAGAGGGCCAGAGAGTTGTCTATGAATTCAGAATTCCCTTCGCCCAATCCGAGCACCAACCCATGGGAATCGGCGCTTCCCCCGGCCAGACGATTGCCGTCCATTTTGAATGGGGAGGGATGACCGGGGAGATGCGCAAGGCGATGCAGGCTCGGGCGAGAAGGGAGCTGGGGGGCGGGATAGATAAAGAGGGCGGCGCCGGGACGGTCATTGTCCCCGGCCGAGAAGGTGGGGGAGCACCTGGAAGCGGCGCCATGCCCATCCCTAAGAAATATTCCTTCTGGGTCGCCGTCAAGCTTGCCGCCACCGAATGATGATAACGGGAATAGTGCGGCAAGAGGAGCCGGGAGGGAATCCCGACAGAACCCGTCGGGTGTTCCTGTTGGAAATCCAAGGAGGTTGGCGTCATATACAAGAAGGCGAAACCGGAGTATAATCAATATATGAAAAAGAAGGAAGTGCTTCTCATTCTTGTTGTCTTCTTTCTTTTTCTTCATCTGACCCTTGCCCCGGCGCTTCTCCCCCAGAAGAAAAAATCGCCCAAAGACCTGCCGCCTCAGTACCGCAAATGGCTTGAGGAAGAGGTCGTTTACATCATCACCCCTAAGGAGAGGGATGTCTTCCTTCAGCTCGAAACGGATCGGGAAAGAGAAGCTTTTATCAACGCCTTCTGGAAACAGCGGGACCCCGAATCCCTCACGCCGGAAAATGAATTCAAGGTCGAGCACTATCGACGGATTGCTTACGCCAACCAACATTTTGGAAAAGAAGGTCCAGGCGCCGGTTGGCGTTCGGCCATGGGCAGGATCTACATCCTACTTGGTGCTCCCGATCAGGTCGAGAAGTTTGAAAACGACTCGGAAATGTACCCCGTCGTTCTCTGGTTCTACAGGGAAAAATCGAGCTCGGCCTTCCCAATTCATTTTACGTGGCCTTTCTTAAGAGGTCGGGAATCGGAGAATATGAGCTCTACTCCCCCGGTCAAGGATGGGCCACAGAGCTTGATTATCCACTACCGGGGCGATCCGGCGGATTACCTGAGTGCTTATAATAAGCTTTATAACATCAACCCGACCGTGGCCCAAGTCTCGATGAGCCTCCTCCCCGGGGAGGGAGGGACCCTCACCTCTCCCTCCCTGGCCTCAGAGATTCTGGTGAGAAATAAGATTCCCAGGGCTCCCTATGAGAAAGTCGAGGATGCCTATGCAGAAAAACTCCTCGCCTATAAGGACATCATCGAGGTCGATTATACCGCTAATTATATTCCCTGCGAAGCCTATGCCCAGGTCGTCAAAGACTCGAACGGGATGAATTTTGTCCATTACCTCATCGAGCCGAAAAAACTCAGCCTCGCCCAGGTGGGCGAGAGATTCCGGGCCAACCTGGAAGTAAACGGCAAAGTCACCGACCTCAGCGGGCGAACGGTCTATCAGTTCGAAAGGACCGTGCCGATTGATTTTGACCCGTCTCAGCTCGAGAAAATTAAAGACAAGCTCTTCAGCTTTCAGGACATTTTTCCTCTTCTTGAGGGAAACTACAAGCTCGACGTCCTCCTCAAGAACACCATCTCCAAGGAATTCTCTTCCATGGAGGTGAGTTTGACTGTGCCAGAGACGGGCGGCCCGCGGATGAGCCCTCTGGTTCTATCTAATCGGATCATCCGAAACTCGGAGTATCGAGGCCGTGTCAAACCCTTTCTTGTCGGCGATATCCAGCTTGTCCCCTCGCCAAGGAACGATTTCACCCACCAGGACACTCTCTATCTCTTTTTTCAGGTTAGCGGCTTGACCGAAGAGCTCCGGGCTGCCGGAAGCCTGGAATTCACAATTTTCAAGGAAGGAGAGAAAGTCTTTACGCTCAGCAAATCCCTCCGGGATTATCCTGACCCCTCGAATATCCTCGAGGAGTTTTCGCTGACCCAATTCCCCTGGGCTTATTACAAAATCCAGGTATCGCTTCTCGACCCTGCCAGAAAAGAAATCCTATTCGAAGAAAAAGACTTCCTCATCAGCCACCTCTCCCAGCTCTCCCGTCCCTGGGTGTTTTCTCTTCCCCAGCCGCCCCCGACCGCCCCTATCCACGCCAACACCCTGGGAGTTCAGTGTTTTCAAAAAAACGACCTGACCAGGGCAATGACTCTTCTCGAGAAGGCTTATCGTCAGGAGCCAGGCTCTAAGAAGTCTGCTATCGATTATGCCCAAGCCCTTTTTGCGGCCAGAGAATACGCCAGGGTAAAAGAAGTCCTCACCCCTCACCTCGCTGGGCCAGACCGGCCCGACTTCCTCCTCCTCTTCGCCCAATCCTGCCAGGCTCTGGGAGAGCTCCGCGAGGCCATCGCGCTCTATAAAGAGTACCTTTCCCATTTCGGCGCTAACATCAACGCCCTCAATGCCATCGGCGAGTGCTACTACCAGCTGGGCAACTTCCTGGAAGCCCTCGTCGCCTGGGAGAAATCTCTCGAGCTCAGCCCGAAGCAGGAAAAAATAAGGGAAAGAGTCGACTCTCTCCGGAGGAAAAAATGAAAACCCGATGGCCACTCTTTTTATTTTTCATTATTTTCTTCTCGTCTTGCGCCATCTTCCCTAAAGGGGCCCATCTAACCGACGAGGAGAAGGAATTCCTGTCCGCAGTGAGATACATTATAACCGGCGAGGAAAAGAACGTTTTTTTAGCCCTGCCCTCCTCCGAGCGCCCGCGCTTCATCGAGGAGTTCTGGAAAAGAAGAGACCTTAGCCCCGAAACCGAGCTTAACGAATACAAGGACGAATACTACCGCCGGGTCGAAGCTGCCAAGCACCTCTTCACCGAGGGAGGAACTTCAGGCTGGCTTCAGGACCGGGGAAGGGTCTATATCCTCCTCGGTCCGCCTGAACAGCGCGAACAGTATCCGCGAGGCTACACCTTCTACGGCTTGCCCATGGAAATCTGGCATTATGGGTTTCACCAGCTCATCTTCATCGATTCCCGCTGGAACGGCAATTTTGAGCTCCAGCCCGAGAGTGCCCGGATGATCGCGGAAATCAATGCCGCTCAGATGCAGCTCAAGCCCCAGATAAGGAAAGAAAAAACCGAGGAGAAAATTCCTTTTGACTTTAGCGCTGAGATCAAGAGAATCTCAGCCCGGGAAATGGCGGTGGCCATTTCTGTTCCCTACAAAAACGTCTGGTTTTCCTCTGAAAAGGAAACATTCAAGACGACGCTCGAGGTCGCGGTCGATATCTTCAACGCGGGTGGGGAAAAAGTTCTCAGCGAATCAAGGAGCTATCCTCTTTCACTGACCGAAAAAAAGCTCAAGGATCTGGGCGGTCAGGATTTTACCATGGAATTTCCCTTTGCCCTCGAGCCAGGAGAATATCGGGCTGTGGTCAAACTGAAAAACCTGACTGGAGGAACGGAAATAAGGAAAGAACTCAAGATAGCTATCTAATTTAGCGGGGACGGTGATATTTTGATTTGACGCCAAAGCGGGAGGCATTCATGAGACATAGTAAGCTTTTTTTCTCATTTTTGAGCCTGTTCTTATCTCTTCTCTGGCTTTGTTCCCACTTAGCCTTCGCCCAGGCAGGAAGGGGCAAGGGCCGTCAACAGGGAGTTATCCTGGACGAGCAAGGAAAGCCTATCGCCTCGGCGAAAGTCGTGCTTGAACTCTTGACCAGCGAACGGGCGATACGCGAAACAACGACGGACAAGAACGGCGAATGGGCGTTCATCGGACTGGGTTCTGGAAACTGGAAAGTCACGGCGAGCGCCGAGGGCTACATCCCGTCGACGACGACGATTTTTATTAGCCAGATCGAGAAAAACCCGAAGATGATCCTCAAACTGAAAAAGCCCGTGGTCAGCAAGGATGCCGTCATCACCGATGAAGCTTCCCTCGCCTACCTCGAAGAGGCGACCAAACTCTACAACGAAAAAAATTTTGATGCGGCGCTCGTCATCCTGGAAAAGTTCCTGGCCGAGAATCCTAAGGCCTACCAGGTCCAGGTTCTCATCGGCGATTGTTACCGAGAGAAAGGAGACTTCGATAAGGCGATCGAGTTTTATACGCGGGCTGTAGAAGAAGCTAAGACCGATGAAAAAATGGGCAAAGAGATCACGGTCAAAGGCCTGGCCGCCATCGGGGACATTTATCTCAGGAAAGGAGACATCGAGAAGGCGCAAGCCTTCTTCAAGGAATCCATCGACACCAACCCGGAGAACGAAACCCTCGCTTATAACGTCGGCGAAATCTACTTCTCCAACCAGAAGCTCGACGAGGCGATCCACTACTTCACCATCGCCACCCAGATTAAGTCGACCTGGTCTCCCCCCTATTACAAGCTGGGCTTGGTCTATCTCAACAAGGCCGAATATGAGAAGGCCAAAGAAGCCTTCAAAAAATTCCTGGAACTCGAGCCAGAAGGCGAGCAGGCCGCCCAGGCGAAAAACATTCTCGAATACCTGGAAAAAATCAAAAAGTAGGCCGCGGAATTTATTTCTCGAGAACCTTTTTTAAATAGGCAAGCTCCTGCTGCGCCCGGGCAATTTTCTCCGCCGTCTCACCTTCCGGGTTAGCCAGATAGAGTCCGAGACACTCCACCGCCTTCTCGATATGGCCGACTTTCCTGAAGGCAACGGCCAGGTTCAGGTAGCCCACCGGCGTCGGATGGAGCTCGATCGCCCTCTCCAGGTTTTCGATGGACCGGCTCAAATCACCCGCGTAGCCATAAGCTATCCCCAGGTCCTGCCAGACTTCATAATCTTCCGGGTAATCGGATTTCAAGCGCTCGTAGACTTCGGTGGCTTCCCTGATTTTCCCTGATGTGGCCAAGTTCATGGCATAGTTCTTGCGCAGGAATTTATTCTCCGGCTCGACCCGAAGCGCTTTCTCATAGAAGGAGCGGGCCTCTTTTTTATTCCCCATTAAATCAAGAATCCAGCCCGAGCCAAGAAGCCCGTCAAAATAATACGGTTCGAGAGTGAGGACCGCCTGCCAGGTATCCAGGGCTTTTTTCAGCCTGCCCATGACCATGTGAGTATGAGCAAGCCGGGAAAGGAGCATAACCGATTCCGGGAAGAGCGCGATTCCCCGCTCAAGCACGCTCACGGCTTCGCCGAATTGATTCAACCTGGCTTTCATCAGGGCAAGGTTGACATAGGCTGTCTGATTCTCAGGCCGCCGGGCTAGCATCTCCTCATAGATTCTGGCAGCTTCGGCGTATTTCCCCTCCATTTCGTAAGCCTCAGCCTGCTGGCTCAGCTCGAGCTCAGGGAGCATGTCTTTTGGGTCGGGGAGCGGCCCCTTCGGCGTCTCTCCGGTTGGAGCGACATAACCGAGCGACCGGAGCCTTTCTTGCTCTTCCGCCGTGAGTGTCCTCCTGGTCGACGAGATTTCGGAAGTGGAATGAGCGATGATTTCATCCAGCCGGCGTCTCTTTTCGGCGGCTGTTTGGATATCGGAATCGATGCGGTTTTTTGTCTCTCCAGGGTCTGCTTTCAGATGATAAAGCTCTTCCCTGGGCGCGCGGATGTATTTCCAATCTCCATCCACAACCCCGACCAGAGGGGACCAGCCGTAGTTTTCCAGCGGGAAATAGGTCTCGATGTAATTCGTTAAGTCTTTTTTCTTTTTCCCCTCGATGTAGGGGACAAGGCTTGTCCCCTGCATTTCTTTGGGCGCGGGAATGGCAAGCATGTCCAGGATAGTCGGCGCGATATCGATAAGCCTGACCCGCGGCGAGACGACAAGTCCAGAGGGGAGATGGCCTTCCCTATAGAAAATTAGCGGCACTCTCATTGTCCCATCGTAAAGAAAAACGCCGTGCCCTGTCTCTGTTTTCTCGCCAAAAGCCTCGCCGTGGTCTCCGGCCAGGACGAGGAGCGTCTGGCCGAGGACGTTTCGGGAACGCAAAGCCTCGATGGTTTTCCCCACATAACGATCCATGTAGGCAATCTCTCCGTCGTAGGGATTGTCGGCAAAGTCGGTGTCATAAGGAGGTGGTGGGTCGTAAGGGAGATGGGGGTCAAAAAAGTGGACCCAGCAGAAAAAGGGCTGGTTGTTTCTCTTCTCCAGCCAACGAGCAAAGGATTCGTAAACCTTTTCGGCTTTCCTCTCCGAATTGAGAGCTTTGAAGGCCTGACCTTCGGCAAAAGTATCGTCATATACCGCGAATCCCTGGTCCAACCCGAAACGAGAATCCACGGTGAAGGAGCCGACAAAGGCAGCCGTATCAAAACCTTTATCGCCGAAGATCTCGGCAAGAGTGGTAAGCTGATCTGGAAGGCTGTAAGCGCCGTTGTTGCGGACCTGATGATAGAGCGGCAAGGTGCCGGTGAGAATAGAGCAATGAGAAGGAGTCGTCAGGGGAACCTGGGCGTAGGCATTTTCAAACCTGACCCCGCGGGCAGCCAGGGAATCCAGGTTTGGCGTCCTGCCCTTTTCATAGCCATAACAGCCCAGCCTATCCTCCCTTGTCGTATCTAATGTTATAAGCAAAACGTTAAGGTCGCTCCTTCTCATGACCCCTTCTCGCGGCGAGAAAAAGTGCCAAACGAGGAATGCTGCGGCCAAAATAAGGAAAAAAGCGAGAAAGATAACCGGAAGTCTATTTTTCTGCCCACCCTTGTCCGCCGGGAGCAGGGAGACAATTTCTTTTTTTTCTTGGCTTCGGCGTTTCTTTATCTTCTTTTTCCTGGCCATGCTCGAAGATTCGCAAGAAAGTCGATATTGATCTAGGTTCCTCTATTCTTTTTAGCCCTCTGGTAGCAATCGAGAAATCTTCTTATTTCTTTGATAAATTTGTCGAAGGCTTTAGGGATATCTTGAGGTAATGTGCTGAACAATACTGCACCTCTTGCAAAGATTTTCGATTTTCATCACTTTAAGATTATATCATAATGATGCGAATCTCCATCAACCCCATTTTTATGCCCCAAATAATGCTGGTTTCTTGTATGAATTTCGAGAAATAAAAAAGCCCGCCCCCCCGGACCGGGGAGGCGGGCTTGAGCTTCTACCTGAGCAGAGAGACGATTAGAAGATGAACTTAACTCCCAGCCTGGCCGCGATGCGCGAACCATACCCGGGAGAGCCGTAGAAGTTCATCTCCTTCATCCACCTTGGATCCTGGACGTAGTTGCGATAAGAGGCGCTCGGAACTGTCAGATCCCAGTTCTTGGACAGCACCTCAGCCTCGGAAACGTTCAGGCCATAAAGGGTTCTGTAATTGTAGAGTCTATGGGCTGTTTTAACATCGAAGATGTTGTCGACATTGACGTTGAAGTTGAGCGTGTATTTCCCCAGTCTCAGGTTGTACTCGGCATAGACGTTGGCGATCCAATGGAAAGGCGTGCGTTTTTGCTTGAGGTTGCCTGATTCATCCCTGTAATAGTGCCGGTTGAAGGGATACCAGTATGTGCCCAGGATGCTCCACGTTTCTGTAAACGGCACGCCGCTCATCGCATTGACAACCGCACCGATGGTCAGCCGGAAGGGGAACGTGTAAGCGCCGTAGGCCTTGAAAAAGTGAGGCCTATCGGTCGGAAGCGGGCCGTCTATGTATCCGAGATCTTTGGTAACGGCCATGGCCCAGTTGTCGAACATTCTCTCGACATAGGGGCTGACGCGTCCGTACTCGTCAGAAGCAGCAAGACCTGAAGTATTTCCAGTCAACCTTGACCAAGTGTAAGAAAACCCGGCCAGCCAGTTATTGGCCAGACGCTTTTCCAGGCTGAGGTTCAGAGCGTAGTACTCACGTTTAGCCTTCGGAGTTTCAGGATACTTGGGGTCGAACTTGCCCGTGCCGTGTCCCTCATGGAGCGAATAGCCGAAGCCAGGGTTGCATTCGTAGTAAACTTCTCCCACACCGGGCACGATGACGCCCACGTCCTCGATGATGTGGCGGAGGTGCTTCTGGACAAAGCGGGTCGTGAACGAGAGGTTCTCCATGAGCATCTTCTCAGCCCCGAAGGAAATCTCTCTCTGGCTGACGGGCTTCAAATCCGGGTCGGTGGATTCGAAAGAGGGATGGCGCCAGTCGAAAATTTGCATTAGCTCTCCGGGGAAGTTACCACCGACGCCAATCTGCTGCCAATCCAGTGTCTCCAGCTTGTAATAGGCGCTCTTCCACTTGAACCCAGCGTAGGAATGGGCAGCCATGTAGGTTTTGATGACGTCAAAGTAGAGGCCGTAGGAGCCAAAAATCTTCAGGCTCGCATCGCCGAAAACGTCATAAATGAACCCGATTCGGGGAGCTATTTTCTCTCCCCAGCCGAACTCCAGAGGCTTAAAGCTTCCGCTAAGGCCAACTTCCTTGAGAGCTTCCTCTGTGGTATAGGCTGGCACATACTCGCTCTCAGCTCGGATACCAACGTTGAGGGTAAACTTATCGGCGATGGTCCAGCTATCCTGGAAGTAAAGCGCCCACCGGTCGTTATAAACGTTGTACCACTCGCCGAAGGGACCGGTGACCTTGCTTCCGCGGACTTCGTAATAGCCATAATCTCCCTTGCCGTAGTTCACACCACCGAGGATGAGCGGTCTGTTCCAGTTGAGGAAGACCTCTGGGAACTCGGAGCTGATCGTACTATCCACATCTTCACCCTGCCTCACCCACTCAACACCGAACTTGAAGGCATGCTCTCCAGCCAGGTTCAGATAGTAGGTGAAATCAGAGTTGAAATAATTCTTGTAGTGGAGGTACTTCTTGGTTTCATAGATTCTCGGTCTGGTCTGCCAGGCTCTCACTCGGTAACGGGGGTCTGTTGTGGAAACATATACTCCGATTCCATCCCCGCTGTGGTATTGCCTCGGAACATCAGCCGTGTACTGCTGATTCGTTCTATCATACATGAACCGGCCGCCGCGCATGTTAACCATGAAGTTGTTCCCGAAGGTGAAATCGGCAAAGGCGTTAGCCGAATAATTTGGGTAGTCCCAGCCATACTTAGCCAGAGTCGGGTCGGTGGGGCTGCTGCTACCATCTCGTTCGGGCAAGCGTCCTCTGGATTTAGTAAAATTATTGACAAAAGAAGCCCCCAAGCGCATGAAGCCGACGGGTTGGCCGGTGATCTTGATCGAGAAGTTATAGGCGTAATCTTTTAGGGTGTAATCCTGGGTAAAATCTGGCTCGGCAAGGAAAACCCCCTTCCTTACTTGAGTCTCGTAGACAGGAAGGACAGACCCGAAAAACCACAGCCTATCCTTGAGGATATACCCACCCAGGCTAAAACCGCCTTCGTACCTGTTGTGTTTATCTTTTCCCGGATAGAGCTCGAGGTTCTTTCCCGTCTGGTAGTTGACATACTCGGCGATCATGATGTTACGAGGGTTCAGGCGGAGCTCATCCCGGTAACTCCCAGACAACATCGACCCGGAGTAGTAGCCAATGAGCTCGCCGTGGTACTCGTTCCCTCCCTGACGGGTGATGACGCTGACAACGCCACCCAGGGCACCGCCGTGCTCAGCCCCGTAGCCGCTGGCAATAATCTTGACTTCGTCCACGAACTCGAAGGCCGCGCTCTGCTGGGGACGGCCTGTGTCCACTCTCATAACGTTGCTGCCGTCAATAAAGTAGACGTTCTCAGCGACCGTAGCCCCGTCGACAGAAAGACCGCCAGCCCAGGGCTCGTAGTTGACGCCGGGAACAGCCGTGACCAGCGAATCGAAATTCCGCCCTCTCGGCAGAACCTCAAACATCTCCTTGCTCAGGGTCATGCCCTTGGTCGTGCTCTTGATGTCGATAAGAGGCGATTTGCCGATGACGGTGACTTCCTCTTCCAGAGCGCCCATCTCCAGAGAAACATCGAGCTTGAGTGTCTGGTCGATGCTGATGATGATCCCCTCCCGGATTAACGGCTTGAACCCCTGCAGGGTGAACGTAATTCTATACGTTCCTGGATGGAGGGCAAACAAGCGGTAAATGCCGCTCGCATCCGTCACCGTTGACGCTTTCCCGACGAGGCTTGGGCTTGTGGCTTCAACAGCCACGCCGGGAAGCGGGTTTCCATCTTGGTCAGTGACCGTGCCATAGATTCTTCCGGAAGGAGCAGGCCCTTGAGCGGAGAGGAGGCCGGAGAGAAGAAGAATTCCCAGCATAGCCAAGGAAATTCTTTTCCAGTTATTCATCCATTTCCTCCTTTATTCTTTTTCCCCTAATCCCAGGAGCGAAAATTCTTTTTCGCTCCAACCGTAGACCCTTTGTCCTAGGAATTGCGTCCGATTCTTACCTCCTTATTGGCGAATTTCAGATAATTTGCTGCTATATACTGCAAAAAGCATACCAAACTAAAGGAGTTCTTCGCATTTTTGTAATTATAGCAAAATCAATGATTTAAAAAACTGGCCCTTTCGCTTGCAGCTCTTTTTATTCAAATTTTTGAATTTCTTCCAATATTTTGGATTTTTCTAACCCGTCGCCTTAAGCCACAACAGTAGTTGCAATGTCCGCTTTTATTCTATAAACTGGTGGCTTACTGCCCATTAAATTCATCGTCGACCTGCACATCCACTTCAGGTTCAGCCGGGCTACCTCCCGAGACATGACTTTCGTTAATCTCGCCTATTGGGCTAAAGTGAAGGGGATTTCGCTCGCCGCATCGGGCGATTTCACCCACCCCGAATGGTTCTTCCTGACCAATGACAGGCCGGCCGCTATCATCTGGAGCGGCGCAGGGGAGGCGGTGGCATGGGAACGGTGTATGAAGCCGGGGATGAGGTTTTGGAGCTGCGCGTGGCGGTCAAGGTTATGCGGGAAGACTTAGTTCACAGCGCTGTGGCCGCCAGGCGTTTTGAACGTGAGGCACGCACCATGGCCTCTTTTAGCCATCCGAATGTCGTGACCTTGTATGATTTTGGAGTGGAAGCGGGCACACGAGCCTTTCTGGTGATGGAGTTTCTCGAGGGGATCACCCTACGCGACTATCTTGAGACTCATGGTCGGCTCGATGCGTCGTTATTACTCGATATATTCCGCCTGGTATGCCAGGCTTTAGATACGGCGCACAAACATCAGTTAATCCACCGCGACCTGAAACCCGAGAATATCTTTCTCGTATAAGGAACTGAGGCCGCCTTTGCTGCGGTGAAAATTCTCGATTTCGGCGTGGCCAAGTTCCTGGATGCGTCTGAGGAAGCCGACGAATCGGAAGGCTCGGTGATAACAGAATCAGGAGTGCTCGTGGGCACACCTGCTTACATGTCGCCCGAGCAGCTGCTGGGCGAGCGGCCGGCTGCATCCTGGGACCTGTGGGCGTTGTCTGTCACGGCCTATGAAGCGCTGACGGCAGCGCTGCCATTTTCTGTGGCCGACAGGGAGAAGTGGCGGCGCTCGGTGCTCTCCGGAAGCTATGTTCCTTTAAGCGTACATCTGAAGGATCTGCCGTCTCGATGGGAGGAGTTCTTCGCCCGCTCCCTGGCAGTCGACCGCAACCTGCGTCTGGGTTCGGCCTCAGAGCTTTTCCAGAACCTCGAGCAGGCTCTCGTTTGATGACTCGCTTACGGCTATGAATTGGTGATTGGAGAGCAAGTTAGAATTTGGTTTTTCTGGTGCGCGTTATTTCTGGTCACCGAGCGGCGGGCCGACGCGGCGCCGGAGCGACGTATCCTCGGCGAGGAAGACCTCACCCATGCCGCCCCGGCTGATCCGCTCGAGGACCCGGTAGCGCCCGAGAATCTTACCGATCATATCCCGTGTCTCTCTGGACCGGAGATCTGACGACGAACGGGGAGTTGCTTTTTGGCCTCCGCCGGCTGCGCCCTCATTCTGGCCTCTCCGACGCTGTCAATAAGTTCGGGGGACAGCATACATAATGCAGCAAATACTCCCAAATTGTAAGGATAAATATTCCCCGGTGCGAGCCGCAGCGCCGGGTGGAGCTTAAATCACGATATCCTTGTTCGATGAGCAGAAACTCGCGGCGCGAGCGTCTTTATTTCTGATGGCCATTGGTATTCATCTTCATGCCTGGATTCGCATGGAGGAACGATGTCAGTATGTCAATCGGGATAGGGGAAAGTTTCGCAGCTTCGCCCTCCCACACCACCGTGCATCCGGGTCCGTACACGGCGGTTCATGTCACCTTAGATAAAGAGTCATAATGACGAGAGAGGGAAAGGAGACCTCGTTCGGTAAAGAAACTGTTCGGCATGGCCACCTTGACGGGTTTCATATTCGATATGACCCAGGGGCCTTTGCGGGAGAAAGCCACGGACAAAGCGCTCTTATCACTCACACCAAGATTCCTCAGGCCTTTATAGCGCGCGCTGCATTTCTTGATCCACTGGTTCATCACAAAGCATCGCATCC
>JARYMI010000046.1 GCA_029907205.1 Clostridiales bacterium
GTCTACCAGGTGGAAGCAGCAGCGCGAGGGATCGGCGGAGGGACAGTCGCCGCGCTCTTCCGCCGCGCCGGCTTCGAAGCCGCCTGCTGGTCCAGGATCGACGAGACAGCCCACCAACCAAATGAATACTGCAACATAGAGAACATGATCGGCGACGCCAAAGTCTTCGCTCACGTCTTCCTCCAGGAATGAGTGAGGGAACAGTTGATGGACAGATTCATTTTGGTTCTAACGACTGTGCCGGAGGAAAAAAGGGCACAGGAGATTGCCAGGGCGCTGGTCGGTGAGCGGCTGGCCGCCTGCGTTACCGTGTCATCAGCCTGCCAATCCCTGTACTGGTGGGAAGACAGGGTCACCGAGGACCGGGAATACGTCCTCTCCATTAAGACAAAAGCCTCCCTCTATGCGCGGCTGGAAAAGAAGCTCAAAGAGCTCCATCCTTACGAAGTGCCGGAAATCATCGCGCTACCCATCCAGAAAGGCTCACGGGCTTATCTGGACTGGCTAAAAAAAGAGACGGCGATCTAACCCTTCAGAGATATTTTTCCCTGGCTTTCTGGGCAACCCTGATGGTATTCAGGTGAATGGTGACCGTTTCCTCAAACTCGAAAGAATACCCACCGGCCAGAACGACAGCCACAGGGATACGGAGAGCGCGCGCCCCGTTAATCACGATCTTATCCCTCTCCCTGAGCCCTTCCTTGGTCAGGCGGAGATTTCCCAGTTTGTCCCTCTTGTAGGGGTCGGCTCCGGCCAAATAGAAAACAAGGTCCGGCCTAAACTCGAAGAAAAGCCGGGGGAAGTTGTTGCGCAAGGCGGAGAGATATTCGACGTCTCCATCGCCCGACCACAGCTCCACATCCAGGGAGCTGGCGGGCTTTTCTGCCGGGTAGATGTCCATCTGGTGGATGGAGAACGTGAACGTGTCGTCTTTGCCGGCAAAAATAAAAGCCGTTCCGTTGCCCTGGTGGACGTCGCAGTCCACGATCATGGCTCTTTTCATCCTGCCTTCTTGTCTCATTTTTTCTGCGGCCACAGCGATGTCATTGAGAACGCAGAAGCCTTCCCCGTGGTCCGGGAACGCATGGTGAAACCCGCCGCCGATATGGACGGCCAGCCCCTGCTCGAGGGCCAGCCGGGCCGTGATGATAGTCCCGCCCACGACCAACCAGGCAAACTGGATGAGCTCAGGAGAAAAAGGGAGCTCAAGAGCGGCGATCTCGGTCGGAGTGAGCGAACCCGTTTTCAACTTCTCGATATACCTGGGCGTGTGCACGAGGAGCAACTCTTCATCGGTAGCGGGTTCGGGGAGGTG
Source organism: Clostridiales bacterium (assembly GCA_029907205.1). Taxonomy (GTDB): domain Bacteria; phylum Acidobacteriota; class Aminicenantia; order Aminicenantales; family UBA8522; genus JARYMI01. The sequence goes on from JARYMI010000046.1 coordinate 1,316, forward strand.
AATGTTCTCTTTTTTTATCCCGGATAAGAGAAGTCGCTCATAGACAGCCCTGTACTTCTTAACCGGAAAGACGTGCTGGCCGACATCGATCATCCAGTAATCATCGCTGTAAACAAGCGAGAGAGGTGATTTTTTTGCCTCCCAGAATCGAAGGTAACGCATCGTGTCGAAAAAACCTCAGGCGCGGAGCTTATATTCATACCAGAAAACGCCGGAAACGGGAAGTATCCCCTTTTCTGTGATAACACGGTTTAGGAATTGGGTCTTGTCACCCTCCCTTGATCGCAGCATCATATCACCGAAACAAGAGTCTATGCTGCAAAAGGTGGAGCTTGAAATCGGCGGGGAAATCCATATGATAGAGACCTTAGCCCTAATTTCATCAAAAAGAATCTATCATAAGGAGAGGCACTCATGAAATTGTTAACCCGGATGGCCAGAAGCTTCGTGGCTGGCGAGACGGTCGACGACGCCATCAAGGCTGTAAAAAAGCTCAATGAAAAAGGCGTCATGGCCACACTCGATGTCCTCGGTGAAAGCGTCAAGGACAGGGAGACGGCCGACAAAGCTGTTCAGGCTTATCTTGACCTCCTGGAGGCCATTCCCAAATCGGGAATAAACTCCCACGCCTCGCTAAAGCTGACCCAGATGGGTCTCGATATCGACTTAGAATACTGCTACGAGAACATAGCCAAGATCGTCAGCAAGGCCAGGGAGCACGGCAATTTTGTAAGGATCGACATGGAAGGATCGCCCCACACCCAGCGGACGCTTGACATCTTTTACCGGCTAAGGGAGAAGTTCGATAACGTCGGCATCGTCATCCAGGCCTATCTTTTCCGTTCCGAAAAGGACGTCCAGGACCTCAACAAAATCAGGGCAAAAGTCCGACTCTGCAAAGGCGCCTACAAAGAGCCCAAAGAAATCGCCATAAAGAAGATGAAGGATATTCGGGCCAATTTTATCAAGCTCGCGGAGATGCTTTTCAAAGAGGGCGTCTACCCGGCCATTGCCACACACGACGACAAGCTCATCAAATGGACCAAGGAATACGCGGCCAGCCACAACATCGCCAGAGACCGATACGAATTCCAGTACCTTTTCGGGATCCGGACGAAGACGTTCCAGAGGCTGACGGAGGAAGGCTACAGGGTCCGCTGCTATGTCCCCTTCGGCACCCACTGGCTGCCTTATTTCTTGAGGCGGCTGAGGGAAAGGAAAGAGAACGTCTTCTTTGTCGCGAAGAATTTCTTCAAAAAATAGAAAATTCCTTCAGTCGGCGTCGGTCTCTTTTTTCCCGATGTTGACCTGCGCCGCAGCCAGCCGGGCGATGGGAATCTGGTAGGCAGAGCAGCTGACATAATTCAGGCCGATCTTATGGCAGAAAAAGATGGACCGGGGGTCGCCTCCGTGGACACCGCAGATCCCGACCTTGAGGTTGGACCTTGTTTTCCTTCCCCTCTCCACGGCGATCTTCATCAGCTCTCCCACGCCCTGAGCATCCACTGTCTCGAAAGGGTCGTCCTGCCAGATGCCGTGGGTAAGATAATAGTTGAGAAACTTGCCGCCGTCGTCGCGTGAAATCCCATAAGTCGTCTGGGTCAGGTCGTTTGTCCCGAAAGAAAAGAATTCAGCTTCCCGGGCAATCTCGTCGGCCGTGAGGGCGGCCCGCGGGATCTCGATCATCGTCCCGACCAAGTAGTCCACTTTAACGCCCCATTTTGTCATCACCTCGGCTGCCACTTGGTCTATGATCTTTTTTTGATGGACAAGCTCAGCGACGTGGCCAACGAGCGGAATCATGATCTCGGGATAAACCTTATCCCCTTCCTTGGCGACCTGGCAGACGGCTTCGAAGATGGCCGTCGCCTGCATCTCGATGATTTCCGGGTAGGAGACTCCCAGCCGGCAGCCCCTGTGGCCGAGCATCGGGTTGAACTCGGCGAGCTGATTGACTCCCTGGAGAAGCTCTTCGAGCTCTTCGATCTTCTGTTTATTCTTCCTCGGCTTTGTCCGGAGCTCGGCGAGCTCGACCATCAAGTCCTCCCGGCGCGGCAAGAACTCATGGAGCGGAGGGTCGATCGTCCGGATCGTCACAGGATGGCCGTGCATCTCCTTGAAGAGTTCGTAAAAATCCTTCCTCTGGAAAGGAAGAAGTTTTGCCAGGGCCTCGCGCCTCTTTTCTTCACTTCCAGCGAGAATCATCTCCTTGATGAAAGGAAGCCGTTCTTTCTCGAAGAACATATGCTCGGTTCGGGCGAGCCCGATGCCTTCAGCGCCAAAAGCGAAGGCCATCCGGGCATCCTCGGGCGTGTCAGCGTTGGCCCTGACGCCGAGCTTTCTCCACTCATCCGCCCAGGCGAGGAGCTTGGTGAAGTACTGGTAGAGTTCCGACTCCTCGGGCCTCTTTTCTCCCCGGATGACCTGGATAATTTCGGAAGGTTGAGTCTTGATCTCGCCGGCCAGGACTTCTCCTGAGCTCCCGTCGATGGAAACCCAGTCGCCCTGTCCGTATTTCTTGCTGCCGACGAAAAAGCATCTCCCCTCTTCGTCGATCCGAAGCGCGCCGCAGCCGACAACCGCCGGCTTCCCCATCTGGCGCCCGACAACGGCCGCGTGCGACGTCATGCCGCCGGTCGCGGTCAGGATCCCCTGGGAAGCGCTCATGCCATGAATGTCGTCGGGTGAGGTTTCGGCTCTAACTAAGATGACCTTGCGGCCGGCTTTCTTCCACTCGACTGCTTCCTCGGCCGCAAAAACCGCCTGCCCAGCTGCTGCTCCTGGCGAGGCCGCTAGCCCTTTAGCTAACACTTCATGCCTGGCTTTCTCCTCGGCGACAAAAACGGGATGAAGGAGCTGGTTAAGGGCGTCCGGCTCGACCTGGAGCAGGGCCTTTTCTTTCGTCGTCAGCCCTTCTTCAACCAGGTCAACGGCGATCCTGACTGCAGCCTGGCCGGTGCGCTTCCCGTTTCGCGTCTGGAGCATGTAAAGCTTGCCGTCCTCGATGGTGAACTCAAAATCCTGGACATCTCCGTAGTGGCGCTCGAGGTTGGTCGTGATATCCTTGAGCGCGCGGTAGGCCTCCGGCATTTCCAATTCAAGCTTGCTGAGCGGCGACGGCGTGCGGATGCCGGCCACGACATCTTCTCCCTGAGCGTTGAGCAAGTACTCGCCGTAGAGTTCCTTTTTTCCTGTGGCCGGGTTCCTCGTGAACCCGACCCCGGTCGCCGATTTCTGCCCGATGTTGCCGAAGACCATGAGCTGGATGTTGACTGCTGTTCCCAGGTTGTCGGGGATATGGTTGAGACGGCGGTAGGTCACAGCCCTTGGGTTATTCCAGGATTTAAGGACTGCCCTGATGGCCATCGCGAGCTGCTCTCCGACGTCCTGGGGAAAATCCCCGCCTGTTTCTTTCTTGATCAGCCCTTTGTAGGCTTTAATGAGCTCCTCCAGGATCGGCTCGGTTAGCTCAAAATCCTGGGGGATTTTGTGTTTCGATTTATGGGCGTTAAGGATTTCTTCAAATTTTTTCTTGGGGACTTCCATGACGACATCCCCAAACATATGGAGAAGACGCCGGTAGCAGTCGAGGGCGAAGCGGCGGCTGCCGCTTTTCCTGACGAGACCCTCAAGAGTCCGGTCGTTGAGTCCGAGGTTGAGAACGGTGTCCATCATCCCTGGCATGGAGAATTTCGCGCCCGAGCGGACCGAAACAAGGAGCGGATTTCCCGGGTCGCCAAACTTCTGGCCGGTGAGGTCTTCCAGTTTTTTGAGGTTGGCCTTGATTTCTTCCTCAACTTCGGCTGGCAGCGTCTCTCCGGCTTGTGTGAAAATGTTGCAGACCTCGGTTGAAATGGTGAACCCTGGCGGAACAGGCAGCCCTATCCCAGCCATCTCGGCCAGGTTGGCGCCCTTGCCGCCAAGCAAGTCTTTCATGCTCTTGTTGCCGTCTGTGTGCTGCGGTGAGAAGAAATAGATAAACCTTTCAGACATGTCAAATCTCCTCTTAAAATTGGTCCCTCAATATACATGGAAGGAGTCGAAAAATCAACCGCATATGACTTTTTTCGAAAGTCCGTGGTTGCCGAGAACGAGTCCTGTCGCGGAGCGTTTCCTGCGGCGGAATCTTATAATCTGCTAACATGGTATAATGCCCAATAAAATAAAATGGGCTAGTGTGCTTTGAGCGGGAATTCAAACCTTAAAATTTGCCCAGGAATAACCCTCTTAGCTCGGCGTAAACGGGACAGGCAGGGTTAGCTTGGAAATAAACCCGACCCTCGGCCGCGCTGCGAACCAGAATGCTGGCTTCAGAGAGCCTCTTTAATTCCCTCTGTCCTGCGCCAGTGGAAACGCCTGCGAGCCGGAGGATCTTTCTCAGGTAATAAGGTTCATCAGGATGACTGTAAAGAAGGGCCAGAATTGAGCGCCTCGTTTTCCCGAACAAAGCTTCGAGAGGATCGCTAAACATATTTACTGTATCCATTTTAGGAACAAATGTAGCCAAAAATAATACAAATGTCAATATTAAATTTAATGATTAAAAAGATAGAGCGTGAAGGCGCGCAGGGGGTGAACCACTACAGGGCCCGTCGGGTGTTTTCTATCAAATTCTAGGTTTTACCGCAATCCTAAATAAAAGGCTATGTTTGCCTTGGAGTCAATCTTTGTCTTGATCCGTCCCGGCATCGCGCTGAGGATCGGGTTGAGCCCCGGGCCGTGTCCAGCCGAGTCGCTGAACCCGTGGATGCAGACGCCGATCGTCACCGCCCCTTTATATCTTCCCAGGCTATAGAAATCGTAATGGTCCCTGATGGCGACAAGGTCGCCCAGCCTGAGCTTCTTAAGGCCTAACTCCTCCACGGTTTCTGGGCACGTTGTTTGGATGTCGTAGTCGATTGTCTCGATGAAGGAAAAGCCGATGCCCGAACCCATGATATATCCAGGCACTTCCATCGCCACAGGCACGATAAGCTCGCCTCCTTCAACCGTGATGCCAATTTTTTCGAGGAGCTCCGGCGCCAACTTGTTCACCCGCACATCCTCAAACCCCTCGATCTTTAGCCCCACTCCCCTGGCCTTGACCTGAATCCTGTCGTTGAGAGCAAGTTTCTCGACGGCGTCTTTCGGGAACCACACCAGGTCGTCTGAGCCCGCATGCCTTCCGATGTAGAATCCCTTCGCACCTCGCGCCTCACCGCTTATAACGGTGGCTTCGTTGCCGATGCACGCCAGGATGGCCAGCGCGCAATCTCCCGGCGAGGGACGGTCCCGTCCCTGGATGGTCACATCGGGCTCCACGTGGTCGGCGCTGGCCCAGCCGTAGGCGGGGTCGCCGAGCGTGACGCTGTAGTTGATCGAGGCCATGCCAATGTCAACGATCGAACGGTCGTCATAGGTCACCGAATAATCGCGGCCATAAGGGGGCTGGACGACGCCATCGACGGCCGTCACGATGAGGTCGTCTTTGTTGGTCTTGAACGCGCCTGGACGCGACGCCGCGCTCTTTGGGTTCGAGTTTCGGCCCATTTCTTTCTTTTTTATTTTTATTCCAAGATACTTGCCCACGTTGGCTCCGGCGTCGACCCGCCCAACAAGTTTCCCTGAGCGCGTCGACAGGATGGCCGTGACGCCGATGCCAAGGCCCGAGACATCGCTCGGTCCACTGCAAACAATGCCAACAGTCGCTCCGCCCTTGTAGTAGCCTCTTCCGTAGTCAGTCTGGATATCCTTGAGCAAGACGAGGTCCCCGAACCGGAGCTCAGCCAGGCCATATTTTTCGATATCCGGAGGGTAGCAGGTCTGAATGTGCCAGTTGCCCGAAAGGCTCGAACCGCCCGCGCCCTGTCCGACGATTTCTGCGGGAATCTCCTTGACCACCGGCACCTCGAGTCTGCCCTCAACCACCTTGATCCCTAACTTTTCCAGGAGCTCGGGCGACAGGCTGTGGACAAAGACGTCCTTGAACCCTTCGATCTCGAGTCCGATGCCGCAAGCCTTTGCCTGGAGTGTATCGCCGATGGCAAGCTTTTCGAGCACGCTGTCCTCGAAGTGAAGCAGGACATAGCTGCCGAACTTGCCAACGACGATCCCCTTGGCGCCGCGCGCCGCGCCGCTTGTGACCTTGGCCTCGTTGCCGACCGAGGTGTAGACAGTCCAGGACGGGCTGAATCGATCCTCGCCGATTCCCTCCGCCGAAACCCCGACAGTGGCCCTGTCGCCGTTCGCCCAGCCAAAGACTTTGTCCCCGATTTTCAGGTTATAGTTGATGCCGCCGATGCCGATGGCCATCTTTGGCTTCCCGTCCCAAGTCGTTGTATAGGACCTGGCCGGTTGAGCCGCGGCGACCCGTCCCTGAACAGCAAGGGTGAGGAGTTTTTCCTTGTTCGTTGAGATAGACTCCGCTTTTGCGGGTTGACCAGCTTTCGCCATGGCGGAGGAAGCGACAAGCACAAAAATGAAGGCAACAAGAAAAGCAACTCCTTTTTTCATCCGACCACCTCCTTCAAAAAATCCGGGAAAAGATTAATTGCAGTGGGAACAAATGTCAATTCAAGAGCCGCCCCGCGCTATTTCAGGTAGCGGACAAGGTCTGAGAGGGACTTCCGGTTCTTGGGTTTCCAGGAATCGGCGGGATAACCGAGCGGAGTCATGGCGACGGGCTCAAGGTCTTCGCTCAACGCGAGCACTTCCCTGGCGGCGTCGGGGTCGAAGGCGGCGACCCAGCAGGTTCCCAAGCCCAGAGCCGCCGCAGCCAGGATGAGGTGGTCCATGGCAATCGTCGCGTCGATCTCGGCGTAGTTCTTGCCGTCTCGCCTGATCCACCCTTCTGACCTTACGGCGCACATGCAAAGGACGAACGGGGCCTGGACGAACCAATCCCGGCTGTAGATTCGCATGAGTTCTTTCTCCCGACCTTTCGTTTGAATCACGACGATCCGGAAAGGCTGACGGTTGGCCGCGGTCGGGGCGAGGTTGGCCGCCTCAAGAATCTTCCGGAGCTTTTCTTCCTCGACCGGCCTGGCCTCGTACGCCCGCACGCTGTAACGCTTCTGGACAAGCTCAAAAAATTCCATGACCGACTCCTCTCTGATTAAGTTTGGGGGACGCCATACGTAATATACTTAATTCCCCTGCAGCAAATTTTCTCTAATCCTGATAGAGTATTGATATAAACAACAACGCCGTCGATTCTTAGTACCATAATTTTGTGTGTTACGTATGCTGTCACCCTGTTTTTTCCCTATTTTTTGGTGAGCGCGAAGAGAAGGGCGCCGGCGGCGAGCGCCCCCAACCCTCCGGCGAATTGCTCCGCCGATGCTCCAGCCAGGACAGCCGCCGAAACAAGAAGCGCGAGGGCCGGCACGACCGGGCCAAACGGAATGACGAATGTCGCCGGCTTCACCCGGCCGGCAAAGCGCGGACTTCTCAGGACGAGCGTGGCCGCGCAAGAGGCGGCGTACGTAAGAAGTCGCGACACCGCGCTCGCAACCGCCAACCAGACAAAAGACCCTGAAACGGCCAGGACAAACGCGACGGCCGACGTGAACAGCACCGCGTTGGCGGGCGTTCTGTAGAGAGGATGGACCCGGCCAAAAAAACGGGGAAGATCGCCGTTCTCCGCCAGAGCGAAAAGCATTCTCGACCCGGTGAGCACCTGGCCGGCGTTGTTTCCGGTCATAGAAACGACCGAGCCGAGACTGATCATCAACGCTCCAGCGCCTCCCATGAAAAGAAAAGCCGAATCGGCGAGCGGCGTCGCGGACGCGGCGAGGTCGGGGTTTGTTCCCATGGCGACAACCTGGGCCGCGGTCATGAAGGCCGTCACCACGAGAATGGTCGAAACCAGGGCGAACGGCACCTGGCGGCGGGGGACATGGGCCTCTCCTGCCGGAACCGGAACGACTTCATAACCTCCGAAGGCGAAGATGAGAAGAAGTGCCGCAGCCGAGGCCTGTCCCAGCGTGACCGGAGGCAGTGGCGACAGGCGGCCGGGCTCCATGAAAAACACGCCGACAGCGATAAAAACGGCAAGGGGCACGATCTTGCCAATGGTCAGGATGTTGACAGTCCAGGCGCTCTGCCGGATGCCTCGAACGTTGATGAACGCCAGAGCTCCCATGAGCGCCGTCAGCACCAGAATCCGGCTCCAGCCTGTTGTCACAGCCGGCCGGTAAAAGCCGATCGCCAGCACGACGCCGTTAGCCACAGAGGCATAGCTGGCGACCCGTGTGTACCACTGCATCCATCCAACCTCAAAGGCCGCGAACCGGCCGAAAGCCGCCCGCGTGTAGAGGTAAGGTCCGCCGGTCCGCTCGAACCGGCTGCCCACCTCGGCGAAACACAGCGCGACAAAAAGCGAGGCCAAGCCGACGGCCAGAAAAGCGAACGGGCTCCAGTTACCAACGAGCGCCGCGACTTGGGACGGCATCAGGAAAATGGCGCCGCCGATCACCTGGTTGACGCCGATCGCGGTCAAGTCCCAGCGGCCGAGGGCCCGTCGGAGGGTCGGTTCCCGTTGCTGAGTTTTCCGGAGATGGGTCATGGGTGCGCACGGGCATTATATGGGTAATGACTATTGCAGGCAATACTTGCCCCCGAAGAAGTTGTCGGGCATCCGATGAAGGTTGTTTCTTTAAGATTCATGAGGTAAAATCTTGGTCAGCGTCGCCACATGACGAAATACGTGAAGCTGTGGGTTCTGCCGCTCGTGCTCATCCTTGTCGCCGCAACGACAAATAAGCTTGCCCGCTCCGCTTGGGACTCACTCGTCCAGTTCAGAGCGCCTCGATTCACGGTCGAGCCGGGCGGCAGGGCGCAATCGCTCAGCCGCGTTGTCGTCCTCATCGTCGTCGACGGGTTGCGCGTCGATGCTTTCAACAAGATGGAATACGTTTCCCGGCTCAAGGGAGATGGCGCTTTTTTTACTTTGAAAGTCGGACAGCCCTCGCTCACACTTCCCTGCAGCGCCACGATCGGCACAGGCGCTTGGCAGGATGTGACCGGCGTCACGACCAATTGGTTCGAAGGGCCGTTAGAGCTGGACAGTATTTTCTCTTTGGCCAGAAACAACGGGCTGACCTCGGCAATCGTAGCAGATGAAGGATGGGGCAAGCTTTTTGGGCACCAGGCAACGAGGGTTGACGCGCGAAAGTGGGAGAATGCCTACATCAGGTTCGATGAGGAGACGCTGGAAAAAGCGCTGGAGGTCATATCGGGTTTTCGCGGGGAGGGCTCGAGAAGAGATTCCCAGGGGAACCTTAGTAGCCCTTCAGCAGGAAGCTCGGGCGGTGAGCTTGATAAAGGTGCCGGCCTTTTTCTCCTTGTCCATTTCTTAGACACCGACAACGCAGGCCATGATTTCGGCGGGGCGAGCCAGGAATACCAGGAGTACGCCAACCGCATCGGCAGGCTCATCGAGAGGCTGCATCGAGAGCTTCCGGAGGACGCAACCCTTGTCATCACTGCGGACCACGGCCAGATTGACCGCGGGGGTCATGGCGGCTGGGAAGACATTGTCCTTCGTGTGCCCTTGCTCATGCTTGGGAAGAACATTAGACCGGGGAATTATGGGGAAGCTCGGCAGACGGACGTGGCGCCCACGGTTGCGGCGTTGGCTGGACTTCCGGTCCCTCCTTACTCCCAGGGCAGGATTTTGACCGAAGCGCTGGATGTGGGCGCTCAGAATCAAGAGATTCTGTTGCGGCTCGAGGACATTGTCATCAAGCAAAAGGAAGCTTTCACAAGAGCCTACCTTGAGGCTATCGGAGCGGATTTCGATAAAACGCGCGACAAAATCAAGCCGCTGCCGTCTGGAAGTGCCGCCGAGTATTGGGACAGAGTTTTTGACGAAGGGAAACAAAAGAAAATCAACTCGGAGCGGGCGGGCAACATTCCGCTTTTCCTCGCCGTCTTTCTTTTGCCTCTTGTTGCGTTGTGGTATTTCAAGAGGAAGCATGGGCTTTCGTACAGGCTCCCCTTTCTTCTGTCCCTTCTCTATTTTGCTTGTTATTTTGCGCTGTTTTTTGCTTCGGGCAAGAGAGTTTCGCTGAGCTCCATCAACGACGAAGACCTGCTCCAGCGTTTTTTCAACGAGGTCATGCTCTATGCGGTGATAGCCGCGGTTATTGCGACGGTGGCGCTGGCTGTGCTCGAGCGCCGGAAAACGAGGTATGAGGCGACAAAATCGTCAGTCATCCTTGTTGCCTGGATTGCTTACCTGATTGCCCTTCAGATCGACATTTTTTTCCTCTGGAACGGACCTCTCATCAAGTGGTATATTCCCAACATGCTCCTTGCTTTCAAGTATTATCTCGACATGATGACGCTCATCGTCGTCGGGATCGTCTCGCCTGTTCTTCCTCTCATTTCCATATCCACCCACAAACTTTCAAAACCAGGGGGACGCCATACATAATACACTTCTGCTCGCAAAGACAGTTATTAATCTTTTCAATCCGCACCATCGCCACCACCAAATAGTATTTGTCACATACGTGACGGTCTCGTAACATAATAAAAAATGGTTTAGTGAATTACGTATGCTGTCCCCCTTATTTATCCCCCTTATTTACCCCTTATTTATGCTGGTTTATAATATCCATAATTTGTAAGGAGGCGTGCATGAAAGGCTTTAAAATCAATTACTCGAAGATGTGGGTGTTGATCCTATTTTTTGCCATGGTCCTCGGCCCGTGCAGTATTTTCGCTCAGCCGCAAGGCCAGGCAACGGCCAAGGCGGGCAAGAGCGCGACGGCGAAAGGCACGTTCACGCTCGAGGAGGTGTTGAGCGCTCCCTACCCGCTCCACCTTGTCTCAGCCAAAAAGGCGGACCGCATCGCCTGGGTTTTCCATGCCGAGGGCGCCAAAAACATCTGGACCGCTGCTGGACCCGACTACACGCCCGTTATGCTGACAGACTACATCAGGGACGAAGTCTTCGAGATTCCTGACGTGGAAATTACTGACGACGGCTCGCTCATCGTCTACGTCCGCGGCGGCAATCCCAACAGCCAGGGCTGGGTCACAAACCCCACGAGCGACCCGGACGGCGTCGAGCAGGCAATCTGGGCGGTCAGGACCGCGGGCGGCACTCCGTGGCGGGTCTGCGCCGGAAACAATCCGGCCCTCTCCCCTGACGGCAAATGGATCCTCGTAGTCAAGGACAACTTTATATACCGTGTCGCTCTCGGCGACTGGAGCGCGTCCGGCCAACCGCCGGTTCCCGAGCTTCTGTTCAAGGCTCAGGGGAGAAACGGCTCTCCCCGCTGGTCGCCAGACGGAACCCGCATCGCCTTTGTCTCAAACCGCGAGGACCACAGCTTCGTCGGCGTCTTCGACCTTGCCGCTCGCAAAATTACCTGGCTGGCGCCCAGCGTCGACCGCGACAGCGACCCGGTCTGGTCGCCCGACGGCAAGCGGATTGCCTTTTTCCGCCGTCCCGGCCGCCAGTACAATGAAGTCTTGGACTTCTGGAACCCGCCCAACCCTGCTATTTGGGTTGCTGACGCCGCGTCCGGTCAAGCCAAAGAGATATGGAACCCGGCAGGCGCCGACCCAAAATACTACACTGTCCGCAACCTGATGTGGACCGCCAATGACCGCATCCTTTTCACTGCTGAGCACGACAACTGGAATCATATGTTCTCGCTTTCGCCCGCAGGCGGAGAGCCGATAGACCTCACGCCGGGTGACGCCGAGGTCGAGCATTTCCATCTCTCGAGCGACGGGGCGACCCTCTTTTTCAGCAGCAACCTGGCCGACATCCACGGCCGTCACATCTGGAAAGTCGCCACTGCCGGCGGGAAAGCCGTGCAGTTGACCAAGGGAGCTACGATCGGCTGCTATCCGGTGGCATTAGCTTCAGGAAAGGATGTCGCCTATATGCATGCTACGGCCAAGCACCCGATGTCCATCGCTCTCGTTCCGGCTGCCGGCGGCCAATCCCGGGTCATCGCCCCGGTCAAGCTCCCCGACAAGTTCCCGCTCGATGAACTCGTCGTGCCGGAGCTCGTCATCGTCAAAGCCCCGGACGGCCTGGACATCCCCTGCCAGCTTTTCCTTCCCAAGGGCGCCAAGGCTGGTGACAAGCGTCCCGGCGTCGTCTACACGCACGGCGGGCCCATCCGGCAGATGCTCTTAGGATGGCATTACATGGAGTTTTACGCCGAGGCTTACGGCATCAACCAGTATTTTGCCAACCGCGGCTATGTGGTGATCTCCATCAACTTCCGGAGCGGCATCGGCTACGGCCGCGCCTTCCGCATGCCGCCGGACGCCGGGCGACGTGGCGCCTCCGAATACCAGGATGTCGTCGCTGGAGCCAAGTATCTCCAGAGCCGGCCAGAGGTGGACCCGGAACGCATCGGCAAGTGGGGCCTGTCCTACGGCGGCCTGCTCACGGCCATGGCCCTCGCGCGCAACTCTGATATCTTCAAGGTGGGCGTCGATTTGGCCGGCGTCCATGACTGGTCGGTGCGCACAGGAGGCCGCGCCGGGACGACGATGAGCCCGGAGGAGCGCAAGCTGGCGTTCGAATCCTCGCCGGTGGCCAGCGTCAAGACTTGGACATCGCCCGTTCTTTTCATCCACGGCGACGACGACCGCAATGTCGATTTCGGGCAGACCGTTGACCTCGTCCAGAAGTTGCGGGCAAAGGGCGATGTCCACATCGAGCTCATTGTCCAACCCGACGAGCCGCATGAATTCCTGGTCTACAAGAGCCGCATGGACGCTTACAACGCCACCTTCAACTTCATTGATAAGTTCATCGGCAAAAAGAAGTAAGCACATAAAATTAGGAGGAAAATTAGGGGGAGAAAATTAGTAAGAAAATTAGGGGGACGTCATACGTAATACACTTAATTCCCTGTGATCCTAAAATAAATTAATAGGTCCTTAATTTTTGGTACCATAATTTTGTGTATTACGTATGCTGTCCCCCTTCGGCC
>JARYMI010000047.1 GCA_029907205.1 Clostridiales bacterium
TTTACCATACCTCCTTATGGGTTATGGCAGGTCAAAATGTACCTATACCCCTTGTCCAGTTTTTGGGGTCCAGCTCAAACTCACTGGAAATCTGAGCCAGGGTCTTTTCCCCCTTGACGGCTTCCAGGGCGACCTTGGCCTTGAATGAGGCGTCATGTTGTCTGTGCATGTTGACCATTTTACCATACCTCCTTATGGGTTATGGCAGGTCAAAATGTACCTATACCCCTTGTCCAGTTTTTGGGGTCCAGCTCAGACTTCATCGTCAAGATTTTGAAAGAAGACGAGGTCTAGATGCCTATAGATCGGCAAAAAGAGCTCTTGAAAATATTAGTGCACAAATGGCCAGAACAGATCCGTCAGTAGCCTGGGCAATACAGAAATTGCAGGATTACGAGGAAATACAGCGCTCAGGTAGCCCCTATAAGCCTGAACCCTATATCTCTACTTGTTGCAAGTGCAACCAACTCATTGATGCAATTAAGACCCGTCGGTCGATACGATGGTATGAAAATCGACCAGTGGATGATGAAACAGTGCTGCGAATTATCGAAAGTGTCAATTGGGCTCCATCAAGCTGTAACCGCCAACCAGCTAAGGTCTTTGTTACCAATAATCCGGAGCTTTCTCGGCGATGCTTGGAACTGTGCTCCGGCTCAAGCGGGTTTAGCGACTATGTCCCGCTCTTTTTGATATTTGCGTCAGATCCGAGGGCCTATGAGATGCCAAGAGAAGTGATGATGCCATACATAGATGTTTCCCTCGGCGTACAGAACTGCATTTTGGTTGCGCACTCCTTGGGTATTTCGATTACGCTCCTAACTTGGGCGCAGTCTTCAAAACAACAGGATAAACAGCTTAGAAGACTGCTATTGATCCCTGACTCTTGCCAAATAATTGTAAACGCAACAGGTGGCTATCCGGCTTTTGGCGCTAAAGTGCCAGCAAGAAAGACCATCGAACAGACAATTGTGCTTATAAAGTAAATAATTTAATCAAGAGGAGAAATATAGATTGCGGGTTGGAATTCTAACTTACCATAATAGCTACAACTTTGGCGCCAATCTCCAGGTGTTGGCTACCCAGAAAGCCCTTGAAAAACAAAATGTTACCCCTATTGTAGTTAATTATCGGTCCTCAGCAAAATATGAATTTTACCAAACGACGACGTCTCTCGAACAGGCAGCGGTTCATGAATCATTCATAGAAAAATATCTTACTCTATCTCCACTTCTTAACTCGACAATTGAGGTTGAAGAATATTGCTTAGACGCTCTTGATGCAGTCATTGTGGGAAGTGATGCTGTATTCAGGATTCAAGCTAAATATGATCCACGAAAATTTTTAAGGCAACTTATTCACCCGGATATTGCTGTATCTTATAGCGAGGGAAAAAATGTTCTTCCGCCCTACTGGCTGGATTGGAAACAATATAAGTGCGGAGCAATACCCGTTAAGACAAGTTTAGCTGCAAGTGCAATGGGTACGAAATTCTATCTTCTCAAATTAAGCTTGTACCGTGATCTTTGGAAAAGTATCCGCTCATTTGATTTATTAACGGTGAGAGATGCATGGACACAGTTGATGATAAGATTTATTTCGCTTGGGACAATAATCCCAAGCTATTGCCCTGACCCGGTTTTTGTTTTAAATAATTACTTCACAGTTCCCTCAAACGAAATTCCCGATATAGATGTTAGCCGCACTATTCTTGTATCTGGGAAATTTAGCCCAGAATGGCTATTAAATTTCAAAGAAATTTGTCGATCTTCAGGATATCTGTTGGGAAACCTTCCTAATCCTGACCAGGACTTCATATTTCCAGGAGCTGATATTGAAATAGCACTCCCTCTTTCTCCTTTGGAGTGGTATTCTTTGCTTGCCCGCGCTGCAGGGTATATAGGAATTCGTTTTCATGCTTTAGTATCTTGCATGATCAACGGAACTCCTTTTTTGACGGTCGATTCCTTGGAGAAGTATCAGCTGACCGGCCGTCTGCGAAGCAAGATTCATGATTTATGCAAACGAGCGGGTGTTCTGGAACGTTACGTGACTCAGAAGCGATTGTGCTCGAGGCCATCAGAGTATGTACTTAAAGATCTCTTCAAAGCGAGGACAATGGCTCAATGCGAAGCCTACGTTGAAAAAGCAAAAGACCAATTTATGGATGTTATAGATAAGATCCTCAAGTTAGCGGAGATGAGATCTTCAGGTTCCAAGCGATTTTCAGTTAGTAAGATTTAATCTTTTGGATAGCGCGTAATAAAATCGCACTTTACAGCTTCAGACTTCAATGAAATAGTTGCCCACTTTCCGCGCGCAATTTAGATAAAATCGGTAGCAATGAACAGGTCAACAAAAAGATGTATGCAAACGTTGCCGGACCGGAGGGCAAAAAGTAACGAATCAAAAAACAGAAGCCGAGCAGACATACTGCTTGTATAAAGTGCCCCCGCGTTTTTTTCATTACCCCAAGCACTAGAACTCTATTCACGTATGTGGATTGAAATGTAAAAAGGATTGTATTGGCAATGAGGTACGAAAGAGCTAAGCCTTCTGCTCCCATAGAGGGCACTAGGACATAGCAAGCAGTGATGAGGGCCCCTCCCCAAGATACATACATAACGAAGCTCGTCCACTGGCGTGACATGCCTTCATAGATAACTCGAATAGCTTCGTTTACAGAGAATAGAACAGCTGAGACTGCCAAAAAAGGAAGCACTTGTTCCATGCCTATGAACTTTCTTCCAAATATTCCTGCGAGGGGTCTCGTGAATCCAATCATGGCTATTGCCAGCGGGACTGTAAACATACATACCGCCTCAAGCTGCAATGAAACTGCCTTCTTGAACTCGTCGTCACCCCTCCTTCCGTGTGTTTCCGATAGAATTGGCAGCATTACTCTTGCCATGCTGCCGGGGATAAAGGTTATTAATCTTTCCCAAGCGTGCGCTCCCTGGAAGATACCGAGTTCCGCAAAACCATTGAGTTGCCGCGCCAATATGACATTGCTGATCCATATCGTTAAGGTCATTACAGCAAGAACAAAAAAGCCCGGCAATGAATACTGCCAAAGAACGGGCAGTTCTTTTATTGCCGAAGATATAGATGTCCGATTAATAAATCCAGCTTTAACAGAATTCACATGTAGATAGTGAGATATCACTGGAAGAAGGACGGCGCTACTCAAGACAAGTCCCCACAATGCTCCGTGCACTCCCAAAAAGTAGGCCAGAGGAAGCGGACCCAGGAGTGTAAGAATCCCGCGCCAAAAGTTCACTCTTGCGATCGATCGGAAATCTTCGAATCCGGCGAGTGCTTGTTGAGTAATATTGCCGTAGGTTAGAAAAAATAGCAGCGCGCCTCCAATGGCAATAGAACCAGCAATATCAGCGTTCTTAAGGCTATGAATAGCTATGTATTTTGATAATAAGGCGATTGTTATTCCCATTATTGAGCAAAGAATCAGTGAAGTGCTAAGGGCAAGCTTTAATACTCTCGAGGCTTTTTCGGGATCTTGAACTCGATACCTGGCTACATATCGCACGGCTGTATTTCCTAACCTAAAAGCACCATATACAGCAAACATAGCGACTGTGCTTTCGACGATACCTAACTCACCAAGTCCTCGTGGTCCAAGAATGCGCGCCAAGAGAATTGTCCCGATTCCAGAAAGCACGCGCGCAACGGTATTTCCAATCATTGTCCAGAAAATTCCGCTAGAGAACCTTCTGGTTAAAGGAGAGATTGAAAATCTATCTTTAATTTTATGAGCATATTTAAATGAGAATATTTTCGTGATCCAGTTAATCATTTTCTATCCAAGGCAAAAATTCCTTTGATTATCATGCTTTATTACTGATAATGGTTCAATTTACCTATCTCAATTTATTAGCATCTATTTAGTTAAAAAACTCTTTTTTGGGGCCGCACAATTTCCTAACTTTCCATTTTGGGAATCCACTGCAAGACCTTCCAAAAAATATATTGCCAAGTCTTTATAAAGTCAAGAAAATTGTTGGTCTCCACATATTCAGATGAGTTGCATTTTCGAGACGGGCAAGTATAATATTACCAACATGATTGCAATAGGAAAAAGTGCCGATGTCCGCAGAATTCCTTTCGAAGCGCCGATATTAGTCGCTCATCAACCTGAGTTCATGCCATGGCTGGGCTTCATATCCAAGGCAGCCATGGGAGATGTTTACATTCTCCTGGACAGCGTAGATTTTCGAAAGAGATACTTTCAGCATCGTAACAAGATCCGTATAATATCAGATCAGGGATGGATATGGCTGATTATCCCCCTCGTTCGCTCGACACTTCACGGAGATGGTAAGCTCATCTCTCGAGTCAAAATTGCCAAAGGCTCATGGAAAGAAGAGCATCTAAGAGCAATCAAATTTTCTTATTCTAAAGCACCTTATTTTTCGGAGATCTACCCAGAAATCCAAGAGCTATATCAATATAATGGCGACAGCCTTGCTGAATTTAATACTCTTTTTATAAAATACGCATTTAAGAAATTCAACATAAATATTCCGGCTTATCGGACATCCGATATTATAGCTAGGCGTATTGATATTTCTGGTCAGAAGACAGAATTGATTCTTTCCATGTGTCAAGCCGTCGGCGCCAAGACCTTTGTATCGGGCCCTTATGGCAAGACATATTTGGAAAAAGAAAAATTTGTAGAAAGAAATATGAAACTTGTTTTTCAACGGTTTGAGCACCCTACTTACACTCAGACTCATGGAGAATTTATCCCCTGCATGTCATTTATAGATCTCTTGTTCAATCATGGACCTCAGTCGATAGATATTTTAGGCAAATCCAATTGGGAGGAATAACCAAACCCATGAGACAGAAAAAACTGCGCATCATGGCAATTGGTGCTCATCTTGATGATATTGAAATAGCATGCGGCGGCACTCTTGCGAAAGCTGTTGATAAAGGGCATGAAGTGAAAATGTTGGTCTTGAGCAAATCCGCATATGTTCATTATAAAGGAAAATCGATTCGTACTGAGAATATCGCTGTAAAAGAGGCTCGATTAGCAGCCTCTATTTTAGGCGTAAATGACCTAGAGATATTGGAATTCCCCACTAAAGATATTCCCTACGAATCCCAGGTTGTCGAATCTATCAACGCAAGACTGGATGAGTTTAGACCTAATCTTATAATTACTCATTGGCCCTTTGACACGCACAAATCACACCAAAACACAGCCCTATCTGCTATAGCAGCTGGTCGATATTATAACTCGATTATCATGTTTGAACCTTTTCCTCCCGGGGGGCGGTCCTACGTGGGATTTAGGCCCCAATTATATGTCGATATCACAATTTATATTGATGCTAAAATTAATTCCATCAAGGCACACAAATCAGAGTTTGAAAAGTACGGGGGAAAAAATTGGATTGATGCAATTAAGGCAAGAGCTATTTTCAGAGGATTTGATCTTATCGCCCCCACGGTAAAGACGCCTAAGTATGCCGAAGCCTTTGAAATAATCAGACTGAATATCGATTTCTTAAGTTGAACCTATCGTTACGCGCAAGTCTTCTCAGAATCAATGCTATTTCCCTGATTAAATATTTCTTCTCCATTTGAGTGAGCCTTGGATATATCGGTATCGACAAAGCATATTTATAAGCAAAATCAGAATTTGGGTATCCTGTTGTCTTAAAATACCTATGAAGCGGTTTCCAGACCGGCCTTTCACATGAGATGTCCCTAATTCTTGCAAATTCTTGCAGTGATTTCCTCTCTTTAGTCAAAACAACATATCGATAATAGGTTGATTTTCTATTAGCTGCTTCAACTGGCAATCTCAGCATGGAGCTTTTGAAATTCTTCGAATATAGAGAGGCAGTCCGCCTTCTTTTCTCGATAAAATTTTTCAGCTTTTTCATCTGGCTAATCCCCAGCGCTGCTTGAAGGTCTGTCATCTTGAAATTAAACCTGAGGATTTCTAATGATCGTTTGTCGTAGTCTCTGATTTCTTTAATCCGCTCTACAAGTCTTTGATTGTTGGTAAGTATCATTCCTCCTTCGCCCGTTGTTATCATTTTGGTAGCGTAAAATGAAAAAACAGATATCGTCCCAAAACTTCCAACTTTACGATTCTTGAATTCAGCCCCTAATGCTTGGGCACAATCCTCAATAATTGGAATCCCGATATCGATGAGCTCATCAATTTCCGCAGGACATCCGAACATATGAGGGACAATAACCGCCTTGGTCTTTGGAGTAATATTTTTTTTGACCTCTGAAGCACTGATATTAAAGTCTGAAAGATCGATATCTACAATCTTTGGTTGCGCCCCTATGAGTTTAATTGCCCAAAAAGGAGAAGAACACACATAGCTTGGAACGATGATTTCATGATCATAACCTATTTGAAGAGCCCTCAATGCGAGGTAGAGAGCTGCCGTTCCGGATGATACGGCGACCGCATATTTTGTCCCGATAAATGCTGCCACAGCATCTTCAAACTCTTTTAACTTTTTTCCCTGAGCGATCTGTCCTGAAGCGAGAACTGCTGAAACAGCCATGATATCATCTTTGTCGATAAAAGGTCTTGAGTGAGGAATGGTCATCAAGATTCTTCTGCCCCGTCTATTTTCTTAAGCCAAATTTCTCTCCAAAAGCAGAAACATGATCGGTCGCAATCGCCGTGTGAAGATCCGTCGCAAATCACTCCTTTAAGAATCACGGTCGGAATTTTGAATTCTCTTAATTCACCGGTAGTTTCGATGAGAATTTTTTCGACCTTTTTTTCCACCCTGAATCTTCTGCCACAAAACTTACTCATTTCTTTAGTAAATTGAAGACCTTTATGCTTATCATGCTTATCAAGCGTAGCGAAGATTTCCTTTTCAGACCGGACTTCAACCATATCTCCTGGCTTCAAATCAAAGGTATCAAACGATGAAAAATCTCTTCGGTATTTTTGTTGTTTTCTTTTCATAAAATTAATTAGCCCCATTGCCTGAATGTGCCATAAGTCTTTCTTTAAGCGCCACCAATATCTTCGTAAGCGCAAAGCTTTCCGAGAATTGGGCGATGTGCTTTCTACTAAATCCATATAATAATTTTGGCAATGTTTCATGTCTTTTGTGCCATTAAGCTTATGATTCGATGTGCCAATAATTATCCGCTTCCTTCGCTAAAATATATTGTAGGTTTTACCTAAAGTCAAGAAGGTACAAAATCATTCAATAAAAGGGTTTCAGCGACAGAGGCCCTTTCTGAGAAATGGAAAATAATAAGTGCTAAGTGTTCCTTTACAGATGGGATATTTCATCAGAAATTCACATAAATAAACTGGGGAATTGAACTTGAATACTCCCCTCCCAGTTTTTCGAGTAAAAAAATCAATATCCAAAATATCTCAAAAGTTATCCTGATTGTTTGCTTATTTTTTTTTAGAAATAAAATTATCTTCCTTATCATAGGAACAACTTCCCATTAAACAGTAATTTAATAGTTTTTATATCAAGTGCAAACAATAAAAGGCCGATTGAAAAAAAATTAAAGGTTAAGAATATGCCTATGGCAAAGCTGTATTTCGACATGAAATATCTGTTTATTTTAATATTATCTATTCGTCTCTTCATAGCTCGATAAACATTCAACGCAGATAGACCTAAGCCATGATAAAGTCCCCAAAGCAAAAAGTTAATTCCATCCCCGTGCCATAATCCGCAGATAACAAACGTGAAAATAATACACAGATTAGACAACAGAATAGGACGTTTTTTTAGCATCCTGAAATTTCTCATCTTTTTTACGAGCGGCCAATAAATATAATCCATAAGCCAGCTCGTTAGGGAGATATGCCAATTGGCCCACAATTGTTGAATATTTCTTTTTAGGAAAGGCGAATTAAAATTTTCTGGCAAATCTACTCCCAATAGCTGCGCACAGCCGATGGCCAGATCTGTATAACCCGAAAAATCAAAATAGAAATAAAACGAATAGGCATAAAGGCCGTAAATAATCTCCGCAATAGAGAGCTCATCTATAGGCTTTTTCAAATTCGTCAAAACGTAAGGCAAGAGTATTTGAACGAGCACAATTCTCTTAAAAAGACCATGAACAATTCTCTTTCCGCCCAATCCTAGGTTCCTTGAGAATTGTGTTCTTTTTTCCGAATCAAAGGATTCACAAAAATGATTATAACGATTAATTGGACCGCTGATAAAAGAAGGGAAGAAAAAGATATAATTTAAATATATCATAAGGTTGGGTTTTTTAATGCCCTGTTTATACGATGCTATAATGAAATGCATCATTTTGAAAGAAAAATAGGAGACGCCAATTAGCAATATATCCTTTGATGTGTTATTTTCATTGAAGAACCTATTGATACCTTTAATACTTAGAACAAGACGGTATTTAAAACATGCTAAAACCAGGATGATAATTATCAGGCTAGACAAAGATATGGCGATTCTCAAGCCATTGTTTTTAACAATTCCTCTCTTGTTTAAAAGCCACCCAATGGAAAATGTATAGAATGTTAAAACAAACAGAATCAATAAAGAATCTCCGCCGAAATTTGGAAGCGCAAGCAACATAAATATATTTGCCAAGAGAAAGCCATATCGCTGTAATAGAGGTTTTTTTAAAAAGAAATTCAGAATTAAGACAAGCACGAATAATACCAGCCAATAATTCAGGCTGTTGTAAAAATCGAATTCAATCATAAAATGCGGATTTATTGGCTTTTGCCAAGGGATAAATCTCAAGATGGATTTTTCATCAATTCTTTATATATGACATCCGCGATGATTTTGTGCGCATTCTCGTTAAAATAAGGATGAAAGTCTATCTTCAGGGTTTTTCCCTGTTGATGAAGATCCTTGAGAATTGGCTGT
Organism: Clostridiales bacterium; assembly: GCA_029907205.1. GTDB lineage: Bacteria > Acidobacteriota > Aminicenantia > Aminicenantales > UBA8522 > JARYMI01. Next base: position 8,886 of record JARYMI010000047.1, read on the forward strand.
AAATTGACAAAATTGACCTTGTTATTAGCACAATGAGCTTCCAGTAAATCTGAATAAATCGAAATATCAAAATTCAAAGGATCTTTGCCATTTTTTATCAGCAATTCTTCTAAATTAAAGGTGTCTATGATCGGAAGGTATACATAAACGGGAATGATGCCCTCTTGCTCTACTTTGCGGTCAAGTTCTTCAAGATAGCTAAAAAAAAGCTCTTGTGTACGAGGATCAGCCAATTTGCCCTTCTTAGAAAAAAGATCAAAAAATTCATTGGCGATTCTTGCTCTCTGCCCGAATACACGGACGATGATTTGCCTGATTCTATCGCGAAAGAAACAATAAGATGCGGAGTTATTTGCTAGGGTTACTCTTATATATGGAATTATATTGCTATTTTTTTTAAATAGGTAGCCATTTTTGACTAAAGTATGCGAGATGACTTTATCGAAAGCGGCTAAAGTAACTTGGCTTACGCAAATTAGGACCTTATCTGGTTTTCTGTTGATGGTTTTTAAAAAATTCATCAATAGCCTTTCCTGATCCCGAAGAAAGTGTCCTGGCACGGCTAAATTCAAAACTTCAATTCCATTTTTATTCAGCAGATTATCTATAATTCCAACGTATGTCTTCTCATAATTGACGCCACTTCCATAAGTTTCGCAGGTACCTAAAAATATTACGTATGGCTTATCCTTGATTTGCCTCCCACCTATGCTCTTATCTCTGAATCCGAATTGATTTGTATAAGTGATATAATTGAGAGAAGGCCACTTGGTTAGTTTCTTGATATTTTTTTTCAGTCTATATGATCCTTCATCTTGTTCATAGACGCCCTCGGTTATATTTGACGGCGCTTGGCCCAGAATTCGAAGGCATATTTCTAAGATCAAAAAACAAAATAATAATGAGATCAAGATTACAGTTGTTGTTCTGATGATCCGCCTTAAAAAAAGCGTCCTTTCCCGGGTTCTAAACACTTGCTCCTCCCTCTTATTTTCTGATACTTTGTGCGTTTGTTACGCGTTTGCTCTTCTTCTTTCAGTTTCCTACTTACAAAATTATAAGTCCTGTACTTTTCTCTCTGTCTGAGCACAATAAGTGCGTGTTCCCTGTCCTTATATCCTTCCCTGACGAGCTTGGCCAGCTCAAAGGCATAGGGGTGGAAGCCGTATCGTTCTTTGTGCACAACATTCGCAAAAGAATTGAGGAGACAATTGGTAGAGTTGGCATCAACATCAGGCGGGGCTTTCCATCCAAGTTCAGCCATCTCTTTTAGAATCATCGTTTCATCGTAATTGAGAAAAGCAAGAGGACTGATATTATATAGAAAAAAGTTGTGTTCCCTGAAGTGCTCATTTTCGAGAAAATAAGGTTTTATATCATCGCCGGCCACAGCAAACAAAGGCCTGGCCAATGATTCTTGCATCACTCGAACCATCTTTGCGTTATTTTTCATAATTGATGAAGTAATCGGAATCTGGCCGGGAGACCAGCCATAGATCATAAAAGGAATTCCTTTTTCGAGGGCCAACCTGAGGGCGCTAAATTTCACAATGGCCATACAAGCGGTGCATATCGTGCTCGCCCGGCTGAGGGTCGTATCAGGGAAGATATTTTTCTTTGAACACTCTAAAAAGATCTTTCTGAGAATGTGGAAATTAGGCTTGAAAAAGATATGATCCACCCCAAGTTTCTCAACGACGTTTCGGATATTTCTAAAGGTTTGATCAGGCAAGAATCCATTATCAAACGTAAAAACGAGGATTTTTAGACCGTATTGTTTTTTGAGAAGGCTAAGAGTATATGTGCTGTCTTTTCCGCCGCTATAACTCAAGAGAGCATCATAATTAGCTTTGCCTTTATATTCTAAGATTAATTTTTCAAATTTGCTCCTATATTGGAGCTTTCTTTGTTCAAGATTTTTCTTTCCCTTAAAATCTTGACAGTAATTGCATTCGCCTTCATCATTGAATCTTATACCGGGGAAGGTTTCTGGCAGAACACACTTTCTACAGATTTTCATTGGATAGTGACGGTTGGCGGCAATCGCCTTAGATGTTGGGTGGCGTTATATTTGGCATTGAAGTCTCTAAACACCCTGCTTACCCGATTCTCTGAAAGCCCCATTACTTCATAAATTTCTCTAAAAGGGATTTTATTTTCCCAGGCATAAAGAAGCAAATCTAATTTATCATAAGGCAACCGAAAATAAAATTCTTCATCGCTCACTTCAAAGCTAAAAGTGTCAGGGCTTGGCTTCCTCTGGATTATTTCTTCTATTATGCCAAGCCATTCAGCAAGCTGATAAACCTGAGTTTTATAAAGATGGGCGATGGGTTCGATATCCACACCTCCATCGCCATATTTTACAAAAAACCCCTGAATCATCTCGCTTTTATTGGTCGTTCCACAAACAAGATAATTCATTTTTTCCGCAAAATAATACAAGTGCAGCATCCGCGTCCTTTGTTTTGTATCTGTGGCGGCTAAGATTCCGTTCAGGGCTTCCTTTTTCAGACGAGCCGATTTTGTGTTTCCTTTTCCATCGTCTATGGTCAGAGTGAAAAAGTTCAGAGTATCCTGGGTTAGTAAATCAGGCGGGAGAGTAATTTTAAATCGATAGCTTGAGTCATATTCCGGGAAAATTTTTTTTATGACTTCATCTCTTTTTCTATAAGTCCCGAAGGCTTCAAATGTGGGTGTTGTGTCAACTATCTCTAAACTTATCCCCATTTTCTTGGCTTGTTTCAAGGCAAGTTCTTCGCTCTTAGGACTCGATTCTCTCTCCGGAAGGATCAAGCCAAAAACTTTTTCTTTTCCCAGGGTTCTGACGCACAGCTCCGCCGAGACCGCTGAATCTACTCCTCCACTCAGGCCGATTACAGCGCCTTCCCGCCTCATGGTGAGTGTCTGTGTCTTTATGAAATCCGAGATACGATTGGCTTCTTTCTCACAATTAATTTTCAGGATATCTTTATGAAATTTCATCTCAAATCCTTCTTAGATATTTTGCCGTGCGCTGATTTGGGGAGTTCTTTTCTAAATTCGATAAATTTGGGAATCATATAGTTTTCTAGATGAGCGGAACAATGGCGGAGGATGTCTTCTTCAGTCAACTTTGAGCCCTTTTTTAAAACTATAAAGGCTTTGACGGCCTTCCCTAAGATTTCATCATCAACACCTATAACGGCAGCCTCGCTAACACCATCTAAATTGTGAAGGGCATTTTCGATTTCTTTAGGACTCACCCTCTCTCCAGCAACTTTAATGATATCATCTTTGCGGGAGATAAAATAAAGAAAACCATCCTCATCCATCCTAAAAAGATCACCCGTATAAAGAACTTTCTCGCCCGGTATCGGCCCTGGCCGGAGAACTTTTTCTGTCTCCTGGGCAAGGTTCCAGTAACCCTTCATAACATTCGCTCCTCTGACAACAAGTTCTCCTACCTTCCCCGGTTCTTCTATTCTCTTTCCTTCCTTATCTACGATATAGGCTTCGGTATTCGGCATTGCTTTTCCAACGGAGGTAGGTCTCTTTTCTAACTCTTCTGGTGGAAGATAAGAAACCCTTTTACATTCTGTCAGGCCGTACATGGAATAAATCCTTGCTCTTGGAAATATTTCTTGCAATTGAGGGATATATTTCGGAGGAAGAGCTTGAGCTGTGTTGGTAATATACCTTACTGTAGAGAAATCATATTTTTGCAAATATCGGAGCTTTAAAAGAAGGGCGGCAATTGTCGGCACAATAGGAAATCCTGTGATCTTCTCTTTTATGATCAAGTCAATAATCTGGTATGGGTAAAGAAACGATTTTTCCTGAACGACTGTCCCACCGAATTTGAACGTCATAAGAACTTGATAGAGTCCGTAATCAAAAGACAAGGGAAGGACATTGAGTATGATATCGCTGGGTGTATTCTCCAAATATTCAATGATGGAGTTTGCTGCTGAGACCATATTCAGGTGGGTGAGCATGACTCCTTTTGGAGTGCCCGTAGAGCCTGATGTATAGATCAGACTGGCCAGATCGATATCGATACAGCGTTTTTTGGGGGGAAGTGCTGGATATTTTTTCAATAACTCAAAATAAGAAACCACTTTTATAGAGAATTTTTGAAAAGATGATGTTTTTTCCAAATCGCCATAATCAGTAATAATCAATCGAGTCACACTTGGACAATGAGTCAGAATTCCCGATATTCCGGCCAAATGCCTTTGGTCTGTTATTAAAATTCTAACCTGACAATCATTCAGGATGTATTCAATTTTTTTGGCCTTTACCTGGAGGTTAATGACAAGAAAAATTCCCCCAGCTTTTAAGGTTGCAAAAATGGAAACGACTGCTTCAACTGAAGGCTCAAGAAAAATGGCTACCCTGCCCTGCTTTTCAAGACCGTAGTCGAGTAATGCCTGGGAGATGCGATTTGCCGACTCTTCAACTTGCCGAAAGGTCAGTCTCTTTTTATCGCAAACGAGTGCCACTTTGTCAGGGTATTTTGCGGCACTCTTCTCAAGAAATTCACTAACCAGCATTTGCCAATTTCCTGGACACAAATGTAGTTAGGTTGGCTAAGGAATCAAGGTTATCAGGGATGATCTCCTCGTCTTCCACTTTGATCTGAAATTTATCTTCGATAAACTCTAATAATTCTAAAATGCCTGTTGAGTCGATAATCCCATTTTCCAAGAACGAATCAGCGTCTGAAAATGATTTTAGGCCAGCTTGCGGCAAGAAGCTTTGTGTTATGAAGCCCCTTAATATTTTTCTTATATTATCGCGATTTCTGCTATTTTCTTTATCCATCTAAATGGCTCCCAGTATAGCTATAATAATTGAAATCGGGATAGGGGAAAGTTTCACAGCTTCGCCCTCCCACACCACCGTGCATACGGGTCCGTACACGGCGGTTCGTGTCACCTTAGATAAAGAGTCATAATGACGAGAGAGGGAAAGGAGACCTCGTTCG
>JARYMI010000048.1 GCA_029907205.1 Clostridiales bacterium
CAGTTCTTACATGAAACGCAGGTATTCCTACGGGAAGGAAAGCTCCGAAAAAGCGCAGACTCTTCCCGAAGTCAAGGAAATCGAGCTCATCAACCATCTCCATCCCGGCGTCCCGCTTTCGGAAGATTACAGGACGGTAAGGACTTCTATCCTCCTTTCACATGCCGAAAAGCCTCCCCGAAGCATCCTTTTTTCGAGCGCTCTGACGCAGGAAGGAAAGACGGCCACCGTGGTCAACATGGCCATTGCCTTTGCTCAGCTTCAGGAGAGAGTGCTCATCGTGGAGACCGACTTACGGAAGCCCAGGCTTCACAGGCTGTTTAAAGTTCGAAATGTAAGCGGGCTCACCGGCTTCTTAACTGGGAAAGTCGCCCTCAAGGACGTCATCCACAAGACTTTTGTCGAGAATATCTGGGTCATTCCGAGCGGGCCCATTCCTCCGAATCCGGCCGAGTTGCTAAATTCAAAGAAGATGAAGGATGTCCTTGATGAGGTCAGCCAGGTTTTTGACATCGTCCTATTAGATTCGCCGCCAATTCTGGCGGTAATCGACTCGGTCATCATCTCCTCGATCGTGGACAGCACGGTGCTTGTTATCCGCGGCGGAAAAACCAGACGCAAGCCCTTTTTGAGCGCCGTCGAGGAGCTGAAGCGCGCCCGGGCCAACATCATCGGCGTCGTCTTTAACGCCGCAGACCTGAGGAAGGAAGGGGCTTATTACACGAAGTATTATCGCTACTACAGATACGGGGTTTATGGGAAGGAAGAAGAGGAAGAAAGCTCTCGCGAATCTTTATAAAATAGCTGCGTTTTATGAAAAATAAAATCTGCCTCGGTATCATCGAGTACGGCCTCTTAGGCCTCCTCATCTTCAGCCCGCTTCCCGCCGCCTCCGTCTATGAATGGTCGATTTTAGTGATTCAGGTTGTCGTCCTCATCATGGCGGCGGCTTATATCGTGATGACGCAAAAGCCGCAAAACAACGAATTCCTCAGCGACGCCTCCCGGTGGCCGAAGGTTCTTTTCATCGGGTTCTTTATATTTCTTTTCATCCAGATTCTTCCCCTCCCGAAATTCTTGATCAAAATCTTCTCGCCTGGCGCTTACAATTACCAGAAGCTCTATTCGGTTGATTTTGCCGGCATGGATTTCTTGAGTTTTTCGATCATCCCTTCTTACACTTTTCAGAGAGGCCTGGAGCTTCTGACGTATTTTCTTTTGGGTTTCCTCGTCCTCAAGACCATCACCAGGAGGCAGCAGATCATCAGAATATTCACCGTCCTGATCGGCCTGGGCATATTCGAAGCTTTTTACGGCCTGTTCGAGCTCTACAACAGGAACCCGCGCATCCTTTTCTACAGAAAGATTCATAACCTGGATTCTGTGACCGGCACTTTCGTCAACCGCAACCATCTCTCCGGCTACTTGGAGATGATCATCCCGCTGGCCATCGGGCTCGTTATCGCCCGGATAGGCCTTTTTGCGGCATCGAACCTCACCTGGCGGGAGAGGATCGTCCGTTTTTCGGAAAGAGGGCTGGCCGCGAACCTCTTGGTTTTTTTCGGCATCACCCTGATGTCGGTCGCAGTCATTTTCTCGAAGTCACGGTCCGGGGTGTTCGTCCTCATCTTTACTTTTATCCTTTTCTTCGGGCTGACGACTATTTATTTTGGCATTTACGCTCTTCGCAAGAAATGGGTTAAGAACTTCCTCAGGGCAGCGTTTTTCCTTATCGTTTTTATCTCTCTCTACGTGGGAATCGACGCGACTCTGGAGCGTTTTTCCCTGGACAAGCTGCTTCAAGAGGGAAGGCCCACCTACTGGGCCAACACGCTGAGGACATTCTCTGATTACCCGCTTTTTGGGACAGGCCTGGGCACGTTCGGCGCCCTCTATCCCAACCTGGAAGGCGGGGATGAGGGGGTTTCAGTCCTTGTCCACGCCCACAACGACTATCTCGAATACCTGTCCGAGCTCGGTCTTGTCGGGTTCGGATTGCTCTTGGGCGGCATTCTTTTTATGGGGGTTGTCTCTTTTCTTGTGTGGCGGGTCAGGCGGCACCCCGAGGTCAAAGGGCTGGCCCTCGGAGGAATCGTGTCTTTGATCGGCATTTTAGTCCACAGCATTACGGATTTTAACCTCCACATCCCGGCCAACATGGTGCTTTTTGCGGTTGTGCTTCCTCTGACTATGGTGACAGCTTTCTACAAGCGCGGCGCCACTCCCATGGAGACGAAATGAATGTCCTGAAAAAGGCAGGCCTTCTTGCGGCGCTCGTTATTTTCGGCCTTCTCTCTGTCTTCGTCTACCTCAACAGCCATTTTTATTACAAATCCATAGGCAAGGAAGAGACAGAGAAGATAGAATTTCTTGAACGTTCGAACAAGTACTGTCCGCTCAACGATGTCGTCTTTTATGAGTTAGGAAAATCCTACTTCGACCTTGGCCTTGCAAGCCTCAGCGATCCGGGAACTGCGGAATCGCATTTCAGGAAATCCGTCCAGAGCCTGCGAAAATCGATCGTCATCAACCCGGCCTCGCCGTTCAGCCATTTTTATCTGGGACAGGCGTTGCTCCATCTGGGCCTGTATGCGCCGGGAGAAGACTCCGGCCTCTACGAAGAGTTCCGGAAGGCTGCGCTGTTAGCCGGTGAAGACAGCCGGGTATTTGGCGAGGTCGGCCGGCTTTTCCTCTCGCGGTGGCCGGAGCTTTCTGAGGAGGACAGAGGTTTCACGGTGGCGATTCTGAGAAGGACCATGGCCAGGCGGGACAGCGAAAAAATTGCCCTCTTTATGAGCCTCTGGGAGCTTAATGTCGGAGATTATAAGGTCATGGATGAGATCCTGCCGGCCGACGCCCGGGTTTACCGCCAGTATGCCAGGTTTCTCGGGGAAAAAGCCCTTTCGCTCGAGGAAAGGCAGAAATACCTGGCGCGCGCCGAGAAGTTAGAATTTGAAAGAGCTAAGAGGGAATATCAAGCCGGGGAGGCTGAGCTCATTCGGTTCCAGACGAAAGAAGCCTTTGGCCATTTCCGGACATCGCTCGACCTTCTCAAAAGGATTAGATTCTACCAGACGCTCGCCGCGCAGAACCTCATCAGTAACGGCGAGTTCAGGGAGCTCTTGAAGTCCACGCTGCTCAATCTCGCTAAGTGCCGGATTGAGGAAAGAGCGGAGTTGAGTGAGGTCGAGGATTACCTTCGCCAGTACCTGGCTCTTGAGGATCAGCCGGCCAGAATAACCGAGCTTGAGACGTATCTTCGCCACCGGGGCGTCCTGCCGGCCAGGTTTGAGCGGAACTTTGAAGACCTCGACCGGCTCGCCTTTGAGCTTTTGCTTTTCTTCAAGGAGAACAGATACAGGGAGATCATCAATTTCGGCCGCGAGTTAGGAACGAGCTTTGTCGTTGTGCCCGAGGCGAAGAAGCGGGATTATATCCGGATCCTCCACCTTGTGGGCGATTCTTTCCAGAAGGTTGACTTCCTTTATGATGCCGGCGATCTCTACGAAAAGGCCCTGGCGATCGACCCGACAAGCATCGAGACTCTGGTCCGGACGCGCCAGAACTACGAGCGCTTGAACGACGAGAGGAAAAAGGCGGAGGTTGAGAGGGCCATCGAGAAAATCATGACTTCGAAGGAGATCGACTTCAGGAATATGGTCATCAATAGAGGGACGGTTTTTCCCCTGACCATGGTGTTGGATGGACAAAAGATTGCCCTGGAATTGCGCTTCGGGAAGAATGATCAGGGTGATTTGCCGCTCGTCGCCGTGTTTTTTAACGGACGGGTCGTCCGTGAAGAGCCGGTTGAAGGCGGCCTCATCTCGTTGAGTTTGGAAACAAAGGTTGGCGAGAACAAGGTCGAGATTCTTCCTGTGAGCCGCCCGGCCTCTCTTGCGCGCTTGGTCTATCGTATCAGCAACGATGACAAGACTCTCCCTATATTTGGTCCAAAACTTGATAGAACAGTTTCATCGCGCGCGAAGCGCTAGGGCTGCGCTGTCATTGCGAGAAGCTGATATTCGTTGCTGGATAGAAATCGGGGACATGACCCGATTTTCTGAAATCGGGATCGTGTCCCCCGATTTTTGGTTGAGATCGCCACGGCATCTTCGATGCCTCGCGATGACAACGAAATGAGATTGTCTGACGGCAAATTTTATTCAGGAGAACGAATTGAAAAAGATTAGATCTGGCGGTTTTATCGTTATATTGGCGATGTTGCTTTTATCGGCGGGCGCACTTGCCGCTTTCACGGCCCAGGACCAGGAGCGGCAGGAGCAGCAGGGGCAATTTATCTCTGAATACAGGATAGGGCCGAGGGACCTTTTAGAAATAACGGTAATCGGGTTTGAAGACTTGAATAGGCGCTACAGGGTGTCGGAGGAGGGGAAAATAAACCTCCCTTATCTTGGAGAAGTGGAAGTCCAGGGCCTGACGAGGTCTGAGCTTGAGAAAAGGCTCGTCCAGCTCCTTGAGGAGAAGTATTTGCAGAATCCTCAGGTGTCGGTGGTTATTGCGGAGTACCAGAGCCGGAGAGTCTTTCTCATCGGCGCCGTGACCAGCCCCGGCTCGTTTGATCTCGCCGGCCGGCTGACTTTGCTCAAGCTCATCGCCCAGGCCGGAGGGCTGACGCCCGATGCCGGCAATGAAATCATCATCATGCGCCAGCTTCCAGAGGGGAATAAAACATCGCTTAAAATCTCCGTCGAGGACCTCATCCTCAAGGGCGACCCGAGCCTGGATATTCCGCTCCAGCCCGATGATATCGTCAGCATACCGGTGGACAGGACTGTTCTGATATATGTCACCGGCCAGGTCCTGACTCCAGGAGCTTTATCTGTGAGGAGGTCCAACATACCGACGCTGCTCCGGGCTATCGCCCAGGCCGGAGGCTTCTCTCCGCGGGCAGCCAAGGGGAGCGTCGTGATCAAGAGAATTGATGAAACCGGGAAAGAGACGAAAATAACGGTCAACGTGGACGACATCATCAAAGGAAAAAGGAAGGACGTCCAGCTCAAGGAGAACGACGTCATCATCGTCCCCGAGAAGTTTTTCTGATCTAAGCGTGCTAAGTAGAATGTCATTGCGAACGAAAGTGAAGCAATCTCAAAAATCGGGAGGTAATTCGGGGGACGTCATACGTAATATACTTAATTCGAGTGTAGGGGGACACGATACTTAATTCAAGAGAATTAAGTTCATGTCCCCGGTCATGTCCCCATGTTCGTGTTGCTCGCATGATCGACCTTCATTGTCATATCCTCCCGGGGATTGATGACGGCGCCAGGACGATCGAGGATGCCCTGGAGATGGCCGGGATCGCTGCAGCCGAGGGGATCACGACGATCGTCGGTACGCCCCATGTTTTCAAAGGCGATTTCAGTCCCGAAGAGTTCGCCCTGATCGAGGAAAAAAGGGCAGGTTTGAGCGCGGCCCTGGCCGAAAAGAATATCAAAATCAGCCTCTTTGGCGGCGCCGAGGTCCATATTTCCCATAATCTGATCGAAGAAATAAGAAATAACCGCAAAAACCTGGTGCTTAACGGCAGTTCCTACATGTTCGTTGAATTTCCCTCTGACCATATCTTCCCGGGCGTCAAGAATCTTTTCTTTGACCTGATGAGCGAGGGCATCACGCCGATCATCGCTCATCCTGAGAGAAATTCTGTCTTCTCCCGGAATCCCGGGCTTCTCTTTGACCTCGTTCAGATGGGCGCTTTAGCCCAGGCCAACAGCGGCAGTTTCACCGGGCTTTATGGCCGGGCGGAGGAGGAAGCGGCCCTTAGGTTTCTTGAGTGGAACCTCGTTCATTTTATCGCCAGCGACGGCCACAGCCCTCGCGCCATCCCGCCCAGGTTAGGGGAGGCGGTGAAGAGGGCTGAGGCGTTGATCGGGGGGAAGAAAGCTGGGGCACTGGTGAGAGAGAATCCAAAGGCCGTGTTAGAGGACCGGGAGATTCCTGAGTATTCCTATCCCACCGACCCGAGAAAATCAAAAAAATCGTTCCAGATTAAGATTCCGGGTTTCCTCAGGCGGCGGAAATAAGAGATTTTTTTGAAATTTATCTTGACAAGGGGGCTAAGTGCTCCTATTATGACCTTAGGAAGGAGGATCCCATGCGTAAAGGGGTTCGTTACGAGTTAGTCTTTTTGGTGTTGGTTTTTGTCTTTTCCTTTGTTTTTTCGGCCAATTTCGCGGCGGCTCAGGACAAAGGAAAGGGCAATGTCATCGGGTTTCTTTATGCCAAGGACGGCACGACGCCCCTGCCGGGCGCGATCGTCAAATTCAAGAACCTGACCAGCGGCACAATCTACGAGAGCACAAAATCCGATAACTACGGGATTTTCAAGCTCCAGGGAATCGAGAGCGGCGTTTATGTCTACGGCGTCGTAACAGAGGAAGGCGATTATAATGCCGCAAGCTTCGTCGGATTGAAAATCGATGAAAACGACACGGCCAAATTGTCCATCGCCCTCGACCCGTATGAGAAAGAAGTGGCAGAGGCGGTCAGTGAGATTATAAGAGAGCAAGAGATGAGCGGCGAAGCCTTGGTCGGGACGATCGCCGACTTCAACTCAGGGACAAAGATGGCCCAGGTTCAGGTCGTCAAGGGAATGCTCCGGGTGAAAGATAGAATCCACGCCAAAGGCAGGACGACGGATTTCTATCAGGACGTGAACGTCCTGAGATTCGGCAGTTCGCCCGCGAAACAGCTTTTGAAAGGCCAGACGGGCACAGTCCAGTTGAACCAGCAGGCCAACAAGGGCGATCTCATTTTCGTGGTCAATAATAACAGAAATATCATGCCCTTCTTTCTTGCGCCCGTGGGAGTGGCCGCGGTCATTGCCGGCAACACGTTCGTGACTTACGGCATCGTCATCATCCCGGAAGGGTGCAAGCCCCAGTCCGCCAAGCGAAATTAGCCCTGGGCTGGTGCAAGCGAAGCTGCAGCTGAGGGCGCGTCAAACGCAAGCGAGACTAACCACACTAAGCCCAATTTATTCGATTAGATCGTTCCTTCCCTTTTAAATTATTTTCTTTTCTTAATATCTCTTTTTTCCCCTCCCCCCAAATAATCCCTTCTTTTTAACCCCCCTTATTTTCTAATCCTTATTTTCCCATCCTTATAAACTGAGAACATGTTCAAGATTATATCGGAATATTGTGTTAAAATTTTCTGCACTGTTTTTGCCTTTTTATCAGACGGCGCGGGTTCGAGTCTTAGCAGCAACACGCCTCCGTGAGGCAACCGAGAATTATGAACTAACTCGCCGAAATCTTTGTCCATTGTCACGACTACGCGTCCCTCAGAAGCTGCTACTTGGAGAATCTCTTTATCAGACATCCGGGGACTTATATCCCTAACGTTTTTTGTGTCATATCCATTTTCTTGAAGCCATTTTTCGGTCTTTTTTCCAACCCCCACATCTACTAAAAATTTTAATTCCTTATGTCTCACCTTAGGAACCTGTGCGGACTTCAAAGACCTGCTCTTCGCTCACGAGTTCAGCAGCATAGAGGAGGACAGCCTGAATATCTTCTGGCTCTAATTCCGGATAATCTTCCAGCAAATCCTTGATTGCTACACCACCAGCTAACGCCTTTAAAACTTGCTCAACGGTAATTCTTAATCCCCTGATTGTTGGTTTGCCAACCACTATATCTGGATTAATTGTGATTCTTTCTAATAATCGTTCTGTTTTCATCTTTTCCTCCAGTGCTCAGTATTTTACCACAATAGGGCAAAAGTGCGTAATAGCTAAAATTAGCATTAAGAGCTGGATGAGTGCTTGTTGCAATTTACCGCCCTTATTCAGTATTCTTAGTACGGGATGAGAACAATATTCCGGTTTATCGCTGTTTCTTTGGCTATTACCGCTGCTTTTTTCTTTTTTGTTTCTTCCGGCGAAAAAAACGGTCCCTCTTCTCAGGGGTATTCAACCGAGGAAGCTTTGAAAGTCCTTAGGGCGATCGAGCAGGTTGAGCGCGAGAGCAGCCAGCCATGGAACGGTCCGCTCCGGGAGGTCGCCGTGACTGAGAGCGAGCTGAACTCCTACATCGCTTACCGTATCGAAACAGAGCGCGAAGAAATCATGAAGGAACTACGGCTCAAGCTGTTCGATAAGAACAGGGTCGAAGGTAAGATCCGGATCGACCTCCGGGGGCAGAGAATCCCCCAGTTTATCAACCCGGAGTTAAATTTCTACTTCAGCGCATATGTCCTGGTTTCAGGCGGGCTGGTCAAGATCGACGTAAAGGAGCTTTTCCTTGAGGACGAGCCCATCAAGCTTGAGCTTTTGGACATGGTCATTGCCTTCGCAGCGAGGTTAAGCGGCGAAGAACCGACGAGCATCAACGACTGGTACGAGCTTCCTTACGGGATCAAGGACATCAAAACCCAAAAAGGGAAAGCCATTTTTTATTATTAAAAGGGGCCGGACCTCGGGGAGGACCGTCCCCGATTTTGACCAGTATGATCAAAGTAATTGGCGGCGCGTTCAAGGGCAGGCGGCTGCGCCTGGTGCGGAGCCCTCTAGTCCGGCCGATGCCGGCCAAGCTCAGGGAAGCCCTGTTCAACATCCTCAAGGAGAAGGTGAAGGATGCGGTCGTGCTGGACGGGTTTGCTGGGACGGGTGCGGTAGGCATCGAGGCGCTCAGCCGGGGCGCGGCCAGGGCCGTGTTTGTCGAGGAGTATTACCCGGCGGTTAAAACGATCAAGGAGAACCTGGCCAGGTGCGAGGCAGAAGACAGGGCTCGCGTTATCCACAAGGAATTCAACCGGGCAGTCATTCAACTGGCAGGCGAAAAGGCGGCCTTTGACCTGATTTTCCTCGACCCTCCCTACAAGCTGCTTGAGGAGCGAAACCCGCTTAAAGTCATCAAGAAAAGAAACATCCTCAAGCCGCGAGGGCTCATCGTCCTACGCCATTTTTTCAAGACCGCCCCCGCCCAGAAGCATTTTGAGCTAAAGAGAACCATCACGATCGGCGACGACACCCTCTCCTTCTTGAGTTGAGATTCCGCTACCTGGCAATTTGGCCTTGACAGCATTTGCTGAAACAAGTAGACTAGTTTCAGGAGGCTCAAATGTCGACAACGACCGTAAGGATACCCAATGAGATGAGAGACAGTCTCAAAATAATTGCCAGCGTTGAGAAACGGAACGTCAAGGACATCCTTTCAGAGCTTATAGAAGAATATCTGGAAAGACACAAAGAGACTCTCGAAATTCTGTCCCGGCCTGAATGGGTGGATGCCATTCAGAAGGGACTGAAGGCTTCAGAAAAAGGCGAGGTTACGAGGTGGCGCAAAAAAACGCCTGGGAAATAATCCTCACGAAACCGGCCAAGAAGGTTTATGAAAAAGCTCCCAATGATATCAGGCGAAGGCTCGACAGCTGTTTTGAAGATTTGGAAAAAAATCCGATCTATGGCGATAACATCAAGCCATTAACGGGAAAATTGAGAGGACTGACGCGATACAGGGTAGGGGATTGGCGTGTGATTTTCCGGCTTTTCAAAGAAAAAAAAGTCGTCGAAATCGTGGCCGTACTCCCACGAAGCGGTGCCTATAAATCATGAAAAAAGATCCGCTGGTTAGTGAACGCGATATTCTCTCTGGCCTCGTCGAGGACAAGAGCACATCTCTTTTTCTCGGCCGGTATTCAATCGCCGAGGTCGCTGCCGTCCTGGGGAGACGGAATTTCTTCAGGGAGGCTAAAAAACGAAACCTCTGGCCGCTCGTCTTCAACCTCGATTCTTCGGGCCATCCTGTCCAGAGATACCAGATATTCCTCGAAGAAGAGAAGCCAGAGAAGCTCATCGTTGACCTGAAGATACGCGAGGGCCGCCTCCGGCCAAGGGATCAGTTCCATCTCCCCGCCTCCTTTTACACGTATGAATTCCTGATCTTGGAGTGGCTGACCCTCCAGAACCCTCTTCTCAAGTTCTCTCCCAAGAGGCCGCCTCTTCCTGGTCAGGAACATCCAGGGCTCGGGCTCGGCAAGAAAGTCGTGGACCTCTTTGTCTATCTCGCCAGGCTGACCCAGAAAGACGGCCTGCTCGTCTTTCCCGCCTATTTTCACAATGCCCTGCTTTTTACCCGGTATTTCCAGTTTCTGAACCCGCAGAAGCAGGGCGAGGTCCTGGCAGTTCGGAAGAGCCTTTCCGATATCCCGTTCAAGCACCTGGCCTGGATGGCCTACCTGAATTGCCTGAGGGAAGACGATGGCCGAATCTACGAATGGATGGCTGAAGAGCAGGTTTTTCCGCTGAATAGATCCCTCAAGGAATACTTCGAGAGCAGAGCTTATAAGCAGAAGGTCAAGAAGGTTTTAAACAGCCGGCGTTTCGCCATCGACTGGGCCTGCTATGAAAAAAAGGTTGACGAGCTCATCGCTGCCAAAGCGTGAAATCGAAATCTGCGAAATTCGGGGTGAAATCTGGGAACAGCTCACCCGTTTGCCCAATTTTTCATGGCCGGAATCAAGAAAAAAAATCGGTAAATATGTAAGGCGTCCCCAATTTTTTGGCCTTTGCACTTTTTGAAGTTGGGGGGATATCTGGTATAATTGAAGGGCCATCAAGGAGTTCGACAGATGAAGAAAGGTATCCATCCGGAATACGTGGAGTGCCGCGTGACCTGCGCCTGCGGGAACACCTTCATGACCCGGTCCACCAAGAAAGAAATCCGCGTCGAGATCTGCTCCCAGTGCCATCCCTTTTTCACGGGAAAGCAGAAGCTCGTTGATAGCGCCGGCCGCGTCGAGAAATTCAGGAAGAAATATGGCGACGTTAAGAAATAGCCATGATAATCGACGAGCTGGAGAACCTTGAGGAAAAATACCGCCGCCTGACTCTCTCCCTTTCCGACCCCGCCCTGATTTCCGCCCCCCAGAAAATAAAAGAGATCGCCAAAGAACGGGCGGAGTTAGAGCCATTGGTCAAGAAATACGAAGAATTCAAGAGGGTAAAGAGCGAGATCCGGCAATCTGAGGATATCATCGCCGACAAGAAGGCTGAACCCGAGCTCCGGAGCCTGGCTGAGGCCGAGCTGAAGGAGCTGCACGAGAGAGAGCTTAAGTTAGAGGAAGAGCTCAAGCTCCTCCTTCTCCCCAAAGACCCATACGACGAGAAGAACGTCTTCCTTGAAATAAGGGCTGGCGCTGGCGGCGACGAGTCGTCGCTTTTCGCACAGGACCTCTTCCGGATGTATTCCCGGTACGCTGAAAGCAGGGGCTGGCAGTTTGAGGTCATGCAGGCGAGCGTCTCGCCCATCGGCGGGTTCAAGGAGATTATCGCCAACATCCGGGGAAAGGATGTCTATTCATCGCTCAAGTACGAAAGCGGCGTTCACCGGGTTCAGCGTGTTCCCAGGACCGAAGCCTCAGGCCGGATCCACACGTCGACCGTGACTGTGGCTGTCCTTCCTGAGGCCGATGAAGTGGACGTTAAGATCGACCCCAAGGACCTTAAAGTCGAAGCTTTCGGCGCTTCCGGGCCGGGCGGCCAGAACGTCAACCGCAACTACACGGCCATCCGCGTTACGCACAAGCCGTCGGGGATGGTCGTAAGCTGCCAGGATGAAAAGTCGCAGCACCGGAACAAAGAAAAGGCGCTCCGGATTCTGCGATCGCGGCTGATGGACATCGCCAAGAGGAAGCAAGAGGAAGAGATCGCGCGGAGCCGCAAGTCGCAGGTTGGAACAGGGGAGAGGAGCGAGAAAATCCGGACCTACAATTTCCCACAATCTCGGGTGACCGACCACCGGATCAACTTGACGCTTCACAACCTCCAGGCCGTGCTGGACGGTGAGCTCGGCGAGGTCATAGAGAAGCTGAGGCTCTATTTTCAAGAAATTGGAGTGGAAATTGGGGGACGTCATACGTAATGCACCTAATTTTCGGCAATAATTAAGGTAATTATGTATAGCGTCCCCAAATATACAAATTTGCAGCAGCTCTACCGGCGGGGGATAAAGCTGCTTCAGCGAATGGGGGTAGAGGCGCCGGAGATCGAGGCCAAGGTGCTGATGCTCAAAGCGACAGGCCTCAGCGAGGAAAAGTTCTTCGCCGCACCGGAGAGGGAGCTCACCAAAAGAGAAGAAAAAAATTTTTGGCGGCTCCTTGAGAAGCGGCTTTCCGGGTTTCCTCTGTCTTACGTCGTCGGAGAAAAAGAGTTTTGGTCGCTCGCCCTGAAGACGCTGGCTGGCGTTTTCATCCCGAGGCCAGAGACTGAGCTACTCGTCGAAAAAGTATTAGAGCTTTCGTCTAGAGGGGAGGAGACGATCGTCGATATTGGCACAGGCTCTGGAAATATCGCAGTGGCGCTGGCCAAGGAGCTTCCCCGGGCGAGGATCATTGCCGCCGACATTTCGGCGAGGGCCGTCAAAGCAGCCCGCTTGAACGCTCGGATTCATAAGACGGGCAATATACAATTTGTCCGGGGGAACCTCTACTCTGCCCTAGCCGGGCTCAACCTGGAGAAAAAAGTTGATTTTGTCGTCTGTAACCCGCCATACGTTACGCCTCAAGAATGGGCCGGACTTCCCGGCCCCATCCGAAACCATGAGCCGCGG
>JARYMI010000049.1 GCA_029907205.1 Clostridiales bacterium
GCCAGAAGCCGGAATAAACCGGCAGGGTCGCAATCCCTTCTTTTTGAGGTCTCCATTCCTTCGGGTATCCTTGAGCGACCTTGACGAAATCGAGAAGAAGGTCGCAATCCCTTCTTTTTGAGGTCTCCATTCCTTCACAAA
This sequence comes from Clostridiales bacterium, assembly GCA_029907205.1. GTDB lineage: Bacteria > Acidobacteriota > Aminicenantia > Aminicenantales > UBA8522 > JARYMI01. Next base: position 142 of record JARYMI010000049.1, read on the forward strand.
ACTTTTAAACAGCTCTGCCCTGCTCATTTAGTCGCAATCCCTTCTTTTTGAGGTCTCCATTCCTTCCGCGACAGCTTTTATCTCTTTTGATATCAAGTAGATTGGAAGTGCCATTGGAAGATTATCGCTTTCTTCAACAGGAGCTGAAGAAATATTTCTACAATATTTCATAAGCCACCTTCCTTCGCAAAACTGGCTAAACTCAGCTATTCTTCAATAATAGCATATTCGCCTAAACCGAATGCTGTCCCCTTGCCAACATGAAAAATACTTCCAGCCTTAATCAAAGGCAAAAATGGCCTTATTCTTCCGTGATAGGATATCCTCCCGACAAGTCCGCCAAGCCTCATTCTTGTTTTCTGCCTCCCCGAATACCTTTCCCAATCATACCATTGTAAAAAGCTATTCTTTATTCTCACCTCCTTTGCTGCCTCTATTATTTCGCGATGGTTCCACGACGGTTCTTTCATCTCGCCATGAAAATAACTAAGCAACCATAGACGTCGCAAGATATTCCTGATCAAGATGTGGAATTCAGGCATAACGACAAGGTCTCGCTGATATCTTAGCCTCACAGGAGTAAGAAACTCAAGCGTCATATCAATCTCGCTTCCTGTCGATTCTTTAATCTCCAACTGGTCTGGTATCTCCATGATATTTGGCTCTACTACTTTTAGTGTTTTCTTCTCGTTTGAGTAAATTAAGGAACCCTTGTTCCAAACTTTTTTCAGATGGAAATTACCTTTTTTCTGGCCGAGACCAATCTGGCCGAGCTCATCAAAAACAATAATAAAATACGGCAAATAGGCGATGGCTCTTCCTATTAAAACCAGATTGAAATCCATTTTCTCGCCTCTTTTATAAATTCTTTTCGTTTCCTTTGGTGGCTCAATAACAAAAGGCCTAGGAATGGCTTCATATTTTTCCAGAGTTATGGGTACTGATTCTGGTGAAGGCGCGGTTTCAAAGATATAAGAATAAGCGCACTGTTCTCTCAGGAAGCAACACGAACAAGTTTCCTTTTTCAGAACACACACCACCCTCCTAAATACAGATCCGAACCCACCTCTTAAAGCTGAACCCTTATATGGAGGGAGAATGATCGTTTTTTCGGGTTCAATCGAAAAGGTTAGCCTCAAATAATTTAGAATCATAGCTTTTTCAATTAGCGCCTTCCCTCATCAGTTACTAATCTGAATAAAACCCATGGGGATATCCTCGGCGATTCTTTTCCGCGTCCGCGGCGGTGAAATTGAATATCGACGAAGACCTAGATCTTCAGCTAAAAGAAGCATCGACGTGCTAAAAGCCGTTGAACCCTGGCCGAGTCGAACTACATAGGGATCTCGAGGAACGCTGACCCCATCTTTTTCCGCAACCTTTAAATAAAAACTATGGGCAATTTCTAAGATTTTCATTTCTGAAAGATTAGGCTCTCCTTTTTTTATTTCCAGCTCAAAAATCTGGCCCTCTTTCAGAGACTCATACAAAATGGGCAGCTGCCCTTCCTTTCTTGCGCCCCTTACTTTGGCGACCGAAATTTGCAGACATGCCTGGGGAAATTGGAAACTGCTATCGCTTACATCAAGCCATCGAGCAAATTTCGGATTTTCCTGAAGGCTGGATGGAGCAATCCAAGGAAATGCAATCTTAAGCAGGTCATCGTATGCACGCTGGCTATCTCTTCTTCCTTTCGAGAAAATTTCTTCGATTTCTTTTTTTCTTCGATCGTTCTGCGAGGGGTAATTCTTCCCTATGGCATGCCAAAGCATAGACGATAAGAGTGAACCCTTCAATGAGCTGCCCGGAATATATACTCGGCCCGCACTTTTTATAAAGCTCTTGATATTCGTTGGATTGGCAATGATATGCTGACGGGCATCATCAGAAATAGGAAGAGAATAAAGGATGTGCCGCCGCAATAGATCATGGTCAGTTATAATCCGGCCTATATAGCGGCTTCGTGCTGCTTCGCGGATAAATCTGTCTCGAAAAGGCCGGAATTCATCATCCCGAAAAAGAGAATCCATGTTAAGGCAACAAAAACACCCTTTCTCGCTATCAATAAAATACTCCATGGGCGAAATTTCTTGGCCTGATCCAATATGTGTGGGGGTAAGGATTTTAATTTTTATTTTCATTTCATTTTTCCTCGAGATAACAGGATAATGAAAAAAGAAATCCGTACCGGAAAACCCTGTGAACCCTAAAGATATCCGGAGTTAAATCAACAAGAAAGCCTCTACGGTTCAGGTTTCGAGGAAAAACTGAACCCTCGCTGAAAAGGCGAACCGAGCGGCGCCTAAGGGAACTGCCAGCGGGAGAAAAGATATAGCCTTTCCTTTCCTCAAGATCGTAAAAGCCCTCGGCCAAGCCAGAACCCTCATTTTCTGCAGGAAAATATGGCGAAAGGCAATAAAGGCCGTCGCCATCGATATCGGGCACTTCAATTTCTGTAAACTCAGGTCCGTCAAAAAGCCCGTGGCCACACGTCCTATCACCGCCGATACCCTCATGCGACAGAAGGAAAAAGAGGGACCTGATTTTTGTTTCCCATTGCGGTTGATTGATCTTGACCATAACGAAAAGGCCAGCCTTCGGATGGTAATAGACCTGACCAAAATGAAACAATTTTTCTCCTGGGTGGCTTGAGAGCCGGCTGAGAGAAATACGTGGAACTCTGTCAATGGACCAGGGCTTTTCCCTCCAGGGGTTGTCTGGTTCTTTTTCCTCGCTCTCTCGACATCTAAATAAAACTGGTATCGTCCTTAAATTACCGTCCTCTAAGGCATTCAAGACTAAGTCAAACAAACTCTGTCCGCTCAAGAGCAAGAGAAGAGAACGCAAATTGACGAACTGAATCTTTTTTATTTCTTTTAACTCGATGCTCTGGCCTTTCTCGTCTTTTCTTTTTTCGAAAATTTCCTTGAGGCTCTTCATTTCATCGGGGCTCAAGAATTTGTTTTTGGGCAGAGGAAAATAGTAATCTTCATACCAGAAGGGAAAGCCTGAACTTATAAGAAAGGGGACCTCATCGCTTCTGAATTGCCTGACAAAACTTTCCACTTCTCCGTTGAGCAGCAAATAGCAGTGGCAGAGAGCCGAAAAAAGAGTATCGGCTGGAAGATGGACTTTGCTACCTTCGTACCACTGCTCCCGCTCGCCGAGGTGGAAGGAACTTTTCGGCCTGATTTTAACGACAAGGTATTTCATGGTTTATTTCAGCTTTTCCTTCAGAAAAGCAAAGTTGGCCACGAGCTTGGAAGGAGTATCCAGACCTGGGTTGATCATTCTATCGAGTCTCAGCTCGACATTGCCTTGCTCATAATCTTGGTGCGTGTTCCAGTAGACTTCTATATTACGGAAAGCAACGCGACCATAACCACGGGACCCCATGCCTCCCAAGTAATCCTGTTCTAGAAGCTCCATGGCAATAAATACGTTAACCAGGATGTCCTTATCTCCTTCTTCATAAATGTTATAAATGAGCTCTACATCTTTAAACCTCGCACCAGCGGGAACTCTTTCTGCTTGACGAAGGCTTCCGGAAAGAGCGGTTCCCGTGATCCTATTGATCGCTGTTTCGAACTTCACCTCAGTCCATTTGAGCTCAAGATTGGCCCTCATTTCTTCGGTGATGCTCGACTCATCGAGGTAACTATCACAGACAATGAGCCGAGTCAGAGTAGAAACGGTGAACTTATCTGTCCCCAGAATTCCCCAAATTTTGCAAACGGGGCATTTGACATAATCTTTTTCTTCTTTACACATATGCCTTGTGGGCTTCTCCTCAGGGTCATTCCAGAAGTTGGGGTTATTGGCGGCTTCTTTCCTCTCAATCAAAGAGCGTAGTTTTCCCTTGAGCGAGGATCCGGGTATGTAAGGCTTTCCCGTCGGGTCGGTAATGACATTCAGATCTAACCCTCCTATTTTTAGGCCGCCGGTAGCCCCGCCAATTCTCATTCCTGTCAAAACTTCAAGCTCAGCCTTAATAATGCCTTTACCCAAAAGCTTGAAATCCATTTCTCCCCTCCTTTCTATTTGCCGCCGTAATAGCGATGATAGGCGACAATCGCCTCAACAAAGTATTTGAAATTTCTAAAGTTATCTTTATTTGTAAGCTGAATTGCCTGGTCAAGAAGCTCTTGGAATTTCTTAACTTTTCCTCTATGCCGACCCGCTATGTAAGCTAATTTTGGCCGAAGAAGCTGCAATTGGTTTTCATCGAATTCTCTCTCTGGCATCTTTTGAATTTCGTCCAAGACATTTCTCACTTGAGACGTGCTCAGAGCCTCCCTTTCTCTTCCCTCAGCAAAAAAATTTCCGAGCTCTTTGGCATAATCATTCAATTCCTTCATTTCACCAGCCAAAATCTTTTTTATCTTCTCCTCGTCAATAAGCTCCCTTGCTTGCTGGGGAAATGCCGAGAATCTTCTTATGTCTTTCATTTTTTTCTCTCCTTTATAGGTTTTCCTTCCTGGTTAAATATTCCGCCCACCGGATGGCGATATTCAACTCAGGATACATTTCGTATGCATTGTTTCCCTCCTTGAGCGAAACGCTCTTCTTTAAAAGAAAATCTAGTTCTTTTAATATTTTTTCCTCTTTTTTAAACTGGGTCATAATCTTTTTAAAGGCATAAAAAAGACGCCAGATTCTCTCCATGGGAATTTCTCCTTTTATCCTTAACTCCCGCTCCCGGTAGCCTTCGTAGAGAACTGAGAGAAGAGCCCGCGGCACTGCCTTCTCCGGCTTTCTTCCCTCGAAATTAACGATTTCGGTCCTGCCTTTTATGTTCTTATTGGCATCTCCGTTCGTGCCTTTGAGCAGGTTTCTGATTCTATAAGCGATGTCTCTTACCTCTTCTAATTTTTCCCAGGACATCACCCTCTCCAAGAAGCTAATCATGTTCCTTCCTGCCTTCTTGGCCTCTTCTTCAGCGTTACCAGCTTCGCGAGCAGCCTCGTATAAGGGGAATTTCTTCGAAGGCGCGAGATAGATGCCCGCAGAAAGGGTGAGCTTGGAGCTCGTAAATCGGCAAAAATCATCGTAAATTAGCGTGGCCAGCGTGGGCAAAACTGACCATGGCCCTATAAGTAATAAGTCATCCCCCCCTGAATAGGCAATATAAACATAATCAAGAAGGTTATTGCCTTCGGTCTCTTTCGGTCCTCTTTTTTCATTAAGGCTACTCATTATACTGCATTGATAGCTGTCTTTTAATCTCCAAAGATCGTTAAGGCGGGCACAAAAATAAAGAGAGAGCATGGAACTAAGCATGCTCATGCGCGAAATTGTTCTGTCATCTCCCAAGGCTTGGGCAAAAACCGCGCCCAATCTATCTACGTCGGCTCTTAAGATGCCCCACCTCTTAATGCCCTCAGCGACATCGGCCATTTCTTCCAGCGTCAGGATTTCTCCTTCCGGCCCTGTGATTTTGCTTGCTATGAATTTGAAGCCAGAAAAATTGCCAGCAAAATCGGTCGAATTAAGGAGCAGATACTTCTTTAAAAATCTTGGCTGCCATTCTTTCCCCGCTTCGTCTACGCCGGCCTGAGGCCCTTCTTTCCTCTCTTTCCAGAGCCAGCAGTCAAATCCGAGAGCTGAAAGGATATCTTTCCAGCCTAAATCAGAAATTGATTCTGGAAGTGGTTTGGCTTCAATATCCTCAATGCTAATTGCTTTTGCCCTTCCCAAGTCACTGGAAAGGGAGCTAAAACTCTCGCAGAGCGAGCAAGTGTGCTCGCCTAGTTTTTCTATTTCCTCGCCACAAATCTGGCAGGCGGGCCTTTCGCCGCCTATGTCAAATGGCCCCATGATCTTCGGCCAGTATTTTCCTAAATCGGGCGAGGCGAAAAGAGAGGCAAATTTTCTTCTTTTCATTTTTCCCAGCTTAGACGCCACTTCAGTCCAGATCGAAGCAAAGTTGATGAAGAAATCAATATACCTTACAGGAACCCACTCCAAGATGATAGCAAGTTTTCCTCGGTGTGCCTGAAGAAGAACTGTATCTACTTTCTCCCTTATCGCTCTGAGCTTCTCTGCTGCTTCATTAATATTGGGTAGCAGAATGAAGAAATGGCCGCCCCCACAATAGAGAAGGTTAGCTTCCGTAAGATCAAACGTTCTTAAAATGAGCCGGCTGACAACCTCTGAAAGCAGTTGGAGATAAAAGGACCGACCTCTTAATCCTTTGAGGGCCCTTTCTGAGGTGACAGAATAGATGAAATCCTGAATGCCCGATAAATCCCCGCCGACCAAAAGAAAATCGCCGTTAGCTAAATAACCTTCCTGTGCTGAAATGATACTCGTTTTTTCTTCAGCAAGTTTTCTCGGTAAGCCCTTGATGTCCCCAAACAATGAGTCAAGAGTGTGCTCACTGAGCTGGATTTGATAAAGACAACTGGCAAGCGCGGCCGTGCTTTTGGCATGATGGTAAATGGAAATATCGGGCTTATCGATGGTGGTGGCTGGGATGGTAAGGGTAAATTTTTCCAATAAATATGGTATCTGCCTAATGATATCTATCTTATCTATTAGGCCGATTTCTTCCGTAAAATTGTTCCAAAGGAGTTTGTAACTGAGCTGGCCATCTTGTTCCTTGAAGGCTTGTTGCTTAGAAGCCACTGGAAAGATTTCCTCGAGGCTTGCTTTTAAAGGAACTAAGGGTATGTAGGAAGGAGTCTCTGCGAGTTTTTTAGCATCGGCATCAGTTCTTAGCCTCGCGAAAATAGAAACAAGCGGCTCAGCCTGATAGCCCTCTGAATCCTCTTCACTCTCTCTTTCCCGTCTTTCTCCAGAAGCCATCCAATCTGCCAGCGTAATCAGTTTTGCTAGATATCTCATCCTATCTGTTCCGGCGTTTTCTGGGCTGTGATGGAGGGCAGCCAAAGTGCCGGCGATGCTGAAATTGGGAAGATATTCGCGGAAAAATTTATCAGAATAAATGGCATGAAGGTGGCTGTAGCGCGTCTGCACGCCCGTTCCGTATCTCTTGGCTAATTGCGTAACGGCTTCCTCATCTTTAGGCGTATTCAGTTTGAATCCGGACCTTTGATAGAATTTGCCAATATCATGGAGCCAGGCAGCCAGAATGAGGTCATGGTATTCTTTCTGGTTGGAGCTCATTTCTCTTCACCCTACTTAATTATTGCCCGATATTCAAATGCATTCAAAAAAATAAATATTTTCGAAATATTTCATTCGAAAATTATCTTGGTTTTCTCAACTCTAATTCCGTAACGACTGGCAGCATAAATTTTTATGGGGCGAATGACATACAAGGGCCATAGCGAATCATCGGGAATTTCTTTCTGGATGATGCTCCTTATTTTACTTAAATACTGACGAACATTTTCTGCTGGCAACCCGTATTTCCACTTGCTTAAAAACTCTTCTGTTTTCAGAGGGGCGCATTTATATAGGCTGGTATAGTAGATGGCTAGCTTTTTAAGGCTCTCTAAACTAAACAAGGTGTTGAGTTCTTGAAAGCAATCGCGGCAATCGCAGCAATAGAGTCGATCAGGATGAACGCATTCTTTTATTTTTTGGTGAAGGAAGGTTGTGTAAATAAAAAGGAGCATGGGCTGCAAGCCAATAGTTTTTCCCGCAATGGAAACCGACCGGTTAGCCAGGCTAATTCTCAATTCAGGCTGTACAAAAGCCAAATCTATCTCCTTCTGGCCCTCAGCTACAAGCTCGCGAAAATTTGTCCCCTGCAAGGTGAGCTTCTGGCTGAGCCGAATAAAGGGTAATTCGGCTAAAATAATTCGGGCATCTTTTGTGTTGAGTTGGCGTTCTCTTCCATTCTTATCCTTGGTTATGATTATTTTGTTTTTCTTTGGCTTATAGAAAAAATCTGGGTTTGATTCGAATTCGGGACTCACCAGCACATGATAGAGCCTATCCCACGGCCGCCCAAAAAGCTGAAGGGCAGACCCGAGATAAAAGCTCATTGTCTTGCGCCCCCCCGCCAAGGAACAGTGAAGACGAGCTGACTGGTCTTGGGCTTTATCCCGGATAAAAGAAGTTATGACGTCGCCAAGGATTTCATTATCTTCTTTAGAATGAATATCCTCTAATTCTTCACCCTGCGCATCTTGCGGAATGATAAAATTTTCTTTTTTTATAAAAACAGGCGGCAAATTGTATTCCTTAATCAGTAAATCAAATATCCCGCCTTTGATGAGGGAGTCGTAGATGCACCTTTTGCCAAGAGAAGTGGTAATGATATAAATTTCATCGGGATAAATAGAAGGTTTTCCTCGCGATAGTGCATATACAGTTTCGGTAATTATTTGCGGCGCGGCACCAGCAACAAAAATGAAAATTTCTTTAAAACGCCGCATAACAACAACTATAGCATGCTATTTGTCCGTTTATCCGATTTTTATTTAAATTAAAAAAGGGAGGACTGTCAACCCCTCTTAGCTTGTCCAGTCCCGAGTACTGACGGCAGATCGGGAAGAAGGATATAGAACTTCAACAGTCATAAGCCAGTTAAGGGCGAAAAAGAGGAGATGCATCCGTTTGTGTAGATAAGAACTTGATAAGCCCGTCCCCTTATTATGGGCCAGAAAATTCCCCTCCGGACCGCGAGAACCTCACCAGAAATGACTTGTAATAAAAGGGGGTGGCGGGGCTGGCCCGCCACCCTTCCATCAAAAGGTCGAGCCTTAGAAAATCAGCCGGATGCCCACTCTCGCCTGGCGAGGTCGGACAATCGAGTAGAGCTGATGGCCCTCGGTCGAAGGCCAATCCCCAGGTATCCAGTCATAGCCTATCCTGGTGCCCCAGCTGGTGATGGTGTCGGCGTTGAACACGTTGAACACATCGAGCATCAACCCCAGCCTGTACTTGTCGCCGAAGCGGAAGATTTTTTCCAAGCGGATATCTAACTGCTTATCCATCGGGTAGTGATGGGAGCCTCGAGGTTCGACGAAGAAAGTCACCCGTCCTTGCGGGAATCGCGCTGTCCGATAACGGGTCGTCCAGGCATTTCCCGTAATGGCCCGGAAATAGGCGTTGAAGCTGATATCGAAGGGAAGAATGTAGGTGCCCTGGACTTTGAGCATGTGGGTGGGGTCAACCGTCGAATTTCCGTCCGCGTTGATCCAGTAGTTGGGGTCGCCGGTATGGAGACCGTCGCGGTCGCTCCAGCCGATGTCGTCAGCAAACCCATTGTCCATCGTGCCCCAGGCTTTAGAATAAACGTAGGAGAGGAGGAGCTGCCAGCGGTTGGAGAACCGCTTGTTGAAGAGGAACTCGACCCCTTGATACCTCCGGTAGGGGTTTTCCAGAACCCAGGGGTCGCCCTTCTTGATGTTGGCCAGGACGTAAGCGTGAGCGTCCCCTGTCGTCAATTTGTAGACGTTGAACGTCTGGTTAACATGGTAGCCGACGGTAACGGGAACCTGAACATAATCCGATAACGTGTCGTAGCGGCCGATGATATTCTTCCAATCACGGTAGATGTAGGTCACAGTAAACGAGGCATCTTTGAAGAGCTCGCGCTCCAGACTAACGGTGAACTGGTTCAAGTAAGGATGTTTGATGTTCTCATCCAGCCGGTAAAGCTCTTCGTGCTGCAGGCGCAGGAATTCGACCCACTCTTCGGTGTCATAATCCCAATAGTAGCCGATATAGTCGCTGTAAGCGGAGGCGGGGTTCAGCCGGTCATGGTAGCTCGAGAACATGGCTTCCGTGAATTGGCCGTAGTGGCCTTTGAGGACGGTCGTCTTGTCGCCAAATAAATCTAAGGTGAAGCCGATACGGGGAGCGATGCGCCGCGTGTTGTAGACGATGCCCTCGACGTCCTTGATTGTCCCCCAGTTCTGGCTGAAGCGAAGGCCGGCGTTGATGTTGAGGCGAGGCGTAATCTGCCAGGAATCCTGGGCGAAAGCCTCCAGCCGAGCATACCGGGTGTTCGTGTCATAACCCTCGTACTGGTAGGCGAGGTAGGGCTCGCCATAATAATCAAAGTACTTGATGTGATTCTTTCCTGTGTAACCGTACCTGTTGCGTACGGTCGAGCGCTCAATTTCGACTCCAAACTTGAAGTCGTGATCCCCCTGGATGAAGTCCTCAGCGTAGTGGGTATAGCTCACGTTCGCCTGGAATCGCGTCCTGTCGGCATAGAAAAAGTAGCCAGAGCTGTCATAGAGGAAGTTCTCGTCAAGGCTGAAGTGGGAATTGACGTCTTTTCCGACCTCTGGGTCCAGATAATAATATCCCCAGAAATAGGCAACCTTGAGGTCAAAGAAACTCCTCGACGAAAGAAGGTGGGTCAGGCTGAAATGGCCAACAATCTCTGGCGATTTCTGGTCGACGCAGGCTTCCGGAGAAACGTTAGCGCCTGCACCCCGGTTGATGCCGTTGTAGGTGTCAATCTCCAACGACAGGTTCATGCTTGTCGAGGGAGAAAGCTGAGAGGTGACCTTGCCGAACCAGCGTGGCTGTTTGTAGTCGACAGCCTCGGGGAATCCAGTCGGGTAATTCTTGGTCCGGTAGTACTGGCCGCCTGTATAGAACCAGAGCTTATCCTTCTGGATTGGTCCGCCCAGGTGGGCGTTGAGGTCCATCAGGTTGAGTTTTGGTGAAGTGAGCTCAGGAAAATCGTCCTTATATTTTGCGTTGTTCGTCGTCTTCCAGAACTTTCCTTCCTCTCTATCCCTTGTAGACGCCTTGGGCGCTGCTCCTGTCCTCGCTGGTGTGGGCTAGCGGATCTTCGTCGCGTTCTTGACATAGAAAACCGAATACCATGTTCCTTTGTAGTGCTGCGGATAGCTGAGATAGTGAGGGAGCGGTTCGATATCCTGGTAATAGAAGTCCTTGCTCCGCCGAGTGAGCTCGAACTGTTGCGGGTTCATCTTGGCATAGAGGATATGAATCCCCATGTTCCCCTTCTTGTCGAAGCAGATCCCCTGGGTCATTCCGCCGATCCAGTCTCCGCCGAGAGCACATGTGCCAAGGTAGGTCTTGACTTTGGCTTTGGGATCCCAGGCGAAGAGGGAGATGGGGACAAGACCGTGATCGCCGTAGTTGCAGGCCCAATAGATCCGGCCGTCAGGCCCGAC
>JARYMI010000004.1 GCA_029907205.1 Clostridiales bacterium
GTTGGGCCTTGAGGAAAAATCATACCATACTCGGGCAAATGTTACAAACGTTTTCGAGATATGAATTCGCCAAAGCGCTGAAACCCACGTTCCGCACTTTGAGAGGGTGCATTTTTCGAATTAATCCATCCGGAGATGGTCATAATGATACCATCAATAATAAAAATTAGGCTTTGTCCCAAAGTTGCTTGGTGATGCTAAATCCAAACATATTCCACCGTCAATCGGGAGAGTATTAGTTGTTTGTTCATCCTGAGATAATCCGTCCACAGTTTCTCCCAAAGACTCGGGACAAAGATTTTTCTCATGGCTATGGCCAGCCAATTCATAAGACCCTTCTCACTCCAGCGCCTGCCTATTCTTTTTATCCTGTTCACCACCCGGCTAAAAGCACTCTCAAGCGCATTCGTTGTCAGTGGGAGCCAGCCTTTGCCCTCCAGCCAGAAATCAAACACCAGAAGCGCATTCCGATAGAAGTTTTCCATATAGGCTCTGGCCTTAGGGTACTTGTCGGGCGAAAGAGCCCTGATCAATTTCTCAAACCCCTTCTTGATCTCCTCAACAAGCTCTACCACAAGCTCTTTTTCAGGTTCAAGCACCTCCTCCAACAGCTCTTTGGTCAAAGAAAAAAGCAGGATGTCCTCCATAAGCTTGCGAAAAGGCTGTTGTTCTTCTTTTTTCCACCCATCTTGATAGAGAAGAATCGGGAGGTCTCTCTTCCCATGCCAGATGCAACGCTGCTGTCTCATCCCTTCAGAAAGCAGATTCTCCTCAATACCAGGCTCACCATCAGAGAGAAGCACTTCCAGCTTCCTGTAGTCCAATCTCTTCTCCAGGTCCTGGCGGATAGACGCCCAATCCTTATTCACCCAAAAACCGACTGGTTCAAACCGTTTCCCCACATCCTCAGAGGCAAAAGCCCAGCGCAACGGCCTCTGTCCTACAGAGAGACCTCTGCCTTCCTGAAGCTCTACCTTCGTCCCATCAGCCATCAGGAATTTAAATGGACGATGCTGGAAGGACGGCCACTGCCCATATTTCTCTGTCAGTTCCTGCACTCTTCTATACACGGTGCTTTTGGCAGGAGCCGAGCCTTTGATCCTGCGAACTTCCTTACTGGCCAATCGATAAGAGAGATGAATTACCTGTCCGACTGCAGCTTCCAGAGACTCTTCCTGATACTGTTTATAGCGTGTAACCCCAAGCTTCCTCACCAAGGGACAAAATACTGTTTTCTTCTTCTTGTCATATATCTGGCCCAACCGATAACGCACCGTCCCAAAGGAAGTTCGAAACACCCTCCCTATCTTTCGCCGGCCATAACGGATATATCTGCCCGGCTCACTGATTATCTGTTCCTCTACTGTTTTCTCCTCCAGGGCATGAAGAATGGCTTTCACCATAGATCGCATCAGAATATCTTTATCCTGTTCAAGGCCTCTCAAAATTCCATTGAGTGTGAGACCGATTTCTGGTACCTTATAAGCAAGGACGATCTTGATTTCGAGTTCGTCCATGGGGCTACACCTCCTTTGATTTGGATATCATCATTTGAAGGTTGTAGCCCTTCTTTTGTATTCATGTCAACCATCACCAAGCAACTTTGGGACAAAGCGAAAAATAAAAAGAAAATGGCGAAGATAAAGCGGCTTGTCGAAATAACTTTCCTGGGCGTCGCCTCAGCGGCAATTCTCGCGCAGGCCACGGTCATCTTTTTAGACTGGCGGGAAAGCCGGCTGATTAAGAAGGAAATCTGGCAAGACTCTCACGCAGCCGTGACCAGGATCAACCCTTACTTCCCGCCGAGGTTGCTCGTTGAATTCAGGAATGAAGGAAAGTGGGCTGTGCCGAAAATTCGCCTGGAAGCTGTCTTTGAAAGGGACGGCCGGGAAATCGCCAGGGCGGAGAGGGATTACGGAGAAGTCAAGCCGGGCGAAAAAAGGGCGATCATGCTCCAGTCCATCTCGCTTCTACCGCGCGATGAAGCACTGGAACTTCCGGCCAGGGTCAAATATAGGCTCCTCGTCTTTCCCGGTTCGAGAAAACCCCTGCCCGAAATCACAGGCGAGTTAGACCTCAAGTAACAGGGGCTCAGCGCTTCTGCCGCTCCGCTTCTAAATAATCGAGGATGACGGCCGACATGACCTTGATTCCGATGGGAATGCTCTTCTCGTCGGCGATGAACGTCGGCGAATGAACCGACGTCTTTTCCACATTCTCGGGGACGACGCCGAGCCAGAGCATCACCGATGGTATCTCCCGGGCAAAGTAACTGAAATCCTCGCCTCCCATGATCGGCGGCTCAAGCTGGACGTATTGATTTCCGCCCAGCACGCGCTCGATCGTCGGGAGAATTCTCTGGACGAGCCTGGGGTCATTGCGGAGAGCTGGCGTGCCGATCGTGTAATTAAGCTTATAGGGCGCACCGGCCGCCTGACAGACGTGTTCTACCAGCCTTTCCACTTTCTCTTTGATCAGCCGGCGCTGGTCTCCTCCGTGACTCCGGATAGTAGCCTTTAGCTCTGCCCTCTCGGGAATGACGTTTGCCGCGGCGCCGGCATGGAACGACCCCACGGTGATGACCGTATCGTTGTGGACGTTGATCTCCCGGGTCACCATAACCTGGAGAGCTGTGACTATCTGGGCGCCGACGACGATCGGGTCAATGCATTCATGCGGGGCAGAGCCATGGCATCCCGCGGATTCAATGACCAACGTGAACCCATCGACGTTGGCCCCGGCGTACTCGGCCGCGTACTTAATGACGCCGGCCTTGGCTGTGTCCTCAACGTGGAAAGCAAACATCGCCTCAGGCCGGATATCCCGGAAAACGCCGGCTTTGAGCATTTCGGCGGCGCCGTCGCCGAACTCCTCGGCCGGCTGCGCGACAAAAAGCACCGTGCCCGAAAGCTCGGACCTCAGCTCCGAGAGGACGTGAGCGACTCCCAGGAGCAGAGTGGTGTGGATATCATGGCCGCATGCGTGCATTATCCCGACCTCCCGGCCGTTGAGCATGGCTTTCTCTTTTGACCGGAAAGGGAGGTCTGTCTCCTCGGTGATGGGAAGAGCATCCATGTCCCCGCGCATCCCGACGACCGGCCCCTTTTTCCCGCCGCGAAGAATGCCCAAAACGCCGGTCCCGGCGATCCCGGTCCTTACCTCGAGCCCGAGCTTCTGGAAATAATCGGCGACGATCCCTGCTGTCCGTTTCTCCTGGAAAGCGAGCTCAGGGTGGGCGTGAATATCCCGCCGGATTTCGATAAGGGCCGGGGTGATTCTTTCAACAATGGCTCCGACTCGCCTATAAAAGGATTTTTCAGCCGTTCGGACGTCAGCAAGCAGTAATGAGGCCGAAAGAGCATAAAACAGGAAACTTTGCTTTAGTCTCATTCTCTGACTCCTTTAGCGTTCCTGAATAGATTACACGGCAAGAGGGGGAAAAGCCCATACTCGGTCATTTTCTCTTGATCTTGATCAAGCAGGATGTGTCCTCGAAAGACATGTCAATTTCCAGTCCGCAGTGTTCAGCCCGGTGTTTCATGATCGCTTTAATAAGAGCTATGAACTCTTCGTAGGAAAATTTTGGTATCGCATATCCTCTCTTCAATACCTCCAGAGCGGCAAGCTTAAGACAGCGCACCTCGGCTTCCCTGTCGTCGGCCTTGGTTACCTCGCAGAGAGAACCGTAGAAATTGGATTCCATGATAACAAAAAAGAGGGCAAACTGCGCTGGTCCTTCGAGAAAAGGAAGCCAGGCCTCCATGGCCACTTTATAGCCCGGCCCATCAAGGAAGAAATTCTCAGCACGTTCTTCGCCACACTGTTCTTTTAGATAAAAAAAGACCCGGGTCATGAAGTTTAGCTCAGTTTCCGCGGTCATGAATTTTCTCTGATCTTCGGGGATCTCATAGATATTTCTGTAGGGAAGATCCGGGACGGAATAAAAAGGAAAACGGATGCCCTCTAAGTGAGAGATTTTCCAAACGCCTTCTTCCTTTTTGAGAGTAAAAATAAAAAGGTTCCGGGCTGGATTGAGATAGACTTCGACTTTGGCCAGGCCGCTTTTTAGGATCTTCAGATGACCGATTTCCATGGGAAGGGAAGCTTTATGCTGGCTATAAATACTGGCCAGAGATTCATAAAAGCTTTTAAAAAGAGGATAGAAATCTCCGGTCGTGATCTGCCGCCCTATCTCCAGATTGCCCTGTTCGATACCTGTTTTAAATCCATTCAGAGTCTTTAGCACGTGCTCTTCCTCTTTTGACGGCGCCTCGACCTGTGCATGAAGAAAAAAAACGGTGCCAAAGAAATAGGCAATTAGGATGGGATATGCTCTTAGTTTTCTCATTCTTTTGAGTTAAGCCTCGCGCTGTTGATCATTTCCCGACCTGCCATCCCGCTCCAGATAACTCTTGCTAATATTCAGGTCTGTCACGGGAATCGTTATCGATGCGGCTTCCTCCGATAATCTGGGTCTTCCTCAAGCTCAAGTGTTTTTTAGCTATTTACTTTTTCTATAAAACCTATAAAAAAACTTTCAACATATTGGTCTGCTGAAGTTCAAGGGTGAAGGAGAACGAGATCGTGTCTGGCTTGACAGAGCTTCCGGCGCTGTTTTAGTATCACCTCGATTTCCTTAAACTGCCGTCAAGGAGAGTCCTGATGAGACAAACCCTAAACGTCCTTCGCCTTCATCCCAATCATTTTATCTCTCTTTTATTCTTTTCCCTGGCGCTTGTCAACTCAGGGTTCGCAGCGCCGCTCGACAACGGGCAGAACAAAATAACATCGCCCGAAGGATTTTTCGGGTTCCAGCTCGGGAGTGACCATCAAATCGCCCGCTGGGATAAAATCGTTGACTACTTCAATCTTCTGGAAAAAGAAAGCGGCAAGCTCAAAATCATCAACATGGGCCCTTCAACCGAAGGTCATCCTTTTCTCCTGGTCATCATTTCTTCCCCTGAAAACCTGGACAACCTCGAACGGCTGCGCCAAGTGAACGTCAGGCTCAGCGACCCGCGCGGCCTGGCCGAGGAGGAGATAAAAAAATTGGTGGCCGAGGGAAAAGCCGTCGTCTGCCAGTCCATGAGCCTCCATGCCACGGAGATCGGCGGGACTCAGATGGCGCCTGAGCTGGCCTATGACCTGGCCAGCGGCGCCGACGAGGAAACGCAGCGGATCCTGGACAACGTCATCTTCCTCATGATCCCCTGCTTCAACCCGGACGGCCAGATCATGGTCACCGACTGGTACCGGAAAACCGTCGGCACGGAGTACGAGGGCACAAGCCCTCCCTGGCTCTACCATAAGTATGTCGGCCACGATAACAACAGGGACGCCGACCATCTCAACATGATCGAATCGATTTACGCGGCCAAAATCCTGTACAGAGACTGGATTCCCCAGGCTTATATCGACCATCACCACATGGGCACTTACGGCGCCCGCTTATACATCCCCCCCTACTGTGAGCCCATCCGCCCCTACGCCGACCCTCTTATCTGGCGGGAACACAGCTGGTACGGCGCCCACATCGCCTACAAACTTGAGGAAGCGGGAAAAACCGGTATTCTCAATGCCGCCCAGTTCCCCGGCTGGGGACATTTCGGCTTCCACTGGATCACACCCTTTCACAACATCGCGGGAATGCTGACGGAGTCGGCTTCGGCCAAGCTGGCAACTCCTGCCTTCGTCCATCCGGAGCAGCTCCGCGGCAGCGCGCTCCAGTTCCCGGACTACGAGGCGCAGACGACTCTCCCCCATCCGTGGCCAGGGGGCTGGTGGAGGCTCCGGGACATCGTCGAACAGAAGAAAATTGCGGCCTGGGCCCTCCTTGACATCGCCGCTCGTCACAGAGAAACCGTCCTCTGGAATGCCTACCTCAAAGCTAAACGGCAGACAGAGCGCGGCGCCAAAGGGAAGCCGGCCGCCTATGTCATCTCGGCCGCCCAGCACGATTTCCTCACCGCCGTTAAGATGATCAACAAGCTGCTCCTCTCCGGAGTCGAGATAAGGCAGGCCAAGAAAGAATTCGTTGCCGGAAGCGTCATCTATCCTGGAGGTTCGTTTGTCATCTCTCTGGCCCAGCCCAAAATGGGGCTTATCAGGAACTTACTCGGCCGGACATTCTACCCAGACAACTCGTGGACCAGGGACAGGAACGGCTCGCCGCGCCGGCCGTATGACATGGCCACGCACACGATGAACGAGTTCATGGCCGTCGGAGTGGACCCGGTCGATGAAGCGGTCGCTGGGGAATTTGAGGTTCTAAACGGCGAGATCGCGGTGGCCGGGCACGTCGAGTCGGGCGGCCAGGCCTTCGTCTTCGACGGCCGGCTGAACGACAGCTTCAAGGCAGTAAACTTGCTTTTAGACAAGCGAATCCCGGTAAAGCGGGTGGACAAGGCTGTTTCCGGGCTTAAGCCCGGGGATTTCATCGTCGCTGCAACGCCGGACGCCTTGTCTCTCCTGAAGGAAATCGCTGCCCAAACGGCGGTCGATTTCAAGGCTCTAAAGGATATCCCCGGCCAGGGAATCCACGACATCAAGCGCCTGCGCGCCGCCATGTACCAGCGCTACTGGGGAGGCAACATGGATGAGGGCTGGACGCGTTTCCTCTTAGAGCAATTCGCCTTTCCGTACACATCTCTCTTCGACGCCGAAATTAAAAAAGGAAACCTCCGGGCAAAATACGATGTTATCATCCTCCCTCATGACTCAGCCGGCATGATCACGGGAGAAAGGCTCGAATCCTGGGAAGGCCGGATGCCGGCTTATCCTCCAGAGTACCGGAGCGGGATAGGCCAGGAAGGCGTCGAGGCGCTCAAGGCCTTTGTGGAGAAAGGAGGAATCCTGGTCACCCTGGGAGAGGCTTCAAACTTCGCCATCGAGAAATTCGGGTTGAGCGTCCGCAACGTCGTCGAGAAGACCGACTCGAAAGAGTTCTTCTGTCCGGGGTCGACGCTCAGAGTGATATGTGACAACACCCATCCCCTGGCTTACGGCATGCCGCAAGAATCTCTCGCCCTTTTCTGGTCAAACCCAGCCTTCGAGATAACGCCCAGCCAGCACAACGAGCGCTACGAGACAATCGTCCGGTATGTCGAGCGCGACATTATCCAGAGCGGCTGGCTCATCGGCGAAAAATATCTCTCCAACAAGGCCGCCATGGTCTCTGCCAGGTTGGGCCAGGGACGGGTGATCCTCATCGGGTTCCGGACCCAGCACCGCGCTCAGACTCACGGCACCTTCAAGCTGCTCTTCAACTGCTTGTTCCAATAAACTCCTTTTGATCTTACTCTGCCAATAATATAATACGCCGGAAGGCCGCCTGAGATGATCGGCCGGCCGAGGACGCTCAGAATATTTGAAAATTTTCCTTTGGCCTGAGCGTTCAATGAAATGAACGTAGGACGTGGAGAAAAAACCTGACGATCGTTGGCTGTAACTAAATATTAGTTGCATTCTTTATTTTTTAGTGCTCTCCTCATGATGAGCCGGAGAGAAAAACTTCTGAATATTTTACTATTATCGCCGCTGATCTTCCCTTGAGATCAAAGCCAGTCGATCTCGATGATGTCCTGGACTTTCCTGAATTCTGGATCT
Organism: Clostridiales bacterium; assembly: GCA_029907205.1. Classification (GTDB taxonomy): domain Bacteria; phylum Acidobacteriota; class Aminicenantia; order Aminicenantales; family UBA8522; genus JARYMI01. The sequence continues at coordinate 7,606 of JARYMI010000004.1, forward strand.
CCAGTGATCAAGGGCGCTCTTTCCCGATAAGAAGTGGCCACGGCAAAGCAATCCGCATAGGATAGAGAGTATTTTGCCTTAATGCGTGCTGCTTCGATTACATCATGAAGCGCATTGGCTAGGGGTGTAATCGGCATGCTCGGCATAATAGTGTCGGTGAAATAATCAGCCTGGTTGAGCCCTCTCTCTCTGGCAATGATGTAATATGTCTCCCCTACGTTGATGTCGTTGATGAGGGCATGAACATCATTATCCGCCAATAACTTCTTGACCTTCTCGCTGCCGGCTTCTTTTTTCAAATAAGCCAGAAGAGCAAATGAATCAAGGACGATTTTTTTCTTCACGGGCGAGTTCCTTTTTCCTCTCCTTTAATAAGGCCTTGGTCAGCGAGGAACCTTTTTTAAACACTCCGCAGTAGGATTCAACCGGATTGTCGGGCAGCGGCCTGATTTCGATATGATCCTTGACAGCCTTGGCAATGACTTTTGTCCCGGGCTTGATCCCCAGTTTATCCCTTTCTTTTTTGGGAATGACGACCTGCCCTTTAGCTGAGGTTGTAACTATTGCCATTTGTTTTACTCCTTACTATTAGTTTAACTTTTTATATCCATGTTAAACTCTTAAGCCGCGGTTTGTCAATAGCCCATTGATATCAGCCTTTATCAATACCGGTCTATCATACGGAGAGATACCTTAATATTTGCAGGACATGGGGCGATTGGATCAAGAGCGAGAGGCTCGATTTGAAGCTTTCCAAGCGCCAACTTTCACTCAAGTTTCATGTTGACGACACCTCGATCTACTTGTGGGAGAAGAACCGGGTCAAGCCGTCTAAGGACTTTCTTTGGCGCCTCCTTTCTTGTCCTCTCTCTTTCCTCAGCCCTCGGTCTGGCGAACCATTCTTCTATCCGTGTCCTTAACCCGAAAGTTAAGTCCGCACACACGCTAACATCAGGTCTCGGTCCCTTAATCTTATTAGGAACGCGGCCTCATCGGCCCGTTAAGAATTTGCCGAAGGCGACCGATCGTTTTCTTTCTCATCTCTTATACCGAATATAGGGACGATTCTCTTTCAATATCCGGTAGATAATGGTCAGCAACCGCCGGGCTGTCTCCACTCTCCCTGACTTCACCACCTCGCTTCTCTCATCCAGCCAGGTGATGTGAGAGTATTGACGATGATGGTCACGACCGACATAATTCATCTGTGCACCTCCTAAAATTAGAATTCTCAACCGGGAGTCTACCACACACTCCCGGAGGAGGTGCATCACGTTATCATGATCTTATCCGTACGCTTTTCAAAGCAATGACCTTTGCTATTTACCTCACCTGCCTCCCCTGGACAATCATAGGGCGGCCTAGAAAGGGCCCTTTGAATTATTCCGAATGCTCGGGTTGTAGCCCGGCCCTTGACAATATTACCATTTAGGATTATATTCCTGATTAGTATTACTAATGAGGAGGATTTTCCTTAGATGGAAAAGATTTCTCGAATATTGAGGATCAACCTTCCGGCACGGCAGTCGGCGTTCTTGTGGGGACCCAGGAAGACAGGCAAATCGACTTATCTCAGAGATATCTTTCGGCGCAGTCTATATTTTGATTTCCTTAAAACGGATTTGGTATTGGAGTTTATCAAGAGGCCTTCCCTTTTGCGTGAACAGCTCTTGGCCAAGGATAAGCGCCTTCTTGAATATCCCATAATTCTTGACGAGGTCCAAAAGGTTCCTCAGGTTCTGGATGAAGTTCATTGGCTGATCGAGAACAAAGATTTGAGGTTCATCCTATGCGGCTCAAGCGCCCGCAAGTTAAGGAAGGGGAAGGCGAATCTGCTCGGAGGTAGGGCCTGGAGATACGAGATGTTTCCGCTGGTGACGCCGGAGCTGAAGGATATTCACCTGCTCAAGGCCTTGAATCGAGGCCTCATTCCCGACCACTATCTGAGCGACGATTACCGGAAGTCCCAGAAGAGTTATGTCCAGGATTATTTGAAGGAGGAGGTTTTTGCGGAAGGCCTGACGCGGAACCTGCCCGCCTTTGCCAGATTCTTCGATGCGGTTGGATATACTCATGGGGAGTTGACCAATTATTCGAGCATCGCCCGTGATGCCGGCGTCGATGCGAAGACAGTCAGAGAATATTACCAGATACTGGTTGATACATTGCTCGGCCGGATGGTGGAACCTTTTAAGAAAAGGCAATCGCGCCAAATCATCAGCAAAGCGCCGAAGTTTTATCTGTTTGATGTGGGCATAGCGGGGGCGATCATCAAGCGGAGTTTGTCGGAAGAGCGGGGAGAAGCCTTCGGCCGTGCTTTCGAACATTTTATCTTCATGGAGCTCGCCGCTCACGCTTCGTATAGCGAACTGAATTATACAATCCATTTCTGGAGAACAAAATCCGGGTTGGAAGTCGACTTCGTTCTGGGCGAAGGAGAGGTATCCATTGAAGTCAAAGGGCAAAGAGTGGTGGACAACAAAGACCTTCGAGGCCTGGCCGCCTTTATGGATGAATATCAGCCAAAGAAAGCGCTGGTTGTGAGTCTGGAGACGGAGGAGCGGGTGATCGGAAAGATCAGAATCCTGCCATGGCGAAGATTCCTAGAGGAACTTTGGACAGGCGGGATTGTCAAATAAGGCAAAATCGGTGCCGTGAATCCTTATCTTGCCAACCCATCAAGAAACCAAATTCGCTTATTATTAGCGACGTAATGTCTCCAGCATTTTTTTAGCGTTGGCGTTGTTCGGGTTCAGGCGCAGCGAACGTTCATAGCTTCGAACCGCATCCCTGGTCCGGCCAGCTTTCATGTAGGCTTCGCCGAGGCTGTCGTGCGCATACCAGGAATCGGGATGTCGCCACGCGTTCGCTTCGAATATGAAGAGGGCCTGATCGATCTGGCCTTTTCCCAGCAGCCAATACCCCCAGCATGTACACAGGTTGTCTCATTTTCCTTAGTAAAGTCAACTGCTGTTGACTCTCTGAAGTAAAGAGGCTGTCTCCTCCTGGGCTTCCTCCAGGCTTAGATACATAGAGAGCTCTCTTTTTTTGCGTTCGGCCTAGATACAAATCGTCAATAATACCTATCCATCATGCGGTACTGGATGGCTTCGGAGACATGGACAGTGCTGATGGCCTCTTCCCCTGCTAAATCCGCGATCGTACGGGCGACCTTGAGGATGCGGTCGTAGGCGCGGGCGCTCAAGCCCAGCCGGGTCACCGCCGTCTCTAAGAGCTTCTGCGCCTCTGGCCCGACCGTGCAATATGCCTTGATCTCCCGCGGCCCCATCTGGGCGTTGGCGTAGATTTTCTTGCCCTTGAACCGCTCCATCTGCTTCTCCCGCGCCCGGCTGACCCTCTCTCTGATATCGCTCGAGCTCTCCCCTGCCTCCCGCGAGACGATCTCCCGGAATTTCACAGCCGGCACGTCCACCTGGATGTCGATGCGGTCGAGGAGCGGTCCGGAGATCTTGGAATAATAGCGGCTCCTCTGCGCCTCGCTGCAATCTGTCTCCGCCCGCCCTAACCCGCGAAAGACGTCTTCGCAGGGGTTCATGGCCGCGACGAGCATGAAGGCGCAGGGGAAGCTAACGCTTATAGAGCAGCGCGAGACGGTCACTTTGCCGTCCTCGACCGGTTGCCTCAAATCCTCCAGGACGCGCCGCCTGAATTCGGGAAGCTCATCCAGGAAAAGCACACCGTTATGGGCCAGGCTCACCTCTCCCGGCCGGGGAACGATGCCGCCGCCGATCAGGCCGGCGTCGGAGATCGTGTGATGGGGAGACCGGAAGGGCCGCACGCTCACCGCTCCCCTATCGCTGAGCAGGCCTGCTGCGCTGTAGACCTGCGTAACCTCGATAATCTCATCGAAAGACATGGGCGGAAGAATGGTTGGGAGCCGTTTGGCCAGCATTGTTTTGCCGGCGCCGGGCGGGCCGATCATCAGGATGTTATGAAACCCGGCCGCGGCCACCTCCAAAGCTCGCTTAACATGCATCTGGCCCTTGACATCCTTGAAATCCCCGTCATAGTTAGCTGCAGAAATAATCTCCTCCTTCGGCCACGGGGAAATACTCCCGGGTTCGCTGAGAAGGCGGATGACCTGGATGAGGTTCTCCGGACCATAGACATCCAGGCCTCGCACCAGAGCCGCCTCTTTTCCGTTATCCCTGGGGACGACGATACCCTGATAACCTCTTCTTTGAGCCAGAAGTGCTGCCGGCAGCGCTCCCCGCACGGGTTTCAGACGGCCGTCCATAGCCAGCTCGCCCAAGAAAAGATACCCGCGCAGGCTTTCCTCGGGAATAACGTTGAGATAGGCCAGGAGGCCGAGGCAGATGGGAAGGTCGAAGGAAGAGCCTTCTTTTCTCCGGTCCGCTGGAGCCAGGTTGATCGTGAGCTTGCGGGAAGGAAACTCGAACCCGCAGTTCTTGAGGGCAGCCCGGATTCGCTCTTTGCTCTCCCGGACCGCGGCGTCAGGCAGGCCGACAGTGACATGACCGGGAAGGCCTAAAGATACATCGACTTCGATCTCGACGACATAAGCCTCGATCCCTAACAGAGCGGCGCTGTGTATCTTGACGAGCATGATACTTCCTATAAGAAGACGAAGGAAAGGCGCGGGTTTTTTCAGTTAGAAGGGTGCGAGAACGCCGACCGCTCAGGAAGGCTGGGGCTTTTTATGTTTTTCCAGGAATTCCTGGGAAAGCCGTTCGAGCTCTTTGTCGATTTCCTCGAGAGTCCGGAGTTTGTACTTTCTTACTTGAGCGTCAGTCCTTTGGGCCGATGGGATGAATTCCACCTCGACGTCTTTCTTATCGCCTGCCGCGCCCGCGACTTCCTGCCCCTTGACTTCTTCCTGTGTCAGTTCTTCTGTCTTCGGCTCCATGCCCAAAACCGTCGCTTTAACCAGAGGGACCGTCAGCTTGGCCACCTCCTTGAGAGTTTCGAACACACCCACACCATTGATGGCCGAAGCCTCAACATAAGGGAGGTTTCGAGGGTTGAGCAACCGATTAAAAGTCTCGACCGGGATGAGATCATCCAGGTCGCGCTTGTTATACTGAAAAACAAGAGGGATGTCGTATATATCCCTGTCGAGCTCGAGGAGGTTCCGCCTCAGGTTATCGAAGCTCTCCAGGTTCGCGTCAAAAAGCGGAATCTGGGAATCGGCGACAAAGACGATGCCGTCGGCGCCGCGAAGAACGTTCTTGCGCGAGGCCTCATAAAAAATCTGACCGGGAACGGTCATCAACTGAAAATGGACCTTAAAATCGCCGATCAATCCAGCCCTGATCGGCAGGAGGTCGAAAAAAAAGGTCCTCTCGGTTTCTGTTTCCAGGCAGACAAGCTCTCCCCTCGACGAGGAGTCAAGCTTGAAATACATGTAGCGGAGGTTGGTCGTCTTCCCGCTGAGCCCCGGGCCGTAATAGACGATCTTGATCGCCAGACTCTTGGTCACGTGATTGACAAGGGCCATTTTTTTGCCTTGGGCTCTCCTTAATCCTTAGCATACCCCCAGAGAAGAAGTCAAATAAATTGCCGGATGAGCTTCTCGTACTTGCCGATGACAATCGGCCAGGCATAGTTTTTCTTGACGTAGGCGAACCCGTTCTCGCCTAAAACGCCGCGCAGCCGCTTGTCCTTGAGCAGAAGACCGAGAGAAGCCTCGAATTCCTTATAGCTCGAATAGAAAAGACCGCACCGGCCGCGCAGACAATGATCTTTCAGGGGGTCGGCGGCTTCCTGCACTAAGATGGGCGTCCTGACGGCCAGGGATTCGAGCGCCGCCATGCAGAGGCTCTCTAAATGGCTCGGATGGACGGTGATCTCGGCCGCAGCCATGGCCGCGTTTTTCTCTTCGGCCGAAAGAAACCCGAGGTAGCGGAGCTGAGGATGAAAGGGAAGCTCCATGAGAAGGTTTCCGATGAGCGCCAGGCTGAGCTCGGGGCGCAACTGGCTGAAACGCAGAAAGTAGTCAACGAGCTCGCGACATCCTTTGCCGGGCTCTATCCGGCCGGCGTAGAGGATAAAAGGCGGGTTAAGGCCGTGCCTGCGGCAAAACGCCTGGGTGTCAAGGCTTGCCCTGTCCGGAAAATCGTAACCCACCCCCACGATCTCCTGGTATTTTCCTTCGAACGAGAAATGCCGGCCTAACATGCGCCGCTCCGATTCGGTGTTGAACATGAAAGCCTGCGGCGCGGCAAAGACCTCCCGCATGATTCCGAGGCAAAGGGCCGGCTCCTCATGGGCTGTAGGAACGAGCGTCTTCTTCCCTTTTACTTTTTTCAGGCCCCAGTACGTCGTGTAATAGAGGTAGGTGAAAAAAATGAAAACGTCCTCGCTGGCCTCCTCCCTCTCCAGTGCGGCAATGAGGTCAGGGGTCTGAGGCCCCTGCCTGTCCAGCCATTCCCGCTCATCGTTTTCGGTGTGGTCATGAAAAAAGATCCAGTCGGAGTACGCGTTGAAGGATTCGATATCCCTTTGTTTGGCCACGGGGAATCTTTTGACCCTGACGCCGTTCAGCTCGGTCTCGCCCGCAGGATACTCATTCTTCCAGGTGATGTAGTCTTTGGCCGTCGTCGTATAGACGGTGACCTTGTGGCCTGTTTGGGCCAGGCGCTCGGCGATGAGCCGGCAGTGGAGCTCGGACCCGCCCATCACTTCAAGGCCGTATCTTTGAACGACAAAGGCAATTCTCATGTCTTTTTGTTGCCCCGTCTGCCGCTTCTCTGGCTCAAGCGTTCGATGAGCCCCAGAAGAAAAGGCTCTCTTCCTTCTGCTTTGAACTTTTCGAGGCGGCGCCGCTGGCCGGCTATGATTTTGTCGCGCATCGCCTTGTCGCGTTTGATCAAGTCCACAAGCTCTGCCACATAATCCGGGCGTTTGTCTTTGAGCAGGATGCCGGCTCCGTCCAGCGTGTCGGGGACGGCCGTGGACTTGAAAGCAACGACGGGCAGGTCAAAAATCATGCTCTCGATGAGCGGCAGGCAGAATCCTTCGTGCTCGCTCAGGGAGAGAAAGACATCTGAGGCTCGGTAGAGAGCAAACATCGACTCGTCGGAAACGTGACCCAGGAAGACGATCTCTTCAGGGTTAAGGAAAAAATCATCAGCCAGCTTGGCCACGCTGTGGTAGTACTTGGGAAGCGAGGATGTCTTGCCCACGATGATCAGCCGGACGAGCGGAGAAATGTATTTTTTATAGTAGAAGACAACCTTGATCAAGTCCTCGATTTTCTTGTTGGGAACGACGCGACCGACGAAGAGGATGTTCGTCCTGTCGTCCCGATAAAGGCGGAAGGTAAACCTGTCGATCTGCTTTTCGTAGCGTGAAAAATCGATGAAAAGCGGAAAAACGTGCGTCTCTTTGCATCCAAGCGCAGCTAACTCTTCGGCGTTGAAGCGGGAATCAGCCAGGCCAACGTCCACAGCCGGAGCCAGCCAGGCGAGCTCCTCCCGTCCAAGCGAGGCAAGCCTTGCCATCTCACCGCTGAATCCCCGGAAAAACTCCGCCGCCGTGACGTTGTGCGAGATGAGGATTTTCCAGCACCGGAGCCGGCTGAAAGCCTGGCTGAGAGGCGAAGCAAGAGCAAAATGGAGGATGGCGATATCGGAACGGTTGGGTTCAGGGAAAAAAGCAAACTCGTTTGATTCCCGCTCGAGCTCCCTGTCACAGGTCAGGCGGTAAATCTCCGAGTCAAACCCCCGCGACCGGAAGAATTGCCGGAGATGGGCGGCCTCATCGCCGATCGCGTCTCCCCGGTGAAAAGCCGGCACTAACTGGTCAATTCTCATGCCCGGCCACCTTCTCGACATGGCCCAAAAGAACCCGGCTCGTGTTCTCCCGGCTGTACTTTTGAAGGGCCCGCGTCTGACCTTCGATGACGGCGAGCCGTAGGTGCCCATCGCTGAGCAGGGCGTCGATGAGCGCAGCCGTGCGGAAAAAATCTTTCTCGGTGAGGAGGATTCCGCCGCCGTTCATCGTCTCTTCCACGGCGCCGGCTCTGTAAGCGACGACAGGTTTTTTCTTATAGAACGCCTCGATGAGCGGAACGCCGAACCCCTCGTGCTCGCTCATGCTCAAGTAGACGTCGGCGGCTTCATAATAAGCCAGGAGTTCCTCGAACTCAACATGTCCGGTGAAGTGGACGTCGTCGAGCGAGAGTCTTCCAACCAGGCCCTCGAGGCCGTGCCAGTACCTCTCCCAGCCCCGGTAGTCTCCGGCCAGGACGAGCCTCGAGTCCCGGTTGAAGTGTTTCTTGTAGAAAAAAAACGTCTTGATGAGATCCTCGTACTTTTTGTTCGGAATGAGCCGTCCGACAAAGAGGATGGTCTTTTTTCCGTCCGAGAGGAGCTCGCGCGTCACCGGATCGCCTGGGCGGTCAAACCTGGAAAAATCCACGAGGATGGGCAAGACGCCGGTCTGCTTGTAGCCGACAGCCTCGAGCTCCCGGCGGTTGAACTCGGAGTCGCCAAGGGCCAGGTCCACTTTGTCCACGAAAAGCTTGATCTCCAGCCGGCCCTTGTAGCAATCTCTTGCCAAGAGGCGGTGGCTGTCCACAAAAAACTCGTGCGGCGTGATGTTGTGATAAATCATGATTTTTCTGTCGGGGATCCGGAAGAACATCCTGGACACGGGCGATCCGATGGAAAAATGAAAAATGACGACATTCCCGGCCGAGCTGTATTGACTGTACTCTCGGTAGTCCTTGACCTTGCCGGCGAGTCGCGAGTCACAGAAACGCGTGAAGATTTCCGAACGGAAGCCCGCCTGCCGGAGGATCTTCTGGATTTCGATCATTTCGTCAGAGATCGCATCTCCGTAGGCCAGGGAAGTAGCGAACTGGTGGACGTCCATCAACTCCTCTTTGACTTCTCCAGTGTCTCGAAAAGAGACAGGTATTTTTTCTCGATAATGTCCCAGGTGTAATTAGCCCGGCAGTATTTCTTCCCGTTTTCTCCCAGGGCCTGACGGAGTCTATCGGATTGGAGAAGAAGGCTCAGAGCCTCCCGAAATTCCAGGTAATTCTCGTAAAAAAGCCCGCCCTGCGATCGCAGGCACTGGCCTTTCAGGACGTCGCAGCGGGCATTGGCCAGGACAGGCGTGCCGACCGCCCAAGCTTCCAGAGTGACAATGGATAGGCTTTCGTAAATGGAGGGCATGACGAGGAGCTCGGCTCCTTCAAGAGCGGAAAATTTATCCTCCTCTCCAATATATCCCAGGTATATGATGTCGGGATGGTGGGGGATTCTCATGACCGTCGACCCGGCCAGGACCAGCTTCAGGTCAGACCTCGTTTCTTTCTGGAAGCGGAGGAAGTGGGAAAAAAGCTCGGCGCAACCCTTGTTTTCGTCGACCCGGCCAAGGTAGAGAATGTAGGGCCCTTCCAGGCGATATTTCTCCCGGAAAGCTTCGCCAGAGAAAGAAGGGGGAATCTCAATCCCGACCGCCCCCACATCGCTCGGAATGTGCTCGTTCCCGGAAATGGCGTTGATCATCTCGCGTTCTTCGACCGAGTTGTACACAATGGCCCTTGGCAGGCGGAAAAGATCATGGAAGATGCGGAGGCCGATGACCGGATCGCGCTCGGCCGTGGGGACGAGGATGCTTTTGCCGGGGACAGTCCTGACCCCCCAGTAAGACGGGTAATAACGGAAGCTGAAGAAAATAAAGTAATCGTAGGCTTCCTCATTCAGCTTGATGTACTGGATAAGGTCAGGGACGAGCGGTCCCATCTCGTCCATCCACCTCAGCTCCTCTTCCTCCGTGTGGTCATGGCTGAGAAGGTAATCCTGGAGCCGGCCGAAACGTCCGGGATGGCGCGGCCTGACGACTGGGAACCTCCGCACTAAAACTCCGTTGATGACCTCCTCGTCATCAAGGTAATGATTTCTCCAGGTGATGTAATCAAAGGCTTTCGTCGTCAGGACTTCGGTGTCGAAATATTTCATCATCCGCTCGGCGGTCAGGCGGCACTCGAGCTCAGCCCCTCCGCTGATGTCGAGCCCGTACCGCTGGATGACAAAGGCGATTCTCATTTGAAAATTTCTTTTTCCAGCGCCCTCTCTCTCTTCGTCAGAATCTCGAAATCTTTCTCCATGAGCCTCGTCTTTGTCTTGAGCGTCTCTTCTTCTATCTTCAGCTTGCTCATCTCGACAACAATGTTGTGAACAAGATGGTGAAGGAGCTTCGTGTATTCCCGGTTCCGGTTGTTCTTTTCGATTTCCTCATGGAGCATGGAAACAAGAGCATCCAGCCTCTTGTTCGTGTTATGGAGGCTAAGGAGGGTTTGACGCTGCTCTTCGTAAACGGGAAGGATGACAAGCTTAATGAGAGGCGCAAAGGGGCTCATGATTCTGAGCAAGAGGCGCTTCATCCCGGTCCGCCGGCCGGCCTGTTCGGAAAGAGAATCCGTCTCGGCAGCCTGAGGAGTGCCAGAAGCGGTGCCGGGCGACTCCGTCAGAGTCTCGTCGGTTTCCCGGCCGACTTCTTGGGCGACTTTACTCTTGATCGCCTCCATGATCCGGCCCACGTCGATGTTGTCGTAATCGATCTCGATGGGAAGGTTATTTCCGGGAGCCGCGTCGTTGTTTGGGCTCATGGCATCCTCCTTCGACGGCTCTTCCGCCACCCTCAACCCGGACCGACTTTTTCCGGCTTTCGGAAAAGATGGTTTTCGTAGACGTCCTGGACATCCTGAATGTCGGGCAGGGGCTTCAGCCTCATCTCCTCGATTTCCTTGATTTCCCGGGGAGTGAGGAGGCTAGCCTTTATTCTCTCGGCAATTCGCTTCTCCAGTTCCTGCGCTAGTTTCTTCCGTTCCTCCTCGGTCAGACTTTTGGCTTCAAAAAATTCGGCCATGGAAAAGCCTCCTTTTTCAGGTCGAAGGATATTTTAATCGAATTGCCGCGCACATTCAACCTGTATCTGAGAACGGGAAGCATCTTCGTTGACATCAATCAATTGGGTGCAGGAGGCTGCCCTCGGCCCCCCCGCCCCAGGGAACCAGTCCCGTCGGTTCCCCCCGTCGGAGAACCCGACGGGTCCCCCCTCCGCTACGGGGGCTTCAGGCCAGCCTCCTGCACCCCTCATAGAGATCACAAGCTTGGGATGCTTCGTTGCGACGGTTCTCCTTGAGCGTTGGTACACTGGATTGAAAAGAAGGGCGGGCTGTGTTAAATAGGGAGCACAAAGGAATAAAAAGATGGACGAATGGAGGAAAAGAGTCCGGGTCGGAGTCATCGGCGGCAACAGGCCTGAGAAGCGGCATCTCGATATGGCCAGGAAGGTGGGCGAATGTGTGGCCAGGGCGGGAGCCATTCTCGTCTGCGGCGGGCTCGCGGGTGTGATGGAGGCGGCGGCTTCGGCCGCCAAGAAGGCTGGCGGACTGACAATTGGCATTATCCCGGGCAGCGTTCCCGGAGAAGCTAATCCTTACATCGACATCCCCATCGCTACAGGAATGGGATACGCCCGGAATTGTCTCGTGGCCATGAATTCTGATGTCCTCATCGCCATCGACGGCGAATACGGAACCCTGACCGAGATCTCTTACGGCAACATCTACGGAAAAAGAGTCATTGGCCTGGACACCTGGGAGATCAAGGGCGTGGTCATGGCCTCATCGCCCGAGGAAGCGGTGGCGCTTGCGCTCCAGAAAGGCGCGCCGGGGGATTGATTCGATATTAAAGCTTATCATTAATAATTTGAGTTAAACTATAGAAACGATAGAATAAATAAGGCATAAATCAAGTCTTCATGGCTGAGAAAAACTATAAGCTGACCGTAAGTTACGATGGGACCGACTTTTCGGGCTGGCAGAGGCAGCCCGGGAAAAGGACGGTCCAGGGAACGATCGAGGAAGCGCTCGCCAACATCTGCGGAAAAAAGACTTCAGTTATTGGCGCAGGAAGGACCGATGCCGGCGTCCACGCCCGCGGTCAGGTGGCGAATTTCAAAGCCGATCTTCGCTTAGAAAAGGATGAGCTGTTGCGAGCCCTCAACGCCCTCCTCCCGGATGATGTCCGTATTCTCTCCATCCAGAAAGTCCCGGCCGGGTTCAACGCCCGGAAAATGGCCAGCGCTAAAGTTTATCAATACCGGATTTGGAACTCGCGCCGGATCAGCCCTTTTGTTTTCCGTTACGTCCTCCATTGGCCCGGCCATCTGGACGTCGAGCAAATGGCCAAAGCGGCTAAGCTCTTCCTCCGCCGGGACGATTTCACCGCCTTCTCCTCAAACTGCCTTCTCCATCCTGTCCGGGAAGTCTATCGCTCGGAAATCAAAAAAAAGCAAAATGAAATCATCTACACGATCGAAGCGAACGGTTTCTTGCGATACATGGTGCGGACGATCGTCGGCACCCTGCTCGAAGTTGGAAGGGGCAAAATGACACCCCTCCAAGTCGAGGAGGCCTTCCGAAAAAAAGACCGCGCCCTGGCCGGCCCCACGGCTCCGGCCAAAGGCCTCTGCCTCATTAAAATCAACTATTAAGCTCTTCGGCTAATTCTGCGATGATTTTAGCTTCTTCCTATTTTCTTAACGCCAAGAGATCAGAATCGCCCGTCCCAAGATAAAACGGAAGCGCTTCTGTGCCCCTACCCGGATTTCATGAAGAAATTGAAAAAGGGATCAATTCGCGAAATAGCCCAGGCGGTGCTGGACGGTGTACGAGGGTTTTTTCACCGTCACTTTGATGTTCTTGAATTTGTTATCCTTCTGATAATTTTTCGGGGAATAATACAGGAGATAGTGGACTGAAGCGTTTTCCACGGCGCTCTTGAAGCTGGACGCAGGATTCTGAGAGGTATCAACGAAGCCGCCTGTGGCGTGAGTTATCTGTGAGAAGGCTTCGAAGATGTCCTCGGACTGCTCGCGCAAGACGACTCCAGAAACATATTCCGGAACCTTGTTCATGAAGATAAAATTGAAATTGATGGAAGCGTCTGCGAAAGCTTTCTTCAGAAGTTCCACGTTGACTGAGAGGTCTCGCGTATATAATTGGAAGAGGTCCTGGAGGCCGCTCATAATGGCAGGGTTTTCCTGGTACAGGCTCCGAAGGTTGTTCAGCACAACCGGAGAAATCTCCGGCCTAAATTCCCTCTGGTAGATTAGAAAGACTTGCTTCTGCCCTTCAATTCTCTTCAGGGCGTGAGCGAAGCGGATGATTTTCCTCTCGTCCATGAGCCTCTGCTCCTCCATTTTTGTGACTGTCTCCCTGTACCGGTTAAGCGAGTTTTCGAGGCCCATCGAGCTTGCCGAGAAATCTCCTTCCATGTCGGCCATCAAACTCGTCCCTGAGAGGCTGGAAACGATTCTTTTTAAGTCCCTGAAAAGGCTGTTGTATTCGGTGCTCCCGGTCTTGATGTCTTTTTTTAACAGGCTGTTCATCTCCTCGGCCAGCGTCTTTTTGGTCTTGGAGGCCAAGGCCTGAGGAGAGAGAGAATAATTTTTCATCGGCGTCTGGATGGCCAGGGTATCGCCTGCAATCAGCACCTGCTGGAAAAGATGGTCGATCATCTCAGCCAGCTTGGGATTATAATCAGTCATTTGAAAAAGCAGGTGGAAATTCCGGGTGGTTCGGGGCATGAAATCCTGGTCCCCTTCTTTTCTCTCCACCATTCCGTTCCGCACAAGATAGAGGGCCTCGATTTTCTGAGGAACGCCATCCTCAAAAAGCTCGAATTCCTCGGCGGTCAGGTTGTCGATGAAATTCCTGTCTTCCAGGACTCTAACGGGGACGATGATGTTGGTCACCGTGACCTCCGCTTGATCCTGACCTGGCGATGGAGAGACGAGCAAAGACAAGAAGCAAAAGATGAAGCATACAAGAGAGGATTTTTTCATCTGTTTACCTCTTAGCATTTTCTCTTTTTCCCTTTTATATTAATACGACGCAGCCGACAGAAGCGTTTCTCCACCTAACGAAGAAAATAGCCTGTCCGGTGGAGAACGCGGAAGTCCCCCCTTTTTACTCGCACAACGATGTTGCGAAAATTCCTATCTGGGTCTCCGATAGTGGAGGGAGAGTAATAAAGAAGATAATAGTTCTCCGCCGCTTCCAGGGCGCTACGGAACATCGCTGCCGGATTAGAGGAGCTTTCAAAATAACCGCCAGTTGCCCGGACGATTTCACGAAAAGCGTTGAAAATGTCCTCTGACCGCTCTTCGAAATAGACCCCTGGAACGTCTGGCCTTGGCGTTGTGATGAAAAGGAAGTGGATGGCCGTCGAGGCGTCGGCATAAGCGCGCTTGACTCTCTCGACATCAACGTTCATCTCGCGTTCGCGCATCTTAGGCACGCCGGTGATAGCCTGATAGATATAGGGGTTTTCCTGGAAAAGCGCGGAATGCTGGAGGACGATCTCTGGCTCGACCTGGGGGATGTACTCCCTCTGATAAAAAAGAAAGACCACTTTCTGCCCGTCCTCTCGGGAAAGCTGGTTGGCGAAGTCAAGCATCTTCATCTGGCTGATGGCCCGCAACGTGTCGAGCTTTCCGAGGAGGGTTCCGTAGAAAACGAGTTTCTCCTCGAGTGACATTCCATAGAGAGTCGAGGGCGAAGTCCCGCTCAGCTCTAAGACTTCCACGGCGGTAGTCGAGCCGCCGCTCATCAGGCTTGCCGATAGGGACTTGGCCACCTCTGTCAAGTTGCTCACAATGTCCCTAAACTGAGCATTTCCGTCCTGGCAGTCCTTCCTCACTAACCCATTGAGCTCTTTGGCGATCTCGCCGCGGGTTTTTGCCTGAAGGGCCAGATCCTTGAGCCGATAGGTCTTCACGGGCGTAACGACGACGAGATTGTCGCCCGGGATGAGGACATTTTGGCAGAAGTGCTCCACCGCCTCTTCAATCTTGGGGATGTAATCCGTGATTTCGAAAAAGAGGTAAAAATGGCGGGAAGTCTCAGGCATGTATTTTTTCTTCTCCTCCCGTCTCTGGATCATCTTTTTGTTGACAAGATAACAGGCTTCGATTTTTTGGGGAATTCCATCTTCCAAAATCTCGAAGTCGTCGATGGTCAAGTCGTCGATAAACGTCGCACCTTTGAAGACCCGGACTGGGACCTCCACATTGATAACCAGGGATTGCTCGATGAACGATTGCTGAGGAACGCCGGGCCAAACTCCTACCTGGAAAAAGAGGAGACAAATAACCCAAGCATTGCCCATGACGGAACTCCTTATCGTCTATGCATGAAAAGAAGTCTCTCCCCAAACGGAGCAATTCTTCCGCTTTGCTATTTTATGATATCACTCTTTTTATTTAACAGCAAGTTCCGTGCCAAAACTGCGGAATCATGAGAAGTAAAGACGATGACAGGAAGAGACGAAAGGACAGCAGGAATTGCTCGTGGCCGGCTAAATACAGCGATACAAAGGAAATCTCCTGGGATAAGTCGAGCTTTTCGGCCTTGACATCTCTTTGAGGCACAAGTTATATTTGCTCGCGACGGTTGGGTTGGCAAATCGTATAAAGGAGTTTCCCCATGTCAGCACGACGCGCGTTTAGCCTTTCCCGCCTTACGGCAATTCTTTTTTTGTGCCCGGTCTTGCTGTCTTTAGCCCCCAAAGATTGGGATGCGGAATACCACAGACTCAACCTTTGAGTTGAACAAAACTACTCCGAGCCGCGAGGAGATCCAGGCCAATTAGAGCCTTATCTCCGCTGGATGGAAATTAAGGCTAAAGACAGAAACGAAGTTAGAGCTCTGCTCGAAGAAGCCAAGGCTCTCAGCCAAAAAAATCCCGATGACGAACTGCTCAAGGTGTGGGTCAATAAGTTTTCAGATTTGCTCAACATGGCTCAGGCTTCGGGCGAAAACACGGTCAACGGCGCGGTTCTGCGCTTCATGCGCATCAGGGACCCAAAATTCCCCAAAGCGACCAACTGGCAAGAGGTCATCTGGAAGCTCCAATACTACGGGCATGAAATTCTCCTCAAAGCCGAAGAGACAGGGTTTGTTACTCCTAATATCAGGCAAGCTGCCCAGTGCATGATCAACTTCAGTATCAGAGATGTGGAAGGGAACCCTCAGGGGTTTGGCGTCTATGAAGGACGGGAAGGAACATTTAATATTCCGCCGGCCCGCGACTTTGACGTCGATTGTGAGCCGAGGAGTTCTTTTTCTTACGCATCAAAAGGAGAGCCTAGCAAGCCCACCGACCTCGGGCTCGACTGGATCAACCAGGTTCGGGTCGAAGCTCGCTGGTGGCAATTAGGTTCCGAAGAAAACGACGCGACTGAGCTCATGGAGGAATTCTACGAAGACTCGATGTGTAAGGTGCCCCCCAACGATTGCGGCCAGGGGCATCGCCATTACCGCCAGCTGGCTGGACAATACAACCTCCCCCGGGCTATCAAGTATAACGAAGGCTTCTACGCGACGATCTACGGCAAGGTCGAAATCGTTTCTTCCTCCGGGCGCAAGCCCGCCAAAGGAGCCCGGGTTACCGTGAAAAGCCCGCTCGATGGGGAGAGCTGGACGGGCGATACAGACGCCGAAGGAAGATACGAAATCAACGAGGTTTTATTGCATAAAGAATGCCAGCCCTATGAAATAAGGGCCCAGCATGGACAGGATGAAACCTGGGATATGTTTGAGGGACCTCTCGAAAAGCCCGACCCGTCCTATCGCTACGAAAAAAACCTGGAAATCGGCAAAGGAGATGTTTTAGGCCGTGTCTCAGTTTCTTTTGACTGGGCCGGCGAAGATTCTTCTCGTCGAACGAGAGGCAGAGCATCTTTCGATATTGTCGGGACATGGAAGTATAAACCTGAAGAATCAACCGGTCATATTGAGTCTTACCGACCCGAGCCTCTAAAGGTTAATTATTCCTATTGGGAACGAGTTGAAGATGTTCACCCAGAACAGGATTGCCCGGCCTTGGAATGGGAGCTAAAAGGGAGCGGCCGATTGTCGCTTCCTTTACACCCTCTGTATGACATTTTCCACCCTATGGGGAGGCTAATCGTTTATAGCGATATTCCAGTTCTTGGGTCGACCTACGAAGCGGGTTCCGTGGGCACGTGGGAAAAAAAGATAACAATCCAAGGGAAGGAGCGGACTGGTGATTATAACCCCGAATGCAAAGCTTATGTCCCTAAGACAAGGGAAATAACGGTGGGCATGTTTATCATCAGGGCTCCTTTAGGCCCTAAAGGAGAGATGAGCGGCACTGAATCATGGGCACATTGCGGATACGGCGGCGGATACGGATGGGACGATGTTGCGGTCACTATCAACCATTTCCCCGGACTTCTCGGCGAAAATAAGGATCCCTATGACCCCCCGATGATTAAAGAAGATTGCGGCACCGGGACAACAAACATCAAGGCCCAATGGAATTTTAAGAAAATAAAGAAATAGAAAGTCGAATCTGTTCATTTGACAGAGGCCGTGCGGCCTTGTATAAATAACACTCACAACCATAAAAAAGGAGGAACAAGTGAGAAGGAAGAAATTTTACTGGTTAGGATTGGTAATTTTTGTCGCTCTTACCCTTGCTGGAGTTGCTCGTGTCCCACTGGCGGAGAGTGAAGACTGCGCCGCTTGCTTGAGCCAGCCCCTTTCCGACGCCTGCACGGTCATCATGGTCGGAAAGAACGCCTCCGTCGACGGCTCGGTCATGACCACTCACACCTGCGACTGCGGGCTGTGCGACTGGACGTTCCGCTACGTGCCGGCAGCCGACCATGCGGCCGGTGCGACACGCAAAATCTACCACATCGACCAGTTCCGGACCTGGCCGCCCGATACCGGCCTGAAATGGGAACGGTACAAGGATGACTTTACCGGTCTCGAGGTTCCCGAGGTCGCTCACACCTTCGGTTACATCCAGGGCGCCTTCGGGTACATGAACGACATGCAGGTGGCCATCGGCGAGTCCACCATCGGCTGCTTGAAAAAAATGGAGAACCCAACGCCCTCAGCCAAGTTCGACATCACCATGCTCACCCTGATCGCCATGGAGAGAGCTAAAACGGCCAGGGAGGCCATCAAGGTCATGGGCGAGATGGGCGAAAAATACGGCTATGGGTTTACTGACACGGGAGAGATGCTGGCCGTGGCCGACCCCAACGAAGTCTGGGTTTTCGAGATCATGCCGGTCGGCCCGCTGTGGACGCCGGAGAGCGGCAAGCCCGGCGCTGTCTGGTGCGCCCAGCGCGTGCCCGATGACCATGTCAGCGTCTGCCCGAACGAATCCCGGATCGGCGAGATTGACCTCAAGAACAAAGATTATTTCATGGCTTCGGCAAACGTCATCCAGTTTGCCATCGACCAGAAGCTCTACGACCCCAAGAGCGGCAAACCCTTCAACTGGAAAAGAGCTTACTCCCCGAACGAAGTCAGCGCTGTCTCTTCGAACGGCTCGCGAGTCCGGCTGTGGCGCTTCTTCGATCTTGTCGCCCCAAGCCAGAAATTCAGCCCCGAAACACCGAATATGGACCTTCCCTTCTCCATCAAGCCGGAAAAAAAGCTATCGGTTTATGATGTGATGATGATGACGAGGGACAAGTGCGAGGGAACAATCTTTGACCCTGCTCGGGGGCTTCAAGGAGGGCCTTTCGCCAACCCGAATTTCCTCCCCTACGGGTTTGAGCTTGAGGGGAAAAGATACAACACTTCGCGCGTCATCGGCGTCAACCGGGCCGAATACGTCACTGTAACACAATGCCGCGCCTGGCTCCCCAACCCAGTCGGCGGGATTGTCTGGCTCGCCTGGGGGGCCCAGGACACGTCCTGCTTCATGCCTTTCTACATCGGCGTCACAGAAATCCCCCGCTCCTTCGAAATCGGCGACCACTGGGTTTTCAGCCGGGATTCAGCCCGCTGGGCTTTCGATTACGTCGATTTCCATACCCAGGTTCTTTATTCCTATGCCATCCAGGATGTTCGCGAGGCCCAGGCAAAATGGGAAAAATCAGCGGCCGACAAAACGCCGGCTATTGACGAGTGGGCGACAAAACTTCACCAGAAGGACCCTGCCGAAGCCCGGCAATTCTTGACTGAATATTGCCTCAATAACGCGACCAACGTGATCAACGCCTGGTGGAATCTTGGGGATCAACTCCTCGTCAAATACAACCACCTCTGGATATATGACACGAAAACAAGAAAAAGAAACCCGCTTAGATTCCCCGATTGGTACCTCAAGCTGTTGGTTGAAACCAACAAACTCACGCCCCAACCGCAAGAGAAAAAATAGGCGGCGAGAACGATTATTCGTTTTACTTTTTAATAAAAGTGGCGATGTCGGCAATGACGTCGGCCGCCACGCTGCCGTGAACCTGAAGATATTCATTCGGCGTGGGTATACCCTGCCCTTCGAAGAAGAGATGGTTAAGTTTGGGGTAGAGCCTGAATTCGACGTCGGGACGGCCAGCCAGCACTTTTTTCCAGTTCTCAAAATCCTCGGTCGTCACCTGGTAATCACGGCTTCCCTGGAGAATGAGCATCGGCTTTTTAATCTTGACGGCGACATCAGGAGGATAATACCCACGGAGGTCAAGCCAGTAGGAAGGCGGGGCATGCAGCAGCCTTTCATTTGACCCACGGTCGGATTCCTGAAGAGCCTGGATTTTGGCAACATTAGTCCTGATCTCATCGAGCTGCTTTTTATCTTCCTCGGAGAGCTGGCCGTCGAGGCTGAAAAGATAAGTCATCTGCTGGAGATACGTTTCCTCCCAGGTTCTGGTTAGGCCGGCCATAATGATGAACCCCGCGATGTTCAGGTCTTTGCCCTCGAGGGCAATCCGGGGAATGAGCATCCCGCCGAGGCTATGACCGAGGACGAATATTTTCTTTCGGTCGATTCCCTGAGTTTCCTGGAGAAGCCGGACAGCCTCCAGGGCATCGTCGATAGTCTCTTCTTTGACGGTGAAAACGGCGCTCATCTTTGGGTCCGCGATAAGCCGGGCGCCGTAAACGCGCGTCCGTTTCTCATACCGGAGGACGGCGATTCCATTTGTCGCCAGTCCCCAGGCGAGGTCCTTGAACGGCTTGTTCGGCCCCAGCGTTTCATCCCGGTCGTTAGGCCCGGAGCCATGGACGAGGACGACAGCGGGAAACGGCCCCTCCCCTTTCGGAAGAGCCAGAGTGCCGGGAAGCTTCCATTCGCCGCTCCCCACCGTTACTTCCTCTTCCTCGAACGCTGCCTCGTCGGCGTAGCCTGGCGGCTCGTATTTCGCCGGCGGCAGGGACGGCACAAACTGGAGCCCGGCGATTTTCCCGGCCTTGTCGAATACGACGCGGGCGTCCAGCGTGACTTTTTCGAACTCGCAGGTGACAAGAACGATATCATAGGGACCGAGCTCGTCCCGCCGGGCAGCCGTCTGCCGCTTGAAAGCGCCAAATTGCCCCGGGACTTGATTCCAGAATTCAGCGAGTTTATCCGGCCCGGAAACCTTCATCATCGTGGCATCAAAATCGGTGACAGCGGCCTCAAAATCATTCCGGTCTAAAGCTCTCAGGAAGGCCCGTGCCTTGATGATGAGCTCGTCTTCAGCCTCGCGAGGAGGCGCTTGCCGCCCCGCCAGGAGGAACGAGGTTGCGATAATCAGCCCTAAACAAAACCAGAAAATTGCTTTCTTCATTCCCGGCTCCTTCTGCCTAAAGATGAAGGCTAAGCACAAAGGCATCCTCGGGCGGGTTGGTGTAGTAGCCCTTTCTCACGCCCATCATCTTGAACCCGAGCTTCCGGTAGAGGCTGAGGGCGGCCGTATTTGACGGCCGGACTTCGAGAGTGACGAGCCTTGCCCCCCGCCATCTCACCAGCTCGATGACCTGCTTCAAGACCGCCTCGCCGATCCCCAAGCGCCTGAAATCCGGATGGATGGCGATGTTGTTGACCTGAACGTCCTCGCCGACCTGCCAGAAGATGATGTAGCCGATGACCTTGTTGAGTCTCGAATGGACGACCGCGAGCGGAAAGGAAATCGGCCGGTGCTGGATTTCACCGCGGAACGTGCTTTCATGCCAGGGGTTAGGGAAGGATTGACTCTCTATGGCCAGGACGGACGGCAGGTCTTCAACTTCCATCCTCCTCAGGAAATAAAACTTCTCCGGAAGCTTGGCTTCTTTTATCGCTTGTCCTCCGCCTGGGACCTCCTGAAATAAAGAGGCTGGACGTCCTCGCCTCTTTTGCCACGGCCGCCTTTCAGGATTTCGTACCCTAACAGCCCGACTTCATAGGCAATAAAGGGGGAACGAGACGGGAACCTGGCTTTATCTTTTAGGTAAGTAAAGATTTTTTCCTTGAATACTTCAGCGCCGTTCCCGATGAATGAGACAAGCCGGTGAGCCGGGAGTCCAGCCAAAAAATAGTCCGGTTTGTAAGCGGCCTGGGGAATGACTTCTTCAAGACTCTTGGCTCGAGATTCAAACAGGGCGGCGAAAATTTCGCCCTTCTTGGCGTCGAGGATCGGAGAGATCAGCCGGACCTGGGAGTCTTTGAGCTTAAAAGCCAGGGCTTTGAGCGTGGAAACAGGCGCCACGGGCTTGCCCGAAGCAAAGGCCAGGGCCTTGGCTGTGCTCAGCCCGATTCTGATTCCAGTGAAGGAGCCGGGGCCGGCTGCCACCGCAAAACCGTCAATGTCTTTGATCGAGAGCGAGTTCAGCCGCAGGAGTTCGTCCACCGAGCGGAGATGCCTGGCCGAATGGGATGAACCTGACTCGGTATTCATCTCGGCCAGCAGCCTTGTTTTCTCGAGGAGGGCGACCGAGCCACTGGCCGTCGTTGTGTCCAGCGAAAGGATAAGCATTTCAGTCCCTCCGGTCTAAGGAGCGGCCAAAGGCAAAGAGGTTTCCGGCCTCAAATATCTCCCTCTGGACGACGCCCATCGGTTCAACCTCAAAGGACACGCCCTTGCTTACGTTGAGCGCCCGGCCCGACAAAAAATCAACGTCAACCTCATCCCCCGATTCCAGCTTGCTGCCGGCAACAAGATGCTCGATTCGAGCGCTCTTTAACACGGGCAGCCCCGAGTTGACGGCATTCCGGAAATAGATCGAGGCGAAAGAAGGAGTTAGGATGGCTCCAATCTTGAGGGCGATGAAACAATCGACGGCTTGCTGACGCGACGAACCGGCGCCAAAATTCCGGCCGGCAACAAGGATATCCCCCGGGGCGGCCTTGCCCGCGAAATCCTTCCAGCCCTCGAGGTTCCCCAGGGCATGCTTTCCCATTTCCGAAACCTCAGTGATGTGGAGGAAGGCGTTGTGATAAATCTGATCCGTATCGATGTCCTCGATTAATTTCCCGTTTCTGTCCAAGAGAACCCAGATGCGGCCGCGGTGCGTCCGTTTTTTCATTTTATAAATCCTCGGGACTGGCAATCTGTCCCGCCACACAGGAAGCGGCGACGACAGCCGGGCTGGCCAGGTATGTCTCGCCCTTCCCCTGTTTTCCGGCAAAGTTCCTGTTCCCGGTGCTGATCTGAACCTCGCCTTTTCCTGTCAACCCGACATGGCCTTCAGCGCAACCGCCGCAGCCGGGATTGACGATGATGGCTCCGCTTTCAAACAGATCCTGGAGTATGCCCTTGGCCAGGAGCTCCTGGTAAACGCGCCGGGTCGCCGGGACGACTTTGAGCATGACGCCTGCTTTGACCTTCCGGCCTTTGAGGATTCGCGCCGCCGCGGCCACATCCTCTGTCCGGCCGTTGGTGCAGGAGCCGATAAACCCCGAGTTGATCCTGACTCCGCGGAGCTCGGCCACCGGCCTCACGTTGGTGGGCGAAGGCGGCACCGCCACCTGGGGCGGCAAACCTTGAATATTGAGTTCGATCGTCTCAGCGTACGATGCATCCTTATCCGCAGCGAAAGGCGAGAACGGAGCACCTGCAAAATTTTCTATCTCTTTCCCCGCCGCGTTATTATGTTCCGGAATGAACCCGATGATTCCCGCCATTTCGGTGATCATGCTGCAGAGAGTGAGCCGGCCGGCCAAGGACAGCCCGGCTACGGCGTCGCCGTAGAATTCAGCTGCTTTCAAAGCCAGCCTCTTTGTCCCTAATTCCCTGACAAGAAAAAGCGTGAGGTCTTTGGCTGATACCGGCTTCTTGAGCGCTCCTTTGATGACAACGTTGACCGTCTCTGGCACCTCAAACCACGTCCTGCCTGTTCGGAAAGCAAAGGCGATATCGACATCGCCCATTCCCTGGCCAAAGCTGCCGACAGCTCCCAGGATATTCATGTGGCTGTCCGTGCCGACAACCGTGCTGTTTGGCTGGGCCAGCCCCTCTTCCATGAGGACATGCGTTCCGATGCCTTGATCGACGTCATAAACTTTTATTCCATGCTTCAGGGCAAAATCGCGGCAGGCCTGCTGATTATCCGCGTAGCGGAGAAGGCAAGCCGGTGCACACAGGTCGAAAGTAAAAAAGATTTTGGTCCTGTCAGCGAGCGGCGAATCGCCGTATTCCCGTTCATAGTGTTTAACGACGTTGGGGCCGCCGAAATCGCGGGCGGAACGAATGTCAAGGTTCATCCAGACGATGCGGCCAGCCCGGGCTTCATCCCGGGTGTGCGCCTGAATGATTTTCTCGATAATGGTTTTCCCCACGCTTCAAGCCTTTCTTCAAAGCCTTTCGGCGACCGCCCGGGCAACGTCAAGGGATGAGGACGTCCCGCCCATGTCGTATGTCCTGACCTTTCCTCTCTCGATGACACCGGCAATGGCCGTCTCCAGACATCTTGCTCTCTCCGCTTCTCCGAGCCAATCTAACATCAGCTTGACGGCAAGGAACGTGGCGATCGGGTTGACCTTGTACTGTCCGGCGTACTTGGGTGCCGATCCGTGGGTCGGCTCGAAAACGGCGTAGGAATCGCCGATATTCCCGGCCGAGGCAAAGCCCAGGCCGCCGACGAGTTGGGCTCCGAGGTCGGAGATGATGTCGCCGAACAGGTTTTCCGCCACCAGGACATCGTAATCGTGGGGATTCTTGACCAGCCACATGCACATGGCATCGACATTAGCTTCCTTGAAAGCAATCTCCGGGTATTCTCTGGCGATCTCTCGGGCCACGCCGAGCATCAGCCCGCCTGTTTCTCGAAGCACATTGGGCTTCTCAACGATGGTCACCGAGCGGCGGCCGTGTTTGCGGGCGTATTCAAAGGCTGCCCGGACGATCCGCGAACAGCCCTTTTTCGTCATGATCCGGGTGGACAGGGCGATCTCTTCAAGCGGCGTGTCCTTAAAAGCCTTCATCTTGGGATGGACAAGCAGCGCCTCCCTGACGGACTGAGGAAGAGGAAAGAATTCCACGCCGGCGTACATGCCTTCGGTATTTTCCCTGAAAATGACGAGGTCGATGTTGTCGCGGTAGTTCAGGGGGTTGCCGGGATAAGCTTTGCAGGGTCTGAGGTTTGTATAAAGGTCGAACTCCTGGCGGAGCCGGACGATCGGGCTGAAGTAAGAAAGCCCCCGGCCTCGGAGAGCCGGGTCGAGCTCGGCCGCCGCCTCCTCCTTCGGCTTCGAGGTGATGGCGCCGAAAAGACAGGCGTCTGTTTCTTTGAGCAGCTTGATCGTGCGGTCCGGAAGGGCGTTTCCTTCCTTGCACCAGAACTCCCAGCCGATTTCCCCGTAAACGTACTCGGCGTCGACAGCAAGCTTCTCAAGAACGATCATGGCCGCATCCATGACGTCCTTTCCAACTCCGTCTCCTGGCAGTACCGCGATTTTAAACTTCGCCATTTTCATCTCTCGCTCCTTTCCTCGAGCGAGGATAATTTAGCATAATTGCCTGAAAAGAAAAAGGAAGACGCCCAGCATTGCCGATAGAATCACCCGACGGGTCCTGTCGAGGTTCACTCCCGAACCGCACCATCCGTCGGGTGCAGGCGTTTTGAGCTGACTTCGGTTGAAAGCCAAGCACTCTCGGTTGATGCGCTGTTCCTATCATCAAATTTGGGGAGGAGAGTCCGAAAAGCGGAGATGAAATGGTGAGCCGAGTTGGATATAATAAACACTTCAGAAACAATTTATTCAGGAGGTTTTATAGCGCCATGAAATATTTTGTCACTAAGGTCTTTTTCATTTGCCTGATTATCGCCTTAGGAAGCTTCCCTTTTCCGTCTCCTGCAGCCGTCGGGCAAGCAGCGTCGCCCCCGGCTCCGGCCGACAATCCCTTTTTCAAACCATACCAGACGCCTTTCAACGTTCCGCCCTTCCATCTCATCAAGAACGAGCATTTTTTGCCGGCCATCGAGGAGGGAATCAAGCGCGAAGACGCAGAAGTCGAGGCCATTGTCAATAACCCAGAGCCGCCCACCTTTGAAAACACAATTGCCGCCCTCGACCACACCGGCATTTTCCTCCAGGAAGTGACCTCTGTTTTCTTCTCCCTGCAAAGCGCTCACACGAACAAAGAGCTTCAGACGCTGGCTCGAAAGACAGCGCCCATGCTGGCCGCCCACAGCGATAATATTTCGCTCAACGAGAAGCTTTTTCAGCGCGTCAAGGCAGTCTATGACCAGCGCCAGAGCTTAAAACTCGACAGGGAACAGCTCTATCTTCTTGAAAATACCTACCGAGACTTCGTCCGCGCCGGCGCCCTGCTCAACGAAAAACAGAAGAACCGGTTGAGAGAACTCAACCAGGAGCTCTCTCTTCTCACGGTCAAGTTCGGGGATAACGTCCTGGCCGAGACGAACGCCTTCAAGCTGGTCATCGAGAACCAGGCTGACCTGGCGGGGCTTCCTCCATCCGTCGTGGCCATGGCTGCGGAGTCGGCCAAGCGGGCCGGGCTCGAGGGAAAATGGCTCTTCACCATCCAGGTGCCGAGCATCATCCCCTTCCTTCAATACTCCGAGAAACGGGACCTGCGCGAAAAGCTCTTCAGAGCCTACATCATGAAGGGCGACAACGGAAACGAGTACGACAATAAGGAAAATGTCCGCAAGATCATCGCGCTCCGCCAGGAGAGAGCCAGACTCTTGGGCTACGAAAGTCACGCCCACTTTATCCTCGAGAGAAACATGGCCAAAAACCCGAACACAGTGAATGGCTTCCTGAAAAAGCTGTGGGAGCCGACCCTGGCCAAGGCCAAGTCCGAAGCCGCTGCGCTTCAAGCACTGATCGACCGGGAAGGCGGCGGGTTCAAGCTGGCGCCCTGGGACTGGTGGTACTACACCGAAAAGCTACGGCAAGAAAAGTATGCCTTAGACGATTCCGCCCTGCGGCCCTACTTCAAGCTCGACAACGTGCGCCACGGCATCTTCACCCTGTGCAACAAGCTCTACGGTCTGAAGTTCGTCGAGCAGCGCGACCTGCCCCTCTACCATGCCGAGGCTCAGGTTTTTGAAGTGCAGGAGGCTGACGGCAGCCACCTGGGCCTCCTCTACATGGATTTCCATCCCCGAGAAAGCAAGCGGGGAGGCGCCTGGTCCGGCGGTTTCCGGCGGTCCTACTACGAGCAGGGGAAGCGCGTTCCTCCAGTGGCTACTATCGTTTGCAACTTCACTCGTCCGACGGCCGATACTCCTTCCCTTCTCAGCGCCGACGAGGTGACAACCTTCTTCCATGAGTTCGGCCATGCCCTGGCCACATTGTTCTCTCAGAGCCGCTACCGTAGCCGCTCCATAGCCCGGGATTCGGTCGAGCTCCCTTCCCAGATCATGGAACACTGGGCCTTCGAGCCGGCGCTTCTGGCTGAATACGCCAAGCACTATAAGACCGGCGAGGTCATCCCGGCGGAGCTCGTCGAGAAGATAGAGAAGAGCAAGCTATTCAACCAGGGGTTCATCACCGGAGAATACCTGGCGGCCTCGATCTTGGACATGGCCTGGCACACGCTTTTAGAGACGACGGATGTGGACGTGAACGCCTATGAGAAAAAGGTCTTGGACGGCATCGGGCTCATCCCGGAGATCGTTTCCCGTTACCGCAGCACGTATTTCAACCACATCTTCAGCGGCGGCTACGCGGCCGGTTACTACGCTTACATCTGGTCTGAGGTGCTCGATTCGGACGCCTACGAGGCCTTCAAGGAAAAGGGGATCTTCGACCAAGCCACGGCTCTTTCGTTCCGCAAGAACGTGCTGGAGCCCTTTGGTACAGAAGACATCGAGGTCCAGTACCGGCGTTTCCGCGGCGCCGACCCGAAGATCGAGCCGCTGCTCCGCAACCGCGGCCTGGAGGTCAAGAACTAAAGGCGATAACACCCTCATTTGTGGAAACTGCGGGACAAGACCTCATCGGCCCGGGGACAAAGAATGACAGAAAAGATCTATGAGGAGTTGGCCAAGCATCTGGACAACCTGCCAGGAGGCTTTCCTCCTACCAAAAGCGGAGTGGAGCTGCGTATCCTACGCCGGCTCTTTACTCCCGAAGAAGCAAAGCTGGCCCTGAACCTGACTCTGCTTCCCGAAGAAGCCGATGCGATTGCTCCCCGCGCTGACCTCAGTCCCCAAGAAACTGCCCGGCGCCTGGAAGAGATGGCCAGAAAAGGGCTTGTCTACCGGATTGAATCCGAAGGCCAACCTCCCAGGTACATGGCCATTCAGTATGTGATAGGAATCTGGGAATTTCATGTCAATGACCTGGATGCAGAGCTCATTCGAGACATGGACGAGTATATGCCCACTCTCCTGAATTTCGAAACCTGGAAGAAGGCTCCCCAGCTCCGCACGATTCCCGTGGGGCAAAGCATACCCGTGCAGCTCGAAGTCATGCCTTATGAGAAAGCAGAAGAGCTGGTGAAAGCTCAAACCAAGATAGCCGTGGCACCCTGTATCTGCCGGCGGGAACGGAATATGGTGGGCGAAGGTTGTGACAAACCCCTCGAAACGTGTTTAATCCTGGGAAGGGGTGCAGATTACTATATACGGAACGGCCTTGGCCGGCTCATCGACCAGAAGAAGGCTCTGGAAATTCTCAGAGAGGCTGATAGGGCCGGCTTGGTTCTCCAGCCAGGAAACGCCCAGCAAGCCACAAATATCTGCTGCTGCTGTGGTTGTTGCTGCGGAGTGCTCAGGACAATCAAGCGGCATCCCAGGCCAGCCAGCATCGTTGCCTCGGCTTTTGTCGCCGCTGCCGACGCCTCAACCTGCGAAGGCTGTGGAACTTGCCTCGAACGCTGTCAAATGGAAGCTCTTGAGTTAGTGGACAACAAGGTGGTTCATGACATTGACCGCTGCATAGGCTGCGGGCTGTGTGTTTCTACCTGTCCCTCAGGTTCTCTTGGTCTTATCCGTAAACCTGAATCGGAGCAGCCTGACGTCCCCAGGAGTTGGCGGGAAACCTTGCTGAGGTTAGCAAAAGTGCGGGGCAAACTTTGATAGGAATATTGCCAGTTGGCCAGAGGATATGGCGGTCCAATGCCCGCGCTTCCGGGGAGCCGACCCGAAGATCGAGCCTCTGCTCCGAAATTGAGGCCTTGGGGTCAAGAACTAAAGATAGCGCTGGTTGGAGATCCTTGGTGCTTAGTCGTGCTTATCAGTCATTCTGTCCAGCAGGCTGCACATCTCCACCAGGCGGATGAATTCCGCCCGGTAGCCGTACCTGTCCGAGCCTCTTCCCGCTCGGGCTAGCTCCAGGATATCCGCGAAGGAAGAATGGCCTTTGAATTCCGAATCGCGGAGAAGCATCCCGAATCCCGCCACGGCGGCTGAGAACTTGAAGTCTTCCGAAGCCTCAGCCCAGGCCGTGCCCTTGTCCTCAGCAGCAAGCTCGATCAACTGACTTTTCTCTCCGTCCGGTTTCTTGTATCTCAGCTTGACAGTGAGCATATCTTTGCTCTTGAAGGCCTCGGGCCTGATCTTCGTCTCCTGGTATTTGAGGAGGTCGACGCCGGGGATACTTTCCTTTGATCCGTAGGGAATGATCTCGTAGAGCGCCGTCACCGTGTGGCCGGCCCCCAGTTCGCCCGCATCCTTGGTGTCATCGGCAAAGTCCTCCTTCTTAAGCATCCTGTTCTCGTAGCCGATCAACCTGTACGCCTTGACTTTGGCCGGGTTGAATTCCACCTGAATTTTAACATCCTTGGCGATGGTGAAAAGCGTGCCCCGCATGTCGTCGACGAAGACTTTTTTGGCTTCTAAAAGGTTATCGACATAGAAGTAGTTGCCGTTGCCCTTATCGGCCAGTTGTTCCATCCGGCCGTCCTTATAGTTTCCCATTCCGAAGCCTAAAACGGTCAGGAAGATGCCTTTCTTTCTTTTTTCCTCGATTAGCCGCACGAGTTCGGAGGTGCTGGAAATCCCCACGTTGAAATCGCCGTCCGTGGCCAGGATCACGCGGTTATTCCCTTCACGGATGAAATTTTCTTCAGCGATTTTATAGGCTAATTGGATCCCCTCTCCGCCTGCAGTCGAACCGCCGGCTTGAAGCTTATCGATCGCAGAGATGATTTCTTCTTTCCTGTGGGCGGCAGTCGAGGGCAGGGCAACTCCGGCTGCACCGGCGTATACAACTATCGCCACCCTGTCTTTATCGCTCAACTCCTCGACGAGAAGCCTGAATGCCTGCTTGAGAAGGGGAAGCTTGTTCTCTGGCCTCATCGACCCGGACACATCCAGCAAAAAGACCAGGTTGGAGGGAGGAGCGGTCTTGGCTTCGAGCTTTTTTCCCTGGAGGCCGATGTGGACCAACCTGTGGTCTATGTTCCAGGGACAGGTGGAGATTTCGACGCTGATAGAAAAAGGATAATTCCCTTCCGGGAGGGGATAATCGTAAGAAAAATAGTTGATCATCTCCTCGATCCTGACAGCGTCTTTGGGAGGAAAACGGCCCTCGTTGATAAAACGCCTGACAATGGAATAGGAAGCTGTGTCCACATCAATGGAGAAGGTCGAAAGGGGGTTGCCCAGCGCATCCAGAAACGTGTTGTCATAAATCCGGTCGTACTCCTCGGTGTTGAATGACCGGAGATAAGCAGGTGGAGGCGGCGGATAAGCAACCGGGCTATCGACGCGCCCGACGACACCACCCAAGACGCCGCCGACCACTCCTCCCAGAACTCCTTTTTCCGTTTGTCCGGGTTTTTCCGCAAGATCGGTCCCGGCCTTGAGTTTGAACGTGAGGGAGAGCGAGTCTTTTTCACCGGTTAGGACATGGCTTTGAACGGAGGTCACGTAACCAGGCTTCTCCGCCCTGACCTGATAGCCTGTTAATGGAAGATTCAAAAAGACAAAAAACCCCGACCCGTCCGTTAAGGTCCTTCGTACGATTTTGCCGTCCAGAGAAGTCGCCGTTATCATTGCCCCTTGTAGAGGATTGCCGTTCATTGAATAGACATAGCCTCTGAGAATTCCGGATTTTTCGGCTGGCGAACCGCCGACCAAAGCGTAAATCCCGATCCCAAGAAACATCGTGAACAGGAAATAGCTGATGATCTTTCTCATTTTTTCCTCCTCGATCATCTCGATTTCAACCCTGAGTTCATCATCCTATCCATATCTAAATACAACGCGGCGGCAACAAAATTCCCGTTGAGCTCATCGAAAGTCGGTGAGAATTCAGGCAAAAATTAGATTTGGGGGCACTAATCGATTTGGTTCCCTGGACTTTATTTCCCCATCAACCGAGCCAAAAAAGCCGGCTGGTTCGTCCTAAATTTTTCTCAGCTTGAAAAATTTGGAAGCGAGCGCAAAGAAGACAAGCGAAAAGACGAAAAGCACGGCGATGTTTGGAAGGACAGACTCCAGGTTGTAGCCAAAGAAAATCAATTTATTGAAGGCATCCATGGCCCAGCCCGTGGGGAAGGCGTAGCTGACGGTTTTCAGACCCGGAGGAAACAACTCGAGCGGCATCCAGCATCCTCCCAGCGCCGCCATGAGGTTGGCCAGGAGGATGTTGAAGACAATCATCACTTCCTCTTTCCGGATCAAGCTTCCCATCAGAATGCTCATCCCGGCCACGGCGCCGCAGAAAAACAAAGAGACAAGGAAAAGAGCCGGGATGGAGCTACCTAAATACGTTTTGAAAAGCACTTTCCCCGCGAGAAAAAGCAGCGTCATCTGCAGCATCCCTAAAAGCAGCCGGCTCAGCCACTTGCCCCCGATGATCGAAGCGTAGGAGGCGGGACTCAGATAAACCCTCTCCAAGAGGCCCTCCCTCCGTTCGACGAGGAGCGATATGCCGCCGTACATGAAGACCATGAAAAGAATGAACATCACCGCTGAAGCCGGAATCATCCGGTTGAATCCTCCCGGGATGCGGACGAGCTTCCCCGCCAGCTCTGACTTGAGAGTGATGAGCCGTTCCAGTCGGAGCTCGTTGAACTTCTGCTCGAGTTCTTTTCCTTCGGCGGCCGGGAGAGAGATGATCTTGGTTAATATCTTTATAATAGCTTTGAGAATGTTAGAGTAGGCTGCCTGGGAAGCTTCCTGGTTGCTCTCCTCTTTCTGCTCGAGGACAAGCTCGACCTTCTGTCCGCTCAAGATACTTCGGGCAAAGCCCTCCGGGATGACGAGGGTTCGCGCCGCTTTATCTTCCTCGTCGGTGATCAAACGGACATCGTACCGTTCCCCCTTGAGCTCCTCGGTCAAGGCCCGGGAGAGAAAAGACTGGTCTTTATCAATGACGCTTAGGCTGACCTGGCGCAGTTTTTCTCGTTCGCCCGGGAAAGCCATGCCGAAAATAAAAGCAAAAAGAAGAGGGAAAAAAAGCAGCCAGAAAAAGAACATCCTGTCTTTGGCGTCGATCTTCAAGTCATTCCGGGCAATTGTCCAGAAAGTCATTTATAGAGGCCTCGCTGCAGGTTTCTTTTAAGGAATGAAGACCCGATCAGGGAAAACACGACTCCGGCCGCCGCCATGCCCCCAAGATGCAACCCCATTTCCCAGAAGCGTGTGCCGCCGATCGATTTCAGGAAAGCCTGGATTCCCCAGTAATTGAGCGTCAGCCGGGAAAAATTCTGGAGGACAGGTGGAAAATTGCTGACGGGAATCATGCTCCCGCCAAGCAAAGCCATGACGATAAAAACCGAGGAAAGAACGGTTCCTGCCTGCCGCTCAGTCTTTAAGAAAGCGTAGAAAAAAGAAATAAACCCGGCACAGAGGATGTTAAGGCTGACAACGATGAGAAGCACCGTCGAAAAATCCCCCCAGGCGATCCTGAAAATCATCCATCCCAACCCGATGAGGATGAGGGTGCAGAGGATGCCGATGGCCATCGAGATGAGGATTTTGCCCCAGATGAACTCGGCGATTTCGAGCGGCGAGATGCTCAGCCTCAGCAGGGTTCCGGCCTCCTTTTCCCTGAGAACGTCTTCGAAAACGACGTTGCAGACAAAAAGCAGGAAAAAAACAGCCATGGCGGGAAGCATATAATCCTGAACAGAGAGAGTGAGTGTCTTCCGTTCAGTCTTGATCGTTTCCTGTTTCAGGGAGATGACGGGCGGAAAAACATACTTGGAGATACTTTGCATCCTGTTTCTGACCTTTACTGAAAATTGGGCGACATCCTGGTCAGAAAAGTCTTTCTTTTCCATGTATCCCCTGAGAAGTCCGACCTCCTCTCCAAAAACAGAAGAAAGAGCCGAGAAGAGAAGCGCGGCGGTGTCTGTTATTTCCTCGACCACCTGGGGAAGAAATTGTTCGGCTGGATTCTTGAGGAGGAGAAGCTCCATGGCTTTCCCGTCCCAGATGTTCTGGCCAAATTTCTCCGGGATGATGAGAAGGCCCGAGGCCTTCCCTTTTTCCATCTGCTTTCGGCCCAGCGTCTCTTCCACGACTTTGAGGTCGATGAGCTTCTTGAGCTCACCCTGGCTGAGCGACGTCAGAAAAAGCTGGGACAGAAGGCTCTTGTCGTTGTCAGCGGCCAGGACAGAAATGCGGGGCAGGATGTTCTCCTCCGATTTTCCGAAAAACAGCCCGAAGATGAAGGTGAAAAGGAGGGGCATCAGCATGAAGCCCACGATAACCACCGGATTCCGCCATTTGCGGAGGAAGTCCTTCCGGATGAGGAGAAAAACCCGCTTCACGCTCACTCCCGCAGCTCCTTTCCGGTAAGACAGAGGAAGACGCTCTCGAGGTTTGGCTGTTTAATCGAGACATCTTCGACGTGGATATTTCTCTTGAAAAATTCTTCCAGGAGAAGCGGCATGCTCTTTGAAGCTTCAAGAGAGAGCATGACCTTCCGCTCTTCGAGAGACAGGATTTCGGCCTCCTGGAAAGAACCGAGGACTCCCCGGACCTCGTCAGCGCTGAACCTGCCGCTGACGAGGGCGATATCCTTCTCTCCGACAATTCTGATGAGCTCGCTAAGGGTTCCCAGAGCCAGGATCTTCCCTTGGTCCATGATGGCTATCCTGTGGCAGAGGTCTTCCGCCTCCTGAAGGTTGTGGGTGGTGTAAAGGATAGTTGTTCCTCTGGCCGAGGCTTCCTTGATGACTTCGTAGATATTCAACCGCGTCTGGACGTCGATGCCGATCGTCGGCTCGTCCAGGAGGAGGAGTTTGGGCTCGTGGATGAGGCCGATGATCAAGTTTATCCTCCGCTTCATGCCGCCTGAATATTTTTTCAGCGGCTCCTTTTCGCGGCCGCGGAGGCCCGTCTTGTCCAGATAATACTGAATTCTCTCTTCCAGGATTTTTCCGCTCAGGCCCTGAAGCTTTCCCCAGAAAAAGAGGTTTTCCCTGGCCGAAAGGTCCTCATAAAAGGCCATGTCCTGGGGAACAACACCCATGATTTTTTTATTTTTTTAAGGCCTGATTCCAGATTTAGGGAATCGATGAAAATCTCGCCGGCGTCGGGCTTGAGAAGCCCGGCAATCATGGAAATCGTGGTCGTTTTCCCGGCGCCGTTGGGGCCAAGAAAACCGAAGATTTCTCCTTTTTTGACCTCAAGAGAAATATCATCGACGGCCTTGAGGCCGTTGAAAGATTTTGACAGATGCGAGACCCTTATCATTTCCCCTGACCTCCGTTGATTTCGTTTTCTCGAACCCTATGATCCTGAAGTCAGCTTCTTTTTGGTGTATTCGATGAGGCCGCCGGCCTCGACGATGCCAAGGACCGACTCGGGAAGCGGGAAGAAGTTGAAGACGCGCGAGCCGGAGACAATCTTCCCGGCCGCAAGGTCGATTTCGATTTCATCGCCCGTCTTGAGAACCTCCACGGCTTCTGGGCACTGGAGCACGGCGAGCCCTAAGTTGATGGCGTTTCGGAAATAAATCCGGGCAAAGGATTTGGCCACGACAGCCTGAATGCCTGCGTGTTTCAAACAGGCGGCAGCCTGCTCCCGCGAACTTCCGCAGCCGAAATTCTTTCCCGCCACGATGACATCGCCGGGCTGGACGCTTTTCGCGAAGGCGGGGTCGAGGTCTTCCATGGCATGGCTGGCCATCTCGGCCGGCTCCATGAGCTTGTACGTGTACCGTCCGGGAAAAATGACGTCGGTGTTGATGTCATCCCCGTACTTCCAGACTTTGCCTTTCTTCTCTTTGCTCATAGGTATTTCCTCGGGTCTGTGATCTTTCCTTCGAGGCTCGAGGCGGCGGCCGTGGCCGGGGAAGCCAAATAAATCTCGGAGTCGCGGTTTCCCATCCGGCCGCGGAAATTCCGGTTAGACGTACTGATGACCGCCTCCCCGGCTGCCAGAAGGCCCTGATGAGCGCCCAAGCAAGGGCCGCACCCGGGATTGAGGATGACACAGCCAGCTTCAGAAAAAATTTCAAGCAAACCCTTGCGCGCGGCCTCAAGATAAACTTCGCGAGAAGCTGGAAGGATGAGCGTCCTGACGGCCGGGTGTATTCTTTTCCCTTTGAGGATCGAAGCGGCGGCTTCGAGGTCTTCGAGCCGGCCGTTTGTGCACGTCCCGATGAGCGCCTGGTGGATGGCCTTGCCCTCGACCTCCCGGACAGGCTTGACGTTATCGACAGTATGAGGGCAGGCCGCCTGCGGCTCGAGCGCCGAAAGATCATAGCGGAGGACAGCTTCGTATTCGGCGTCCGGGTCAGACCTGAGGGCTTTGAAATCGGCCCGGACGCGTGGCCGCAGCCAGTCGATTGCTTTCTCGTCAGGCTCGAAATAGGCGTTCTTGGCTCCCATCTCGGCCGCCATGTTGCACAGGGTCATGCGCGAGGCGATGCTGAAATCCATCGCAGCTGGTCCAGAAAACTCTATGGCTTCGTAGTTGGCCCTGTCAGCGCCGTGGTCGCCGATGATCTTGAGGATGACGTCTTTGGCGTAAACCCCAAGGGCCAGAGCACCCAAAAACTCGACGCGCAGCGTCTCCGGCACCCGCAGCCAGATTTCATCGGTGGCCCAGATGCTGGCCGCTTCGGTCCGTCCGATTCCCGCCGCAAACGCGCCGAAGGCGCCGTAGGTCGTCGTGTGGGAATCCGCGCCGACGATGAGCTTGCCGGGCAAAGCAAACCCGGCCTCGCTCAACACCTGATGGCAGACGCCGTGCTGGATGTCGAAGAAGTTCGGGATGCCCTGTTCTGCGACGAACTCGCGGATGGTCTTGTGGTTCTGGGCATATTTCTCGTCGGCGGCCGGGACGATGTGGTCCAGGATGATGATGAGCTTTTCGGGCACTTTGACCCGGGCGACGCCGATTTTCCTGAATTCTCCGATAATCGCGGCGGAGTTATCGTGGCTGAGGCAGTAATCGGGCGACACGGTCACGACCTCGCCCGCCCGGAGCGCTCTTCCTACCTTTCTTCCCAGGATCTTTTCTGATAACGTCATACCCATCTCTTCACCATTTCCATCTCTATCATAGACGCGACAAACAATGTGACATTCGATGGGCGGCGGCCAAGCCGCCGCCTATGTTTTCTCACATCACATCTTCCGCGCGTATTCGTCTACTCCTTAAAAACATCAAAATTGACGAAGTCGGCATGATTGACGATGATCGCCTCGATCGTCCGCCGCGAGCCGTCGCCCTCCTTGGAGTGAGTGGCAATGATATGGATGACTTCCGAGGGCAGGCCGTGCTGGAAGGCGAAAGCGGCGCCCGAAATGGGATGGCGGAGGAGCTCCCCTTCCCCGCTCTTGACGAACTTCCCGGCCTTCCTTTCGTACTCAAAGAGCTTGCCGACGTCGTGGAGAAGTGACCCAGAGAGAAGGTGGTCACGGTGGATGTGGATTTTGCCTCGGTATTCTCCCGCCAGCACCTCGGCGATCCGGAGCGCCGTGAGAGTCACGGCCCTGGTGTGCTCGACGAGGGTAACATCTGTTCCCGGGATGAGAAGAGTGAAAGGCACGGTGTTGAGGTCTTCGACTTCCCAGCCTCCTCTTTTCAGGGCTTCAACCCAGACCGTGCGAGTCTTCTCGCGGAGTCCGGCGTCCTGGATGACCTCGAGCTCGGGCAACACCTTGTCGATCTCGGTTTTCATCTCAAGCTCCTATATTTCCCTTTCCTTGGGGCCATCGTATTCGAAATCCGAAGGATGGATTTTGCGCATCGGCCGCATTCGCGTTTTTTCTTCATGGATGTGAGCAACCAACCCGGGCACGCGGGAGATGATGAAAAAAGCGTTGCCGATTTCGGCCGGGATTCCCAGGTCACAGAGGAGCGCCGCGATGGCGCCGTCAACGTTGATGGGGAGGGCCTTGCCGAGGCTCTCCTTCAAAATATTCTCGATGAGCCGCGAGATCCGGACATGCCGGCCACTCAGGTTCAACTCCTCGGCCAGCGCAAAGAGCCTGGTTGTCCTCGGGTCCTCGGTGTGGACGCGGTGGCCGAAACCGGAAGCCCGCTCTCCCCTCGCTTTCATCTCCGCCAGAATCTCCCTGGCCGCTTCGTCTTCTGTGATCTTCTTTTCGTCCGCCCTTTTTGCGACCGCGTGAAAGAGGTTCATCCCCTCCTCGATGGCGCCCCCATGAAGCCGGGATATGGCCAAGACTCCGGCCGCGATGGCGGCGTGGAGCTCAGCGCCGGTGGAGGCGACGGTGCGCGCTGTCAACACCGACGGCGGGCCCGCGCCGTGGTCGATGGAGGAGACAAAGATGGCATCCAAAAGCTTCCCTACCTCCGGCGAAGGCAGTTCGCCCTGGAGCACAAGGTAGATGGCTTGTGAGAAAGAAATTTTGCCCATCAGCTTATCGATCAGATAGCCCCGCAGCCTGACTTTGTTCGGCTCGACACTCGTGATGGCTGTCTTCCAGCGAAGCTCTTCGCTCATTTTGCTTCCCTCCATAAACTAAAAAACCAGCTTTTCATCCTAAAAGCTCCGCCGCTTTCCTCGGAATCTCCGAGATGGACTCGACGACATGGGCTCCGGCTTCTCGCAACCTCCTGACTTTCGTCTCGTAGGAGCCGCGCGAGCCCTCAACGATCGCTCCCGCATGAGAAAACCGCGTCCCGCTCTTGGCCGCCTTGCCGCCGATGTAAGCGATGAGCGGCTTGGTGAATTTTCCCGCCTCCATAAGGTCGGCCACTCGCTCTTCTTGAGTCGTTCCGATCTCGCCAAACATGACGGCGAGTTTGGTCTCAGGGTCCTGCTCGAAAAGCTCCATGACCTCGGGATGGGAAAGGCCGACGATGGCGTCTCCTCCGACATGGATGATCGTGCTCTGGCCGACGCCCGCGCAAGTGAGATAATAGGAAATGGCCGAGGTCATGCCGCCGCTCCGGGAGCTCACGCCGACAGGCCCCGGCTTGAACCATTCCCTGGCCCGCTCTGCGCGGCCGCCGATCATGCCGAGGACCGCCTGGCCCGGGCTGACCAAGCCGAGGGTGTTGGGACCGACAAAGCGGGCTCCTCTCTCGCCTGCCCTGGCGGCAATCTCGAGGACGTCATGAATGGGAACGCGGTCGGGAACGATAACGAGGAGTTTCACGCCGGCCTCGATGGCCTCGAGAGCAGCATTCTTGACTAAGGCCGCCGGAACGAAAATTACGGCGGCGTCGATGGGCCCCGCCTTCTCCCATGCCTGAGCCACCGAATCGAAGACGGGAATGCCGTAGACATCCTGACCTCCCCGGCCGGGCGTCACACCAGCAACGAGCACCGTCCCGTAGTCCTTCATCAACTGAGCCCGGACCATCCCCTCGCGGCCGGTAATGCCCTGGATGATCACCCGTGTCGTCTTATTCACCAGGATGGCCATGTCCTCTCCCCTTTGAATTTGGGGGACGCCATACATAATACACTAAACCGCCTCCCATCCTTGATCCTGAGGACGACGTCTTTTCGGCACGGATTACAGAAAATTCCGGTTATTCTGAAACTTTTTGTCATCGCGCATCGTCTTAGTTTTTCTATAATTCCTACAAATTCTATAGATATAATAGGAATTATCCGCATCGCCCTCATCCGTCGCCTCCGCCAGCGATGATTTTTTCCCGGTATTCCTTAAGCCCGGGAATCGGAAGATGGATGACGATGGCGTCTTGTTCATGGAAGGTGCAGAAGATTTCGCAGGCCAGGCACTCGGTGCATTTCCCGCGCCTGACATCCTCAACCGGCATGGCCAACACAGGCTTTCCCTCCTCGAGCTTCAGGATCTTGGCGGCACAGGCTTCAATGCAACCTTTCGTCTTGCAGGCAGCGCATTTTCCGTGGTCGATGGACAACCGACCTGTCAACGTATCGAAAACATAAGCGATTGTGGGAATAGACGGCTCGATGACCGGATTCACCTCATGGCTCAAGGTCGGACTTTTGGCGACAAGCTCCTCCAGCCTGCTCGCGCAGAACTCCGGTGAGTCGTCGCGGCCGTAACCTTCGACAGCCCCGGGAATGCCCTTGAGATAAGCCTGAAGGATCTCGATCGCTTTCTCTTCGAAATTCCCGCCCAACCGGATAACCGCCGGGATGGATAAATTTTCCTCGTTGAAAGCCTTGACGAACCCTCGGGCTGAATGGTACTGCTCCTGGCTGGCGACGCCCGAGCCCGAGGCAAAATACCCCTTGATTCCCGGCTGGGAGAGGATGATTTTGGCGGCCCGGTAGACTTTGCTCGCCGGCGGGTTGCCGCTCGTGTCGCAGTAGTTGGCCAGCTTGAACCCGCGCCTGAGCACAGCGTCCATGGACATCATCGACCCTCCGCCACCGGCGCCGTGGAAGCCGATGTATTTCTCGGCCTCGGCCACATTCTCGACCATCTGGAAGAAATAGAAAGTGCCCCGGTAATCCTTCTCTTCAACCCGGTAGGCGATTTTTTCGAGCTCGGTCGGTGGCCGGTCGAATTCCCGGGCGACCTCGATACCTAACTCAGGATGCCTGAAGACAGCGTAATCATCGACGACGATGTGGCAGTCGGCCGCAAAGACGGCGCCGTCCTCTGTCAGGACAAGAGGGTTAATCTCTGCCGAACGGGCATCGCTCGACCTGACAACCCTGTAAAGCCGGGTGAAGAGGTCAGCCAGCTTCACAAGAGTGTTCCCGCCAATCCCAGCCTGGATGACCATGTTCCTGGCTTCATACTCGGAAAAGCCCCTGAGAACGTCGATCGGCTGCTGCGCAACTTTCTCAGGGTGGAGCCGGGCAATCTCCTCGATACCCGTCCCGCCGGCAGGACTGAAGACGAGGAGCGGCTGCTTCAGGCCGTCATCCAGCACAAGCCCGGCAAAATACTCGGCCTTGATGGTCAGCTTCTCCTCGACCAAGACTTTATCGACGACAAAATTGCCTACCTTCATTCCTAAGAGCTGGCTCGCTTTCTCCTCGGCTTCAGCCGGCGTGGCTGCAAATTTAATCCCGCCCAGCTTTGCTCTCCCCGTCACCCACACCTGGATCTTGAGGACGACAGGGCGGCCGATTTTTTCGGCAATCCGGCGAGCTTCCTCAGAAGTCGAAGCGACCCCGCCCTCAGGGACAGGGATTCCGCCCTGCTTGAGAAGCGTCTTGCTCTGGTATTCAAAAAGCCTGGCCATTCTCGCTCGTTCCTTTGTGGGTTATATTATATTATGGAAGAAGGGAAAACAAAGTCAACGGGAACCGCGTCCAGAAAGAACCAAGATCAAGAGAGGACGATTTGTTCTCTCCCCTGCTTGATAATGAATCTCTTGGGTCTATCAGCCTGTCATAACCTGCCTACTCCAGCCAGATTTTGACCGTCTCGTCGTCCTCATAGACTTCGATGAGGGCCATCGGACCCATCGCCTTGAGCTCCTTGAACACGGCCGCGATGTCGATGTCGCAGCCGCTCTCTTTCATCCGCAGGTGCTTGTTGTCGGCGCAACGCAGGAAAATCTCGACGATGGCGATGGGCATGGTCACCTTAGCCTTGTCCTTGCCCGTTTTGTTATCGGTGACGAGAATTTTGAACCACTTGACATCCTTGCCAGCAGCTTCGAAGGCGGGGTTTTCCTTGACGGCCTTTTTGATGGCCTGAAGGTCATCCCGGCTGTCTGCCCGTAAAAAATAGGGCCCCAGCAAAAAGGCCACTGTCATAACGACCAAGATTGCTGTTGATGCTTTTTTCATCATTGTCCTCCTCGCTATTGAAATTTTCATTCGCGGTCGATCCAGATTTTGATCGTCCTATCTTTTTCCCTGATTTCTATGATGCTTCCCCTTGTTTCGGTCAGCTCATCGATGATTTTGTCCAGGTCATATCCTTCGGACCTCAAGGCTGACCTGTCTTTCTCCGGGATGGCGCTCAGTGCCAGGTCGGCCAGGGCCCAGGGGATGTTGATAGAAAGCTCCGGCTCCTTCTGGCCTTCGACATAAACCCGTATTTTCAAAATCCTGACTCTTCTCTCTTCCTTCCCCCGCTCCACTTCCCTGAGCGCATCCGGGGAGATGCGGAGCAGGGCGATCTTGGCGCGGTCTTGGAGGTCAAGGTCTTTTTCCTGGGCGATAATCTCCTTGAGAACCGGGATCGCACGGGAGGCAGCCTGCTTGTCTTTCACCAGGCTCAGCTTGAAAGCGGCATAGTACCGGATGACCCGGTTGGAGCTCTGCAGCCTCGTTTCTATTTTTTCCCTGTGTTGTTTTTTCTCTCCTTTGCTGTAAAGGTCATAAGCCAGGTCAATGATAGAGGTCTCGGCTTCCTCGACCAGGCTGGGGTTTCTGTCCTTACAGCCCAGATAATCTTCGTAGGCGGTCAGGGCTTCTATCTGCTTTGCTCTCCGTTTACCGAGGCACTTGGCGCGATAAAAAATCGCCTGGCAGGCCAGCGGGCTGGAAGGGTAATCCTGGAGGAATGCTTCCAGTTTCTTTTGGGCCTCTTCCCATTTCTCGTCAAACAGGAGAATCTTGGCCTCCTGGAAAATCTTTTCCTCTGGTGAGGGCTGGGCCCCTCCCCAAACCCAGAGGAGGGCGGCCAACATTATCCCTAGAAATAAGGCAGTTTTTCTCACCTCAGACCTCGCTTTTTTGGAGTTCTTTTTTAAGCAGTCTTATTTTTAAAAGAAGACTTCTGTCTTCAATCAGGTTCTGGATCTCCTGGCGTTCGGCTTCGGTCAGGCCTTCGCTCACGGCAGCCAGCTCGTAGAAAAGAAGCTCAATCTGGTCACAGATATCTTTGGCTTTGGCCATCTGGGCTTTCTCCAACTGAAGGTTGAGGAATTTCTTCTTGGAGAGAAGCTCTCTGGCTTTCGCCGCAACCGCTTCATTCAGCCGGAATTTTCCGTCCGCAGCAGATGATTGGGCGAACTCAAGAAGTACGGCCTGGCTTTTTTCCAGGTAGTCGAGCGTCTCCCGCCTGGCAATCTCCAGGTCCACCCGGTCGAGAAACTCCTTGGAAGCAAAGAGGGACGCGACTCCCCCGTTTTCCGACGTGCGTCCTCTGAAAACGAACCAGGCAGCCACAGCCCCGACCAGGATTCCCAAAAGAAGTCCGGCCACGACAGGCTTGAGCTTAGGCGAGAACAGCCAGAATTTCTCCCGTTCCGGGAGAGTTCGGGGCCGCTTCCTCTTGTCCCAGGCCGAAGCCACGATTTTCTCAGACATCTCGTCCCAATCAATAGAAGCCATGACCTTGTCGAACTCGGGTTTTAGAGCATCCGCGCTCTGGAGCGTCCGCTGGAAAAGTTCGAGTTCAGCGCGGCAGGCGGCACACTGCTCAATATGGCGTATGACCTGCTCTCTTTCGCGGCCCTCAAGCTCTCCGCTCTGAAAAGCCGCCATGTTTTTTCTCGCTTGTCGGCATTCTTTCATGGTTGCATCCCCAATTGCGGGCTCAGCAATTTTTTCATGTTCTGGACCGCCTTAAAATGGAGGGACTTCACCGTCCCTATGGATATATCGAGAATTTCGGCGATCTCTTTATAATGAAGCCCGTTATAGTGTTTCATAACAAAAACAAGCCGTTGCCTTTCCCCAAGCTTATCAAGGCATCGAGAAAACGCTTGGCGCAAATCAGAATTCAAACCGGGCGATGCTGCCGCCCCTGAAGCCGGGTCGAGCTCATCGACGCTCTTCTCAACCTCCATCTCCCGCCGCCGGCTGTAGTGCTTCCGGTAATAGTCGATGGACAGGTTTTTGGCGATTTGCAGCAACCAGACTTGGAAATTTCCTTCCGTGTCAACAGTGTCGAATTTCTGATAGAGCCTCATGAAAGTTTCCTGAACGATATCGAGGGCGTCTTCGCGGTTCCGGAGAAAAGAATAGGCCATCTGAAAGACCTTTTGCTGGTAGAGGCGAACAACGGTTTTGAAGGCGTCTCTGTCGCCGTCCTTGGCTTTTTCGAGAAGAATCCAGAGGTCATCATGCGTCGTCTCTTTTATCCTGTCCATGCGATGGCGCTTTTCCCCAGCCGCTTAGAGAAACCCGACGTCTTACTCCTGCCAGGTTAATTTTTCCGTGCTCATTCAGAAGCCTCATGGTCTACTACGGGCGCTTTTCAGAAAAGGTTCACCCTGGCCGCAAAAAAGCCGCGGCGAAAAGGTTTTACGCAAAAAGCCCCCTTTCGTCTCAAGCCCTCGAGAACGGGCCTCAATGAATTCTTAAAAGACGGTATCTATTTTAAAACTTGCGGAAGTCTCTGCGCTCTCCTCCCCGGCTTTCTCGTCTTTCTGTTCGAGGCCTGGCATCGTTGACGATAATCTTCCGGCCGTCAAACTCTGTGCCGTTGAGCTTGGCCTTGGCGTCCTGGGCCGATTCCGGGGTAGCCATCTCGACAAAGCCAAAACCGCGTCCCTGGAGGATGTTGACTGAATTCACTTCTCCGAACTGGGAAAAAAGGTCTTTCAGCTTCTCCTCTGTGGTCCTGTAGTTGAGGTTACCCACATACAATTTTGAAGCAGACATACAAAAAACCTCCTTGCACCTCCATCGCCATTCCAGTCTTTTTTCGGCTGGACAAAGCGATCAAAGTCACTCAATTCTTTCATATCCCAGAAAAGAAATCAAGGCCCTTTTCCGTTCTATGGAAGGCTATCCCAGGCCGGGCATTTCTGGTATATTCATATTCGCCCTTAAACTCCAGGGCGAGAATTCCGTAACAGGACTGTGGAGGAGAAATGAGAAAAGGCAATTATGTCCTCATCATTGTCCTCATCTTCATTTTTCTGATAACCGCCACGATCTTCGCTTTTCTTTATTACGAATTCAGAAGACCGCCGGCCGTCAAGGCGAATTCTTATCTTGAGATCGACCTCACCGGGCCGGTCCATGAGTTTGCCGAACCAGAGTTCTGGACCAATTATTTCCTGGGAATCAGGCCTCTCTCCATCCACGACCTCTGGCAGAACATCCGCAAGGCCAAGGCCCACAGCCGCGTCCGCTGCCTTCTCCTGCGAATCGGCTATCTCGAATGCGATTGGGCCAAGGCCAGTGAAATTCGCGAGGCTGTTCTTGATTTTAAAAAATCAGGGAAGAAAGCCTACGCCTACGTCGAGGAAGCGCCTGAGTTCGATAAAGAATATTATCTGGCCACGGCCTGCGACCGGATTGTTCTCCACCCCCTGGGCTGGCTGGGTGTCAACGGGATTGGCGGCTGGGTGCCGTTCGTTAAGAAAGGGCTTGGAAAGCTGGGGGTCGAGGTCGAAGTCGAACATGTCGAAGAATACAAAACGGCCTACAACATGTTCACAGAGGAAGAATTCACCCCGGCCCACCGGACGATGATGGAATCCCTGTACGGCGACATCTTCGGCCAGTATGTCCGGGCGGTGGCCGAGGCGAGGAAGAAGACCGAGGAAGAGGTCAGACAACTCATCGACCAAGGCCTTTTCCAGGGCGAAAAAGCCCTCCAGGCGGGCCTCGTCGATGATCTCCTCTATCAAGACGAACTGGAGAAGCTCCTCCTTGAGAAAGAGAAAAAACTCGAGCGAATCAAGCTTAGCGAGTACGATAAGGTCAGTCTGTCTTCTGTCGGCTTGGGCAAGGGAAGAAAGGTGGCCCTTATCTATGCGATGGGACCGATCCACAGCGGAGAGGGCTACTATCAGACCATTGGCGGCAGGACGCTATCCCGCTGGATTCGCCGGGCCCGTGAAGACCGGAGCGTTGCTGCGATCGTTCTCCGCGTTGACAGCCCCGGAGGGTCGGCCGTCGCCTCTGATGTCATCTGGAGGGAGGTCGCCCTGGCCAAGAAGGAAAAGCCTGTCGTCGTCTCCATGTCCGACCTGGCGGGGTCAGGGGGTTACTGGATCTC
This sequence comes from Clostridiales bacterium, assembly GCA_029907205.1. Classification (GTDB taxonomy): domain Bacteria; phylum Acidobacteriota; class Aminicenantia; order Aminicenantales; family UBA8522; genus JARYMI01. The sequence goes on from JARYMI010000004.1 coordinate 52,054, forward strand.
CATGGCGGCCAACAAAATCGTCGCCCAGCCTCAGACATTGACCGGCTCCATCGGCGTCCTTTCGGGCAAAGTCAATATGTCCGCCTTCTACGAAAAAATGGGCATCACCGCCGAAAAGTTGACCTACGGAAAGAGGGCCGACCTCTTCACGACTTTTCGAGGGCTGACGCCTGAGGAAAAAGAATTCCTGAAAAAAGAAATCCTGTGGATCTACGACCGCTTCCTGTCCAAGGCTGCCGAGGGCCGCAACCTCTCCAAGGAAGATGTGGACAAAGTAAGCCGGGGAAGAGTATGGACGGGCAGTCAGGCCAAAGAGATAGGCCTCGTTGATGAGGTCGGCGGAATCACCAAGGCCATCGAGCTGGCCAAGAAGCTGGCCGGAATTCCCCTCGATGAAGACGTCCGTTTGATCATCTGGCCGAAGAAAATCTCGTTTTTCGCCTCTCTATTCGGCAGGAAAGAGGCCAAGATCAGCCATCCTCTCCTCAGCCCCGACATGGAAAAGCTCCTGCTTATTTTCCGCGTCCTTGAAAAAGAAAAACCCTGGGCTATTATGCCCCTCTGGCATCCAACTGATTAATACGCGTAGGTGAAGGGGCAAAAGGTTTTGAATTCGCAGTAGCTGCAATTGTGCCAATCCGGCCGGGCAGCGAAGTTCTGGGAGCGGATTCCTTCTTCGGCTTCCTTGATTTTTTCCCAGGCTTTGGCCGTCTCTCGCTCCCCTTTATTGGCCCGCCCAATGATATCTGACTCCAAAAAATATAGCTGTGTTTCAATAAGCGGGAAGGGCTGGGTTCTGACGAAGGAGAGCGCATACAGGTCCATCTGCAGGCTTTCCGCCGTCTTCCGGTCAGCCTCTTTCTGGTTTTTCACTTCAGCAGCTTTGAAATCAACGATCACCGCTCCTTCGTCCCGGATGTCAACCCTATCCCATCGGCCGATAAACTTGATCCTATCCTGCTGCCACTTGAAACTTTTTTCAAGATACGCAGGCACTTGGCCTGAAGCGACCTCCCGGCGGAAAAACCGCTGCAGGGCTTCGCGGCCCGCCTTCTTCCTCATCTCTTCATGCTCCCGGCTGAGATACCCCTCGTTGATCCAGAGGCGTTCGTATTCCTCAAGAAGCTCGCTTTCTTGAAGCGGCTGGCCAGCCATTCTTCTTCTCAAGAAAAAATGGACAGCGTTGTGTAGCACCCGTCCAAAGACAAGGTTATGATGGGGAAGGACGGGAATCCTTAACAGATGCCGATATTTATGCTTCAGAGGACAGGTGAGATAGTCCTCAACCTGGAAATAACTCAACGTGATGACTTCCTTGAGTTTAAGCCGGGGAACGATTCTCTCTTCAGCCTGCTCCAGGCCATAGCGTCTGATTTCCTCTAAGGCTGAAGACCTCAAGGTTTCATCGGGTATTCCCGGAATGTCCAGGGCTTCGAGGACGAAGGGGCTCACCTTTTTCAGCCTCTTTAAGCCGTAGTCCCTGGCCCAGGTAAGATACAAAAGTTTCTTGGCCCTCGTCATGCCGACATAAAAAAGGCGCCTCTCTTCCTGGAGGGAGCTTTCATCAGCCGGCAGGTCCTCCTTCAAAATCTCGTCTGGCACGGGGATTTTTTCCCTCCTCTCCCGGCCAGGAAACCTGTCCGCGATCAGGCTGACCATGAAGACGACCTTGAATTCCAAGCCTTTTGCTTTGTGCACAGTGAGAACGTTGACGGCATCTTCCTCCAACTCGGCTTCAGCTGTGGCCGGGTTATCACCCACTTCCTGGAGAAGGTCGAGGTGGCGGGAGAAAGATTGGATGGAGTCGTCGGCGGCAAGCTCGGAGAAATTCCTGATCTTGTCAAAGAAAAGCCGAAGGTTCTTTATTTTGAGCTCGGCCTCAAGACTCCCCTCTTCAACGAGCTTCTTAATATAGCCTGTTCTTTCAAGGAATGAATAGACGACCTGGCCAGCGTTTCGGGTGCTCGAAAGATCGACGAAAAATTCCAAATCCTCGTAAATTCTTTTGACCGTGGCCGCGGATTCGGAGGAGATGGGCAGATTGAGTGTTCCCCGGGCGATGTCTCTAAAAACACGGTGGAGCGAGAGGTTCCTTTTTTCGGCATGGTTGGAGATGACGGTCAGGTCGTAGAGGTCAGCCTGGTAGATTTCGGAGTGGGCAAGGAAGAAAAGGCTCCGGCTTTCTTCAAAATCGGTCAGAGCTTTGATAAACGCGATGACAACTTTGATCTCTTCCTGAGCATAAAGCCCCCGGCTGCCAGAAAACCGGAAGGGGATCTGTTTCAGGTTGAGGGCCCGGAGAAACGCGTCGGCATCGGCGTTCCGGCGCACAAGAATGGCCATGTCGCTGTGCGCGAAGCCCGAATTTATCAACTCCCGGATAATCCCCGCCACTCTGTCCGCTTCGTGGGAAAGAGTGTCAAACTGGAGGAGATGAATCGTTTTCCCCGACGTTTCGACTGTTGAGACAAGTTTCTTATCTATCTTGTACCTATATTCGAGCCGGTTCGGGTTGTTCTGCTGGATGAGTCTGTAAGCCGAGTCAAGGATGGGCTGGGCCGAACGGTAATTCTTGGCCAGGACGATCTTTTTTGCTCTGGGATAGAATTTCTGAAAATTGAGGATGTTGCTCAGGGAAGCGCCTCGGAAGCGAAAGATGCTCTGGTCATCGTCGCCCACAACGGTCAGGTTCTTATGCCGAGCCGCCAGAAGCTTGAGCAGTTCAAACTGGACATAGTTGGTGTCCTGGAATTCATCCACGAGAATATACCTGTATTGGTTCTGAAACTTAGCGAGCACAGAGGACCTTTCCCTGAAAAGCCGGACGACAAGGTTGACCTGATCCTCAAAATCGATCTTTCCTTCTTTTTTGATCAGCTCTTCGTATGCGGCATAGACCTCGGCCATCTCCCTGTGCTTCCATGCCATCTCTTTTTCGGCTTCATCCCCAACATTCTTCTCCAGCTCTCCTGCGTAAGCCAGGTATTCCTTCGGGCTGATGTCTTCTTGTTTGAGCCTCTTGATGGCTTCCTGCAATTCTTGGATATGCTTAGTCGGGTAACTCAAAGGACGATAGTAACGGAGGGGCAACCGGAAAAGATTCTCCCGCAAATAGATGGCCTGCTCGACGTCATCGAGAAGCCTAAAATCCAGGGGATAGCCAAGGTCCAGGGCATAATTCCGCAGGACTCTTTCCCCGAAGGAGTTGAACGTGCTGATCTGAACAAAAGAATAGCTGTACGGGATAAGCTCGTCGACTCTTTCCTCCATCTCGTTGGCTGCCTTTTCAGTGAACGTCACAGCCAGAATTTCTTCGGGCTTGGCCTTTTTAGAGGCGATGAGATAAGCGATGCGATGAGTGATGACTTTCGTCTTTCCGGTGCCGGCGCCGGCGATGATGAGGAGAGGCCCTTCCCCATGAAGGACGGCTTCTTTCTGAGCGCGGTTCAAGCCCCTGAGCAAGTCTTTGACGGGCTGACGAGGTTGTTGAGGCATGGCCTGCGCGCGTGCCAAGGCGTTTATTTATTCTTTTCGTTTTTCCTGATGACAACCTTTTCGTCGGGCTTCATCAGCCAGAGCTTTCCCCGGGCTTCTCCATCCATAGCCCAAGGGTTTTTTTCGAGTTCTTCAATCTCCCTCAGCAAGCGGCTCTTCTGTTTTTCCAGGCGCTCGATCTCCTGCTGGAGAGATTTATAATTTCTCCTGGCCTGGTAAATTTCGATCAGCCCTTTTTTTCCGAAAAGAGAAGAAATCAGTAAGACCAAGAAGAAAAACCCAACCCCTGCCAGGATAAGCTTACGGCGGAGGGAACTACTCTTCTGGTCGTTCCTGGCCATCAGACCAGCTCCGCCAACCCGTGGGCCAATAGCCTTTCCAGCTCCTTTTTTGATTCAGCCTCAGCGTAGCAGCGGATGAGCGGCTCCGTGCCCGAGAAGCGCAAGAGAAGCCAGTCGTCGTCATCAAAATCGAACTTGATTCCATCGATTCTCTCGATGTTCACGACCTTTCTCCCAGCCAGGCGCTGGGGAGGGTTAAGGATGAGCCCGGTGAGCTTCCTCTCATTCTTGGGATTAAGGGGAATATTCCTTTGGCCGCCGTGCTTTTTCCCGTATGCGCGGTCGAAGTCAACCCGCAGCTCGGTCAGCGATTTTCCGGTGACGGCCATCATTTCGGCGACCAAGAGGCCAGCAAAGATCCCGTCTTTTTCTGGAAGGTGGTCCTTGAAGGCGATCGAAGCGCTCTCTTCTCCGCCAAAAATGATGCGGCGCCGCAGGAAAAGGTCGGCCATGTATTTAAACCCAACGGGCGTCTTGAGAAGCGGCAAGCCAAAGCGCCGGGCAATCCTGTCGATCAAGTGGGTCGTCGCCACAGAACGAGCCACGCCGCCTCGCCAGCCCTTGACTCTGACCAGGTAATCGAGGAGCAAAGCAAGGACGACATTCTGGATGATAAAACGGCCTTTCTCGTCGACGATCCCAAACCTGTCGCCGTCGGCATCAGTGGCAATCCCCAGGTGGCATCGCTTTTCCTTGACCAGCTCCTTTAGCTCTTTCAGGTTGCTTTCGCTGCAAGAAGGAATGACGCCGCCAAAATAGGGGTCAATGTAGCCGTGGATTTCTTCAACAGGAATGCCGTTCTCCTCCAGAATCTCATCCAGATACTCCCGGCTGGTTCCATAAAGCAAGTCCACGCCGATTCTCAGGCGCGATTTCCGAATAGAAGCGAAGTCGATTTTTTTCTGGATGAATTCCAGATAATCTTCCTGGAGGTCGATTTTCTTCACGTATTCAGCTCTTGGGTAATAGGGATAATGGACTGGATGTTTGGACAGCCGCCTGATTTCGTCTTCAACCCTGTCGGTGTCATCGGGAAGCGCCGGCGCGCCTGTTTCCATGTTGAGCTTTAATCCGTTGTACTCGGGAGGGTTGAAAGAAGCCGTGAAATTGATGCCGGCCTGGGCCTTTTTTTTTATAATCTGGAGGGCCTGTGCCTGGGAGGGCGCATCCCTATCGGAAAGCAGGACATGGATCCGGTTATGAGACAGAATTCTGGCTGCCTCTCCGGCAAACCTTTCCGAGAGAAACCGAGTGTCGTAATTGACGACAACCGAGATCGGACAGCCAGGAAACCGTGTCTTGAGGTAGTTGGCAATAGCCAAGACGACAACCCTGACATTGGAAAACGTGAACTCTTCCCCCATCACAGCGCGCCAGCCGGAAGTGCCGAACTTGATCATTTTTCCAAAATTAGCATAAGGGACGGGCAAAAGCAACTGGCGCGGCTTGACACTGCCAGCGCGATCACACAGACTTATAGGGATCGTGGAGAAACCAAGGCTGTCCCTGCTGGCTGGCATTTCCTTCATCTCCGCAGCCACGCTGTGCCTTCAGGTCTCCCTTACCCGTTATCTTTCTATTTCCCAGAATTATCATTTCGCTTTCCTGGTGATCAGCCTGGCATTTCTTGGCTACGGAGCCAGCGGGACTTTTTTGACTCTGTTCCGGCGCCGGACAGAAAAGTTGAACGATCGCTTCCTCAGCCTCAGCTCTCTCCTTTTCTCGCTGGCCGTGCTGCTGAGTTTTTTCCTCTCAAATTCTCTCCCGTTCGATTTTTTCCAGCTCCCCTGGAATAAAAGACAGCTCATCTATATTCTCCCATATTACTGCTTTCTTGGCTTGCCCTTCTTTTTTGCCGGCGCGACCATCTCCTTTGCTCTTACCAGATTAGCTAAGGCGGCTCACAAGCTTTATTTCTTCGACCTGTTGGGCGCAGGATCCGGTTCCTTTCTCGCTGTCGTCGTGTTTCTTCCGCGAGGTGAGCGCGGCGTCTTCGTGATCATCTCAGGGCTGGCTCTCCTTGGCTGCTTTTTTCTAAGCCTCCGCCGACGTCCTCTTTTTTTAGCCTTCCTTTTGGTTCTCTTCGCCGCCGAGGCGCTGCTTTTCTTCACCTCACCGAACTGGCTGAGTTTCCGCATCTCACCCTTCAAAGCTCTTCCCCAAGCGCTTAAGTATCCCCAGGCTACACTCTGTCTCACCAGGTGGAACTCAGTATCGCGCCTCGACATCATTCGCTCGCCGGCTGTGCGGTTTGCTCCAGGGCTGAGCCTTGTCAGTGGGCAGCAGCCGCCGGTCCAACTTGGTCTATCTTTGGACGGAGGAGATCTCAACGCCGTGACGAAGGTCTCCAGCCTTGATGACCCGGGCTTGGATTTCCTCTCATCACTTCCTTCATCCCTGCCCTATTTTCTCCTTTCCCGGCCGAGGGTTCTCGTCTTAGAGCCGAGGGGCGGTTTGGATGTCCTCGAAGCTCTCGCTTTCCAGGCCCCAAAAGTTGCCGTCTTCGAAAGCAACCCGCTTCTGCCTTACCTTCTCCGGAATGAATTAGCCTCTTTTTGCGGGGACCTCTACAACCGCCCGGATGTCAAGGTTGTGTCAGCGCATCCCCGGGCCGCCATGAGAAAAGAAAATGACTCCTACGACCTTATCGTTTTCGGCCTGACCGACGTCTTCGGCGCGGCGGCGACCGGGCTCCATGGAATTGGCGAGAACTATCTTTATACCGTCGAATCTTTTGTCCGTCTTCTGGACCTTCTCTCCCCTAACGGCATCATCAGCCTGACATTTTATTTGCTCCCGCCGCCGCGCCAGGAGGCCAAAATCCTGGCTACTTGGATCGAGGCTCTGGAAAGAAAGCAGCTTGACCCAGCTCCCAGGCTCGCTGCCATAAGAACCTGGGGCACGCTGAGTCTGTTTATTAAAAAAGAACCGTTCTCTGGCCAGGAGATCAGCCGGTTGAAAGACTTCTGCCGGGAACGGCTATTCGATACGGTCTATCATCCTGTAATAAAACAAGAAGAGCTCAACATCTATAATCAGACGGACAGGCCTGTCTACGAGGAACTTTTTCTTCTTCTCCTCAATTCTTCTTCACGGAGAGCTTTGTCAAAAGACTATCTTTTTGAGGTCAAACCCGCAACGGATAACCGGCCTTTCTTCCACGACTACTACAAATGGAAAAAAGCCAAGGCGACCTATAGAGTTCTGGGGAAGAACCTGACTTTTCTTTTTGAAGGCAAGTTTGTCCTCGGCCTTCTTCTTTTTCAGGCCGGATTGGCCGCCTTTATCTTCATCCTACTCCCGCTCTCAGGCCTGAAGCAGGATTCTCCTTTGCCCCAGAGGAATTTCGTCCTCGTTTTTTTCTACTTCGGTCTTCTTGGCGCCGCCTTCATCTTCATCGAGATTACGCTTATCCAAAAATTTATTCTTTTCTTAGGACACCCTCTCTTTTCAGTCTCAACCGTCATCTTTTCCCTGCTTTTTTCCTCTGGACTGGGAAGCCTCAGTTCAAAAAAGATGCTCGGAAAAAACCCGATGAAAAGAATGAGAGCATGCCTTTTCTTCTGCGCTATGCTGACCTTGCTTTATCTTTTTCTTCTTCCTTCTTTTTTTGAAAGGCATGTCGGCCTGAGCTTGGGACTGAAGATAGTATTTTCTCTAGGACTGATCTTCCCCTTGGGTTTCTTTATGGGATTTCCCTTCCCAACGGGGATCCGCCTCCTCGAACAAACCAATTCAAAGCTCATCCCCTGGGCCTGGTCGGCTAACGCTTTCTCAACGGTCGTCCATTCTGTTTTGGCCCACTTGATCGCCCTGAGCGCGGGGTATAACGCCGTGCTGGTTCTCGCTGCCGGTGGCTATTTAGCCGCTCTTCCTTTTCTCCGCTTCGCCTATCATGGGAACAAACCGGACCCCTGAAATGTGCTTTACTCTCGGCTTCCCCTCAACCTTTGTGACGAGGGTCAGGGTTTGAAAATAAAGAGTGCTGCCAAGGGGAATGGCCAGCCGGCCGCCTTCCTTAAGCTGGTTGAGGAGCGGAGGGGGAATATGATTGGCGGCGCAAGTGACCATAATGGCGTCGAACGGCGCTTCCTCTTCCCAGCCAAAATAGCCGTCCGCCCATTTGACATGGACGTTCTCATACCCCAGGTTTTTCAGAGTCTGGGAAGACTTCGTCGCCAGATTTTCTCTTATTTCCACAGTAAAAACCTTGTCGGTAAGCTGGGCGAGGACAGCCGCCTGGTAGCCTGATCCCGTTCCGATCTCCAGGACTTTTTCTCCCGAGCGGAGACCGAGGCATTGGGTCATCAGGGCAACGATGTATGGTTGAGAAATTGTCTGGCCTTCGTCAATGGGCAAAGGATAGTCTTCATAAGCCTGGCTCCGGTAAGATGGACTGACAAAAAGATGCCGGGGGACTTTGGCCATCGCCTCGAGAACCTTGCGGTCATTGATATCGCGGCCCGCCAGTTGTTCGGAAACCATGTTCTTCCGCTTCTTTATATAGGGATCGCTTTCCTGACCAGAAGACACGAGCCACACTGAAAAAAACAAAAAGGCAAGAAAGAAAAATGCAGGACGAGAACTTGCCCATATCTTCATGCCAATATCCTGGCCGGGCCCTCGAGATTATTGTCTTTCAAAAACATTGAGAAATCAACCCTACTTTTTGCGTCTTTATAATCAGGCCTTGCCTCCAGAGCGGCCATCGCCGACGACGGCGGCCTGATTTCACCTCCAATCTCCCCTCAAAGGGTGATTGACTGAGGAGAACGGCCCGTGAAATTGTATATGAGTGCAACATCCCTGTTTACAGCGAGAAATTATGTTGACAAAGCACAGCTTTTCTGATAATGACTTATGTAACCTCTTGAGAGAAGAACGGTCTGTGCCTTGGATGGAGAATCGCGCTGTCTACCCGGGTTTTTTCGACCCAATCACTAACGGCCACGTCGACATCATTTTGAGGGGGTTGAGGATATTCGACAAGATCATCATCGCCGTGCTCAAAAATCCCAAAAAAAGGGCTCTGTTTTCGACTAAAGATAGGGTTATGATCATTCAGCAGATTTTTGCCCAGGAGCCAAGGATCGAGGTCAAGGCATTCGACGGTCTGCTGGTCGATTTTGCCAGAAAAAATAAGGCGAATATCGTCATGCGGGGGTTAAGGGCCGTGTCTGATTTCGAGTACGAATTTCAGATGGCCCTCATGAATCGAAAGCTCAATCCCGAGATTGAAACGCTCTACATGATGCCCAGCGTCAACTACTCCTTCTTGAGTTCGAGGCTGGTCAAAGAAGTTTTCATGCTGGGCGGCTGTGTCAAGGACTTGGTGCCAAAAATCGTGGAAAAGAAACTCAAGGAAAAACTCACCAAGCGAAGAAGTTTTTTCCCGATTAACGCTTAAAAGGCAGGAAGAAAAATGTTTGGTTTAAGCCAAGACAAAGGGATCGTCGGATTGGACATCGGCTCTCATTCCGTCAAGGCCATCGAGGTGAAGGCCAAGACAAAGAAGGACCGCGATGTCTTTGAAGTGAGCCGGATCGGCTACGCGCTTCTCCCCCATGACGCCATCGTTGAGGGAACGATCATCGATTCCACAGCCGTTGTCGAAACGATCAAGATGATTTTTGACGAGTCCAAATTCAAGAACAGGAACGTGGTCATTTCCATCTCCGGTAACGCCGTGATCATCAAAAAAATTTCACTCCCTGCGATGGAGAAGGAGGAGCTGGCCGAGTCCATCGTCTGGGAAGCCAAGCACAACATCCCCTATCCTTATGAAGAGACGAACGTGGACTACGCCATCCTCAAGCCGCCTCGGGGCGCTCCAGAGAAAAACCTCGACATTCTCCTTGTCGCCGCCAAGAAGGACAAGATCGCCAACTACAGCAACGTCGTCAACCAGGCTCGCAAGAACTTGGTGGCTATCGATGTCGACGTTTTCGCCCTTCAGAATGCCTTGGAAGTCAACTATCCCGAAGAGTTCGAATCCAAGATCTTGGCCATCATCAATATCGGGGCCAACATCACCAACATTGCCGTTGTCGAACGGGGAAATTCTCAGCTTTTCCGCGACCTTTCTATCGGTGGCTTCTTTTTTGTCGAGAATATCCGCAAAGAGCTGAACATCAGTTTCGATGAAGCTGAAAAATTGCTCAAGGGCATCCCCAGCAAGTCTATTCCGGCGGAAAAAGCGGATGAGGTCATTCATTTCAACATCAAAGACCTGCTCGATGAGATCGACAAAACCTTCTCTTTTTATGAAGCGGGAGAAAAAAGGGAAAAGAAAATCGAACGTATATACCTGAGTGGCGGATTGGCCCACCTTAAAAACATGGCCGGGGCTTTTGAGCAGAAATTCAACATCAGGACAGAGATCCTCAACCCTTTCCGCAATGTCCATTACGATGAGAAGAAGTTGGAGCCCCTCTACCAGGAAGAGATGGCCGCGCTTTTCGGTGTGGCTGTTGGATTAGCCACTCGGAAAATGGAAAAGTAAAATGATACGGATTAACTTACTCAAGCCGGAAGCAAAGGAAATCAAGGAAGGGCCTCCTCTTCCAGGGCCGGAGGTCAGGGAAAAAAAAGCCTTCCCCTTCACCACGCTCGTCGTCCTGTTGATCATCGGGGTTTTGGCTGCGGCCTTTGTCCTCCAAAAACGAATGATTAGCCAGGAACGAAACGGTCTGGAAGCCGCTCAAGCTGAAAAGAGCAAGCTCCAGTATGTCACGGCCAAGCTCGAAGAATTGGAGAAACAAAAGGCTCTTTTCGAGCGAAAGATCAACCTCATCAGCGAGCTCAAGGCGCAACAGGACACGGCGGTCAAGATCATGGACGAGCTCAGCCGGAGGTTGCCTGAGTGGGTTTGGCTGACCGAAGTCTCTTTCCAGGGGCAACTCATCCAGATGCGGGGGAACGCGCTCTCCAACAACCTCATCGCCGACTACATCTTCAACCTCCAGAACTGCCCTCATTTCGCCAACGTGAACCTCATTTCATCAACTCAAAAGTCAAGCCGGAACACGCAATTCCTTGAGTTCTCCCTGACGCTGAACTACTTGTTCCCGCAGGCGGCCCAACCTCAAGAGAAGGCGGCGAAGCCGAAAGCAAAGAAAGGGTGATGAGCATGAAAAACTGGCCTTGGTATGGCTATGTCCTTTTGGCAGTGGTTATCTTCGGGCTCGCTTTCTTCCTTTACTTCAAGCCGCAGCAGGCCGAGCTCCAGAGGATCAAAGCCGAGAGGCTGAAAGTCGAGAGAGAAGCGGCCCAGCTTCAGGAAAAGAAGAGGGAGTTAGACAAGATTGAATCCCAACTGGTGACGCTGAACCAGACGCTCAAAGAGCTCGAGGTTATCATCCCTAAACAAAAAGAGATCGATGTCATTTTGAGGCGAATCCAGCAGCTGGCTTACGATTCCAGGCTGGACATCATCAGGTTCGCTCCGCGCGGAGAGATCAACATGGAGTTTTACTCCGAATGGCCGATTCCTATCGAAATTAGGGGCAACTACCACAACTTGGCCACCTTTTTTGACCGGTTGAGTAAATTTGCTAGGTTGTTCAACATAGAGAACTTCACGATTAAGGCTATCGCCAACCAGACTGAGGATGTGACCATCAGCTCAAATTTTACTGCCAAGACGTACATCTTTCTGGATGAAAGCGCTGTGTCTCAGGGGCCCGCTCCCAAGCCAAAGAGGAGGGCAACATGAAAAAGACAACCGTCCTTCTGATTGCCTTGGGTCTTTTCTGCGGGGCGAGCTCCCTTCTCAGCCCGCAGGAGCAGACCCAGGTCGTCGACCCGGAGAAGGAGATTCTGAGCGACCTTCGATCCACTCTGCCCACCTACGACCCGGCGGGAAGGCGAGATCCTTTCAAGAACTTGCTGGCCGGGAAGGAGATTAAAGAGAAAATAGCGGGCGCAGACGCCCTTCAGCTTTCAATCGATGATATTAATCTTATCGGAATAGTCAAATACAAGAAAAAATTCACCGCTATCCTCAGCGTACCTCAAGGGTTTCCCTATTATTTTGAGGTTGGCGATAAGCTGGCTGACGGCTTTATTCTGGCCATCAACGAGCGTCAGGTCATTTTCCGAAAAATCAACGAACGGGGCATTCCCCTGACCAAGCCAAAAGACGTCGTTAAAGAAATAAATCCGGAGGAGCGTTAAACATGAAAAGGAAAATTTGGCAACTCACTTTTTTAAGCCTCTTAATCTTCTGCTCCGCCTCTATTTTCTCTTCATCTTCTCCAGCCACCATAGATAAGATTCTCGTTGAGCCTGGAAAGCTCAGCACCAAGATTATCCTTGAGGCCGATGCTGCCGCTCCCTTTATCAGGGCATTCTATGCCAAAGAGTCCCCCAAAACCCTGGTCCTTGAACTCAGCGGAATCGTCCTCGCTCAAGCCCCTCAGGTCCAATCAGCCGACCCCAACTTCCTGGTGAGCATTGACCTGGAGAAATTGGGAAGCGACACATCTCGTCTCCTCCTCAAGCTCCGCGAACAGGTCCCTTACCGGGTCTACGCCGACCGCACAAAGACGATCGTCGAATTGAACAAGATCCAGAGGGGAGGCGGCGAATACGTCGTCGCGGCGGACGTCCAACGGGATCTGGAAACAAGGCCGGGGGAAACAATCTTCATGGACAAACTGAACGTCGAAGAGAACGATGCGTTGCTCCGTTTCCGAGCCCGCCTCAGTTCCGGAGCTCTCTCTCAAGTCTTTGCCTTGGAAGAACCACTCCGCCTGGTTGTTGACATTTTTAACGCTATCTATGAGGAGCCGGCCTCCGTCTTGGCCGTGGAAAAATACGGGCTGAAGAGAGCCAGAGTTGCCCAGTTCCAGCTCGGCAACCCAAGGTCGATCACCCGAATGGTCTTTGACCTTGAGAGGCCTCAACAGTACAGCCTCAATGTCGGCAACGACGAAATCGTCGTCGGCTTCTTCAAGGACACCCTATCTCTCCCTGCCGTCGCGGCTAAAACTGCACCAGAGAATCCTTCTCTCCCCTCGCCTGAAGTAACGATGGCTCCTCCAAAGGCGAGTCAGCCGCCTCCTCAGGCTGCCAAGTCCGTTTCCGTCCCCAATGGCCCGAGAAAAGCCGCCAACAACAAACCTGCCCAGGAAACGGAATTTACCCAAGAACAGGCTCAGGAGGAAAAATATAAACCCAGGACGATCGCGGAAGCCGAAGTTAAATACACGGGGGAAATCATCACCCTTAAATTCAAGGATGCCGATTTAAGGGATGTCATCCTTTACTTAGGAGACTTCGCCAAGCTGAACGTTGTCTTCGACCCGGAGGTCAGGGGCGTTGTCACCTGCAACCTGGAGGATGTTCCCTGGGATCAGGCCCTCGACATCCTTCTGAGGAACAACAAGCTGGGTAAAGTCCTCGAGGGGAATGTCCTGCGCATCGCCCCGATCAGCGTCCTGACGCGGGAAGACGAAGAACAGCGAAGGCTTCGCGAAAGCCGGGAGCTGGCCGGCCCCTTGATTGTCAAAACCATCACGCTTTCTTACTCCAAGGCGCGGGACGTCATGTCGCTCCTGAACCAGAAGAAATCAGAGCGCGGCCAGATCACGATTGACGAGCGGACGAACACGCTGATTATATCTGACGTCAAGGAGAGTCTGGACCTGCTGGAAAAGCTGATCGCCGTGCTTGACACCCCAACACCTCAGGTGTCGATCGAGGCAAGGATCGTGGAAGCCACCTCAACCTTCATCCGCAACCTTGGTATTCAGTGGGGGTTCAGGGGTGTGGCCGACCCCTTCTACGGAAACCAGACCAGCCTCGAGTTCCCCAACAAGATGCTCGTCGATGGCTCCATGATTCCTCAGGGCATCGTGACCAAAGGCATTGGCGGCCCGCTGGGTGGCTATGCGATCAACCTCCCGGCGCCGGCTTTTACCACCGCGCTCGGGTTTTCCTTCGCCAACATCCTGGATACGTTCAGGCTGGACATGGCCATAACTGCTCTCGAAACATCTGGGCAAGGACGGATCATTTCCTGCCCGAAAGTCACCACTCAAAATAACCAGGCCGCCGAAATCATCCAGGGCCGGCAGATCCCTGTCCAGACGGTCGCCAACTTCACGGTGACCACGCGCTATGTCAACGCTGCCCTCGAGCTCAAAGCCACACCCCAGATCACGGCCGAGGGCACGATCATCATGACGCTCGAAATCCAGAACAACGCTGCCGATTTCGCCAACCTCGTCAGCGGCATTCCGCCGATCACAACCCAGAGCGCCAAGACGACGGTCATGGTCCCTGATGGAGGAACCACGGTAATCGGCGGCATCTACAGGACAGAAGACTCGATCACCCGCGAAAGAGTGCCGTTTCTTCATTCGATCCCGATTTTAGGAAACCTCTTCCGGTCTTTTGCCCGAACGAAACAAAACAGGGAGTTGCTCATCTTTATCACTCCTCGAATCATAAAATAAGGGGTGCGACCATGAAAAACATGAAAAAGGTCTTAAGCATATCGGTTGTCCTCCCGGTTTTCCTCATTCTCTCGGCCTGCAACCCTATTGAAGATGACTCCAGGTCAGGCTCGCTGCTCATCGTCGAAAGCATTCGTGGCCAAGACCAAGAAGGCAATGCCGCCGACTATCTTCAATCCGACGTCCTTAAAAATGACACCGTGGTTGCGGACATAGCCACAGCAACGTTGAGAGCAGAGACGCTGGATCCTAATCCTTTTCTTGGAACCTCCCAGTATAACGACATCATCGTCAACCGGTACACGGTTTCCTATTCAAGGGTGGACGGAAAAAACACTCCCGGCGTTGATGTCCCGTTACCGTTCGAAGGTTCCCTCTCAGCCCTGATAAAGGTTGGAAGCACGACCTCTATCTCTTTGGTCGTCGTCAGAGAAGTAGCCAAGCTGGAACCGCCGCTCGTCCGGCTTGCTGATGGCAGGGCAGAAGGAGTCCTCCAAGTCGTTGCCAGGATCGATTTCTACGGCCAGGACCTGGCCCAAAGAAAAGTTAAAGCGACAGGCTACCTGACGATCTACTTTTCCAACTACGTTGATGCAAGCTAAACCTAAGAGAAGAGACCAGAAATGAAGATGTCGATGGAATATAAACCAAAAAGGATGACGAACATGAAGAAAAACAAGACGACCATCATCATCGTCTCTTTGGCTTTGGCAATCTTTTGCTTCTCTTCCTGCAAAAGAAGCGCCGTGGAAGAGCCCTCACCTCTCGGGCCGTCCTCTTTTGCTGTCCTTCTCCATCTCAACGCCAACCCGAATGTCCTTTTCGCCGGCCTGACCACCCGCCAGATGACAACGATAACGGCAACGCTGAAAAAGTACGATGGAACCGCCATCGCCGGCAAGACCGTTTTCTTCGAAACAATAAACGGCGCGGGGGCGAGAGTCGACCTCGGTTACTTCGAAGGGAACATGGCCCTTCAGTCAAAAAACACAGACAGTTCAGGATCAGTCAGGATTAACTATTACGGTCCCCTCTCTGGAGAAATATCAGGCAATGCCACCTACTATATCAAGGCGACCGTTGCTTGGGAAGGCTCGCAGTTTATCTACGAAACAGCCCCTCTCTATGTCGTCCGGGATGCGGATCGAATTTCGTTCACCTTGGAAGCGATCCCGTCCGTTATCTACGCTGGCGATTCGAACCCCACGTCCGAAATCAGAGCTCGCGTGCTCATCGGCGGAGCGCCGGCCCAGGATTACCCGGTTTACTTCATCCTCGAGAGTGATGTTGGCATTTTTGCTGATGGTCTAAGGCATACGTACGCCTTAACAGGCGGCAATGGAGTAGCCTCGATAACCTACATTGGCCCGACATGGGTGGAGATTGCATCGAACGAGGTTACTGTCACCATCAAGGCCGTGCTCACGCAAACCGTCTCACAAACAGTCACGATCAAAATCATCCGAAAGCATGATTAAAAGGGGAGGCGCCTGCGGGAAGCCCTGCCGTCTAATCGAAGATTTTTACTGAGCGCTTAAATCGAATTCCCTCGAGGACGGGTCTTAAAACTTTATCCAACTTTCTTTTATTCTTCGCTCTTAAGCCCACCTGAATGCGGCCTGACCCTTTCATGCGGGCCACAGACGCCAAGGATGGCCCAAAGATTTCTATGTCTTCGCTCGAATCTCTTATCCGGGCGGCAAAGGCTCTTGCTTTCTCGGCCAGGCGGCGTAAGTTATCACCCTGGAGGACGACCTCGGCCAGGCACGAAAAGGGAGGATAACCCATGAGCCGGCGGAGCCTGATCTCTTGAGCATAGAAAGCCTGATAACTGCCGCGGGCAGCCTCCCGGATGCTGAAATGCTCCGGGGTTGAAGTCTGAATGACAGCCTCGGCGGCGGCTTCGTCAGGGAGGAAAACGAGCGCTTTCGAGATAAACTGGAAGGCCTTTTGGCTAGACCTGAAATCAGCCAGATGGAGGACCATTTCAGGGTGAAGGATGCCGACCAGGGAAACAGGCGGAAGGTTTACTTGATGAACAAGAAGTTGGGTTCCGATCAGGATATCAACATGGCCCCTCAAAAAATCGTCCAGTATCATTTCTTTTTCTCTCTTCCGCCCCGCCTCATCTGCGGCCAGGATTTTGACCCGACTCTGGGGGAAAGTTTTTTTTAGGTCTTCGGCCACTGCCTCAATCCCTGGTCCTCTTTTTGCGATGAGCCGGCTTCTGCAACGCGGACACTCCTCAAGGCTCGGCCTGGAATAGCGGCAATAATGACAGACGAGCTTTCCATCCTTCTTATGGTAGGTAAGAGCCAGCTCGCACCGCTTGCATTTGGGAACAAAACCGCACCGGACGCAGACCAGATAAGCAGCGTAACCCCGCCTGTTAAGAAAGAGAAGAACCGGTTCTTTTTTATCGAGCCTCTCCTTTATCTTCTTTTTGAGCAAACGTGAGACGACGGCTGCGTCCTTCCGGCTGTCAGTCAGGATAACTTGTGGCTTCCGTCTCTCCCGACCAAGGTCGATGAGATATCCGCCCTTTTTGGCTCTGTAATAAGACTCAACAGAGGGCATGGCGCTGCCCATGAGCAGGACGGCTTTTTCTTCCTTCGCTCTCAACCAGGCTCCCTGGCGGATATCAAAAGCCATTCCCTCTTGCTGACGATAAGACTCGTCCTGTTCTTCATCCAGAATGATCAACCCGAGGTTATCGAGGGGGGAAAAAAGCGCTGAGCGCGACCCAACGACAACCCGGGCCCTTTTTTCCTGGACCTTCTGCCATTCAAGTTCCCTCCTCTTTTCAGACAGCCCGCTGTGGAGAACAGCCGCTTCTCTTCCCAGCCGTCTTTCCAGTTTATCGAGGAGCGCCTCGGATAGAGAAATCTCAGGGATAAGATAAAGCACCCTCCTTCCGTCGTGCAGAGTCCTTTTGATAAGCTCAAAATAGATAGCTTCACGCCGTCCTCCAGGGCCAAAAACGAGGAAAGATGTGAATTTTTTACCGGCGATGGCCTGGTGAATGATGTCACACGGCCGCCGGAGACTGCTGTCGAACGAAAAATCAAGCTCAAGTTGAGCCGGCGGGCTGGCGTTTTCAGTCCTCGCCCTCCTTCTCACACGCCTGACCTCTTTCCTGGCGAGAATCAGGCCCTTTTTCTCCATCCGGGTCAAGACAGCCGCCGCATTCATGAAGCTCAGCTTCCTTTCCAGGAACCGGGGACGGCGAGCTTTTTCCTTGATCAGGAGAGCAATCGCCTTCTCCTCCTCGGACAGAAGACCCTGACCAAGCGCTTCAAGGCCCTTTTGGCTGAGGACAAGCAATGCCCTGCTCCGGATCAAGAACGAAGGAGGCACAGCAGCCTCGAGGATATCCCCCCAGGGGAGGAAATAATACCGGCTCAGCTTTTCGGTAAAAGAGAGAATCCGCGAAGAAAAAAAGGGCGCTTCGCCCAGCACCTCGCAAACGGCTTTAAGCTTCAAGTCTTCCCTCTTTTTCTTAGCCCTGGACCTGATGACGAACCCGGTCAACAGCCGCTCGCCAAAGGGCACCAGAACGCGCACGCCGGGCTTGATCTGACTCTCAAGTTCAGGGGGGACGGTGTAGCTAAAGGCCCGGCTAAGAGGAAGGGGCAGGACGACATCCGCGTAAAGCGTCATTTTTTGCCGAGGACAGACATGACTTTTTGCATATCCTGCCAGACAAGTTTTTTAATATTCCTGTTCCCTTCGTTTCTGATGACATAGGAAGGATGAAACGTCGGCATGATCAGTATTTTCCCGAACTCAAAGAAATTTCCCCTTATGCTGCTCATGCTCACATCGACGGGCACGAAAAAATCTGTGGCCACTTTGCCGAGCGTCACGATCACGCGGGGCTGGATGGCTTCGACCTGGGCCAGAAGGTAGGGCTGGCATGCCTCAATTTCTTCTTTGGAGGGGGTGCGGTTATCGGGCGGGCGGCATTTGACGACGTTCGTGATGAAGACATCGTCCCTTTTGAATTTCATCGCTTCGATGATTCTCGTTAAAAGCTGTCCGGCCCGGCCGACAAACGGCCGGCCCTGAGTATCCTCGTCTGCGCCCGGAGCTTCACCGACAAACATGAGAGGCGCGTCGAAATGGCCCTCTCCGGGCACGGCGTTTTCCCGGCGGTCGGCCAGCGGACACAGCCGGCAGCGCAAGATTTTTTCGTGGAGAGAGAGGAGAAAATCGCTCTTTCGAGACTTCTTTTCCTCGACGAAAACGAAATCGACACCAAGCTGGGCCAGGAAGTTCAGTTTCTCACCCAGCGAGTGGAGCAGGTGATCAGTTTTTCCGCTCAAGCAAATCCTCTATCTTGTCCATGATCAGCCGGCTGATTTCTCGTTTTGTCAATCGTCCCGTATCAGTCACAACGCCGCGCTTGTCGATCAGGAGAACTTGGTTGAAATCAGACTCGAACCCGGTCTCGCGGCTTGAGACGTCGTTGGCCACAATGAGCTCGAGCTCTTTCTCGCGCAGCTTGGCCAGAGCATTCCGTCTGACATCCTCTGTCTCAGCGGCAAACCCGACCACGACCAACCCCTTTTTTCTTTTTTTCCTCCGGACGCCGGTCAGGATATCTTCCGTGCGAACGATTCCGACTTTGGCCGGAGCGTTGCTTTTCTTGATTTTTTGAGGCGCCGCGCTCTCAAACCTAAAATCAGAGACGGCAGCAGCCATGACCAGGACATCGGTTCCGGGAAGATTCTTGTAAACTTCCCGAGCCATCTCGGCCGCTGTCTGGACATTGATCACAGTGGCCTTCGCCGGAGGGATTAAAGCTGTGGGCCCGGAGATGAGGACAACCTCTCCTCCCCGCCTCAGGGCTTCGGCGGCCAGCTCATATCCCATCTTTCCTGAAGACCGGTTAGAAAGAAAGCGAACCGGGTCGAGGGGCTCCCGTGTCGGTCCGGCCGTGACGACAATTCTTTTCCGGCGCAGGCTCTCGCTTTTCCTTAGCAACTCCATCCCTCGCTCAATAATCTCGTTGGGCGTTGCCAGCCTTCCCCAGCCTTCTTCTTTGCAGGCCAAGTATCCTTTCTCGGGCAGGACAAACTCGACTCCTAAGCCGCGAAGCTTCCTGATGTTCGCCTGTGTCTGGGGGTGGAGATACATGGCCTCGTTCATGGCCGGAGCGATAAGAACACGACAGCGCACAGAAGTATAGAATGTGGAGAGGAAATCGTCAGCCACTCCAGAAGCAAACTTCGCGATGATGTTAGCCGTGGCTGGGGCAACAACCAAAAGAGACGCTTCTTCGGCCAGAGAAACATGGGCAATCCGGTCCCCGTCGTCCTCTCCAAACAGGTCGACGAGAGTCTTGCAGCCGGAGAGAGCGCTAAAAAGCTGCGGCGAAATCAGCCTGGTGGCATTCCTGGTCATGATCACCTGAACCTGAATCCCGTTGTCCTGGAACCGACGCAAGATTTCACAGGCCTTGTAAATACTGATCGATGACGTCACGCCTAAAACTATTTTTTTCATCGTCTTTTTGCCCTTTTTTTTCGGAAGCTCTCAAGGATAGGAGCTATTTCTTTCCTGCAATAGACTAGCTGCCGGCGGTTGCAGCGGATGATGGACTCGAGTTCTCGGCCAGCCTCTTCGAGGTCGTCGTTGACAATAATGTAATCAAAGCGAGAATAGGACCTGATTTCCTGGCGCGCGCGGTCAAGCCGCCTTCGAATCTCTGCTGGACTGTCGAGGCCTCTTCTTTCCAGCCGGCTCTTGAGCTTCTGGTAGCTCGGAGGCAGGACAAAGATGAACAACGCTCGTTTGACTTTTTCCCTGACTTGACGGGCGCCCTGAACATCGATGTCTAAGATGATGTCGCCCTGAGCCGCCTTCCTTATTTCCCTCGTTGATGTGCCGTAAAAGTGACCATGGACGACAGCGTGCTCCAGAAATTCTCCCCTCCTGAGCATCTTCCGGAACATTTCCTCACTCGTAAAATAGTAGTCTCTGCCTTCGACTTCAGACTCCCTTTTCCGGCGCGTCGTATGGGAAACGGAAAAACAGAGACCCGGAAGGCTTCCCAGAACCCGCCTGATCAGCGTCGATTTTCCTCCGCCTGAAGGCCCCGAAACGACATAAATCATGACTCTCATTCACTCCAAGTTCTGAACATGCTGCCGGATGCTTTCCACCTCGGCTTTGATGACCAGGCTTTCTTTGATGATGTCGATGTCCTGGCTCTTCGAATTGATCGTGTTTGCCTCCCGATAGATCTCCTGAGAGAGAAAATCGAGCAACTTCCCGACCGGCTCTTCTCTCTCTTCCCGGATTAATTTTTCGAAGGAATCGACGTGAGCACGAAGCCGCAGGATTTCTTCAGCAATATCCGCTCGCTGGGCCAAACTGGCGACTTCTTCCTCCAGACGCTCTTTGGAAAGCGCGCCTTCAGAGTTCAGTTCCTTCAGGCGATTCTCTATTCTCTGGCGAAACAAGGAGGGCTGTCCTTTAGCCAGGCCGGCAATGCGCTTCAAGGACCGCTTGATAAGGCAGAGGTGTTTTCTGATCTGCCCGGCTGTTTCCCGGCCTTCGCGCCGGCGCTCCTTCTCGACCAACTCCATAGTCTCATCGAAACGCTTTTCGAGAAACGCTGCATCGGCCGCCGACAGACTCTTTCTTCTGAGTTCAACGAGCTGGGGAATCCGGAAGATGTTATCCACGGAGATGAAAGGCTCTCTGCCCAGGCGGCGAGACGCCCGTTCCAGGGAAATGAGGATCTTCTTGAACAGCCCCTCATTGATCGAAACTTCCCAGCCCGAAGGATCAAGGAAAGTCACCTCGAGCGAGGCCTCAACCCGGCCGCGCCGGAGCTTCCTCTGGGCCGCCGACCTCAGTTTGTTCTCGAGATCGCCGAGCGGTGTCCCTTTGTAATTCCAGTCGAAAAACCGGTGATTCAGGGTTTTGATGCTGATTTTAGCGCGCAGCCCTGGCGTTCCAAAATTTTTTTCGCCGTAACCGGTCATGCTTCTCAAGGGCTTTTCTCCTCTTCTTCCGGGAACTGAAGGTCGTACAGCTTTCTGTAGATCCCGTTCCTGGCATACAGCTCATCATGGGGGCCTTGTTCAACGATGCGGCCGTTATCGATGACGAAAATATTGTCAGCGTTCCTTATGGTTGAAATCCGATGGGCAATGACCAGGGTGGTCCTGTCTCTCATGGCGTTGTCCAGCGCCATCTGGATGAGCCTCTCGGATTCTGTGTCCAGAGCCGAGGTGGCCTCATCGAGGATGAGGATAGGCGGGTTCTTCAGAAGCGCTCTGGCGATGGCCAGGCGCTGCCGCTGTCCGCTCGAAAGAAGCCCCCCCTTTTCTCCGATCCGAGTGTCATACTGGCGGGGCAGGGCCATGATAAATTCATGAGCTTTGGCTGCTTTCGCTGCCTCGATGACCCTCTCCTCGGGGATGGAATCAAGGCCATAAGCGATGTTGTTCCGGACAGTGTCGTCGAAAAGAATGATGTCCTGCGTCACCAGGCCGATCTGAGCCCGGAGCGAGCTCAGCGTGACTTCCTGGATATTGATCCCGTCGATGGTGATCTCTCCCGAGGTTGGCTCGTAGAACCGGGAGAGGAGGTTGACGATGGTCGTCTTTCCCGCCCCGCTCAGCCCGACAAAGGCGACCGTTTTGTTGGTCTCGACCTCAAAACTGATATCGACAAGAGTCGGCCGGGCCTCGTTGTAGCAGAAAGAGACGTTTTGGAACTTGACCTTTCCCCTGACCGGCGGCAGTGGATAGGCGCCTGGGCGGTCTTGAATCTGGGGCGAACTGCGCAGGATCTCCTTGATGCGCTGGTGGCTGGCGACCGCCTGCTGAATGACGTTGTTAGCCCGGTTAAGCCTGTTGATGGGAGTGTACATCATGAAGATGGCCATGACAAAAGAGCCGAAATCGCCGGGGCTGATGGCGCCCTGGGCGATCCGTCTGGAGCCGACATAGAGGATGAAAGCGCCGACGACGCCGCCGATAAATTCCATGAAGGGCGAGGAGAGGCTGCCGATCCAAGCAAGCTTCATGCTCGTCTTGAAGTAGCTGGCCGTGGCCTGCAGAAACTTCTTGATTTCGAACTCTTCCGACGTGAACGCCTTGACGATTTTGTTGCCGGTAATCGTTTCATGGATAAGGCTGTAGATCTGAGCCATTTTTCTCTGGCCGACCAGGCTTTTCTTCTTAAGCTGCCGGCTAAAGGCAACCAGGGGGATGATGGCCAAAGGCGTGATGACAAAAGACACGATGGCCAGGCGAAAGTCAATGATGAACACGCCCACAAGGAGGGCCATGAGGATGAAGATCTCTTCGATAAAATCAGCCATGCTCCCGGAGATCCCCTGATGGATCTTGTCAACGTCGCTTGTCAGGCGCGACATCAGCTCGCCTGTGGGAGTTCTATCATAGAAACTGCTGGATTGGTAGAGGAGGTGGCCGTACAAGTCATCCCGGAGCCGCTTGACGACCCGATGGCCGACGCCCTTCATGAAAAAAGACGAGAGGAAGGTGAAAAGGCCTTTCCCAAAGATGACGACGAGAACGAGGAGCGGCAAAAATTTGATGAGCTGATCCTCGCTGATTCTCAGCTCTCTGAAGACGAGATCCATGAACCGGGCCTTCTCCGGTACATCCCTGCTCGAAACCTGGATGAGCTTGTCTATGATCGGCTGGACAAGGTTGACGAAAACATAGGTAAAAAAGGCGACAAAGATGGAGGCGCTAAAGGAGAGAATGAGGAGCTTTTTTTCCTTGAAAGCCAGCCGAAAAAGCTCGACGATTTCTTTCATAGGGAGGCGGACTCTTGCGCCTTGGAAGCAAAGATGATCTTGGCTATCTCCAGCGCGTTCAGGGCTGAGCCGCGGGTCAGGTTATCGGTCACAGTCCAGATCCAGAAGGCGTTCGGGAAAACCTCCTCCTTTTTGATCTGGCCGATAAAAATCTGCTCTTTCCCGGCAACGGAGATGCAAGAGACAGAACAGGAGCCGGATGAAGAGCTGATCTTAAAAAAGGGGCTTTCCTTGTAAACAGATTCGAGATCCCTGACCTCCGCTTCGCTGGCGAGCTCGATATACGCCATGATCGAATAGGTGTGGAACACGGGGGCCTGAATGATGGTGAGCGAAATGGGAAAATCGGGCCTGGACAGGACTCTCTTGACCTCGGCAATGACCAGTTTTTCACCCGACGAAAAACCATCAGCCCCGAGTGCCTCGGTATGGGAAAGAATGTTGAAGGCAATTTGCTCCTTGAAGACATTCTTCTTGAGCGAAGCGCTTGAAAGGAGGGCAGCGCTCTGGCTGGCCAACTCCTCGATCCCTGATTCGTCGAAAGCTGAAACCGGCTGGAGAATGAAAGCCACGGTTTTGGCGACGCCAAATTTGCCGATCAGACAATGAAGAAGGGAGGACAGGACAATGGTGGCAGGATGGGGGTTGGCGATGACGGGGAATCTCTCTCTGGCAACGATGCCGTCATTAACGCCGGCGACTATAAGGGGAACGTCTTCCTGGCCGGAAAAGGCTTCTCCCAGGTCGATCGCCTGGAAATTCATCTCCCGGGCCAGGCGGCCGCAGGCACGGTTGGTCTCGTTGTCGGCTGCCAGGAAAACTAGGTCCAGGCCTTCAAGCGATTTGGGGGCAAGATGATGAATGACCTTGGGTTCGTCCTGAAACTCCGTAAGCTTGCTGTACTCGGCTTCGACATCGGGGTCAAAGAATTCTATGTTCGTGAGGGGAAACTTTTTGACACTGAGGATGCTTTTGATTTCCCGGCCCCGCAGAGAATCGGTGCCGACAACTCCGACCCGGAATTTCTTTTTTGTTTTCATCAGGCTCAGCGGGCTACCGGCTTCGATTTGCGGAACTCAGCCATCATCAAATACATCCTGTCCTTGAGAGCGAGTTTGCGTTTCTTGAGCTCTTTGACTTTAAGCTCATCTTCGCCTGTCAAAAAGCCCTTGGCCATGAGGGTTTTTAGCTTCTTATCGCATGATTGATGCTCTTGATAGAGCTTCTTAAAGTCTTCGTTCTCCTTGAGCAAGAATTCCTTCAGTTCATTTTCGTCCATGCCGGCTTCCTCCACGGCCAAGGATAGCACAACAAGTTGGCTATTTCAATTTGGCCGGAACAGCAAAAGCATCTCCGTTTCTGTAACCAAATTGGGTACAGGAAGCTGCCCATGACCTCCGCACCCCAGGGGAACCAGCCCCGTCGGTTCCCCCATCGGAAAAGCCGACGGGTCCCCCTCCGCTCCAGGGGCTTCAGGGGAACCTCCTTCACTTATCATAAAAATCATACAGTTGGATGTTTCTCGGAACAGCTGGCAGGCGGCTTGCCTAACGCAAAACCGAGGAAAAAAAAGCCTCAAGCCTCTTGGCCAGAGCTTCCCACGTAAACTCTTTGATCTTTTCATAGCCAGCCTCAGCCAGGTATCGACGCAGGCCGGAGTCGAGGATAAGCCTTTTTATCTGTCGGTAAATGAAGAAGGAATGGGCAAAGGGAACGATGAGCGCTGTCTTTTCATGGAAAGCGAAATCTTGCGCGCCGCTCGCGGTGCAGACGACCGGAAGGCGGCAGGCCATGGCCTCGGCTGCCGTGTTGGCCCAGCCGGCGCGCTTTTCAGCGCTGGCGAAAAGGTCAGCCTGTGCAAACAACCAGGCCATCCGGCTCTGGGGAAGGTTGAGATGGAACTCGTGCGGGATGGCAGTTTTTATGAGGGAGCGAGGGTCATGCTTTTCTGCGCCAACCAGGCTGTCAAACAGGATCAAGCGGATGCCAGGGAACTGCCGATGGAGCTTCTCAGCGGCTTTTATGACATGGTGAACGCCTTTTCTTTTTTTATAAATGCGGCCGTAGCTAAGGATTTTGAACTCTTGCTGTCCGAGCGGTTCCTGGCTGGCTTCAGGCTGATCGTTCTGTCTCTCAGTTCGCGGCCAGGGATAAAATATCCCGGGATTAACTCCTCCGGGCGCTCTCAAACAGCGAATTTTGTATTTTCTTTCCATTCGCCGCGAGATCCCCTCTGAGCTTCCAAGAAAAACGTAACCGCGCTTGACGACTTCTTTTTCCCGCTTGTGCCCCTCAAGAACAAAATAAAAAAACTTGGCTTTAGCGTCCAGCCTGTCAAAATAAGGCAGTATAGAGTACTCGCTGCACAGGCCGATGTGGAAGCCAGTTTCTTCATTCAAGGCTTCAAACGGCCGACAGGCGCCCTTAAACTCGAGCCAGGGGGGCTTCTCCCCTGCCGGAGTAAAAAGGGTATAATCGTGTCCCCTCTTGATGAGTTCATTCCCGATTTCGATATAGCGCCGGACCCCTCCGAAGACTTCCACGTGGGGGAGCACAGCCGCAATCCTCATCTTTCGTTGAACCTACCACGTCTCTTCCGTCCGGTCAAGACGGAGTCGCGGGTACAGACATGGTCAGGATCACCAACCGCGGCAAAAAGCCTCTTTTTGTTGACGCCGTGATCGGCTATGACAGGGACATCTACAAAACGAAAAAATGATTTGATTTTGCAGCCAAAGGCATTCGACCTCTTCTCGCTTTCTTGTTGGGTGGCACCTTATTTACTTTATTGCCAAAAGGCATTATTCAGGCAAGTGAGAAAATTCCGGGACATCAAACGTCTTATTTAAATAAGGATAAATTTATGCTTCCCAATGAAAAAGACGAGATGAAAAACATCCTAAATCAAGGCCTGATGTTTCAGTGCTTGAATTGGGGAGATTCGGGCTGTCGCCCTGAAATTGTTAAATTCTTTGATTTCGAAAAGACTAAAAGGCCCGAAGACGACTCCCGGCGCTTGCCCACACTCAATGAACTGGAAAAGCTTAATGAGGCCTGCAAACAATGCCCAAAGGCCTATCTGGAGATTCATAAAAAAGAATGCCCGGCTTGCGGAAGCCATCAGATTGTGGCAGGTTTTGCCCCCCGGCTCGGTACCAATAATTTTAAGACTCCGCATGTTATCCACCCGTATTATTGTGTGGCTTGTGGAAAATATCTTTTTTCGGGCATAAAATTATAGGAGAATTATCTTAGTGGTAAGCCTGCGAGGGGCTAAAAGGAGGACGAAGATTGACTTTCACTGGGGAGAAAAATATACTAATAGGCGGTTCGAGCCGAACGTCAATGGCGAGGTAGCTCAGTCGGTAGAGCGAGGGACTGAAAATCCCTGCGTCGGCGGTTCAATTCCGTCCCTCGCCACTTCATTTTTCATGCCATTAACATAGTCCAGACTTCTGAAAAAAATAAAGCTCCTCTCTCCGGGAGCAGCTTGATCTTTTCAATCCCGGATATTCAACCGAAGACGGGGCCCGCAGGTCCCGTGCTCGCCATCTGTCGAATAGAAAGAGGCGTTTATGGCTCCAAGCGGCCGGATGGCAAGACCCAGGGTTTTTCCCTCAAGCAGGCGCTGCAGGACCGGCCTGGGAACGGTCAAGTAGGTTTTCTTTCCGTCGCCCTCGGTCACGGGCCAGTCTATGACCATCTGAGGATTGAGAACCTGATCGAGGTGTAGCCCCCCGCTCAAGCTGCTAAAGGTGACCGTTCTCTTTTCCCAATGCGGATCGCCCCCGAGGATTTCAACGACGCGGATGAGCCCGAAATCAGGAATCTCCTCGGCCGTGCGTTCGACGGCCCGCGTCGTCAACTCGAGAAGGCCCTTTCCGATGGCCTTTTTCCCCTTGAGGGCGCTGAGGTCCCAACGCAGAATGATGAAACGCGATCCTCCAGCCGTTATGACATCGGCCTTTCCACCAGCATCGAAAACAGTCCAACGGCCGAAGTTGATGTCCACGTTTTCGAGATCCACGGTGCTTGCCTGGACTGCCTTTAGCACAAACCGGAATCCGGCTGGGTCGGCCAAGGGTGGATGGTACGCCACTGCCTCTCCCAGGTCGGGGCCGGCCAGGGCTGCTTCAATGATGTCAACGCAGAAATAATCGACGTCCAGACGATATATCCCCAATCCCCAATCCATTATCGCCAACTGTCCGTAAACTGTATCGCCAGGTTCAGCGCTAAAACCGCGCGTGGTCATGCTGACCGTGTGCCAATTCTCTGTGTCGGGAATATCAAACTCCATGAGATGGCTGTGAAAGTCAGTGGTCTTTTGGGTGTTGACATGGAGGTTGATCCTGCGTGGAGCGTGACTGGCCCGGACGCGAGCCTCGACGCGCAGCTCGTAGCCGGGTTTCTTCAGAAGAGAGAGGTCCATGCCGTCGGAGACTTTGTGCTTGATCAAGGCCCACCAGACGTTGCGGCGGTCCTCGGTCGCATCAACTAAGAGAGACGCATAGCCAGCCTCTTCCTGACGGAAATTCATGACAACCCGACCTTCGCCAGTAAAGAACGCCCAGCCTTTGACACCGCTCGGATCGAGCTTGAGAGTCGGCCCGTCGAAATCTTCGCGGAACTGCGCTCCGCTAGACGGCACGATCACGACGGTGAGCACAGCGACGATGATGACGATTGCGCGCATAAATCCTCCTCAACATCAGTAGTTTATCATCCCCGCCCGACGCTTGGAAAGCTCCCGACTTGCCCTCCGGGGTCAACTGTCGGTAGAATTCGAGAACGGAATGATGGAATCAAAGAGGAATTCGCTCGAGGAGAAAGAAGATGAGAGGAAGACGAATCATTTTGACCATCCTGTTGGCCGGACTCGCCGCAATGACGGAAGGCATCAGCTCCCGAGAGCCTTCTTCCCAGGACCTTCGAACCGGGAAGGATTTCCTCAAGGTCGCTGTTTATTCAGCCGAAGAGGACCAGAAGCTGCTGCGCCTTTTCCAGGGACTTAGAGTGGCCGACGTTTCGGACGGGATGGATAAAGCCGGGCTTCCTGGAGTCGGGTTGGTCGACAGCTCCATCCTGCCGCTCTGGACGGACACGAAGAGCTTCCGCCATCGCTTCGCAGGCATTGCCGTGACCACACGGTACGTCCCCACACAGAAACCACACGCGGGACAAAAGACGCCGGAGGAATTCGACAGATGGGAAGCGGAATTTTACAGCCAGTATTCTTCAGAGCCTTTTGCTGATCTTATCCGGCCAGGCACGGCCTTAGTGATTGACGATGTCGAGGAGGCAGACATAGGGAGCATCGGTTCGTTCAATATCCTTGATTGGAAAAAGCGTGGCTGCGTCGGAGTTGTGACGGACGCGCGAGCCAGGGATACTGACGAGATCATCCTCCAAGGTGTCCCCCTCTATCTCCGTGGACGCGGGCGGGGCATCCGGCCAGGCAGAAACGAGATCGAATCGGTTAACAAGCCGGTTGCCATCGGAGGCGCCCTCGTCATGCCAGGTGACATCGTGGTCGCCGACGGAGACGGGGTTGTCATCGTACCCAGGACGAAAGCTCGGGAGGTTGCAGGTTTTGCCCGGCAAGTCATCGAGAAGGATAAGGCTGGTCGGCGGGAGCTCTACAAACAACTGGGCCTGCCCCCAGACCGTTCGATAAAGAAGTGACAAAACATGAATCGACTGCGCTTCTTTAAGGCATGATCATGCCAACGATTATTCAAGCCGGAAAGGCCAGCAATCCATAATCGTCTTTTTTAAATACTCCCTGCTGGCCGCAAACACGAGCTTGAGGCTTTTGGCACCATGTGTTGTCTAGAGCCACACATTGAGTTATTTTTCCCTGCGTCGGCGGTTTGATTCCGTCCCTCGCTATTCCAGCCATTTTTTATTAGCTAGGAGAGCATTTGGTTAATCAAGTCTCTTAACTCGCTGCTGAATTCGGGGTGCTTCAGGGCCAGAGCGATCGTCCCTTCGAGAAAGCCCAGCTTGTTCCCGCAATCGTAGCGTTTTCCCTCAAAAAGATAGCCGTAGACTGGCTGGTCGGCAAGCAGGACTTTGATGGCGTCAGTGATCTGGATTTCGCCCCTTGAATCAACCGGCGTTCGCTTGATCGCGCCGAAGATTTCGGGCGTAAACACGTACCGTCCCAGGATTCCCAGGTCTGAAAAGGCACGCTCCGGCCCTGGTTTTTCGGCCGTGTCAGCGATCTCGAAGAGTCTGTCGGAAAGCTGGCGTTTGACCTTGACGATGCCGTACTTTTTTGTCCCCTCTTTATCCACCCGGCCGAGGACGATCACCGTCGCCTTCTTTTCAAGAAAAACATCAATAAGCTGCCGCGTGCAGGGAACAGGACAATCATAAATGTCATCTGGCGTGAGCACAGCCACCGGCTCACCGGCCGCGAACTTCTCCCCCATCAGGATGGCATGGCCGAGCCCGAGCATCTCAGGCTGGCGGATGAAGGTGAAGTTGGCTAGGGTCGAGAGCTTCCTGACTTCTTCGAGAAGGCCGGTTTTTCCCTTGGCTTGAAGAAACTCCTCGAGCTCGGGGCTCCTATCAAAATGATCTTCGAGCGCCGCCTTCCCCCGGCTTGTGATCACGGCGATCTCGCTGATACCGCTTGCGGCGGCTTCCTCAGCCGTGTACTGGATCAAAGGCTTGTCGATGACAGGAATCATTTCTTTCGGCATCGCCTTGGTGGCCGGAAGAAAACGCGTCCCGAACCCAGCCGCCGGGATGATGGCTTTTCTGGCGCTCATAAACTTTCCCTCTCGGAAAAAAAGACACAATCAAAAAGCAATGTCTATTCCTGCGGCCTGCTCAGAACTTGTAGTTGATGGAAATATTGGGAACGAAGATCTTCATTTTGTAGATACCGGCCTGCGCCGATTCGTATTGCGGGTCAAAAAGCGTCTTGGCATAGTCGACTTCGCGCTGCTTGCCCAAGAGGAGCTCGAACCCAAAGTCGATGGCCAGCCCATTCAAGTTATATCCCAGTCCCAGCGTGAAGGCATTGAAAGTGTAACTTGGGAGAAGAACATTTAAAGTTTTATTGGGAGCGGGCGTCGGGTCATAGTAATAGCCGCCTCGAAGGGCCAGGTTCTCCCAGAACATGTATTCCGCTCCGAACCTGACCTGCAAGGTGTCTCTCCATTTCATCGGCTGGATATTTCGGCCAGAAGCCGTCATAAAGAGACTCCAGAATGGATCAATGTATCTCGTTTCTATTTCATTGATCGTGCTCCACTGAGTCCATTGAAGGTCGCCAGTCAGAATCAGGCCTTCTATCGGGCGGTAAGCTACCCCCGCGGCGACCCACCAGGGCCAGGTGACATCCCGTTCAGAATCGGATTTCTCTTTAAGACCCAGCAGGTCGAGGTTAGATATTGACGACTCCCCGCTGAATGTGATCCTGCTGGGCGTCCGGATAGTCGCGCCAAAGCTGAGCATCTCGTTGGCCTTAACATGAACTCCAAGCGTAGCTCCGTAACCCCAGCCCTTGAGACTGTCCTCGTACTGGCCGAGGTCTAACTCAACAGGCACCTGGGGAGGTTCTGCCGTTCCCGCGTGTGTCTTGAGGGAAAACATGCCATAATTGATGTTCAGCGCAGCGCCCACAGAAACTATGTCGTTGATTTTATAAGCTATAGCCGGGGCAATCGTCACAAGGCCGATCCGGGATTCCCACCGGTATGCAGCGTTATCAGACACGGCGATGAAATCGTTGCCATCCCAGGCTGCTCCCAGGCCCGACGGAACATAGACCCCGATTCCTGCCACTACATACTCGTTGATCGGATGATAATAAGCAGCCAGGCCGGAAAGGTAATGCTTCGTTTCTGTCTTGGCGTCGACCAGCGTCACAAGTCCCAACTGAGTGGGAACCTGGAGCTTGTACGCGCCAGAAGGAATCACGTCTGTGCCGTAAAACCCGAAGTATCTGGTAGAAAAATGCGTCATCCCGGCCGGGTTCCAGAAGATGACGCTGTAATCGTCGGCCAGCCCGACAAAAGCGCCACCCATGGCTAAGGCCCGGCTACCCAAGCTGTTGAGGTTCAGCCCGTTGGCCAGAGCGAGGGAGCTCAAGCCAAAGAAAAGCGCAAGAACAGCTAACGCCGTCGGTTTCTTGATCATTCGAACCTCCTTGTTATCTTCATATGATTATTATATCCATCAAAGGCTTGTCAATCAAAACGGCCGTCAGGGGACAGCCTGAACATCCTTGATTCCCGGAACTTTTCTTTTGATGAACTGGCTCACTCCGCGGGTCAGAGTCATCTGCCGCATCGGGCATCCTTCGCAGGCTCCTAAAAGCCGGACTTTGACGACTCCGTCCTCTGTCACATCGACAAGCTCGACATCGCCTCCGTCTGCTTGAAGATGAATCCGAACTTCCTCGATGGCTTTTCGAACGTCTTCTTTCATTCCTTTTCTCCTTTTAACGTGCCGGCCCTTGGCTTCTGGCCTCGCTTGATCGCGAGAGGTTCATGACGCTGGGGCCAGCACTTTTTTAAAAACGAAATTCTTGCCCTTATCTACTTCGATGTGGACCGTTTCCCCCTCTCTGAAAACTCCTTCTAAAAGCTGAAGGGCCAAGGGATTTTGAATATCCTGCTGAATCGTCCTTTTGAGCGGTCGGGCCCCGTAGACGGGGTCAAAACCTCTCTCAGCCAGAAGCTCTTTGGCTTTCTGGCTGACGTCGATCTTTATTTTCCTCTCCTCCAGCTTCTGCCGCAGGTGCTCAAGCTGGATATCGACAATCTTTAGCAGCGATGCTCTGTCCAGAGACCTGAAGATGACGACTTCGTCAATGCGGTTGAGAAATTCCGGGCGGAACGAGCTCTCCAGAATTTTCTTGACCTCGTGTTCCATCGTTTCATAGTCCTGGCTGAATTCCTTGATCTCGCTGCTGCCCAGGTTCGAAGTCATGATGATGATGGTGTTCCGGAAATCGACCGTCCTGCCCTTCCCGTCGGTCAGCCGGCCGTCATCCAGGATCTGAAGGAGGATGTTGAAGACATCAGGATGGGCCTTTTCGACCTCATCGAGAAGGATGATAGAGTAAGGACGCCGCTTGACGGCCTCGGTCAGCTGACCTCCTTCCTCGTAGCCAACATACCCGGGCGGCGCGCCGATGAGACGAGAAACGGTGTGCTTTTCCATGTACTCTGACATGTCAAGCCTGACCATGGCTCTTTCATCGTCAAAAAGAAAATCGGCCAGAGCCCGAGCCAGCTCGGTCTTTCCCACGCCGGTCGGGCCGAGGAAAATGAACGACCCCAAAGGCCGGGCCGCGTCCTGGATTCCCGCCCTTGCCCTCCTTATCGTGTCAGAGACTATCCTCAGGGCATGGTCCTGACCGACAACTCTTTTTTGAAGATTGCTCTCCATTTTGATCAACCGCTCGACATCTCCCTCGAGCATCTTGGAAACGGGGATGCCCGTCCAGCGCGACACGACCTCGGCCACATCCTCTTCATCCACCTCTTCCTTGAGCATCTTCCCTTTTTTTTGGACGTCGGCCAGCTCATTCGATATCTTGTCCATCTCCTTCGCAATTTCAATGAGCTTCCCGTAGCGAATTTCGGCCGCCTTTTCAAGGTCCCCGCGGCGCTCGGCGTTTTGTTCTTCCACCTTAAGGCCGTCCTGCTGCTCCTTGAGCCTGTTCATGGCTTCGATAAGGTCTTTCTCTTTCTGCCAGCGGGCTTTCAGGAAAGCGCTTCTTTCCCGCAGCTCAGCCAGCTCCTCGTTCAGCTTGTCCAGCCGCTCCTTCGAAGCGGTGTCCTTTTCTTTCTTGAGAGCCTGGCGCTCGATTTCAAGCTGGAGGATGCGGCGCTCGAGCTCGTCAATTTCCTCTGGCATGCTGTCGATTTCAACCCGGATGCGTGAGGCGGCCTCGTCGATGAGGTCGATGGCCTTGTCGGGCAAGTAGCGGCCCGAAATGTAGCGATTGGAAAGAGCGGCCGCGGCCACGAGGGCCGAATCCTTGATTTTCACACCATGGTGGAGCTCGTATTTCTCCTTCAAACCGCGGAGGATGGAAATCGTCTCTTCGACCGATGGCTCGTCCACGAAGACAGGCTGGAACCGGCGCTCGAGAGCGGCGTCCTTTTCGATATACTTCTTGTACTCGTTGAGAGTGGTCGCTCCCACGCATCGAAGCTCTCCCCTGGCCAAAGCCGGCTTGAGCATGTTCGAGGCATCCACAGCTCCTTCAGCGGCGCCGGCGCCGACAATCGTGTGCAGCTCGTCGATGAACAGGACGATCCCTCCTCCCGCCTCCTTGATTTCTCTGAGAATCGCCTTGAGCCTGTCTTCGAATTCTCCCCTGTATTTGGTGCCGGCCACCAGGGCTCCGATATCCAGGGCGATGAGCCTTTTGTTCTTCAAAGATTGCGGCACGTCGCCGTTGGCAATCCGCTGAGCCAGCCCTTCAACAACAGCCGTTTTCCCAACTCCTGCTTCGCCGATAAGCACGGGGTTGTTCTTAGTGCGGCGCGACAGAACCTGGATGACGCGCCGGATTTCCTCCTCGCGGCCGATGACCGGATCCAGTTTTCCCTGGCCAGCCAACGCTGTGAGATCTCGAGCGTACCTCTCAAGCGCCTGGTATTTGCCCTCGGGCTGGGGGTCTGTGATCCGCTGTGTCCCTCGAATCGAGGCCAGAGCCTTCATCACACCATCCTCGCTCACGCCGTTTGCCTCGAGAATGCGTCCGGCCTGGCTCGACTTATCCCTGAGCATGGCCAGAAAGAGGTGTTCAGTTGAAATATATTCATCTTTCAATTTGTCTGCTTCTTTTTTCGCTTCATTCATGACCTGACGCAAGGACGAGGAAAGGTAGACTTCCCCGCCGTGCACTTTTGGCATCTTGGTCAGCTCTTCATCGAGATCGCGTTGGATCTTCGCTGGGTTGGCGCCGAGTTTGGCGAGCACCGACGGGACAACGTTCTCCTCCTGGCTGAGGAAGGCCCACAGCAGGTGCTCGGGCCTCACCTCCTGGTGGCCCAGGTCTTCCGCTTTCCTCTGGGCCAACTGAAAGGCTTCCTGCGACATCACGGTGAATTTATCCCATCTCATGTTCTCATGCTCCTGCCTATAAGTATGCCAAAAAACTCCCCATTAAGGGAAGAAAAGCCGAAAAATTTTTCTCTTGACAATTATCAAAAAACTTCTTTTAATTTCTTCGGAGCAGGCCATGGAAGAAATTGAAATCATGAGCTGGCTGACGTTGGATGCCCTCAAGAAGAAGGCGAACGTAGTGGAGACGGTCGGGAATCTCCAGACTGGCCACAGCATGTCCATTTTTTGCATCATCGAGGACGACTATCTTGAGCTTTGCTACAGCGACTCGGCGGCCAATTACTTGCGCCGTTACGAGGACAGGGAGGAGTTCGACCTGGCCTTGGAGCAGCGCAAAGAAGAAACCGGCGAAGCTCCTTATGAAGAGGAGGAGCCCGCCTATGAGGAAGACTACGAGGAGGAGGAAGAGGAAGAACTCGACGTCGAGGATGAAGCCGACTCCTACTGAACAGTCTTGTTCAACGGAATGTCACTTATCCCCGGTTGAATTCTTTGAGCCTCTCCTTTAGCTCATTCAAAAAATTGAGAGCTTCAAGAGGGGTCAATTGAGAGAGATCACAGGAGTCGAGTTCCTCCTTGATTTCCCGGAGTTTCTCTTGCTCCCTCTCCTCCTTAAAAAGGAGGAGCTGGGCTTTGTCTCTTTTGCGCTTTGAGCGATAGGCAAGGCGGGGCAAGCCGCTCTCGTCAAGCTCGAGCTTTTCCAGGTTAAAAAGAACTTCCTTGGCCCTCTCGACGACCGAGCGAGGGATGCCGGCGAGCTTGGCGACATGAATGCCGTAGCTCTTATCAGAAGGGCCGGGGATAATTTTCCTCAGGAAGACGATGTCGTCCTTCCATTCCTTGACCGATACGTGGCAGTTCTTTATCCGCTTCATGGTCAGAGCCAGGTCTGTCAGCTCATGATAATGCGTGGCGAAAAGCGTTTTGGGCAGAATGTCTTCTCTCTCATGGAGATACTCGGCCACTGCCCAGGCTATACTCAGGCCGTCGAAAGTGCTCGTCCCTCGGCCAATCTCATCAAGAAGGATGAGGCTGCGAGAAGTGGCGTTGTTCAGGATATTGGCCGTCTCTAACATCTCGACCATGAAGGTTGACTGACCAACATTCAAGAAGTCCATCGCCCCGATCCGCGTAAAAATGCGGTCGACGCCCCCAATCTTCGCCTCTGCGGCAGGAACAAAAGAGCCCGTCTGAGCCAGGATACAGATGAGCGCCACCTGCCTGAGGTATGTTGATTTTCCTCCCATGTTCGGCCCGGTCACAATCAGGATCTGATTTTCACCCCGGTCGAGCAAGGTGTCGTTGGGGATGAACGGCTCTCCAGGGGTTTTTTCGATGACGGGATGTCGCCCTTCCCGGATCAAAATCCTGTCTTCGTCATCGACGAGGGGACGGCGATAATTCCTTTGAGCGGCCAGCTCACCCAGGGAAGACAGGACATCGAGTCGCGAAACGGCCGCTGCGATGCGCTGAAGCCTTTCCGTCACCCCGGCGATCTTCTCCCTGACTTCGATAAAAAGCTGATGTTCGAGCGCGGATATCTTTTCGTCGGCGGTCAGGACTTTTTCCTCATAGTCCTTGAGCTCCGGCGTGAGAAACCTCTCCGAGCTCACCAGCGTCTGTTTTCTCATGTAATCGGGGGGGACAAGAGACAGGTTGGGCTTGGTGACCTCGATATAATAGCCGAAGACTTTGTTGTAGCGGACTTTGAGCGAAGATATGCCCGTCCTCTCGCGTTCTTTTTTCTCAAGAAGCGAGATGACCGTCTTGCCAGACCGGCTGATTTCCCTCAGGCCGTCGAGTTCCTGGTCGTAGCCATCCTTTATGATCCCACCTTCGGTCAGCAGGAAAGCCGGCTCATCCATGATTGCCCTGTCAATAAGCTCGACAATATCTTGGCCATTATCCCACTGGCAAAAAATATCGGCGTTCAATACGGACACAAGCGGGGCCAGCAATTTTTTTATTTTCGGCAGCGGAAGAAGCGATCTCTTCAGGGCAATGAAATCGCGTGGATGGGCTGCGGCCAGGGAAATCTTTCCTGTCAGACGCTCGAGGTCAAGGATGTCCTTGAGGTTCTCTCGAAGTTCTTGCCTCTCCACAGGTCGTTTGAGCCATTCCTCGACCGCATCGAGCCGCTCCTGGATCGCGGCGCTCGCGAGGAGAGGCTGGAGGAGCCAGGCTTTGAGCAGCCTCCCACCCATCGGCGTCACCGTGTAGTCAATTGTATCGAGGAGCGAATCCTTAACCCGGCCATCCCTGAGGTTTCTCACCAATTCAAGGTTCTTGATCGTCGTGGCATCAAGCATCATCGCCTGGCTAGTGTGAAAATAAGAAAGTCGCCCGACAAGGAATAGGGAATCTTTTCTGATTTTTTTAAGATAATGGAGGAGGGCTCCGGCCGCTGAGGCGGCTCTGTGTCTGTCCTCCAGCCCGAACCCGGCCAGGGAAGATACCTTGAAATGATTCTTGAGCTCGTTTTCTGCGTGAGCCAAGTCAAACGTCCAGCTCTCGACAGGGCTCTTGAGAAAAACAGGCGCGGTGCTGCCAGCGGCGAGGGAGTCAATTCTTTCTTCCTGGCCTTCGGCAAAGACAACCTCCTTGGGCGCGGCGCGAAAGAATTCGTCGGCCAGGATTTTCATCTCATCGACTCGTCCTTCTGTTGCCTTTATTTCTCCAGAAGCCAGGTCGATGAGGGCCAGCCCCCAGCCCTCTTCGTCCAGGTGGAGGCCGGCGATGAAGATGTTTTCCTTCGCGCTCTCGAGCTCGACTTCGACAGCCGTCCCTGGCGTCAGGACTTTAACCACTTCGCGTCTGACCACTCCTTTGGCCGCCTTGGGGTCTTCGACCTGCTCGCAGATAGCCACCTTAAAACCATGTTTAAGAAGTTTAGCCAAGTAGGAGTTCACCGCATGGTAAGGCACTCCACACATCGGCACTTTCTGGCGGGAGGTCAAAGCGATCTCTAAAATCGGCGAGACTATCTGCGCATCCTCGTAGAACATCTCGTAAAAATCACCCAACCGGAAAAAGAGGATTGCGTCGGCGTAGCGCTCTTTGATGCGCAGGTACTGTTCCATCATCGGGGTGGTCAGATTGTTCTTAGCCATCGTCTTCCCCACTATACCTGGAGCTCTCTCGTTTTTCAAATTGACAACTAAAGAAGGGTGTAGTATATGTCGAAAAAAATGAACGCTCCTCTTATGCTAACGTGCCTTCGCATAGCTGCCATCCCCCTCTTGGTGATCGTGCTTCTTTCAAACTTCCGCGGAAAAGAGCTTGTTTCCTTTGCCATCTTCTTTATCGCTACCCTGACAGATATGCTGGACGGCTTCTGGGCCAGGAGAAAAAGACAGACGACTGTTCTTGGTCAGCTCCTGGACCCAACGGCAGACAAATTGTTGATTGCCTCGGCCCTTATCTGCCTCGTGGAGATGGGAACCGTTCCTGCCTGGATGGCCGTGATTATCATCGGCCGAGAAATGGCCGTGAGCGGATTCCGGGCCATGGCTTCATCTAAAGGGATTACCATCCCGGCCTCTCTCCTTGGCAAGATCAAGATGATTCTGGAGACTTTCACGATTTACTTGTTGCTTTTAGGGGAGAAAATATTGGGCCCGATCTTCATTCTCTCTCGGGTTGGGCTCTGGTTGGTCATCCTTGTGGCGGTCGTTTCAGCTGCGGAATACTCCTTGAAGTTCGGCCGTGCTGTCGTCTCAGGCCGAACCTGATAAGATCTCCTTGCATTTGGCAAGGGATTCCTGGTCTTCGACGTTGATCAAAGTCAAAAGTTGAGGCCAATCACGGCTGATCCTTTTCATCAACCCTGCCAAGACCTTTCCAGGCCCCACTTCAACCGCCGTCCTCACTCCTTCCTGGCCAAGCTTGACCATGGAATCGTGCCAGAGCACAGGACGGCTGACTTGCCGCTTGAGAGATTCGCGGGCCTCCTCAGCCTGCCGGATGATTTTCGCGTCCACGTTGGTGATGACCGGAAAATCGAGGGCGCTGAATTCCACAGCGTCCAAGTCTGCGGCCAGCTTATCCTCAGCGCTTTTCATCAAGGACGTATGGAAGGGCGCGCTCACCGGCAGCATCACGAACCGCGTTCCCTTGATCAGGCTCAACGTTTCTTCCACGGCTTCTCTATGTCCCGCAATCACAAGCTGGTCCTGGCTGTTCCGGTTAGCGATTTCGACAACTCCTTTTTTGGCCTGACCGATGGCCTTTTGGACGTCATCAAACGAAGCCCCGACAAGAGCAGCCATGGCTCCCACCCCCACCGGAACAGCCTCCTGCATATACAAGCCCCGTTTATGAACAAGGCGGAGTGCATCCTCAAACCGCAAGGCGCCGGCAGCGACCAAAGCAGAGTATTCGCCCAGGCTGTGTCCCGCCGCCACGTCCGGAGGTCTTTCCAAAAGCTTAAAAGCAACGGTGCTGACCGTGAGGAGTGCCGGCTGGGTGTTCGGAGTCAACCTCAGTGTCTCTTCCGGACCCTCAAAACAAATCTGGCTGATCTTGAACCCGAGGATGTCATCCGCCAGGCCAAAAATCTCCCTGGCTAAGGAAGAGCCCTCGAAAAAATCTCTCCCCATGCCCACCTTTTGCGATCCCTGGCCGGGGAAGAGATAGGCGACGAGACTCATCGCTTTTCTCCAGGCGGCCAGGCCTGCTCAAGACAACGAAGATTGATCGAGACTTCAGCCTGTTGCCTGAGATTCTTTATCCACAAGGCGACCTGACTCTCCATTTTTCCCTTCCTGATCTCTGATTCTATATCATCGAGAATCTGGATCATTGGCTTAGGTTCTTCGCCCATGGCTTTTTGAGCAGGCTGATAAACGTCGTAATAATAATTTTCGATCTCCTTGAGACTGACCGCTGCGCTTTGACTGAAGCGAAGCGAGATGATTCTATCATAGACGAGCACCTCTCTCAAGTAGGCTTTTAGATCGTCTTCTTCAAGTCCAAACTCATCCAACTTTAGCTGCCATTCCACAGGGCCAAGGTTTTTCTTTAGCCTCTGGAGCAGTTGGTCAACCTCGTTGGCTGAAACAACGATGTTCTCCGGGACGAGCTCGATCACCACCCTCCGGTTGACCGCTTGCTCCAGAGTTTGCTCAAGACTCTGGGCACCCACCCTCCCGGGTTCTCCCTTTCCGATGCCAAACGCCTGGAGTATCCTGATGTCAGACAGAGTGATGATGTCCTCGTTGACTTTTGCCGCGATGCAGTCAACAACTTGGGAAAAACCAGGGCCGGCAACAGAGACGATGGTCGCGACAGCACAGATGACGAAGGCAAAAAACAGATTCTTCTTAGAAAACATGACCTATGGTGATAAAAGCCAGAGGCCTCCCTTTTCGGCCGGGATCGCTCAGGTTCCAGCCAAGTTCAAGGCGCACCGGCCCGAGCGGAGTCCGGTAACGCAACCCGAGACCAAGAGCATGCTCAAGGTCCTTCAGGTCAAAATCGCTCCGGTTGTAAAAAACATTACCCATGTCGTAAAAAACAGCTCCAGCCAGGTTCGTCAAGGAAGAG
Source organism: Clostridiales bacterium (assembly GCA_029907205.1). Classification (GTDB taxonomy): domain Bacteria; phylum Acidobacteriota; class Aminicenantia; order Aminicenantales; family UBA8522; genus JARYMI01. Next base: position 91,800 of record JARYMI010000004.1, read on the forward strand.
ACGATCGGAAAGGTTAGTTCAATGTTAAGTAAAAAAACGGCCTTTCCGCCGATCGGCCTGGCCGAAGAAGGGTCCCTCGGCCCGAGTTCATCAAATTCTTCGCCGCGAAACGAGTTGCTTCCCCCGGCGAAAAAACGCTCATGAATAGGCATTCGGCCCATCCCGAGACCGAGGCGAGAGGTGGAGCTGACATTCACTCTAGGAATGAGTTTAAAAAAGTGCTGATGCTTGAGCACGGCCTTCAGGAAGTCCGATTCTGTCTCAAAAAGGGGAAAAGCCCATTCGAAAGCCAGGCTGGAAAAAAACCCTGTCTCCGGGTTAAACGGGTCGTTCCTCTTCTCCCGGACGAAACTTGAAAAAACCGATGTCGTCGAGTACGGATAGAACTGACGGTCAATTTGCGAAGGAGTTATTTTCAAGTAAGTCAGCGTTGTCCTTGCGTATCTCAGAGTGGCCAGCAAGGTCATGTGGGGGGAGATCGATTTTATCCACGACAGGCTGAGACCTTCCCGTTCAAGCCCGAAACTCTGCCGGTCCTCTTCTTCTATCCAGGCATTCATGTACGTCTCAAGAGGAAAATCAAAAAGGAAGTAAGGTTGTTCCCAGCTGATGACAGCCCGTTTTTCAGCCAGGCTGAACTGGCTGACAAAGCTCAGATGGGCCGCCCTCCCGAAGACATTGCTCCTCATGAACTCAGCCGTTCCTCTTGGCCTGAGACTGACATCAAAAAGAGCAGATTTCCATGGCTCGTTCCTGCTCTCGATCCCTACGCCGAGGCCAACATAGTTTCTCTCCCCTTCGCGAACCGTGATGACAAGGCTCTCGGTTTCGCCGGCTATCGGAATCTCTTCGATTTTTACTTCTGAAAAAATACCAAGGTTTTCCAGGTTTCGCTTGGAGGCAACGATCGAGCCATAAGAGGCATAATCTCCTTCTTGAAACTCCAATTCTCTTAGAATCGTTCTCATTTGGGTGACGGAGTTCCCGGAGATGATGAGATTTCCGATTCTTTTCCGGAGCCCTTCTTGGATGTTCAAGACAACCCGGAAAAGATTGTCCTCTAAAGCTTCGGCTTGGGCCTCGATTCTCGTGCCCCTGACTCCTTCGTTCTGGTAAAAAACTTCCAGTTTCTGGACTTCCTTCTGAACATCAGGCGGAAAATAGGGACCGCCCTCAACCAGGCTGATCTGACTCCTGAGGGTCTCCTGTTCGAATAAAACCGCCCCCTTGATGGCGATTTCTTTAATGATCTGCTGCTTCCCCTCATGGACATAAAAAACAGCGGTCAAATCCTTATCTTCCGTGACGAAATATAAATCGACCTGGACATCGGCAAAACCACGGGACCGGTAAAGAGACCGTATATCACCCGGCAGCTCAAAGATTCTTTTACCGTCAAGCAGCCTGAACAGAAGGATACGTTCGACAACGCCCAACTCCTTCTTTATTTCGTCGGGCGTAAAATAATGAACCCCCTCAAACCGGATTTCCCTGATTTTGTATTTTTGGCCAGAGTTGACCGCATGAATAACTCGGATCTCTGATTCTGTCTTCTCGACCGATGACGTCACCGAAGCAAAGATGAATCCTTTGCCTCTCAGGTAGGTCAGGATTCTGGATTCTCCTTCAGTCACTCCCCACTCTTCAAAAACCCTTTCCTCCCATATCGGCTCGACGAGGCTCACGGGTATCTCCGCTCCTTCGATGACAATCTCGATCCGTTCGTTGGGAGTTATCTTTAGCCCCAGATCGACGAATCTCGTGGCCGGGTCGAATTTTTCCTCTACCAGATTGACCTCCGCCCGTCGGTAGCCACGCGAAAAATAGAGGTCTTTGAGCCTGGCAATGTCGCCCTCCAACCGCGACGGGATGTAGACATTTCCTTCTCGGCTTTTCATTTTCTTCCTGATCTCTTCTGCAGGGATGACTCCGCTATCGACAATGTCAATATTCCTGACGACATACATTTCTCCGGCAGAGATCGTGAACGTCACGTCCACCTCAGGGACGTCCGGCCGCCTTCTTACCTCCTTTTTGATGTCTGGTTGGAAATAGCCTTCTTGTTTCAGAGCTCTTTTCAACTCCTCTTGTGCCCGTAGGAGTTTTTCTTCCGAAAACGCGCTGTCTGAGCGAAATGAATACAAATTTTCTTTTAGCTTCCTCCCGGATAAGCTCTTAAGACCTCGAATGTGGATTCTCCGGACATGAAGTCTTCTCGTCAGCATGAACTTCAACCGGACCGGATCCTCACCAATCTTAATCACTTGGACATCCGAAAAAAGGCCAGCCTTCCAGGCTTGTTTGATATTCTCGGTGATCGTCTTTAGGGAATACGCGTCTCCTTCTTTGGCTGAGATCAAACCCCTCAGTTCATCGCTGGCGGGAAGGTCATCAACCCAGACCTCAACTTCCGAGATGAGCGGGGACTCGTTCTTCTGGGCAAACGCGAAGGAAAGAAGAAAAAACAGGATAAACGAGGCGGCGCTGAGATGGGTCAAGAAGACTCGAAGCTTCCCTTCTTGGCCCCTAAAATCTTTTTCGGATTTTAAAGTCAAAGCTGATTCTTCCCAATTCATTCCGCGTGCCCACTAAAGAAAATTCGTTACTTAGGTCCCATTCCAAGCGGACAATCTCTTCTGTCTGCCTGGTTAAATTTGTCGAATAATAGATGGAAAAGTCGCGCGAAATTTTCTTCCCTACGGTCAGGCGAGCGGTCATCTCTGCCGAGGAGCCCATGAGAAAAGGGTCGATCCGAAACCGGTCCAGGCTGAAAAGTTTTTCTGCCCGTTTCTGGGCCTCCTCAGTGAGCTCGAAAGACAACAACGAGGCTGTGCTCATCTGGGCGCTCGTTTCCGTGGAGTACGGCCTCTTAAATGCCTCTCCCAAAGCCAGCAGGGCTAAGACATCCTCCGGGGGCAAAGGAGGAGAGGAAGCAAACTCGGGCCTGACCTGGCTGGCAAGGCCTGTCAGGTTGAGTGTCACCCGGAAATCCTTGACGTACGTTTCACACCGGAAATTGAGGTAGGGCTCCATTGCAGCCGGGTTGTAAAAGCTGACGCGTCCCCTCAGGACCTGAAATTTTCTATCCTGAAAATACGCTTCCCCTCCAAGAGCCTCTATCTCCCCTAAGACGATTGGCGATTTGACGCTCCCAGTGATCGTCAGGTCAAACCGGCCTCTGATTCGACCCAAGGAATTTTCCATCCAAGCATTATCGTCTGCCTTCAGGCGGATATTGAGCGTGAGATCATCAAAAATGCCTGGTCCTCGTCCCGTTTCTGGGTAGGGGCTCGAAGAAAAAGCCAGCTTTTCAAAGATTTCCCGGCGCCAGGAAAGCCTTTCCGTATCAATATTCCCCTCCAGAGCGAAGCGGCCCTGATCCTTGACCAGCCTCAACGAGGCATCAGCCAGCACCCTCGTTCTCTCCAGCGGAGAAAGCAACAAATCCTCGCCGTCGAGATTAAAGCGGATGCTATCAACCCCTCCTTTCCCCAGCAGGATTTCTCCCGCGCCCTGGAGGTCTCCTCCTCCTAACTTTGCCTTGAATGACCGGACCGACACTCTATTATTCTGGACAAAAACGAGGCCTGTGTAGTCTGTCAGGGCCTGAGCAAACCGGGGGAAGGGAAGGAGGGGTCCCTGAAAATCTGCAGCCCCGTCCAGGCGCGGGGAAGCGGGAAGTCCGTGGATTTCAGCCAGATAGTTGACCTTGCCCAAAACCCCTTTCCAGGGCAGCAACAGGTCGAGGTTGGAGAACCCTCCCTTGATGTCAAGAGAAATGTTTTCTCCAGACAAGGGAATTCCCGCCTCGACAGAAAAATCGTTTTGTCCTGGCAAGAAATTCCCCTTGACCTTCACGCCAATGGCCCTATCGGCAACGCTCAGCTTGAGCTCACCCTCAGCCTCCATTGGCTGAAGGGGCGTGTAGTGCAAGCTCCTGACGCTCAACCTGCCCGATGCAATTTCTCCACCGAGCCTCCCCTGTCCTTGAAAATCAAAAGAAAGTTGTCCCGCCAGCCGCTGACTGATAGACGAAAGGTCCAGGTTTTCCGCGGCAAGCTTGATCTCAATAAGGCCCCGTGCAAAATCCAAGCGTGATATATTTTTAACTTTGCCGCCATAAAGATCAAAAGCAAGCTCGGGGAAAGAGAAGATCCCGTCCTGCCAACTTAACCTTCCTGCGACTGACCTGAGGTCGGCAAACCCGAACTTCATCAGGGGGCTGGAAAACCTTCCTTCAACCCGAAAGACCCGATCCTTTTGGCTAACTTGAAAATACCCGGAAGTCGCTCCTTGAAGAGGAAGCCCGATGTTCAGGCGAGGGAGAATCTTTTCCGCAGCTCCTTCGGCCAGTTCGATTTGGACATCAAGCTCGTTTGGCTTTGAAAGGAGGGTGAGCTCTCCCCTGTAGGAAGGGTCATCAAACCTGACTTGCCCCGCTGTTGCACCCTTAACCAGCTCAACAAATCCCTGGCAAGAGGCGAGGTCAAAATTAGCGAAGCCGGCGGGCGAGAGGACGAAATCCAGCCTCACCCGGGGAGCCGAGTAAGTGCCGCCGATATGCGTCGTGACGCTGCCCGCTCCCCTGATCTCAGGTATGGCAAACGGCCTTGACATCACGACGGACGTAAACTCGCGAGCCATCTTGACATCGTTAAAATCGCCCTTGATCGATACATCGAGGGGGCCGCCGACGGACACCTTCCCGTCAACGTCCATCAGACCGAAGCTTGTCTCCAGCTGAGGAAGCGAGAAAGCAATATCCCGCTTCCTGTCCCAGATGAATCGGGCCGGCCCACGAAAAGGATACCTCTCAGCCTCGGCCGTGAAATCTGCCTCCCTGAACTCAAAATCAGCGACGAGCTTTCTGTCGTCGAGGCTAAAGTTCCCCCAGACGGCTGAGCGGACCGGCCAAGGCAACGAAAAATAGGAAAGCACAGGATCAAGGTGAAAACCTCTCAAGTCTCCGCTTACTTTTCCTGCTTCAGACCTGATTCTTATTTCCTCCCGGATTCCCGACTTTTTCAGAATAGCCATGTCCACAGAAAAGCCGCGCTTAAATGTATAGACAACACGTCCCGTCGTCTTCTCCAGAGGAATTTCGTTCAAGCGTAAACTTCCGCTCGAAAAGGACGTCGTGTATGTGATCTCATTCTGGACTCTGACGAGCTCTCCTTTGCCTTCCGTCCTTCCCTTCCAGCGAAAAGGAATCTTAAGAATCCCGGACAGGGCATCCATCCCGGCCTTGAACGAAACCTGAAGAGTCCCCTCTGGGTTGCGCAGGTTTGTCAAGGGCCCCTTCGCCTTAACGATGACTTCAGGGCCGTCTAAGACGAACCTGTTCACGAGGAGTCTATTTCCCCTGTTCACAAGATTCAGCTTCATCTTTCCCTGGAGAGGCCTCCTGTCCGGACTAAGGAGCAGTGAACTGTGGCCAATTTCCATCATCAAAGAAAAGCCTTCTCCCTTTCGCTGGAGTAGAGCCTTGATTCCTCCAGCCTGAAATTTGACGTTGGTCCCTCTGTAATAGAACTCTCCTCCTCTGAGAAGAACTCTTTCAGGAGCAAAAGGAAGGCTCAGCGGAATCTCGGCCGTGCGGCCGCGTCCAGTCTCGATTGCTCCGGGTATGACCCGCACGACCGGCTGGTCGATGAAGATCGTCATGGGCTTTTCACTCTTGAAGAGTGATGCAAAAGGAAGCCCAATAACTACCCGCTTGGCCGAAAAAAAGGGAGATGGAGAGACAGTCTGGACATCATCGAGGACGACCGAAGGAGGGAAAAGGCTGAGATAGACCCGCTCATAGTTAACCACAGACTGGATTCTTTCCCTCACTTGAGAGAAAAAAAAGTTGCGGAGATAAATTCCGCCGCTGAGCAGGATAGCCACCAAAATGCTGAAGGCGACAAGAGCCCGGAGCCTTTTTTTGGTCATATTGGAGCGTTATTCAATATACCATTATCAGTTTGAAAAATAAATTTCCTCCTCCCAAAAAGGCTGACCGTGTACCTCTTCTATTTCAGCCAGAAGGAAAAATTCATTTTGCAGCCTGTTGAGCATTCGGTTGGTAACATAGTGCCAGAAAAAGAGAACTCAACGGGGGACTGCCCAGAAAAGCGGCTGCCGTAGACGACGTCTACCTGTCCATCAAGGAAGGGTTCGAGGAGTCTGCAAAACACACTATCGATTTTATATGTAAATTATAGTTTATATATAAAAATATGCTCGATAAACTATAAAGTAAAATAAACTTGACAAAAAGGTCAATTTCTTATATACATATTTCTGCGCTGTTAAGCAAAACCTAAAGGAAATTGGCCATGGAAAAAGTCAATTTGGAACTTCTGAAATCCCATCTCTGGAAATCTGCAGATATTCTACGGGGCCATATCGACGCGGCCGACTACAAGAATTATATCTTTGGATTTCTTTTCTTGAAGCGCATATCCGATGTATTCGATGAAGAAGTTGAAAAAATCCTGCGCGAGACCGGCAATCGGAAGATCGCCTTAGAAGACAGAGATTATCATGCCTTTTTTGTCCCGGAGAGAGCCCGGTGGAGCTGGCTCCAAACGCTCACACAGAACATTGGAGAAGCTCTAAACAAAGCAAATGATATGCTGGAGGAGGAGAACCCGGAGAGCCTGGAGGGCGTTCTTTCCGCAGTCGATTTTAATGACAAAGACAGACTGCCTGACCATATACTCGCCCAGCTCATCAATCATTTCTCCCAGATCAGGCTGCGGAACGAAGACCTCGAGAAGCCGGATATCCTTGGGGATGCTTATGAATACCTCATCGCCCAATTTGCCTCGAGCGCCGGCAAAAAGGGTGGTGAATTTTATACCCCTAAGGAAGTCGTCGAGTTGCTTGTCGATCTCCTCGATCCGCAGGAGGGGATGCGAATCTGCGACCCTGCCTGCGGCTCAGGTGGCATGCTCATCCAGTCCGTATATCATCTTAAAGAAAATAGACAAAATCCTCAAAATATCTCCCTCTATGGGCAGGAAATTAATGTCGGCACCTGGGCAATATGCAAGATGAACCTCCTCCTTCACGGCCTGCAAAGCGCGCAGGTCAAGAGGGGCGATACGCTTCGTGATCCGCAATTCCTTGACAGTGGCCGATTGATGCAGTTCGATATTGTAATCGCCAACCCGCCGTTTTCCCTCAAAAACTGGGGATATGAGAGAGCTCAGAATGATCCCTACAAAAGATTCCGGTTCGGCATCCCCCCGAAGGGGTATGCTGACTATGCCTTTGTCCAACACATGCTCGCCTCCGTCAAGCCCACTGGAAAAGCCGGTATTGTCCTTCCACATGGCGCGCTTTTCAGAGGAGGAGCTGAGGGAAAAATAAGAAAAGGGATCCTTGAAGAAGACCTCCTCGAAGGTATAATCGGTCTTCCCCCAAAGTTGTTTTATGGGACAGGCATTCCTGCCTGCCTTTTCATCCTCAACAGAAATAAAGGGCAGGAGCGAAGGGGAAAGGTGTTCTTCCTTTATGGAGCGAATGACTTTCTTGAGGAGAAAAAGCAAAACAGGCTGCGCCCGGAAGATATCGCCAAGATTGTCACCGCGTTCCGGGAATACCGTGAAGTTCCCAATTACTGCCGGCCAGTTTCTCTGAACGAAATCCGCGAAAATGATTATAACCTTAATATCACCCGTTACGTCGATATCTCCGAGGAGGATGAGAAGATTGATATTCAGAAAACAATCGATGAGCTAAAAGAGCTGAAAAAGGAATACGCAAAACTCGAAGAAAAAGTCATGGGTTATCTAAGAGATCTTAATTTCAAGGTTTAACTATGTTTGAGGGCAAGGCCGATATAGAGAAAGCACTGGTGGCTCTGTCCGAGCAGCTCGAGGCTCTTGACGCTGGCATCATCGAGATGGTTGTCTGCGGGGGCGCCGCCTTGAATGTGCTTGGATATGTCCGCAGGACCACAAAAGACGTTGATGTGGTCGCATTAGTGGAGAAAAACGGGAAATCAACATCACTTGTAAAAGCAGGCCCTTTTTCTCCACTCATAAGGCAAGCTGCCGACAAGGTCCGGAGAGATTTCAACTTGCCTGAAAACTGGCTTAATCCGGGTCCAGCCTCGGTGATGGATTTCGGCCTGCCCAAGGCTTTAATGGAACGCACAGAGACAAGATATTATGGCAACGTGCTGATCATTCATTACCTGGGTCGTTATGATCAGATTCATTTCAAGCTCCATGCTGCTGTGGATCAAGGTGGAAAGCATTTCGATGACCTCCTTGCTCTTAAACCATCCTCCCAGGAATTAGAAGACGCTGCACGCTGGAGTATGACTCACGATCGCTCAGAAGGATTCCGGCTGGTCCTCAAGGATTTTCTTCAAAAAATAGGACACGGCAATGTCGCAGCGAAGATTTAAAAATATCTTTATGGAGAACGTGCTTGATTTTCTCTGGCGGCAGTGGTCTGCCCTCGGGATTGTGGGGGGGGCCCGGACAGAAGACGTCTGGGCTATTGACCCCGAGGCGCTTCTAATCTTCAGCCTGGAGATGTCCCGTTATGAGCCACGCCTCTTTGATGAGGTACTCGACTGGATGGTCGTGAACGGGAAATGGATTGATAATCAGCGACTAAGAGGAATCATAAGACACACCAACGAGAAGGCATCACGAATAATAAGCGCCGTTGCTTCTTTCGTTTCAAAAGAAGCTGGAACATATGAGCGGAAATGGAGGCCTCTTTCCTCTTTACATAGATATTCTCCAAATAATGGACCAGAAGCCCTTTTTAGGACAAAGGAAGGACTGCCTTATCCAGAGCCAAGAAATCCATCAAAATCTTTCCTTGACTATGGCTTTCTGCGTGAAAATGTATTGATTCGCAAGTTGACAAGGCGAATTCCCTTTGCTTCAAAAAGCAACATTCGTTTTCTCTTAAGGGCTCTTTTTGGAATCGGCTCCCGGGCAGAATGCATTCTTTACCTATTGACTCATGAGGCCGGGCACCCTTCAGAAATTGCCAAGGCCATAGGGATTTCCTTTATGGGGGCGCGAAGTGCTCTCGTCGACCTTTCCGATTCAGGGTTGATTTTGACAAGGATAAAGGGAAAGCGCAGAATTGAGTATTGGGTTTCTCAGAAAAGATGGTGGGAGTTTCTTTATGGGGTGAACTACGAAGAGGTCAGCGTTCCTGTCTGGCTCGACTGGATCTCGCTATTTTCTGCGCTCCGGAACGTCTGGGATGTCCTGGGCGAGGTTGATAAATCAGAATCAGAATACATGAGAAGCTCGAAGCTAAGAGAGTCCATGGAGACAATTAATCGCGAATTTGTCAAAAGTGGACTTGATGTTCCTCCTGTTCCAGGGCCTGAAGTCCCGCCTGAAAAATATGAAAAAGAGTTTCAGAATTTCATCATGAGAGTGCTGGGAGCAAGAAATGTCTCCAGTCGATAGCCTTCGGACTGAAACCAAATTCAAAAATACCGAAATCGGCGAAATCCCCGTGGATTGGGCAGTTGTTCAGTTAAGAGATATTAGTCAGAAACCTGAATATGGCTATACAACAAGCGCAATTGAAAAACCTGTTGGTCCAAAATTTCTAAGAATCACAGATATTCAAAATGGCCATGTTAATTGGAGTGCTGTTCCGTATTGTGACTGTCCAGATTCAATAAAGAAGAAATACATTTTAAAAAGCGGAGATATCCTTTTCGCTCGAACAGGCGCCACTACAGGGAAGAGTTTTTTAATCCAAGATTGTCCTGAGGCCGTTTTTGCATCATATTTAATAAAAATAACTCCAACTCCAACATCAAAAATCAATTCGGAATTCCTTTATTTCGTTTTTAACTCCCATATATATTGGAAACAAATAAGACAAGCTATAAGTGGAAGTGCTCAGGGCGGCATTAATTCTACTGTTCTTTCAAAAATAAGAGTTCCGTTACCTCCGTTCATAGAACAAGGCAAGATCGCCGATATATTAGGATCAGTCGATGAAGCAATCGAGAAAAAACAGCAAATTATCGAAAAAACTAACAAGCTTAAAAAAGGCTTAATGCAGGAGCTTCTCACACGCGGCATTGGCCATACAAAATTCAAGAAAACCGAAATCGGCGAAATTCCTGCGCAATGGAGAATAAAGAAGCTGCGTGAGATTGGTCGACTGAGAGGGGGAAGTGGTTTTCCCGAAAAATATCAGGGCAATTCAGATAGAGAATACCCTTTCATTAAGGTAAGTGATATGAACTTGCCTGGGAATGAGATTTACCTCAAGCATTCTGCAAACACAATTGATATAAACATCAAGGAGGAACTTGGTTGTCATATTTTCCCAAAGGACACGATAGTTTTTGCAAAGGTAGGAGCAGCCTTGCTTCTTAATAGGAGAAGGATTCTAACTAAGGAAAGTTGTATTGACAATAATATGATGGGATTGGAAATATCCAAAGAGAACGATCCGCGATTCTATTACTATGTAATGCAAACAATTGATTTTGCCGATTATGTTTTCCCAGGCACATTGCCATCAGTAAACCAAAGAGTTCTTGGAAATATTAAAGTAGTGAGCCCATCTTTTAATGAGCAATCTACGATTTCGAGAATTTTAATGGGCATTGACGAAAAAATAGAAGCTCAAAACAAACATTTGAAGAAAATTGAAAAAATTAAAATTGGTCTTATGGCAACATTATTAACCGGAAAAATCAGGGTGAGGTATTAAAAAATGAAGATAAAAAAAATAAGAATGACAAATTTTAAAAGATTCGATGATTTGACAATTGATTCATCAGAAATTAGAACTTGCAAAGCTTATTACTCCTGAGACTAATATCTATAAGGAACTGTTGAGCTGTATCCAGTGATAGGACGCTATGAAATATTTCAGTGAAGACGCGCTTTCTGAACAACCTGCAGTCGAGCAGCTCAAGAGGCTGGGATATACGCATATTCATGGGGACCTTCTTGATCCTGAATTAAAGGAAGATTGCGAGCGCAAATCGCGCAAAGACGCTGTACTGGAAGAACGGCTGAAGAAAAGACTGTCAATAATCAACCCGAATCTAAACGAAAACTCTATCGCCAAAGCCCTCCGCAGGATCACGCATATCCAGGCAGAGAGCATTCTCGAGGCCAACCAGATTTTTCATCGATACCTGATATCTGGAACGTCGATTAATCAGGATATCGGAGGCAGACGCCAGAAACAAACGGTTAATTATATTGATTTTGACAACATCGAAAACAATGAATTTCTGGCTGTAAATCAGTTTTGGCTAAGGAGCGGAAAAATTACGGGAAGACCGGACATCGTTATTTTCATCAACGGCATTCCGCTTGTCGTCATCGAATGCAAGAGCCCGGTTGCCAGGAACACAGGAGTAGTTGACGCCCAGCGCCAATTAATCCGCTATCAGGAGGAAATCCCGCAACTCTTCCGGACGAACGAGATTCTTATCGGGTGCAATCTTTTCGGCGCAAAATACGGAATGATTAATGTCACTCCCGATAAATATCATGAGTGGAAAGCTCAGAATGGCGAAAAAATCTCCGATATGGGTAATCATCCCACGGTCAAAGAGATGCTCAATCTTGGGCTGATCGAGAAGAAAGATTTAAGCGACCACCCGCCGATGCAGGAGGTGCTTATCGCCGGCATCCTCAATAAACAAAATCTCCTCGATATCATCCGGAATTTTATCGTTTTTGATTTCAGTAAAGAAGAACATAAAATTATCAAGAAGATTTGCCGGTATCAACAATACACGGCTGTAAATAAGATAGTCAGACGCGTGTCCAGAGAGCCACACAAGAGAGGAATAATCTGGCACTGGCAAGGTTCGGGGAAATCATTGATTTTGCTTTTTACAGCGATAAAGCTTAAAAGAGAAGAGAAAAAGCTCAAGAATCCGAATATCCTCATTGTCACTGACCGGACGAAACTTGACAGACAAATCACCGACCAGTTCAGGGACTGCAATTTCCCGAACCCAGTAATGGCAAAAACTTCAAAGCAGCTTTATTCTCTTCTTAGAGGTGGAACTCCGGGAAACACGATTATGACGACCGTCCAGAAGTTCAGGAAACCCCACGTTAAGCCTCTTTCGGAAGCAGAGAACATCATCGTCCTGACTGACGAAGCCCACAGGACTCAATATGGAAGCTTCGCTCTAAATCTCAGGAGGGCGCTCCCCAACGCATGTTTCTTTGCTTTTACCGGAACTCCTCTTGATAAAAGAGACCGAAATACCTATAGACATTTCAGCCCGCCAGGCGAAAGGTATCTTGATCGATATGATATGCAGCAATCGCTTGAAGACCACGCCACTGTACCGGTCAAATATGAGAGCAGGCTGACAAACCTCCAGGTGGTTGGCGCCTCGATTGATACACTGATCAGAGAATTATTTCCTGAAAAAACAGAGAAAGAGCTTTCCGAGATCAAAAGACGATACGCCACCATTGAGACGATTATTTCTGCCCCCCCGCAGAATCGAACGGATCGCTATGGATATTGTCAATCATTTCATGACCAAGATTGGTCCTAATGGTTTTAAGGCCCAGGTCGTCTCCTCGGAGCGCAAAACAGCCGTTATGTACAAAGAGGCGCTCGATAAGTTCATCGAGCCTTCCTGGTCTGAGATCATCATGACCGTTAACAACGACGATCCCCTTGAATGGAAGAAGAAATACCGCCGGACGGCGCAGCAGGAGGACTATATCTCGGGAAAAGAAGTATTTTTGAATCCTGCGCATCCCCTGAAGTTACTCATCGTCTGCGACAAGCTTTTAACGGGCTTTGATGCGCCTATTGAACAGGTCATGTACATGGATCAGCGGCTGAAGGAGCACACGTTGCTTCAAGCCATCGCCAGGACAAACAGGCCTTATCCGCGGAAGAATTTTGGCCTGGTTGTTGACTATATCGGAGTTGGGAAGGAACTGGTCAAGGCCCTGGCAATTTTTGACAAGGAAGACCTCAGAGGTCTGTTTAGCGTTGATGATATCAAAAAGGAGATTGCCTATCTTAAGGCATTTCACGGAAAAGCCATTGCTTTTTTCAGGAAGGTTCGCCGGGAGGGTAAACCACAGGATGTGATTCAGCAATGCATCGAAATATTGAGACCGGAAGATTTCAGAGCAGAGTTCGAAGAAGCCTTCAGAGCCTTGGCAAAAAGCATTGACATCCTCATGCCCGACCCTGCCGTTGATCCTTATCTTGATGATTTCAAATTCCTCGGTGTGATAAGAGAAGGCGCGAGGAATCTCTACCGGGATGAGCGCTTGAGCCTGGAGAACTGCAGCAAAAAAGTTGAAGGCCTTATTCATGCCCATATTTTGGATACTGGTGTTGAAGAAATTCTGGAGCCAATCGACATAACCGCTCCAGATTTTGAAGAGAAGCTCGAAGCTAAGGGAAGCGCAAGAGCCAAAGCAAGCCACGTTGAGCAGGCAATTCGAGACACAATAAAATCAAGGATCCCGGAAGATCCACGTTTTTATGAATCTCTTCAAGATAAGCTTGAATTTGTGATAAGGGAAGACAGAGCAAGAAGGAAAAATGAAGCCGAGTTCCTTAAAGACCTGCTAGAAATCAAGAAAGATGAAGAGGAAAGAGGACAGGCCGCGAAAGAGAAAAATCTCGACAGTGATGAATATGCTTTCTATGGAATGTTCGCGCCGTACGGAGAAGGACTATTTGGTGAGGATGATAAAAAGAGATGCGATCTGGCAAGAGAAATCGTCCTAAGAATAAGGAACAAGCGGGTAGTTGACTGGACCGAAAAAGAAGACGTGAAGAAAGAGATGCGAAGAGAATTCAAAGATTTGCTAAGAAAGATCAATTTCCCCGATGAAGAGCTCGAGCTCTTTGTAAGAGAGCTCATAGAGCTGGCTGAAAAAAGATTTTAGGAGTTAGGACTGGCATGGAAAGAATAACCTTTGGCGGGAGGCGAATTGAATATCGGATTAAGAGGGGGAGAAGAAAGAAATCGGTCGCGATAACGATTGCCAACACTTCGCAGGTTGTTGTCTCGGCGCCAAGGGTCTTAAGCAACGAGGAAATCCGAGAGCTCGTACAGAAAAAGGCCGGCTGGATCCAAAAAAAACAAGCCTATTTTAGGGAACTAAGGAAGCTGCATCCGGAAAAAGAATATGTCAGCGGTGAACAAGTCTTGTTTCTGGGGCGGAAATATCGGCTGAAGGTCATCGAGAAAGAAGATGGTCCTATCTCTGAATTGATGTTAATGGGGAGACGGATTACGATATCTATTAATAAAGACATGCCTGAGGAAAAAAGAAAAGAGATCATTAGGGAAGCGCTGACGAAATGGTATTACTCAAGAGCGACGGAGGTTATTCTGCAGAGGGCTAAAAGATACAGTCAGTTATTGAACCTGGCACCGAAGAAAATAATAGTTCGAAACCAGCAGAAAAGGTGGGGAAGCTGTTCGAAAAACGGCGCATTAAGATTCAATTGGCGAATTTCTATGGCCCCAGTTTCAATAATTGATTATGTTGTCGTTCATGAAATTTGTCACTTAAAGCAAAAGAATCATTCCAGCGACTTTTGGAGGCAGGTGGCTCTCGTCCTCCCAGATTATAAAAAGCGCCGCCAGTGGCTTAGGGAAAACCTTGCCAGTCTGGAGATTTGACAGGATCCTATTTCCCATCTTTTTAGCACGAAAACCGGGATGCTTCCCCATTTTTAGGGAGAAGATGGGGCGGGCTATTCCACGGCAAAGAGAATGGCGCCAGCTTCGACATAATCGCCGGCCCTAAAACGGATTTGGCTGATTTTTCCCGCTTGAGGAGATTTGATTTCGTTCTGCATTTTCATCGCCTCGAGGACCAGGACGGCCTGGCCTTCCTGGACTTCCTCCCCTTCCCGGGCGATTATTTGGACGACCCGGCCGGGCATGCTGATTTTGACTTCTCTTTTCTTCGACCTCCCCTTCTCTCCCTTCAGGATTTCAAGCGCTGACCGTTTCTCGATCTTGAACAGCCTGCCGTTGACATAAACCGAATGGGAGAGGGAATTGGAGTTGACGACAACGTTGTAGACTCGGCCGTTTATTTTCAGGAGAAGCTCATTTTTACCGATGAATTCAACCGAGACATCGAAGCCTTGCTCATTAACGGAAACACAAAGGTTGTTTTTAGCCCTCTCTTCGAGGTTGATCCTGTATTCTTTCTGTTCCAGCCAGAATGAAAAGTTCATCTCACAACCTATTAGCCAAGTTCTCCAGTCTCCCCTGGATTTTCCAAGGGTTCTCTTTCCCCTTGGCCGGCGGGCCGGCCAGGCCTTGAGAATCCCGATAGCTTTTAATCCCAGCGGCGATCAGGGCGGCTGTCTCTTCTTCGGGGTTTTCTCTATCCGACTCTCTCTCCAGATTGGCGATGAAATGGGTATTATACCGGCCGGCCAGGAACTGCGGGTGGAGAAGGATTCTTTTAAAAAACGGGATCGTCGTTTTTATGCCGTAAACTTGGTATTCCGCCAGCGCTCGCAGCATCCGGCGGATGGCCTCCTCTCTTGTCTTTCCCCAGGTGATGAGCTTCGAGAGAAGCGGGTCATAATCCAGCGGAACCTCGTAACCTTCGTAAACGCCGCTGTCATCCCTCACGCCCAGTCCAGCCGGCGCGTGGAGGAAGATAATCTTTCCCGGTGAAGGCATGAAGTCATTGAAAGGGTCCTCAGCCATAATCCGGCACTCGAGAGAGAACCCCTGAGGTTTGATCTCTTCCTGCGCGAACGGCAACGCCTTCCCGGCCGCAATCTCAAGCTGGCATTTCACCAGATCGATGCCCGTCACCATCTCGGTGATCGGATGTTCCACCTGAAGCCGGGCGTTCATCTCCAAAAAATAAAAATTTCTTTCTCTATCAACGATAAACTCGACCGTCCCGGCATTCCGGTAGCCGATGCTGGCCGCTGCCTTCACTGCCGTCTCGCCCATGGCCCGGCGCGTTCTTTCATCAAGAAACGGCGATGGCGTCTCCTCAAGGACCTTCTGGTAGCGCCTCTGCATGGAACATTCTCGTTCTCCCAAATAAACGACATGGCCATGATGATCGGCCAGAATCTGGATCTCAATGTGATGGGGCTCTTCGATGTATTTCTCGATGTAGACGGCCGGGTCGCCGAAGCTTGACAGGGCCTCTGACTGGGCCAGCTTGAAGGCGGAAACGAGGTCCCCTTCCTCCCTTACCAGCCTTAACCCTTTGCCCCCTCCTCCTGCTGAAGCTTTGAGAAGGAGCGGGAAACCCACTTCCCGGGCCCGCTTCTTGACATCAGGTTCATCTTTGATCGATTCAAGAGTCCCGGGGATAATCGGCACTCCAGCCTCAAGCATAACCCGGCGTGAGGACGTTTTCTCGCCCATTATTTCCATGGGCTTTGAGGGAGGTCCGATGAAGACGATCCCTTCTTCCTCGCACATCCTGACGAACCTGGGGTTTTCGGCCAGGAAGCCGTAGCCGGGGTGGATGGCTTCAGCCCCGCAGCGTCTGGCTACGTCCACAATCTTCTCGATGTTGAGATAACTCTCCGCTGGCTTGGCCTCCCCTATGTCATAAGCCTCTTCGGCGAGCCTGACATGAAGAGCCCGGCGGTCCGCAGCCGAATAGACAGTTGCTGGGATGATGCCTATCTCTCGGCAGGCGCGGATGACCCGGACAGCGATCTCGCCACGGTTGGCGATCAAAATTTTCTTGAACATGCGGCTCATCTTTCCGCTCTGCTCATCCCCCTACAGCGGGATGTTGCCGTGCTTCCTTGGGGGATTCTTATCCCGTTTGTTCTCCAGCAGGCGCAGCGCGCCGACGAGCTTTGGTCTTGTAAAGCGCGGCTCGATGACCTCATCCAGATAACCCTTTTCACAGGCCACATAAGGGTTGGCAAACTTCTCTCTAAATTCGGCGATTTTATCCTGGACGATCGATGACGATTCCTTCGTCTCCTCCAATTCCCTCCTGTAAACGATCTTGACGGCACCTTCGGGCCCCATGACTGCAATTTCGGCTGTGGGAAATGCATAGTTGATATCCGCACGGATGTGCTTGGAGGCCATGACGCAGTAGGCTCCTCCGTAAGCTTTCCTTGTGATCACAGTAATTTTGGGCACGGTGGCTTCTGCAAAAGCGTACAGAAGCTTCGCTCCATGCCGGATGATTCCTCCGTGTTCCTGGTCGACTCCAGGCAAGAACCCGGGGACATCCTCGAAGGTGATGAGAGGGATATTAAACGCGTCGCAAAAGCGGACAAAACGCGCTCCCTTGACAGAGGCGTTGATGTCCAGGGCCCCGGCCAGATGGTCCGGCTGGTTGGCCACGATCCCTACGGATTTTCCCGCCAGACGGCCGAACCCGATGACAATGTTCTTGGCATATTCAGCTTGCACCTCAAAAAAATAGTTGTCATCGACGACTTCCCGGATGACCTTTCGGATGTCGTAGGGCTGATAAGGATCGTCTGGAACCAAGAAATTAATGTCATCGCTGACTCTGTCCCAGGGGTCTGAGCTCTCCTTCTCTGGAGGACTTTCCAGGTTGTTGTTGGGGATGAAAGACAGCAACTCCCGGATCAGGGCCAAAGCATGCTGCTCATTTTCGGCGGCGAAGTGGGCGACCCCGCTCAGGACGTTATGGGTCTCAGCCCCGCCGAGTTCTTCCATTGTGACTTCTTCGTGAGTGACGGCTTTGATGACCTCAGGTCCTGTGATGAACATGTTGCTCACCTCTTTGGTCATGATGATAAAGTCAGTGATCGCGGGCGAATACACAGCCCCGCCGGCGCAAGGGCCCATGATGGCAGAAATCTGGGGAATGACGCCCGATGCCAGGACATTTCTCAGAAAAATGTCCGCGTATCCTCCCAAGCTGGCCACTCCCTCCTGAATCCGGGCGCCGCCGGAATCGTTGAGGCCGATCACAGGAACGCCGATTTTCATGGCCAAGTCCATGATCTTGACGATTTTGGCCGCGTTGGCGCCGCTCAAAGACCCCCCAAAGACCGTGAAGTCCTGGGCGAAGACAAAAACCGGCCGACCGTCAATACGGCCGTAGCCCGAGACCACACCGTCTCCATAGATCCTCTTCTTTTCCATCCCAAAATCGTGACTCTGGTGGACAACCAGTTTGTCCATTTCCTCGAAGGATCCCTCATCCAGGAGAAAGCTGATCCTTTCTCTGGCCGTCAGTTTACCCGCCTGGTGCTGTTTTTGGATTCGCTCTTTGCCGCCTCCGAGCTCGGCCAGCTTATTCTTTTCCCTCAGGCTCTCTAATTTCTTTTGGATGCTCATGCTTACCCGCCCAAGAACTCTTCTATTTTCTTGCCTTTGCCCAATCCCGGAGAAATTTTTCCAGGCCGATATCAGTCAGCGGATGCTTGACCAGTTTTTCCATAACCGCGTAAGGCGCCGTGGCAATGTCCGCACCGAGGAGAGCGGCTTCGACGACGTGTCGCGGATGACGGATGCTGGCCACGATGACCTCCGTTTCCAACCCGTAATTATCCAGGATCACGAGAATTTGCTCCACGAGTTCCATCCCGTCATGAGAAATGTCATCGAGGCGTCCGATGAACGGGCTGACATACCGAGAGCCAGCCTTGGCAGCCAGAAGAGCCTGGGTCGGGGAGAAAACGAGTGTCGTGTTGACGCCGATCCCTTCCTGGGAGAGGACACGGGTTGCTTTCAACCCATCAATGCAAATAGGGATCTTGACGACAACGTTCGGCGCAAGCTGAGCTATCTGCCGCGCTTCCTGGATGATCTCTTCAGCGCGCGTGGACACGCATTCGACACTGACCGGCCCTGGGACAAGCCGGCATATCTCTTTGATCAGATCCTCAAACTTGACATCCTCTTTGGCAACCAGTGAAGGGTTCGTGGTCACTCCGTCCAAGATTCCCCAGCCCGCTACTTCCTTGATCTCGATCAGGTTCGCTGTATCCAGAAAAAACTTCATCTCCTTTATCCTCCTGTTTATGTCATCAAAGCAACAGCCCTGCGGGTCCTAACCCTAAGGCTCGGTTTTTCTAACGGTATTCGAGAGAGTCCCAATGCCTTCGATCTGAATATCGATCCTGTCTCCTGGCATCATCGGACCCACGCCGGCCGGAGTTCCCGTGGTGATAACGTCCCCCGGAAAGAGAGTCATGATTCCAGAGATGAACCTGATTAGAATGGACACGGAAAAAATCAAGTTCCTGGTTGTCGATGATTGCTTCAGCTTTCCGTTGAGAAACGTCTTTATCCTGAGACATCCAGGGTCCACATCGACGGCGATGCAGGGGCCGATAGGGGCAAATGTGTCAAAGGACTTGGCCCTAGTGAACTGGACATCTTTAAATTGAAGGTCCCGTGCTGTGACGTCGTTAAAGCAGGTATAACCCAGGACATACGGGTCCGTATCGTCGTTTTCAGTCAACAACCGGGTCTCTTTCTTAATGACCACGGCCACTTCTCCTTCGTAATCAACTCTTTTGGCCTGACGGGGATAAATGATTTCTTCGCCGGGACCAATAACGGCTGAAGGAGGCTTGAGAAAAAGAAGCGGCTCTTCCGGCAAGGGCCGCCCCATCTCCAGGGCATGGTCCCTGTAATTAACCCCAACAGCCACAATTTTGGACGGCTGGACTGGCGGGAGAAGAGAGACTGACCCGATGGGTATGCCTTTCTCCCCGACCCGAAAGTCATCAAAAATGGACCCTTGGACTGGATAAAGGTTCTCTTCTTTTAGAATTCCCCAGAGAACTTTATTCCTGTATCTGAACCGAAAAATCTTCATCGAGGCTCTTACCTGATAACGGCGGGGACCGGCGCTGATCTCTGGCTTTCATTCCCGGCGCTGTCCAGAGCAGTAATAGCATAATCGTATCTCTTGTTCTTTTCAACTGCAGAGTCAATAAAGGAATGATCTGCCGGACCCAGCGACGCAATCAAGATGAATTCAGTCCCCCCAGCTTCCTGCCGCCATACCTTGTAGCCGGCGATGTCGGCTTCTTTGCTGGCCTCCCAGCTCAAAGCGATATAATCCGTCCCGGCAATAGCAGCAAGACCCGAAGGGCTTGACGGAGGGAATGTATCCCGGGCCAGAACTTCCACTACTTCTGAATCATCGCTTTCCAGGAGAGGGGGACCCTCAGAAGCCACAGCCCGGATGAAATAGCGGTACTTTTGGCCAAAAGCAAAATCCGCATCTTTGTACTCAGTTCCTTTGACGAGCGAAGGATTGACGATAAAGGGTGGTTCTTTATCCGAGGACCTGAAAAGGTTATATCCCACAACCTGAACGGGCACGGATTGATCGCTGCTCTCGGGGGGGGCATCCCAGCGAAGGAGGATACAATTCTTGAAGACAGTCGCCCGGACATTGACAGGCGGCCGGGGCAGAGCTTGAGTCACAACAGAAAGGGGATCAGAAAATTCAGAGACTCTTCGCCTCTCATCCCTTACCCTGAGGGCAAAGGCGTACGTTTCCTGCGTCCTTATTCCATTCTCCGGCCGATAAATAAAGATTAGGCGGGAAGTCGCTCTCCCCGTCTCGTGAAAGAGGGGAAATTTCTGCTTGAAGATCCTGGCAATAATACGCGCTTTGTCCTCGAATTCTCGCCTCGTGATTTTTCTCTGGCCCGCTTCTTTGCTGCCTTCTTCCATCAACCAGATCTCAATTTCGGAGATTTCCTTTATCGGAGACCCATCAACATAAGCCGTAGGATTGATCCAGCTGAGGACGAACTGTGCACCCCGCTGGGAAAGGCTGAAATTCTCAACGCTCTGAGGAATCCTGAGGGGAGGGGGCGAGAGGGGCCCTTTCTTACCGCAACCGGGAAAGAAGACGAGGACGAAGAGAAGCAAGATGACGGGGAAACTCCTCTTCATCAGAGAATGAAACGCCTTAGATCCTGGTCTTTTAGGACATCCCGGAGTTGTCTCTGGACGTATTTCCTATCGATCAAAATGCGTTTTTCTTTGACGTTGGGGGCAGCAAAGGAGATATCTTCCATCACCTTTTCTATAATCGTGTGCAGACGCCGGGCGCCGATGTTTTCCGAATCTTCGTTCACTTTCTCGGCGATCTCGGCGATCTCGTCAACCGCGTCCTTGGTAAACTCAACCAGCACGCCCTCTGTTTCCATGAGCGCTTTATACTGCTTGATCAGGGCATTTTCAGGCTCGGTCAGGATGCGGATAAAATCGCTCTTGTCGAGAGACGTCAGCTCGACGCGGATGGGAAACCTGCCCTGGAGTTCCGGAATGAGATCAGCCGGTTTGGAGACATGGAAAGCCCCTGCCCCAATAAAAAGGATATGGTCGGTCCGGACGAGCCCGTAGCGGGTGTTGACGGTTGTGCCCTCGATGATGGGCAAGAGGTCGCGCTGCACGCCCTCTCGACTCACTTCTGGGCCCCGTCCCGATTCCCGTCCGGCTATTTTATCAACCTCGTCAAGGAAGATAATGCCGGAGTGCTCCACTCTCTCCACAGCGAGCCGGGCGACCTGATCCATATCGATGAGGCGTTTCTGCTCGTCTTCCGTCAGGAATTCTCGGGCTTCCTTGATCTTCATCTTTCGCTTTTTGGACTTGCCCCCCAGAAACCCAGGCAGGATCTCCTGGATTTGGATGCCGATTTCCTCAACCCCCGTGTTGGAGAAGATTTCGAAAGGAGGAGCCATTTTCTCCTTGACTTCAACCTCGACGAGTCGATCCTCAAGCAAGCCGTCACTGAGCTGTCTTCGCAGCTTTTCTCGCGTTTCTTGGAAATGGCTTTGGTCGACATCGGCCATAGCGCTTTCTCGTCTCCTCATCGGCGGGAGGAGAAGGTCGAGGATCTTTTCCTCGACATTGCTTTTCGCCTTTTCCCGGATCTCCTCGACCTTTTCCTGTTTAACCATGTCCACGGAGATGCGGACGAGATCCCTGATCATTGACTCGACGTCACGGCCCACATAGCCGACTTCAGTGAATTTGCTTGCTTCGATCTTGAGGAAGGGCGAAGAAGTTAGTTTCGCCAGGCGGCGGGAGATTTCCGTCTTGCCGACCCCGGTCGGCCCGATCATCAGGATGTTCTTAGGTGCGATTTCATCGGCCAGCTCGGGGGGGAGTTTTCGACGGCGGTAGCGGTTCCGCAAGGCGATGGCCACAGCCTTTTTGGCCGCTTTCTGGCCGATGATGAATTTGTCCAGCTCGGCCACGATTTCCTGAGGCGTTAGCTCGCTTTCCCTTGATTCATCTGCGGTTTTTTCGACAGCCTTGACAAGCGCAACAGCCATTTAGAGCTCCTCGATGACAATATGGTCATTCGTGTAGACGCAGATGCCCGCGCTGATTTTCATGGCCTCAAGGACAATCTCCCTGGCCGAGAAGTCGGTATGGCTGATCAGAGCTCGCGCCGCAGCCAGAGCATAAGGTCCCCCGGAGCCGACAGCGATAATCCCGTCATCCGGCTCGACGACATCGCCCGTCCCGGAGATAAGAAAAGTACTCTCCTTGTCGGCAACAATGAGGAGCGCTTCGAGCTGTCGGAGGGCCTTGTCCAACCGCCAGTCTTTGGCCAGCTCAATGGCGGCCCGGGACATGTTGCCGCGGTATTCCTCGAGCTTGTTTTCGAACCTGGAGAACAGGGCAAAGGCGTCTGACGTGGCACCCGCAAACCCGGCCAGAACCTTGTCTTTATAAAGCCGCCTGATTTTCTTGGCCGTCTGTTTAAGGATCGTTTGGCCCATGGAGACCTGGCCATCCCCAGCCATGGCCACCTGGCCCTTGTGGCGGATACAGATGATAGTCGTAGATTCAATCATTCAGACACCTACTTTTTATATAATGATAATTCATCCCATCTGATATGTAAAGCCCGCTGCCGGACCCGATCCTCTCGGGGGGTCATCTCCGTCCGTCGTCCGGGATGAAAAGTCCTTCACCAGTCCAGCCGCGGACTTTCAAACCGGGAAGGCGACATTCTCGTCCTCGCGGCCAGCCACCAACACACGGCTTTTTTCTTCCCTTCGGACAAGAATAGAGCTATAATGGGTGGGCAAGAAAATGGCCGCCAAGAGACTCGTTTCAGGGAGTTGTCTATTCATCTCGGCGACGATTCTTTTGTCCGCTTGCAAGAAACTCCCGACGACAGCCACAATCAACTTCGGAGAGAATACGATTCTTGTCGCCTGCAATCCAGCCTCAGGCGGACCTGACACAACGATCGCCGTCGCTGTGCTGATCGCTGAAAACTCAAGGGAGGTCCGCGTTTTCGGTTTAGAGATGTCTTTTGACCCGGATATATTCCAATACAAGGAGATTGCCAGCGGGAACCTTACAGGTGGCTGGACAGCCGTTGATGCGAACGAAATCAGCCCCGGCAGGTTAAGGATCGGAGGCTTTGCGGGGGGAGGGAGTGCCATTTCCACAGGCAGTAAGGGCGCGCTTGCCCTGGTCCGACTCAAAGTCACTGCTGGGAACCCCAGCACGAACCTAGGGAGCCAAATCTGCGTCAATCATTTTACCGATGACCTCAGCAGGTTTCAACCTACGCCAGCTTGCACAATCTTTGCCTTGAAAAAATAACAAAACGCTTGCCAACTCCTCCGGGATTTTCCATAATAAGCTTAGAGAGGGAAGTTATGCTATTCGGAGTCAGAGAAAAGGGCGACGTCACCATCTTAGACCTTGCTGGAGAGATCAGGCTCACCGCCGAAAACGCTCCCTCAGTTCAGGCCTCAGTTAAAGATCAACTTGCCGCTGGCAAAAAGAAGATCCTGCTCAATTTCGACAAAGTGGATTTCCTCGATAGTTACGGCGTGGGCGACGTCCTGGCGGCCTACGTCTCCACCCAGGAAAAAGGCGGAAAGCTGAAAGTTTGCCACCTTTCTAGCAAGATCTGGCTTATTTTCAATTACTCCGGGCTGACCAGGATTATCGAGACTTTCGACACAGAGGATCAAGCTCTCGAAAGCCTTGCTTGAATGTCGTTTGATGAGGCCGACATCCGGGGCGATGAGCCGGACGGCTAAGACGCGGCTTTAAGACCTGGGCTCGCGAAAACAATTTCTGTTGACTTTCGTGTGGTCAACCATATACTTTTGAAAAGAAATTCCTTCATTAACTAGCGATCTCAGACAAGGATCCTCAGGATGGAAATCACGGCCGACCAGGTCACCAAATTCATGATTGACTTCTGTTGGCTCTGTGTTCTTCTTCTTCTGGGCAAATGGCTGCGCGTCCGCTTTGCCCTCTTCCAAAGGCTTTTCCTGCCAGCCTCCATCATCGCCGGGTTTATCGGGCTCATTCTTGGTCCAAGCATTTTCGGCCAGTATCTCTTCTCTGTCATCCCTCCAAACATGGTCAGTTCATGGTCGCACTTGCCGGGGCGGCTGATCAACGTCGTTTTTGCCTGCCTCTTTCTCGGAATCTCCATCCCCTCTCTGAGAACAGTCTGGCGCGAGGGAGGACCGCAACTATGCTACGGCTGGCTGGTTGGCATGGGGCAGTATGTTGTCGGCCTTGGCATCACCATGGCCCTGCTTACTCCCGTGTTCAAAGTCCCTTATTACTTCGGTTGCCTTCTTGAAATCGGCTTCTCCGGCGGCCACGGGACGGCCGCGGGCATGAAGGAAGCGTTTTCTGACCTCGGTTTCAGTGCAGGTTCGGACCTCGGCTTGATGTCGGCCACGGTCGGGGTCGTTAGCGCGGTCGTCTTCGGTATGCTTCTAATCAACATCGCCGCCCGCCGCGGCTACACAAAGATTATCAAATCGCCTGAAAAGCTTACGCTTGAATCCGACCGGGGCCTTGTCCCGGAGACAAGGAGAATCCCCGGCTCGTTTAACACCGTCTCGCCAGATGCTCTTGAGCCTTTTGCCTTTCATGCCGCCTTTGTCGGCTTCGCCATCCTGATCGGATGGTTCATCCTCACCGGCATTAAAAGCCTGAGCGCCGGTATGAAGCCAGATCTCTTCCGGAGTTTCCCTCTCTTCCCTTTGGCCATGATCGGCGGCATTATCATTCAATTTACCGCCCTCAAGACAGGCCTCGCCCGTTATTTTGACCGCAGAACATTCGACCGAATTCTGGGGCTGGCGCTCGACTTTCTGGTTGTCTCAGCCATCGCTTCCATCAAGCTGGATGTATTCCTGGCCTATTTCTGGCCGTTCTCCATACTCATGCTCGCGGGCCTCGCCTGGGTGATCTCCTGCACCTGGTTGATCGCGCCGCGGATGCTCCCGGACGCCTGGTTTGAGCGCAGCATCACCGAGTACGGCATGCAGACCGGCGTCACAGCTCTTGGTTTGCTCCTGCTCCGCGTGGCCGACCCGCACTTTGAAACACCTGCCGCGCGCTCCTTCGGGTTCAAGCAGATCCTCTATGAACCGATGCTGGGCGGCGGGTTCATCACGGCAGCAGCTCCTCTTCTGATCGCAAGTTTCGGCGTTTTACCTGCTTTCGGTATGGCCACCGCTTCGATCGCCGTGGCCATTGGCGTGGCTTTCCTCAGCGGCTGGGTTCACTCTAAGTAGTCAAGCACTGCCTTTTTGACCCACAGCTTTCATCATTCTAAATTCTAAAAAAAGCACAATGGTTGCTTTTATTTTGGGGAGAAAATGATCTTCTTGAAGAAAGAATCGAATTCGCCTATCCCACTCTAGACGATTTTTATGCCAGGAAACCGCGGAGCCCGGACTTCGACAGGTCAACAAGAACAGCCTTAGCAGAGGAGGCCGGCGAGATCCCAGCGATTCGGCAACTTAGATTTTTTGGTCATTGACACAGGCATATGAATAGTCTATAAACAGAGGGGAAATTTCATGAAAATTCAGCGCTCCTCTCTGGGATTTCGATTCTCTGGCAAAATCTTGTCAATTCTGAAGGGGTACGGACTTTAAAAGAAGAGAGATGTTTTTTGCAGTTTACTCGCGCTTGATCAATTTCTCACCTCGTTTCAAAAAGCTTTCCAAGTATTTTTTCTACAAGTATCTCGCTCACTCAGCCCAGATGAATAACTGGAAGTTCATGAACTATGGCTATGTTTTTATAAAAGACCTTCAGGAAGCTCCGCAGCTTGATCCATCAGACGAACCACACCGCTATTCCATCCAGCTTTACCATCACCTCATACGCGCGGTCAGCCTTGATGGCCACAGGATCCTTGACATCGGCTGCGGCCGGGGAGGAGGGTTGGACTATCTCAAACGTTACTTGAAAGCCAAAAATGTCGTCGGCCTTGATGCCTCAGAAATGGCCATGAATCGTTGCCGGAAAGCTTATCAGGCTCAAGGGCTGGTTTTCATTGCCGGCGATGCCGAAGCCCTTCCCTTCTCCGATCAAAGGTTCCACGCAGTGATAAACGTTGAATCCTCTCACTGCTATGCCGACATGAACAAGTTTCTCTTGGGAGTCAAGCGGGTCCTTCATCCGGGAGGATACTTCCTCTTCGCCGACTTTCGTGATAAGCAGCACGTTCACCTTCTTGAAGAACAGATGGAGCGCTCCGGGATGATCATTATCAAGAAATTTGATATCACAGACAATGTCATCACGGCTCTGGAAACAAGCCATAACCAGAAAGTCGCTTTTATCCAAAAGGAAGCGCCAAAATACTTGGTCAGATTTTTCAAGGAATTTGCCGGCTGCAGGGGAACGAGAATCTACAACCGGTTCAAGACCGGCAAGTCTATCTATCTGAGCTACATCCTGCAAAAACCAGAAGGCGCGCTTTTTCCCTAGCAGGTTATTTTCGTCGGCCCCTCGATAATTCCAGAGGCAGATTGAACGTGGTGGGGGAAGTGAAAAGGAGGAATAGCACCACGACATTCGCTTAAAGCCTTCCCGCCGATAAGTTTCCGCTGCTCTTACTTATCGAAATCCTCGATCCTCGGGTACTTCCTGAAGAACTCCCTTGCTGTTGCGGCGACTGTCCCGCTCAGAAGTACGAGCGCGATCAAATTCGGGAAGGCCATGAAAGCATTAGCGATGTCGCCGATGTAAAAGACGAGCTCGATGGAAATGACTGAGCCCGTGAAGACGAGGATGACGTAGATCACTCTGTAGGGATACGTAACTTTGATGCCAAAAAGGTACTTCATGCACTGCTCGCCATAATAGTACCACCCGATGAGAGTCGTGTAGCCAAAGAGGAAGGAAGAAAGAGCCACGACCAGCCCGCCGGCGACGGGCACAGTTTTAGAAAAGCTGGCAGCGGTCATGGCCGTTCCGTTAAGGCCGCTCTGCCACATGCCCGTGGACAGGTTGATAAGGGCCGTGATAGAACAGACGATGAGTGTGTCGATAAAAACTTCGCCGATGCCCATCAATCCTTGATGAACTGGGGAGGGCGTCTGGGCGGCCGCATGGGCGATGGGTGCGCTGCCCAGGCCGGCCTCGTTGGTGAGCAGCCCCCTTCGGAAGCCCATCTGGATGCCGCGCTTGACAGTCGCTCCGAGAAAGCCGCCGACAGCAGCGGCCGGCGTGAAAGCATGCTTGAAAATCAAAAAGAAGACGTTCGGAACATGGGTGATATGGGCAAAAATGACGATAAAGCTGAAGACGAAATAGATGATCAGCATGGTTGGCACGATTTTCTCCGCCACGGCACCTATTCGCTTGATGCCGCCGATGACCACCAGGGCCACGAGGAAGGTAACAATCCCGCCGATCAACGCCTTAGGAATCCCGAATTCGCTGTTGAAGGCCAAGGCCATCTGGTTGGCCTGCATCATGTTGCCGGTCCCGAAAAGCGTAGCCAGGGCGCCGCAGACGGCAAACGCAGGAGCTAAAACCGCAGCAAGCCTCTTGTTCTTGAACCCGTTCTTGATGTAATACATCGGCCCTCCGGCGATCTTTCCATCTGGATATTTTTCTCGGTACTTCACTCCCAGCAAGGCTTCGGAAAATTTCGTCGCCATCCCCACAAGGCCGCAAATCCAGAGCCAGAAAATAGCGCCAGGCCCTCCGGTGAAAAGCGCTGTGGCCACGCCGCCGATATTCCCGTTTCCAACCGTTGCTGCCAGGGCAGTCGAGAGAGCCGCGAACGGAGACACATCCCCTTCTTTTCCTTTTGCTTTCTTCCCAAGGAATCCCGCAAAAATCAGCTTGAAGCTGTCACCAAGCCGCCGAAACTGGATGAACCTCGTTTTTACCGTGAGCCAGATGCCCACGCCAAGAAGCAGAAAGAGAAGATAGGACCAGATGTTGTAAGCTGTGTGGTCAACCCATCTCGCCAGGTTCTCATAAAATTGTTCCATCAACGACTCCTCTTCACGCCTTTATCTCTTCTCTTCTCAAACGCAAGAGCGCAACCCGCGCCAGGCGCTTCGTGTCATATTCTGTCCATTCATCAAAGCACAAAGCTATCATTTCGATAGGTGTTTATAACATAAAAATAACGCGGCCTCAACTTTGCGGTTTATGTTAAGTTTATCAATGGAAAGATCTGAAAGGGCCTTTGGCGTGTCTGGTGTTTATTTTGATCCTGCGGAACGCCCTCCGGCCAGGGTTGATGAGAAGGTCGCTATCGCCGCTTTCTAACTCGAGCAACCCAGCAATGATATCGGCGAAAAAAAGAGTCTCTTCGCCCCAAGGAGGGCGGCCGGGGACCGCCTGAACTTCGCGCCTCGGCCGTTGATGAACAAGAACAATTTGCCGCGATCTCGGGAGAATCTCCGTCGGGCTTCGTCATGGACAAGGAAACGGTCAAGGTCATGGACGTTCGGGATGGGAGGAATTTCTTCTGGCTCGAGAAAATCGAGCGCCCTCCGCCAGACGTAAATTTTGTTTCCCGACTCATTACTCACTGCCCAGACATCCTCCGGCAACTCTCGCTCCTGCCCTATTTGCCGTTCGACGAAAATTTCCGGCAACGGATTATAAACCCAGGGAACATGGTTATAAAGCAACCGAGAAACCCAGGTGGGCTTAAGGTACTCTTCGGGTCTCGTCGGACGAAAGGGAATCGCCTGAAGAATGACCAAAATTGCTCCCACCCCGGCGAGAAAGCGCTTGGCCGGCGGAACCTTTCCGACAAGAAACAAGGTGAGCTGCCAGGTTATAAAGAAGAAAATGTAAAGATGCCACAGGGCGTACCTGGAGATGTTGATTGTTCCGCCGTGGTTCACGTTGAAGGTCCGAGATTGACTCCACAGGAGGAAGGGCATGGAGATTAAGAAAAAAACAGCTGTCCGCCGGTCCAGACTGACCTCTTTTTTGATGGTCAGGACAACAAAAACCACCAGCAGGACAAGAGACAGGGGCCAGTTGGGAAAAAGGCCGATGTCCGGGTCGATGAGGAAGGAAGTCATCTTTTTGGCCGACAGAATGTCCTCGCCTATTCTAACCCCTCCGGTAGCCATGACAGGGTTAAGAATGCCGTGTCGCAACCAATAATAGGCCGGCTGAAGGGAAACCAGAAAAAGAATAACCGGCCAGAAGAGGATGTTTCTTTTAATGAACGCCCACCTCCTTGCCAAAAAACCAGAAAGAAAAGCCAAAAATGAAAGCATGGCGAAGGGAGGGTTCTGGGTGGATACGACGGCAAAACAGAAGGCCGCTGCAGCGAAATCGTCTTTGATAAAAAGAGCCAGGCCAAGAATGGATAGGACGACCGTAAAGAACTCAATTTGAGCCTTGTTGGAAAACCAAAGCAGCGGAGAAAAAAAGACGATAAGAAGAAGACTCAAGCCAGCCAGGCCGCCTAATCGTTTTCTGATGACGGCAAAAGCAATGACCAGCAGAATAATGTGCAGGAGCATGAAACAATAACTCGGGTTAATTGAAACGAGCTTCACAAGCGGGTAAAAGACAGCCGCAGCCAGGGAATAAAACCAGAAATGAGGGAAATCCAGCTCTCGACCCTCCCTGAAGAGCGTAGCAAACCTATAGCTGAGGTCGTCGTACATGGCTTCACCTTCCTCAAAGGATGCAACCCTCAGCCTTTTTAAGGTAGAGGAAAAAACCGCTCTTGAGACAGAGGGTCTGAAATCCTCGGCCCAGCTGACCAGCATGGCTTGGTACTCGAGGCTGTCGCCCGACCTCGGGTTAGGGCCGGGAAAGAACAAGGTCATCAAGATAAAAATAACGAGGAAAACCGCGGACAGCCGGTCTTCGCCTGCCCAGGGAAACCAGAGATGTTTCTTGACCTGTTCTCCCCAATCGGCCAGGAGCGGAGCAAGGGAAAGCATCCTCCCGCCTGCTTTTTCAAAGAGCCAGCCGACTTCGCCAGAAAAAGCCAGGGCATAATAGATGGAAAAGAGAAGGATGGCTGATTTTAGGCCAAGCAGCAGCCTGAATCTTGTGAGATGAGGAAGGAGCAAGATAGCCAGAAAGAGAAGCAAAATGAGCCAGCGGAGGATCCTCTCGGCCCTGAAGAAACGCTGAGGCGGGGGGCTCCGCAGGAGAGATATGAGGTTCAAAACGAAGGCGGCCCACCAGAACAAGAGCAGGCCAAGAATGCCAAGCCATGATAAGGGCCAACTCGAGAGATCAGCATACTGATTATCTTTATGAAAGATGACAGCAGAGAAGACGCCCGAGGAATAGCCATAAATGTTTTTTACCCTTATCCGGCGAAATGTCCAGAATTCAGAAGAGCTCACCTCCAGCGCGTTCTCTCCTTCGACGAGGAGCGACTCGGCAAACTCTTGAACGAGCCTTTTCCCCTTGACTGATATCGCCGCCACAGGAATCCTGTTCAGCGTGAGTTCGAAAACCCTGTTTTCCCCGACCTTATCAAAGAACTCAATCTCTATCGTCCAGTGGTTTTGTTCGCGCTCCTTTTCGACATAGAACTCTCTTGAGATGCGGGAGACCGGCATGTTTTTATTACCTTTGTATATGGCGATGGATTTGAAGAAATGGCGGTAGGAGTAGCGCTGGAGGACACAAATAAAAATTGAGGCGACTATCAATGAGGAGGCCGCGG
Organism: Clostridiales bacterium; assembly: GCA_029907205.1. Taxonomy (GTDB): domain Bacteria; phylum Acidobacteriota; class Aminicenantia; order Aminicenantales; family UBA8522; genus JARYMI01. The sequence continues at coordinate 122,696 of JARYMI010000004.1, forward strand.
CCTCCAAGAGATGGCGGTTCTTTTTTTGGGGATTCAACATGGCCGCAAAATTAGCCAACGCCTAACTCATATAGCACAGGAGAAGAGTCTTGGCAAACCGCACCCGGCCCAATCCTTGACGGGCTGGGAGAGCCGGAATATACTTCCAGGAGACGCCTATGATAGGGTTTGTGTCCCCGCGATAAAAAACCGAGGGAGGTGAGTCATGGTAAATCACCACATCCGCCGGGAACTCAAGAAATGGGCTGCCGTCCTTTTGACCGCCGCCATTCCCTCGCTCGGCCTTCTCTCAGAGCCCCAAGAGAAACTCTCTCCCCGTCCGATTTCTCCACGCAGCCCTTTGCTCCCCGGCGAGGAGGCAGTCATTGCTATCTTCGAAGAGGCCCGGCCCTCGGTCGTCTTCATCACCACTCTCGTTTTCAGGAGAGACCTTTTCACCTTCAACATTTTTGAAATCCCTCACGGAACCGGGTCCGGCTTCATCTGGGATGAACTTGGACACATCGTGACAAACTTCCACGTCATCTACAGAGCTCAGCAGGTTCGGGTGACGCTGTCAGACCACACCCAGTGGGAAGCGAAGCTTGTGGGCTACGCGCCGGACAAAGACCTGGCTGTTCTCAAAATTGATCCGTCAAAAAAAAAGCTCCGGCCGATCCGCCTTGGCACTTCAAGAGACCTCAAGGTGGGCCAATTTGTCTTTGCCATCGGCAACCCCTTTGGCCTTGACCAAACCCTCACGACAGGAGTCATAAGCGCCCTCGGCCGGGAAATCGAATCTCTCTCCCGCCGTCCCATCCAGGGAGTCATCCAGACAGATGCAGCCATCAACCCGGGCAACTCTGGAGGGCCGCTCCTGGACAGCGCCGGCCGGTGCATCGGCGTGAACACGGCAATCTACAGCCCGTCGGGCGCTTACGCCGGAGTCGGGTTTGCTGTGCCCATCGATACGGTCAACCGCATCGTGCCCCAGCTCATCCAATACGGAAAAGTCATCAGGCCGGGTCTCGGCATTCAGCCTGCTGAAGACTACCTCGCCCGCGAAATCGGAATTGAGGGTGTTCTCGTGGTCGACGTCGACCCCAGAGGAGCGGCAGCCAGCGCGGGTATTCTGCCAACCCGCTACGACAAAGATGGGAATGTCGTCCTGGGAGATATCATCGTGGCCGTCAATAGACAGCCGGTTAAGTCCGTCGACGATCTTTACAGAATTCTCGACAACCACCAGGTGGGCGACGAGGTCATGGTTGACGTTATCAGGGGCGGCAAACAGAGGACGATGACGGTAAAACTCCAGGCCATCTGAGGAACAGATCGCTTCAGGTAAGGCATGAGCATGACGCGACAAGAGAGAGTTGCCCTCCTTTTCAACCCGGCCGCGGGAAAAGGGAGGGCGATCAAAGCCAAATACCAACTGGACCGGATCCTCCATAAACACGAAATCCTCTTCGATCTCTACATCACCCAGAGCGTCCAGGACCTAAGAGAGCTCGCGCGGCGAGCTTCGCTGGAATACGAAACCCTTGTCGGAGTCGGCGGAGATTCAACATTTCAAATCATCATTGACGAGGTCATGAAGACAGGAGGCCACCCCAAGCTTGGCTTGATCGGGCTGGGTTCGTCCAATGACATTGCCAGGGAATTCCGGGTGGAAAGCCTGAACAAAGCCTGCTCTGCCTTGAGAAAGGGAGAAATAAAAACAATCGACCTCGGCTGCCTCGGCCTAGAAGAAGAAACCCTCCTCTACTTTCTGGGGCAGGCAAACATCGGCCTCGGAGCGCTCGTGAACCAATATATCGAGGAGCTCTCAGACCGAAAGCCGAGGCTGGGAAAAAGGCAGAAAATCGCCGGCCTGTTCTGTATCCTCAACGCCCAGCGGTCCGGAAAAGTTCCTTTGCGCTTGACGATCGACTCAGTTGAGGGAAGGACAGAGGGAGAGTTCGCGGCAGCGGTTTTCAGCAACATCCGCTACTGGGCAACGGGCCGACTGATCAACCCCGGCGCCCGAGTTGATGACGGATATCTCGACGCCTGCCTTATCCGAGCTTGCTCCCTGCCGCGCCTCCTTCACCTGGCCCTTCTTGCTAAGAACGGAAAACATATAACGGCCACGGAAGCTGTTTTCCTCCGTTCCCCCGTTTTCACCATTCGGTCAGAGCAACAGTTCACTGTCCAGGCGGACGGCGAGATCGTCGGCGGGTGGCGAACCCCTACTGTCTTCTCAGAAATCCAGGTCCGGGCCATCCCGGGGGCTCTGAAGCTCATCTGTCGGGGCTTGACGCAGCTCGCCAGGAAGGATATTTTTTAATTCTCAGCCGATGAGGAGAACACGAAATCTCAGGGGAAAGGCAGGGGGGGCCTTTGGTCTCTTTTTTCTGTCTTCCCTTGTGGCTTTCTCTCAGGAGATACCTGATTTCGGGCCAGATGGGATGGCCGGTCTGGGGTTCGACCAAAGACAAAAACTTGTCCGCGGCGAAATCATCCATCCTAAAAGCCTTGCTCAGACAACCGACGGGAAGACAATGATCGAAGCGGCTCTGCTCTTCGAGAAGCCGCCCGAAGAGGTCTGGCAACTCCTCGTTAGGACTGAAAACCAGGTCAAGTTCCTTGACCAAGTCAAGAAGGTTACCATCATCCGTAAAGAAGCCTCCGGAGACACGCTCGAATTCACGACTAAAATTCTGACCGAGACTCTCGTCTTCCGGGTCAACCATGAGTTTGATGAAAAAAACCTCTTCATTCGGTGGGCTCTGGATAAGTCGTTCAAGAATGACCTCAGAGAGCTTGAGGGATTCTGGCGGTTCTATCCTTTGTGTCAGAGCAAGACGATCGCCCGGTACGGAAGCCGGGTCAAGCCGAATTTTCCTGTTCCGGGCTTCATTTATGATGTCCTCGCCAGGAACGACTTGCGCACGGCGCTGGCTTCCGTGAAGAAGTACGTCGATTCGGGCGGCGTCTGGAGCAAGGACTCCTCATGACAAAAAAATTCTGGTTCGCCTCCTTCCAAAAGATCCGAGTTAAGGCCTCACTTTTCGTCCTGTTTCTTCTCGTCTCGACGACACTCATTTTCTACTTTGTCACGGTTCGGATCGTGAACAACCGGGTCCTCGATGAGCTCATCAAAAGAGTTGAGTCGCTCAGCCGGGGCATCGCCTCGACAGCCGGCTACAACCTTCTTTCCCAGGATCTTCTCGGGCTCGACAACATTGTTTTCAGGATAAAGAGCTCAAACCCTGACATCGAATCTGTCGCTCTGGTCAACACAGACAGCCGGATCATCGTTCACAGCGATATACACAAATCGGGTGAAAACTTCACCCCCGCAGAAGGAATCGTTTTCAAACAGGAGCCAGACGCCACGGTGATCGTGGAAGCGACCGGCCCTTCTGGAAGCTTTTTTCAGGTTTCCAGCCCCATCCGTTTTATGAATAAGCGCCTCGGAGCGGTTATTATTGACATCAATAAATCGGTTTTGATAGTAGCCCAGCGAGAAGCGCGAGAGAAAGTTGCTTTCGTTTTCGCGGCCATTCTTCTTCTCGGCGTTGCCAGCAGCTTTCTCTTTTCCTCATTCTTGACAAAGCCCATCCATGAGCTGTCCGTTGGCGTCGCTGAGCTTAAAGAAGGAAAAAGGCGACAGCCGCTGCGCGTTTATTCGCGGGATGAACTCGGACGGCTTACCGAGAGTTTTAACGAGATGACCGCCCTCATCACGACCCAGCAGGACAAGCTCAGCAAGTACGCTCAAGACCTCGAGGACGCATATGTTTCCACGGTGAGAGTGTTGGCCGCAGCCATCGACGCTCGGGATACGTACACGCTCGGCCACTCAACCCGGGTGGCTCAGCTTTCCGTCGCAATGGGCAAAGAAATGGAGCTCCGAAGCGCCGAGCTCGAAGACCTCGAAATCGCCTGTCTCTTCCACGATGTCGGAAAAATAAAAATCCCTGACGCTATCCTGCTGAAAAAAGGGAAGCTCGACCCGCTCGAACACAGAGAGATGGCCAGGCACACTGAATACGGGGCCGAGATCCTCAGCAAAGCGCCATCTCTGCTGAAGTACATCCCAGCTGTCAGGCATCATCACGAATGGCACGACGGCACAGGCTATCCCGACGGGATAAGCGGGGACGAAATCCCACTGGCCGCTGCCATCATTTCTCTCGCTGATGTTTACGACGCCATGACGTCGGAAAGGCCCTACCGCGAGGCTCTGACCGAGAAGGAGGCATGCCAAAAAATCACGGAACTCGCGGGAAGGCAATTTCATCCGGACCTGGTGAAAATCTTCATCCGAACCATAGAGAAAAAGCTGACTGAGATAAAAGGCTTGGATCAAGGCGGGGCATGAAACACACCCTAAAAAAGAAAGCATGGCTCTCTTTTCTTGCGACCTTAAGCCTCATCTATTGTGGCTGCGCCACTCAGAAAAAGATACCTCCTGAACAAGCCGCCCTCATCTTGCCCCAGCAGCATCTTGAAGCAGGCGAATACAGCCAGGCCATCGCCGCTTTCGATTCGGCCTACCGGGCGAATCCCGGCAATACAGCTATCAAGGAGGCGTTTGCCAGGTGTTTAGAAAGAATCAGACAGACGGCTGACCAAGCCTTCGAGAAAAATGACTATTCCCAGGCAGAAAAAACCTATTCCCTTCTCTTGGAGAACTTGAGAAGCATCAGAGATCTTCAAGAATTGCTGGCCTTCTCTGAAAAATACCTGAACGATCGGATCAAAGAAAGCCGCGTTGCGCCAGCCACAAGAAGGGCTCGCCAGGCGCTTAAAACCGGGGAGTTTGACCTGGCTCTCGCCGAAATGAAGTCACTTGTCCAGATCTATCCCGACGATCCTGATGTGCGGACAAGCCTGGTTAACCTCAGCCGAGACATCAAGAGAACGGCTGACCTCGCCCTGGCGAGAGAAGATTATGCTATCGCAGGAAAAGCTTCCCATGCCCTTTTGAAAGGTTACTCGCTCCTGGAGAAGACCGGGACAGGGCTGCCCTTTTCGCGCGCCGATCTCGACAATGCTATCAAGACCTGCCGGATTCAGCTGACGAGAAAAGGATTAGAACTGTACAGGAGGGGAAACCTGGCCGAGGCCATTTTTCTATGGCAGGGCCTGCTGGCTTTTGACCCGGATAACGTAGAAATCAAGAAAGCCGTCCAAACGGCTACCGAACAGCTCAAAAAAATTAAGAAAAAATAGGTTGGCCACTTTTTCGATTGCGGTTGGCCGTGACTCTCAGTATAATTCAGCCACATGTTTTTGCATGCCGGTTTGAATAGAGGATTATCCTTCAAGCGATTTCTATTCACGGAGGGTTAACGGTGAGCACCAAGGACCAATTCCTATCCCGATGGGGCTTCCTGGCAGCCGCGCTTGGAATGGCCATCGGCACGGGCAATATCTGGCGTTTTCCCCGGATGGCCGCCCAGTACGGGGGCGGCGCTTTTATCCTTGCGTACACTCTGGCTCTCTTCTTATGGTCGGCGCCTCTTCTCATGAGTGAGATGGCCATCGGCCGAAAAACACGCCGCGGGCCGGTCGGAGGTTTTCGTGATTTCTTAGACCGGCGCTTCACGTGGATGGGCGCCTGGATGGCTGTGGTCTGCATGCTGATCACCTTCTATTATTCGGTCGTCACCGGATACTGCCTTAAATATTTCGTTCTGGCTATGCAAGGAGCGTTCAAAGAAGGCGTTGACACAACCGCTTTGTGGAATGATTTTCTTTCCAAGCCTTTTGAAACAGTCCTTTTTCATGCGCTGGCCATCGGGCTGTGCGGCCTGGTCATCTACAGAGGCATTCAGAGCGGAGTGGAAAAGGTCGCCAAGCTGATGGTTCCAGCGCTCTTCATTTTTCTGGTCGTCGCGGCCGTGCGGGCTGTTACGCTCGCTGGAGCTGGGGAGGGACTCCGTTATCTTTTTGTTCCCGACTGGTCGAAGCTGGGCCAGCCTGCAACTTGGCTCCAGGCTTTCACCCAGTCTGCCTGGTCGACAGGCGCCGGTTGGGGCCTACTCCTCACCTACGCTATCTACACAACAAAGAAGGAGGATATCTCGCAAAACTGCCTCCTCGTGGGATTCGGCGACCAGTCGATCGCCCTTTTGGCAGGGATGGCCATCATTCCGACGATCTTCGCCCTCTCTCCTAGCCTTGAACAAGCCAATGCTGCTATGGCCAGCGGTAACACCGGCTTGACCTTCATCTCGCTAGCCCAGCTTTTTCCGAAAATGGCCGGAGGGGTTATCATCGCTCCTGTCTTTTTTCTGGCCCTGGTCTTCGCTGCCTTCACCTCGCTCATCGCCATGGTCGAGGTTGGGGTCCGGTCTTTCATTGACGCCGGCTGGGACAGGAGGAAGGCGACGATTGCTATCGTCATCAGCTGTTTCCTTTTGGGCCTTCCATCTGCTCTCTTTCCGTCCTTCCTCGAAAACCAGGACTGGGTCTGGGGCGTGGCTCTCCTCCTGAGCGGATTCTTCGTCATCCTGGCCGTCTGGAAGTATGGCGCTGACAAGGTTCGCGCCGAGCTCATTAACCCGAGTGCCGACATCAAAATGGGCCGCTGGTGGAGTTTCATCATCAAGTTCGTTTCGCCCGTTGTGTTCCTGGTTCTCACCTGTTGGTGGTTCTACAGAGGAATCGTTGACAACCCGAGAGACTGGTGGAAGCCCTTCGGCACGTTCACGACGATGACTGTTCTCTTTCAGTGGGCCATCCTTCTCGTTGCCTTGCCCGCTGCTAACAGGCTCCTGGCAAGATGGGTCAAGGCATCTCCTCCGGAGGTAGATTGAAATGAAAACTTATGTCTGGATGATGATCATGTTAGCGATCAATTGGGGGGGTTTTATCTATCTTCTCATTCGCACCTCGCGGAGAGAAGCGAGGAAAACGAGGACCAAGCCTTAAAAGAAATTCCGCGCTCACCAAGAACTTAATCAAGCAAAAGAGGGAAGAAAACGACGCGTTCTCCGTCTAAAATTTGATGAATAATAAGTATATACAGAAAAAGGAGGCCATGATGCCCAGGAATATCAGAAGAGGATTAGTGACGCTTTTCTGCCTCGTTTCTCTCCCCCTGTTTGGACAAAAAGAGGAAAACACTCTCTCCCTTTCCCTCGAGGAATGCATTCAAAAAACGGTCAAAAATAACCTTGGCCTGGCCGTTGAGGTGCTGACCCCGGAGATTGCTGACCTATCGGTCGCTCTGGCCAATGAAAAATTCATGCCCGTGCTTTCTTTCAATTACAACAAGCAAGACACAAGGTCAGCCTCATATTCGTTTCTTGATGCCGAAGAAACCGTCGCGACGCTGCAGAACGACTATTCCTCCCAGGTCTCGCAACTTTTTCCCACAGGCGGCAACTTGCTTGTTAGCCTCACCGGCTATCTGATTGACACAAACAGAAGGGCTCAGACGATCAACCCGCGCTACGGAAATACTCTCCGTTTAACCTTCAGCCAGCCACTGCTCAAAGATTTCGGGTTTAAAATGACCCGCCGGGAGATCATCATCGCTCACAACGGCAGAGATATTTCAGAACAAAACTTCGCCAAAATCATGGCGGACACGATTTACAGCGTTGAGAGCGCTTACTGGAATTTCGTTTACAGCATAGAGAACTTGAACGTCCGCCGGCAATCGCTGAAACTGGCCCAGGAATTGCTGGAGAAGAACAGGGCCGAAATCGAGGCGGGCACTCTCGCGCCCATTGAAATCCTTACGGCTCAAGCAGACGTCGCCACAAGAGAGGCGGATATCCTTGAGGCGGAGGCTATGGTTAAGAACAATGAAGATCTTCTCAAGACCATCATCAATCTTCCGGCCGAAGTGGAGAATGCTGAAGACGTGAGGCTCATTCCCTCTGACAAACCTTCCGTCATCAAAAAAAACATCAGCCTTGAGGAAGCCCTGAGGGCAGCCATGCAGAACAGGCCAGACCTTCAGGCGACGAGGATAGACAAAAAAAACAAAGAGCTCAACCTGAGCTATGCCCGAAATCAGCTCTTTCCCGATCTCCGGTTTCAGGCCTCCTACTGGAGTCCGGGAATCTCGGGAGACCGGGTTCTGTTCGAGGGCGGGAATGCTCTGACAGGCAAGGTGATTGGAAAAATCCCTGGAAAAAGCTCTGATGCCCTTAAGGATGTTCTCGATTTCAAATACAAGAACTGGTCTGTTGGGTTGACCCTTTCCTTTCCCCTGAATAACCTTCTTTCTCGGGCTTTCTACGCCCAGGCAAAGCTCAACCTCGAGCAAGCCAACCTGAGAATAAGAAACCAGGAACAACAGATATTCCTGGAAGTAAAAACATCAGTCCGGGCCGTCCTGACGAATTACCAGCGTGTCGAAGCCTACCGAGCAGCACGGGAGCTGGCTCAGAAAAAGCTCGAAGCCGAGGAGGAGAAATTCAAGGTCGGCCTAAGCACGAACTATTTCATTCTTCAATACCAGAGAGATTTGGCCAATGCTCAGGTCATGGAGCTTAGGGCCATCGTGGATTATAATATATCGCTGGCCTATCTTAACCGAGTCCAGGGGACGGGTTCCAAAAGGCAGACGAGCGGCGGTTTCAAAGGAAAAGAGGCTGCGGCCAGCCAATTCTGAAAGAAAGGACCTGTATAGAGCAACATGATAAAAACACCATTGAAAAACAAACTCGCCAAAAAGAAAAAACATGTGCTTTTAGCCGTTGCTGTTGTCATCCTCGGCTACATTGGCTGGAAGGTTGTCGAAGCAACTTTATTAGCCAACAAAGCGCCCGGGATGGGACAGAGGGGCTTCTCCGTCGCCGTCGAGATCGCGCCGATCGAGAAAGGGACTATCAGAGACGCTGCTCAGTTCTCAGGGACCCTGATTCCCAAATCCCAGTTCACCATCGCTCCCAAGATCTCCGGCCGGCTGAACCGCCTCCTGGTTGACATCGGCGACCCGGTCAGGAGGGACGAGCTTGTAGCTGTGTTAGAGGATGAGGAGTATCAACAGCAAGTCATTCAGGCAGAAGCGGACCTCCGCGTCGCCAGAGCCAACCTGGAAGAAGCCAAGAGTTCTCTGGAGATGGCGAAAAGAGACCTGGAGCGCGCAAGAACTCTGCACCAGAAAGGTATCCAATCGGATTCGCAACTGGATGCGGTGGTCGCCCAGTATGACGCTCAGGAGGCTCGATATAAAGTGGCTGTGGCTCAACAGGCTAATAAAGAAGCAGCCCTGGAAACGGCCAGAGTCCGTCTTTCCTATACAAGGATCAAAGCCTCATGGGAAAAGGGGAGCGAGATAAGATATGTAGGAGAACGGTTTGTCGATGCAGGGGCGATGCTCTCTCCTAATACTCCCATCCTTTCCATTATCGACCTTCAACCGATGACGGCCGTTATCCACGTGACTGACAGAGATTATTTCCGCTTGCAATCAGACCAAAGGGCGACGATCACGAGCAGCGCTTTTTCTGGCAAAACGTTCCTCGGCCATGTTGTCAGAATCGCTCCTCTCTTGAAGGAGACATCCCGACAGGCACGGGTGGAGATTGAAATCCAGAACCCCGAGGGACTTCTTAAGCCCGGCATGTTCATCACGACGACGGTCGAATTCTCAAGGCGCGAGGAGACAACGGTCGTCCCTTTCAGCGCACTGGTCAACAGAAACGGACAGCAGGGCGTCTTTGTGGCCGATACCGAGAACAAGAAAGCCCGTTTTCAGCCAGTCCAGGTCGGAGTCATCGAGGGAACACGGGCTGAGATTCTCGAGCCAAGCTCAATCTCCGGGTACGTGGTCACTCTCGGACAGCATCTTCTTGAGGACGGCGTAGGCATCATCCTGCCCTCGAGCACGCCTCTCGCCACAAAAACTCAGGCGGGCGCCCCCGGAAAACAGCCCAAGGTCAAAAAAGCTTCTCAAGGAGGAAAGCGATGAGCCTTTCTGAATTTTCCATCAAGCGCCCCATCTTCACAGTGATGATCACCCTCGCTGCCGTCGCCATCGGTCTTGTCTCCGTCAGCCGCCTGCCCATCGACCTGATGCCGGACATCACTTTTCCCACACTCAACGTCTCCACTTCCTACCAAAATACCGGCCCTGAAGAGATTGAACAGTTGGTCACGCGGCCGATCGAGGAAGCCATGAGCGCCGTTCCTGGTGTGGAAGAAGTCTTTTCCATCTCGTCCGAGGGAAGCAGCACGGTCCGGGTCATGTTTTCCTGGGGAGTCGACTTGGATGCAGCGGCCGACGATGTCCGGGAACGCCTTGACCGGGTCATTCCCCGCCTGCCCGAGGATGTCAACCGGCCGACACTCCGGAAATTCGACCCCGCCCAGTTTCCCATCCTGATGTTGGGCGTTGTGAGTAACCTTGACCCCATCCAGACGCGGCGGATCATCGACGAGCAGATCTCCTACCGGATCGAACGGATTCCCGGGGTCGCCTCGGTGGACATCTGGGGAGGGCTGCAGCGTGAAATCCAGGTGAACCTCTATCCCGATAAGGTTAAGGCTCTCGGACTTCCGCTCGACCTGATCATCAACAAAATCAGGCAAGAAAACATCGACCTGCCGGCCGGGGTCATCGAAAAAGGAAATTACGAAATTCTCGTCCGGATCCCCGGCGTTTACACAAACCTGGACGAAATCAAAGAGACGGTCGTGGCCATCCGGGAGGGAGTCCCGATACAACTCAAAGAAATCGCCAGCATCGAGGACACTCACCAGAAAATAACGCGCATCGCCAGAATCAACGGAAAGCCGGGAACGCGGATCGCCATCAATAAACAATCGGGGAAAAACACGGTCAAAGTGGCCGAAGGCGTGTTGAAGGAAATAGAGAGAATCCAGCAGGATCTCCCCCAAATCCAGCTCATCCCTGTTTCCAACAGCTCCCAGTACATCAAAAGAGCGATCAATAATGTCAGCAACGCAGCCCTTTACGGCGGCATCCTGGCGGTCGTTATCCTCCTTGTTTTTCTCACGAGTATTCGGAGCACGCTCGTTATCGCTACCGCCATCCCCGTATCGGTCATTGCCACTTTTGCCCTCATCTATTTCGGCGGGTTCACCCTCAATATTTTGACGCTGGGCGGCCTGGCCTTAGGCATTGGGATGCTGGTCGATAACTCCATTGTCGTCCTGGAAAACATTTTTCGCCTGCAGGAGTCGGGCGTTCCTCCAGAAAAGGCTGCCGTCACCGGAAGTCAGGAAGTCCAGGCGGCCATTATCGCCAGCACCCTGACGACTGTGGCCGTGTTCATGCCGATGGTTTTTATCCGCGGCATGTCCGGGATCATGTTCAAGCAACTCGCTTATGTCGTCAGCTTTGCTCTTCTCTGCTCGCTCTTCGTCGCCCTGACTATTATCCCCATGCTCTCCAGCCGCGTCCTCAAGCCAGCGCCGCTGGCCAACCCGCACCCGAAAAAACGGCAGCAAAAGGCTGCTGACCGGATCCGTCAGTCATTTAAGCAATTAGAAAATAACTATAAAAAGCTTCTTCATTATGCGCTTGATCATCGTCTTTTAGTTTTGGGGGTAACGGTTGCCCTTCTGGCTGGAAGCATCGCTCTTGCCCGGTTGGTGGGAAGTGAATTTTTGCCCTCTACTGATGAGGGAGAAGCACGCGTGACGGTTGAGATGGAAGTTGGAACCAGGCTGAGGATTATGGATGATAAATTCAAGATGATCTCGGGAATCATCCGGAACGAAGTGCCCGAGCTGGAAAGCATTGAAGAAGGCATCGGCGGAGGCGGCTGGCGGGGCACGGCTAATACGGGGAATATTACGATCAAGCTCAAGCCCAAGTTCCAACGCTCGAGGTCGAGCGAAGCCATTGCCGCTGACCTCAGGCGGAAGCTCGCGAACATTCCGGGAGTCCTCATCCGGACTCGGGCGGGCGGAGGCCAGATGATGTTCGGCATGCGCGGAGGGGGAGGACAGGAACGGGTCCAGGTCGAGATTCGCGGTTATGACCTTGTGATGGCTGAAGCGCTGGCCCAGCAGGTTAAAAAAGTCGTCGAAAACGTCAAAGGAATCACTGATGTCAGGCTCAGCCGAGAGGTAGGAAAACCTGAGGAGCTTTTCATCATCGACCGGCATGCCGCCGCGGACACAAAGCTCTCGGTCAGCCACATCGGGAGCACCGTCCAGACTGTCCTGACAGGAACCCAGGCCAGCATGTACCGGGAGGGCGGGCATGAATTCAGAATCCTGGTCAAGGTCAAGGATTCAGAACGGATGGATATTGACGATATTCTCGACCTGACGCTGACCAACGCCGAGGGACAGGCGGTGAGCCTGCGGAATGTCGTCGACACACGGCCGCGAAGAGGCCCGATGAGGATTGAGAGAAGAGACCGAGAACGAGTCCTGACCATTTCGGCTGAAATCGCCGGAAGGGACCTTGGGTCCATCATCGGTGATATCCGAGAGGGGCTTCGCACTGTCCCCATCCCCAGGGACTTCAGCGTGGCGTTTACCGGCGATTACGAGGAAAGACAAAAAGCCTTCCGGGAGCTCCTGGTGAGCATCATCCTGGCCATCTTGCTGGTCTATATGATTATGGCCATGCTTTATGAGTCCGTGCGTGACCCGTTCATCGTCATGTTCTCGGTTCCCCTGGCTGTCATCGGCGTTATTCTTATGCTCTTTCTGACCGGCACGACGTTCAACGTCCAGTCCTATATTGGGTGTATTATGCTGGGCGGCATCGTCGTGAATAACGCTATTCTGCTTGTCGATTACACCAACCTCCTCAGGCGCCGCGACAAAATGGGAGTGCGGGAGGCCATCGAGGAAGCCGGCCGACGCCGCCTCCGCCCGATCCTGATGACGGCGTTGACGACCATCATGGCGATGACTCCTCTGGCTATAGGGTTGGGGGAGGGCGGCGAGGCTCAGGCACCGCTGGCACGGGCCGTCGTTGGTGGCCTGTTGAGCTCGACTCTGATTACCTTAGTTATCGTCCCTGTGGTCTATTTCCTGTTCGAAGGAAAAAGAGAAAAGAAAGAGCAGGAAGCTTAGGGCCCTTCCTTCTGCATAAGAATCTATTTTTGTGGGATTTTTCTCAATTTTTTGACACGATTGGCCGCTTGTGGTATAGGCTTTTAAGCTCGGCGAAAATTTAAACAAGAAATGGATGGAGAATAAGATGAAAACGATCGGAACTATCGTTTTAATCGGGTATCTTGCCTGCTTGGCCTCTCCTGCCGCTGCTCTGTCAGGCGAGCAGGCCGACGCCCAGCGGACGGCCAGGATGAAGTGGTGGACCGAGGCCCGCTTCGGAATGTTCATCCACTGGGGACTCTATGCCCTCCCCGCTCGCCACGAGTGGGTCAAACAGCACGAGGCGGTCACGGATGAGGCTTATGAGCAGTATTTTGAGCATTTCAACCCCGACCTCTACGACCCGAAAGAATGGGCGCGGCTGGCGAAGAATGCGGGGATGAAATACTTTGTCGTCACGACCAAGCACCACGAGGGCTTCTGCCTTTGGGATTCGAAATACACAGACTATAAGGCAACCAAAACTCCCTACGGCAAAGACTTGATCAAACCAATGGTCGAAGCCTTCCGAGCCGAAGGCCTTCGCGTCGGTTTTTACCATTCGCTCTTAGACTGGCATCATCCGGAGTACCCGATCGACAGGTTCCACCCGATGTTTAATAACCTTGAGTTCCGGGAGAAGGCCAAAGGCCGCGACATCCGGAAATACGCCGAGTACCTGCACAACCAGGTTAGAGAGATTCTGACCGGTTTCGGCCGAGTGGACTGCCTGTTTATGGATTTCTCCTTCCCCGGGGAAAACGGAAAGGGCCGGCACGACTGGCAGTCAGAGAAACTCCTCAAGATGATACGGGAGCTCCAGCCGGAAATCATCCTTAATGACCGGCTCGACCTCCTCGATGTCCCTGGCGGCTGGGATTACCGGACGCCGGAGCAGTTCATGCCTCGCGAGTGGGTCACAATGAACGGCAAACGCGTGCCCTGGGAAACGTGCCAGACATTTTCGGGCTCCTGGGGTTATCACCGAGACGAGGCGACCTGGAAAAGCGTTCGCCAGCTCGTCGTCATGCTCATCGAGACGGTGAGCAAGGGAGGAAATCTTCTTCTCAATGTCGGGCCGACCGCCCGCGGGACGTTCGACGATCGCGCCAAGGAGAGGCTCGAGGAAATCGGCCGCTGGATGAACGACCACAGCCGGGCGATCTACGGCTGCACCGCCGCGCCCGACGATTTCGCTCCTCCGCAGAACTGCCTTTTGACCTTCAACCCGGAGACGAAGCGCCTCTATGTCCATGTTCTCGAATGGCCGATGGGCGCGCTCCATCTTGAGGGGTATGCGGGAAAAGTGAAGTATGCCCAGCTTTTGAACGACGCTTCCGAGGTCAGATACATCGAGGAAAGCCGCTCATCCGAGGTTGGCTATCTCCCCGGCGAGAGGAAAGCAGCCGCGGCCGCCAACCTCATCCTCCGCCTTCCCATACAGCAGCCGAATGTCACGGTTCCGGTCATCGAGCTGTTTTTGAAATAATCAGGGTTGTGTTCCTTGGTTTCGTCCTGCGCCCGAATCCATCCTGGCGGCCTTTTTATGACGGCCGTGATCGAGTGAGCGGCCAATTTGCATCTTCTTCGAGCAAGCTGGCAATCGTGATGGACCGGAGCTCAGCCAGGAAGATCTTCTGCAGCTTCAGGATTCTCTTCCGCAGCGGGCACGTCTTGATGTCAGGACAGATCGTGTCCTTGAATACACAATCCGCCAGCTCAACCGGCCCATGGAAAATATTGATTAAGTCCGTGAGGTAAATTTTCTCCGGCGGAAGAACCAGCTCAAACCCTCCTCCTTTCCCTTTGGAGGAGGTAAGTATGCCCCTTCTACTCAAGCCCTGGAAAGTTTTCCTCAAAAAAGGATAAGGAATATCCAGTTCGCCTGCAAGCTCGGCGACGGACATCCGCCGGCCGCCATTCCGGGCGATGTGAAGCAGCGCCTTGACCGCGTAATCTGTGTCCTTGTTGATGAGTTTCATGTTCTTCACGTGCCATAATGATACTAATAAAAGGTCAATATGTCAAAAAGAATTATCTATCAATCTCCTTTTCCCGGTCGCCGCCGTATCTTTCTGCGGCCCGAGGACATCAGGCGGCGAAGACCCGAACTTCCTTGCTCGCTTTGCGGGGACTGTCTCCGCACACGTCACGCCAGCGCTCTTCGCTGCCGTTTCAGCCGGCTGGGTCCCGGGGCGGCGCGGACTCTTTTTGTGATCATCGTGGTTTCTCTCCATGCCCTCTTCCTTGCCCTCCCGTTACGCTCCTATTCCAGGGAAGAAAGGAAGAGGGCGAGGAGGAGGAAGAAAAACGGGGTCGGAAGGTGGCCGCCAGGCAAAAACAAGGAGTTTGTTCCAGCGCCAACATTTTGATAAAATCTCCGCGAAATGGGAAGCCGATCATCCCATTCCGAGGAGGTATAGATGAAAAGAATCGCTCCTGTTTTCTTGATGCTGGTTTTCCTGACCGGCCTCTTTGCGGCCGAGAAAACAGGCCCAAAGGTGTTCATTTCGGTCGATATGGAAGGAATCTGGGGGGTCGTCCACGGCGATCAGGTCTCAGCTCAGGGCCACGACTATGGTCCGGCCAGAAAATGGATGGCTGAGGACGTAAACGCCGTCATCGAAGGGCTTTTCTCGGCCGGCGCCTCGGAAATCGTGGTCAACGATTCGCACGGCAGCATGCGGAATATCCTGGCCCAGGATTTAAACCCGCGCGTTTCTCTCATTACAGGCTCGCCCAAGCCGCTCTCGATGATGCAGGGGGTCGACAACACGTTCGACGCCTGCGTCTTCGTCGGCTACCATGCCAAGGCCGGAACAGCCTCATCCATCCTCGATCACACCTACTCCGGCGCGACCATCCGCTCCATCAAGGTCAACAACCTCGAGCTCCCCGAGCTCGGCCTCAACGCGGCTATAGCTGGGGCGTTTGGCGTGCCGGTCATCCTGCTGAGCGGCGACGGAGAGACCTGTAACCAAGCAAGATCCATCCTGGGAAGCGAGGTCGTCACGGTAGCCGTCAAGGAAAGCTTCGGAAGGTATGCGGCTAAACTCCACCCTCAAGAGGAAGCGAGAAAGCGCCTCCGCGAAGGCGCCAAAGAAGCCCTTCTCAAAAGAAGCAAAATCGCGCCGCTCCGGTTGAAACCGCCTTACGCTTTCGAGCTCGAATTCCACAACAGCAACCAGACGGAAATGCCAGCCCTTGTCCCCGGGGTCAAAGTGACCGGGGCTCGCTCGGTAGCCTTCACGGCCGACGATTTTATCGAAGGCTTCAAGCTCATGCGCGCTTTGATCGCTCTGGCTGGCTATCAATAAACAAAGACACGAATGCTTTCTCAGATTAAGTTTTGAACATGAGCCTAAGTTTTTTTATCAGAAGCGCCGGGCTTAGCGAGAGGAATTCCCTTTTGGCAGAGAGGACACCCTTCGGGTTCAAACGCCTCGACTTTTAGAGCCAGGAGACTGCCCACGGGCTTGCCTTCCATCAAGACTTCCCCGGCCGTGCGGTCGACAAGGACATACACGCCAGCGACTGAGATTCCTCTCTGTTTCAACGCTTCGATTACTTCCTGGATTGATCCCCCTGTGGTCAGGATGTCTTCGACGATGACGGCGCGCTCGCCTGCCTCGAGCCCTATCCAGCCGGGTCTAAATGCCATCTTTTCTTCGACACGCTGGGTGAAGGCAAATTTTTTCCCGAGCTTGAGCGCAGCCAAAAAGCCGATGGCGATGGCGCCATAAGCCGGCGAGACAACATAGTCAAAGGCTATATTGTCGTTTTTAACCTTCTCGACCAGGAGGCCGACGATCCGTTCAAGAACCTGAGGTTTTTCAATAAGGCGGATCTTCTCAAAATACCAGGCGGAATGTTTTCCCGAAGTCAGCTTGAAGTGCCCCTCGAGAAGGGCATCGCACTCCTTGAACAGCAAGAGGACCCTCTCTTTTATCTCCTGCGTCATTTATCTCCTCCACAATTTTCGATCGACTCCTCATCAACCTGTTTTCGTGCTTAAGCATATCAATTTGCTGCCGACATGACAACTGCCGCGCGAATTGCATTCTCCGTTGTCTTTAACATAATATATGAACTCGATGCTGCAACTCAGGCAAACGGTTGTCAAAGAGCCGGAATAAAAAGGAGTCTGCAATGAAAACACGCACAGTAATCAAAAATTTCAGCCTGGCCGTTTTCTTCGCGTTCAGCCTGATCCTCGCCATCGTTTACGTCTTTCCCCTGTTTTCCCAACCCGGCTGCCAGGCTCTCGATAATCTGGAAGCCGGCTGCACGAGCATCCAGGCCGGCCGCTTAGCCACCGCGGACGGTTCTGTCATCACCGCCCATTCCTGCGACGGGAATTATCGGACCTGGCTGAATGTCGTACCCCGGGCCAAACACTTCGAGGGTTCCATGAGCAAGGTCTACGCGGGAAAAATGCACACAGAGACTTCGACAGATATGAGGAATGTCACAGAAAAAGGGGAGATCCCCCAGGCCGCGGTTACCTTTGCCTTCCTCAACACGGCTTATCCCTGCTTGAACGAACATCAACTGGCTATCGGTGAGACAACCATCGGCGGACGGAAAGAGCTCTACAACGGCGCCGGCATGTTCATGATCGAGGAGCTCGAACGGATCATGCTCGAAAAATGCACGAACGCGCGCGACGCCATCAAGCTGGCCGGTCAACTCGTTAAGGAGTACGGTTATGGCGACTGGGGTGAATGCATTACCATCGCCGACGAAAAAGAAGTATGGCATTTTGAGATCTTCGGCGCCGGGCTCAAGGAAAAGGGCGCTGTCTGGGCAGCCGTCCGCATTCCGGACGACCATGTGGGCATCTCAGCCAACATCCCCCGGATTAGCGAGCTTAACCTAAAGGACCCGGACCACTACATGGCTTCGGACAACGTCCATTCCCTGGCCATCGAGAAGGGCTGGTGGGATCCAAAAAGCGGCGAGCCCTTCAAATTCTGGAAGGCTTACAGCGGCCAGAAGCCGTTTTCTACGCGGGAATATTATGTTTTCAACACCCTGGCCCCTTCCCTCAAACTCGACATCAACGCTGAGGAGCTTCCCTTCTCGGTCAAGCCGGATAAAAAAGTATCGGTCAAGGATGTCATGAAGCTCTACCGGGAGACCTATGCGGGGACAGAATTCGACATGACCAAAAACCTCATGGTCAAGGACAGGCGCAGCGACCAGCTTATCAAAAGCCCGGTGGCTAACCCCTGGATGTCGAGGGACATGGTCGAGCTCCTCAACACCTTGAAACCCGGCGTCGTCGACCGGAGCCGGACGATCGCCATTGCCGGCTGCTCTTATTCTCACATCATCCAGTGCCGCGGCTGGCTTCCCGACCCGGTGGGCGGCGTCTGCTGGTTCGCCTTCGACAACCCCGGCCAGAGCGCCAGAATCCCCATATTCGCTGGAACGACAGAACTCCCGCCTTACTTCGAGGTCTGCGCCCAGCACCGGTTCCGCACCGACTCGGCCTGCTGGCATTTCCGCCGAGCCAACCGTCTGGCTACAGTGAGATGGGGGGAGGCGGAGAAGTTTATCATCGAGGCGATCCGGGAGTTTGAAGACAGAGCCTTCGCCGAGCTCCCCCATGTCGAGAAGATTGCCCTCGAGCTCTACGGAAAGGGCGAGTCTGAGGAAAACATTGCCCGGACAAAGCAATACCTCACAAAATACACCAACGATTTCGCCCGCGCTGCCATGAGCAAGTATTGGGAGCTCGGCGACAAGTTCTGGGGGATGTTCAGTCGCGGCTTCTGATCAGTCTTATCGCGGGTCTTCACCCCGGGCTTTGATGATCTTTATCCCGACCGGATAGAGCAATGCTCCCAGGAGGAGTCCGGCGATGGGGTCCAACGCATGATGGTAGCCCAGATAAACTGTCGAGACAGCCACTCCCAGCACGACCGGGAGAAGAATCCTGCCCATCTTCCGGTTGTAGCGAAAAGCCATCAACGCCCAGGCGAGAGCTTGGGAAATATGGGAGGAGGGAAATGTTCCTCCGCGCACCGAACCGTGATCCTGGAGAAAGCGCGTGATTTCTGCCAGGATATGTCCCGAATACCTCCTGGTATGCAGCGCGTCCAGCGACTCGGTCATCACAGGAGAGAGGACTGGCATTAGGTAAAAGAGAAAATAGTTGATAAACAGGACAAACGTGGAGACGGAAAAGACCGCCAAGGTCTCTTCATATTTTTTCTTGATAAACAGAGGGAGGGTGGCCAGAGGCAGAAACAGGTAGTAGCCGGAATAACATACGGCCATCAGCTCGTCGAGCCAGGGACGGTAAAACTTCTGGACCCAGACCGTTGGGTGAACGCCGAAAACCATCACATCCGCGCGAATGAGGAGGTCCGTCGCCCAGTAGCCGCCGAAGAACATCCTTACCAGAGCGTCGATCTCGCTCCATCCGATAAGGATTGCGGCCACAGGGTAGAATGTCCTTAGAAACCAGAGCCCCCTCCTTCTGGGAAGGGATTCTCCCAGGCGGACGATTTCAAGGATGGCAACGATGACCAAGGCATGGATCAACACATACGTCGGCCAGGCCGGAACGGTCCGGTGAAAAAAAATGAGAAGAAAGGCGATTACCCCGAAATACGCCAAACAGTTGAAGTCCACAAGCCGGAACCGGGCCTGCGCGTATCGCCGCGTGAACCATGCCCCCAGCTTCATTCTTTTGGAGCCTCTTTAATTAGGGCGTTGCTTTCTTGCGAAGTCTCTTTCTTGCGAAATTTTTGATGAAAGGGAAATTGGCCGTTAGAACAAGAATCACAGTGAATAAAATCAATACGATGTTGGGAATTTTCATCAGCTTTCCCGCGAGCGCCAGGAGGTAGAATCGAGGCCCGCGGGAGGCCGCTACAGCCAATACATATTTCCAAACAGGATATCCGGCCAGCGCGACGAGAAAACGAAAAGGAAAGAAGGGGATGGGAGTGAATCCGGCGATCCAGACGGCCAGAAAGGGGGCCCTGCTAAAAAGGCTCATAATCCTGCCGGTCGTCTTGCTTGTCCGGAAGTTCTGGAAGGCCCGAAAATCAAAGATGTGGCGAATGACGAAATAATTGCTTGCTTCCACCAAGAGCGTGCTCAAGAGAGCGACCCAGGCCACCGTCAGCGGATTAAAAAACTCGCCAAAATAGATGAGAACGGGTTCGTGGGGGAGCATGCCGATAACAAATTCGGAGGGAAAGCTGTAGAAAAAGAGCACCAGAAGATTCGTGCTTTTTTGAATGAGGCCTGAACTGATCCAGATAACGAGGAGAGTTCCGATGAACAGAAACTGCAGAGCAAAAAAAATATTCCGTCTTTGCTTATTCAGCCCTGTGACGGAGCCCAACGTCGATGATCCTGGAGACGGCGTTTGTTTTTTGTTCTCCATGGGCTTGTTTCGCTTTGAAGGCCATCCTTAAAGGCTTTCCAGCACATTCCAGGCCAATCGCCAGAGCGGCTGTTCACAATTGGCCCGGATGCTCGTCAGGCAGTAGACGCAGGTGTTCGTCCTGGAAAAACCGGTTTTCAGTCCTTTCAGTGTCTTGAAATTCGTTATGATCAGGCCGCAGGGGGAAAACGTTCCATCGGGATTGACGTTGCAAAACTTCTCTCCAGTGCGGCAGCGGGGAAAATAGCCCTGCTCGAAATATTCTGCCATGTTCTTGAAAGAATATTCCGATGTGAAGACGGTGTCGTGTTGTTTCCTGAAAGCAACAAGCCGTCTGGTGATCTCCCGGAATTCGTCCAGCTCCCACCGAGGAATCATGTAGCCCTCATCGTGCGTCCGGAGCGGCGTGTAGCAACTGAAGTTGACGGAAACGTTCCATTCCAAGGCGAGCTCTGACATCCGCGGAAGGTCTCTAAAATTGTCACGCTGGATGACGCAGCAAAGCGTGATGTGGTTCTTTTCTGACGGGCTTAAGCCTTCGACCAGGGCCTTGATACGGCCGAACAGACCGGGGATCCGACGGAAAGCATCATGCCGCTCGTCCGGGTAGTCCAGCGAAATCGAGAATTCGTCTACTCCAGACTCGCGGAGGCCATCGTAACGTTTTCTCGTGAGCAGGGCCGCGTTTGTCGTCACCACGATATAAGGCGCTCGTTCAGGTACACGAACCGCCTTGACGATCTCCTCGAGGTCCTGGCGGAGGAGCGGCTCGCCGCCCGAAAACTGCGCGATGACGGGCTTAACCCTGCGGCATATCTCCGCATAAGTCTTAGCAGAAGCCCGGTCTTCTTTGACACCCCCTCCCAGATGACAATGATGGCAGTTTGCGTTGCAGGCGTGGGTAATCTCAAAGGATATGGTCAAAGGCCTCACGAAAAGAAAGTTTTTGAGCCCGCGCAAACCCAGAGAAAGGCTCCGCCTCGAGGATATCGAACGTCGGTTTCCTCTTGATGATGATCGGATCTTGCTGTCCTGGTGAGTTCCAGCAAATTCGCTACTACCCATAAAAGTTGAACCCCTTTATTAAGTGCAAAAAAGTATTAACATAGGCAGGCATGATTCGTCAAATAAAAACGTCTTTTATTTAAACTAAAGAGATCTTTCCTCAACTTGGGGCCCAGGCGTGTTCTTTTTCTTGGTAAGGAGATTCGAGGCTTTGTGGTAAAATATACGCATGTCCGTTCGAAAAGCTTTAAAGGATGACTTGCCGCAAATCAGCGCTCTGGCGGCCAAGCACAACCTCGACTACGAGAACATGGCAGTGGACGATTTCTGGGTGGTTGAAGAGGGCGATAAAATCATCGGTATTTGCGGGCTCAGGAAGCATCCGGATTGCCTGGAGCTCTGCTCGCTCGGCGTTGAAGAAACCGTCCAGAAAAGGGGGTTAGGGCGACGGCTGGTCAAAACTCTTCTCCAGGAAACGTCGGGCGATATTTACCTGGCCACGGTCATCCCGGAGTTTTTCAGAAAACTCGGGTTTGAAGAGGCCGCTTCCATACCCCCTTCGATGATCAAGAAGGCTGACTGGTGCGCAGGGTGCAGTCGGGCGGGCTGCACCATCATGATCAAGAAAAGAGGATGAACATGCCGAGTTTTCCGGAATTCAAGTTGGTTGGGCTTGAGGACAGGGAGACGGTTCAACACTTTATCCGCCGTTTTCCCTCCGCGGCCTGCGAGATCAACTTTGCCAATATTTTTATCTGGCGGAATTTCGAACACCCCAAGCTGACGACGATCAACGGCAACCTCTGCATCCAGTGTGAACCTCCCTCGGAGCCCGCTTATTTCTTGCAGCCTCTCGGCGATACCGATATCCGCAGAACAGTCGAAACCTGCCTAACTTTTTCGCCCCGCCTTTCCCGGGTTCCGGAGGACTTCGTCGAGCAACACTGCAGCGAGTTCCGCCGCGAGCTGGACGCGAACAACTTTGACTACGTCTATCTAACCTCAGATTTGATTTCTCTCAAGGGGAAAAAATACGACGGCAAGCGAAACAGGATCAGGAAATTTGAAAGGAACACAAGGTACAGATACCTGACGCTCTCTCCCGAGCATCTTGAAGGCTGCCGCCGCCTCTTCGAACAGTGGGTGGAAGCCAAAGCAGAACACCGGCAACCCGTTGGCGAAGAGCAGAAGACGGCCATCCTCGAAGCCATCGCCCACTTCCAGGAGTTGGAGCTTGTTGGCGGGGCGATCGAGGTGGAAGGCCGGGTTGAAGCTTTTTCGATCGGCGGGAGGTTGAACGCTGACACGGCCGTCATCCATATCGAGATCGCCAACCCTGATTACGATGGCCTCAGCCAGCTCATCAACCGTGAATTCGTCAGGCATGAGTGGGCGGCCTTCAGGTTCATCAACCGGGAGCAGGATCTTGGCGTTGCCGGCCTGCGCCGGGCCAAAATGTCCTACCATCCCCACCACCTGGTCAAGAAATACAATGTCTGGAATGGGTCTGCGCAGAGGCAAACCTCTTCTTCAGCTGGGTGAAAATTGTTTCTTTTTGAAGGGCAGTCTGCCATAATCCTGGCAAGATGATCAAGGCGAAACCAGAGGATTTCGTCGTCGAGGAAAGAGCGAACCTTCGCCTCCAGCCCCGGGGACAGCACCGAGTCTACCTTCTTAAAAAATCGCACTGGAACACGCTCGACCTGATTCGTTTTCTATCCCACTCCCTCTCCCTGCCTCTCGATAAGTTCTCTTACGGCGGGAAGAAAGACAGGCATGGTCTGACGCATCAGTTCATCGCCATCCAGGATCAAGCCGACTTCAGCCGCGAGGGAAAAGATTTCGCCCTTGAGTCTCGGGGCTTCATGGACCGGCCCATGAGTCCCGATCTCATCACGGGCAATGCGTTCACGGTGACGATAAGAGACTTCGAGGACTTAATACCGGTAGAAAAAAACGTCGAGGAGGTCAAAAAAACGGGCTTCCCTAATTTTTTTGACGACCAGAGGTTCCGGAGTTATGACCCCGAAAGAGGCTTTTTTGCCGAGAAGATACTCCGGCGCCACTGGAACGGGGCGCTCCAGGTTTTTCTGACCAGCACAGGGGCTGAGGACGGAAAGAAAGAACGCGAACGGAGAGAGGCCATTTATAGAGACTGGAAGAATTGGCGAGCCTGCCTGGATCACGCTATAAATCCGTTAGAAAAAAAGATTTTCAGCTTTCTAAACAACCATCCGAAGGGTTTTTTCAGGGCCCTGCATCTGATTCCGGCGGAGGAAGTCTCGATGTTTTTCTCCGCCTTCCAGTCGCACCTCTGGAACGAAGTTCTCCGCAGAGTCATCAAGCTCAAAATTGGTGATGTCGAGGAAATCATGGGTACTGAGGGGAGCTATCTTTTCTGGACGAAGCTGGATGAAGATCTCCTCTCCTACTTGAACAGCCTTGAAATCCCCACGGCCGCCGTGAAGACGGACTTCTCTGATGCCTTCACCCGCTCTCTTAATGAAGAGATACTGCGAGAAAAAAACCTCCAGCCGAGTTTCTTCCGGACGAAGGCGCTCCGTAAGGTTTATTTCCGCTCGTTCAGACGAAAAGCCCTGCTTATCCCCGACGACCTCCGCGTTATCGCGGAAGGAGAGGATGAGTTCCATCCAGACAGGAAGAAACTCACCCTGTCGTTTTTCCTCCCCCGCGGAGCCTATGGAACCATGCTTATCAAAAGGATTTCCTTAGAAACGTGAGCTTCTCCGAAATTCGGGGGACGCCATACGTAATATACTTAATTCATCACCGGGTTATTATACCGCTTTCACCAAGTGAATATGCCCCCACTTTCTATGCTACAGCGATTAGTAAACCAGTCACACTTTGCCCGCAATTAAGTGAATTACGTATGCTGTCCCCCTTATAAACTTGACAGGGATTTCCCGCTAAAGATATATTCTGCAGGAATAGAAACGAGGCCAATGAACAAGAGAAGGCTTCCGCTTAGAATCCGCCGGCTGACCAGCCACGCCGAGTTTGCCAAGATCGTTCGCATCCAGAAAGCCGTCTGGAAACACGATGACATTGACCTTACACCCACCCATCAGTTCTGCATCACCTCCCAGATGGGAGCAATCCTCCTGGGGGCTTACGTCGGAGGGGAACTCGCCGGCTTTGTCTATTCCTTCCCCACCATCTTCGACAACAAGCTGCGCCAGCATTCTCACCTATTGGCAGTCCTCCCGGATTACCAAGGCCTCGGGATCGGTAAAAAACTGAAATGGGCGCAGCGGAAATGGGCCCTGAGGCTGGGATACGACCTGATCACCTGGACCTTTGACCCCCTTGTCGCCCGGAATGCTAACCTCAACCTGCACACCCTGGGCGCAATAACCAGGATCTACTGGCCGAATTTTTATGGGACGACATCTTCCCTGACCCACGGTCTGAACATCCCAACCGACCGGTTTCTTGTCGAGTGGCCGATAAAGACAGCCCGGGTTGAAAGACACTGGAGGGAGAGGTTCGAGGCCTTTGACGAAAAAAAGTTGCCCAAGGCTCTTGAGAGAAAATCCGCTGCCCCAGATTCCTGGCCGGGCAAAGCAAGACTCAACCTTGACGATAAAATCATCCTGGCCGAGGTCCTGCAGGAGATAAACACAAGCCGCGCGGCGCCTTCCCTCATCGTGGCCTGGCAGGCTTGTCTCCGCAAAGTCATGCAGAGATATTTCGAGCGGGGCTATGCGGCAACCGATTTTCTTTACAAAGATCGCTGTTTTTATGTCCTCAAGAAGCAAGCCTAAGTGCGAGACGCCCGCTCAAGCCTTTTCATCACCGCAAAGATGAACCCGGCAGAAAGAAGACAGCAAATAACGAGGATCAGCCACAACGACCACAAGGGCACCCGCAACCAGAAATAGCCGATGACAGCGACAAGATAGTTCCCGATGGCTGTTGCGGCGAACCAGCCGCCCTGCATCATTCCTTTGTACTTGGGAGGCGCCACTCGTGAGACAAAAGAGATTCCCATCGGGCTGAGGAAGAGCTCAGCGATCGTCAGCAAGAAATACGTCGCGATCAGCCAGTAGACCGAAACAAGCTCTCCAGCCGGCGCCACCTGTCCGCCGAGTTCCTTCGGGCTTGGCAGTCCAACCGAGCCGAAAACAAGAAGGAGGAAGCCAACCGCAGTGATGAGCATGCCGATGCCGATTTTCCTCGGCGCCGAAGGCTCTTTCCCCTTCCTGTTCAGATAGCCGAACAGGCCGACAACGACTGGGGTCAGTGCAACGATAAAAAACGGGTTGAAATGCTGGAATTTTTGCGGCGTGAACGGGTTGACGTCCCCGTAGCTTCCGTATCTCTGGAGAGCGAGGAGGCCAAACCCGATAAAAGCCAGCCCGCCGAGCAACCGCGTTCCGGCGCCAGAGCTTTTCCTGAGCAGGAAAACAAGGCCCACGGCGGCCAGGAAGACGGCCAGAAGGCCAAAAAGGTCAAAAAGCAGGTTCGCGATCCTGCCCACGCTCGGCACCGTGTAATCCCGGGCAAAATAGGTCATCGTGACCGCGCTCTGGTGGAAAGACATCCAGAAGAAGATGACGACCAAAAACACGAGAATGAGGGCGACCAGCCGTTCCCTTGTCTGCTGGGGAGTCAGCTCGACAACCTGAGACTTGAGCGCTTCCGATTTGGCTTTCTGTTTTTCAGTGAAATCGGCCTGCCGGTAAAACTTCCGGAAACCCCAGAAGATGAGCATGGAGATGATCAGGCTGACGCAGGCCACGCCGAAGCCGTAATGGTAGGATTTGCTCAGGGCGTTGATGTATCTTTCCGAAAACCCGGTGAGCGTTTCCAGGGTGACGCCCGGGTCCTGCAGCCGGGCGATGGAGAGATACTCGCCCGCCTCGGCCAGTTTTCCCTTCAGGAAATCGTTGGCCAGCGCCGGGATCCTTGCATCATAGACATAATTCGATGCAGCCAGAATCCAGTTGCTGACCTTTTCTGAGGCTGTCGGCGCGAACATCGCGCCGATGTTAATCCCCATGTAAAAAATGTTGAACGCCCTGTCGCGCAAGGCGCCGTACTGGGGGTCGTCGTAGAGATTCCCCACGAGCGCCTGGAGGTTTCCCTTAAAAAACCCTGTGCCAAGGGCGATCGTGGCCAGGGCGGCGATGACGAGAGCGAAATTCGTCTCCCTGACGCTCGGGATCGCGAGCAGCAGGTAGCCTAGGAACATGACGATAAGACCAAGGCTGATCGTCCTCCCGTAGCCCAATAGCCTGTCTGCTACGACTCCCCCGAGAAGGGGAAAAAAATAAACGCAGAAGAGGAAAATTCCATAGACTAAACTCGATTGGGCGGCGTTGAGACCGTACTTGGCTTGAAGGAAGAGGACAAAGATACTGATCATCGTGTAGAACCCGAACCGCTCGCCCATGTTGGCAAAAAAGGCGATAAACAGACCCTTGGGATGGCCTTTGAACATGGCTCACCGTCCTTGTTAGTTCAAGCTGGCGCGGCCTACTATAGAAATTCTTTCCCCTCTTGTCAATAAAAAACATTGGCCTTCTTATTGAATGTTCAAATGTCCGGCGTTGACACGGGCGCTTCTCCGGTCATATAGTGTGGACCGATGCAGATAGAACGTGAGGCCGGCCCTGAGATCATCCTTGCTTCCCGGTCGCCGCGACGGCAAGAGCTCCTGAGGAAAATCGTCACCCGCTTCCGGGTTGTCCCGAGCCAGGTGGACGAAGAGAACTTCTGGGAACAGGACCCGGTTCGCTTCGCCATTCATGCTGCCGAAGCCAAAGCGCGGGATGTGGCCGAGAAATTCCCGCGAGCACTCGTCCTTGGCGCAGATACTCTCGTCTGCCTGGGAAAGGAAATCCTCGGCAAGCCGAAAGACAGGCTTGACGCCAGGCAGATGATCAAAAAACTTTCCGGACAGAGGCACCGCGTGATTACCGCCGTCGCCCTTTATAAAAAGGACGAAGACAGGCTCCTCTCCGATTACGAGATCAGCCATGTCCGCTTCAAGCCATTAACCGATGAAGAGATCGAAAGCTATCTTGCGGCCGGCGAGTTCGCTGACAAAGCCGGAAGTTACGCCATTCAAAAGGTCGGGGATGCCTTCGTCGAAAAACTCGAGGGCGACTACGACAATGTCGTCGGCCTTCCCGTTAAGAGAGTCAAGAGGCTGCTGGCCGAGTTCTTGAGCCAGGAGCATTCCGCTACTATCACGGATATCGCTTTCCCGAACGACTGGGGTGTGGCCACGATAGACAAAGCGGTCACTTTTGTCCCCGGAACTATCGTCGGCGATAAAGTCAGGATAAGAATCGTACGGAAAAAGAAAAAGCACTTTTTCGGCCGAGTGATCAACTTCACTTCTCGTTCACCTTTTCGGGTGGAGCCAGAATGTCCCCATTTCGGCGAGTGCGGCGGCTGCGCCTTCCAGAACCTGGCTTATTCCAAGCAGCTCGAGCTCAAGGAGAACTATCTTCTCCGAACCCTCAAGAGAATCGGGAAAATCGAAGCAACCGGGCTGGAAAAAGAGCCCATCATCCCTTCGCCGGATATCTATTTCTACAGGAACAAGATGGAGTTTGCCTTCGGAGGAGAAGGCCGCCGCGTCTTTCTTGGCCTTCGCCAGCGCACTTCTCCTCTGGCAAAAGGCGAAAGAAGCACTGTAGAGCTCAAAAAATGCCCTATCTTCAGCCCCGCTTTTGAAGAGATTTTTCCTTTTGTTGCGAGCTTTGCTAATGAGACAGGACTCCCCGCCTACGACCCGGACCGCCGAGAAGGCTATTTCCGGAATCTCGTTTTGAGAGAAGGAAAAGCAAGCGGCGATATCCTCGCTATCCTGG
The DNA here is from genome assembly GCA_029907205.1 of Clostridiales bacterium. Classification (GTDB taxonomy): domain Bacteria; phylum Acidobacteriota; class Aminicenantia; order Aminicenantales; family UBA8522; genus JARYMI01. Next base: position 150,968 of record JARYMI010000004.1, read on the forward strand.
TGACGAAGAGCGGCCGGAAGCCGGAAGTCTGGCGGCTCGCCGAGACGTTAGAACGCCGGTTCTCCCTGCTGAAAAGCTTCTGGTGGGTGGAAACAGACCGGGTTTCCGATGTCGTCGATTTCTCCGCGAAAAAGCTCATCTCCGGCAAGAAATTCATCGAGGATTCTATGGGAGGGTTTCGGTTTCGCATCTACCCTGAATCCTTCTTCCAGCCTAACCCGAGGGCAGCGGAGATTCTCTACAGCAAGATTGCAGCCGAAGCAAAAGCCAGAGGAAGCCGGAAAGTCCTGGGTCTTTACTGCGGGCCGGGGTCAATCGAAATTTTCCTATCGCGGACCGTAGACGAAGTCGTCGGCGTCGATTCTGAGCCGACGAACATCACGACGGCCGTGGAAAACTGCCGAGCGAACGGCATCCCTAACTGCCGCTTTATCGAAGGCCGCGTCGAGCTGGTTCTCAAGAAGGACGATTTCCGCAGCTTTGACCTCGTTGTGCTCGACCCTCCCCGGGCTGGAATCAGCGCCAAAGGACTTAAACACATCATCTCCCTGAACATTCCGGCCATCTTTTATGTCTCTTGTAACCCGGCTGCCCTGGCCCGCGACCTAAGCCTTTTTGCCCAGCAAGGTTACAGGCTCCAGAAGCTCTCCATCTTCGACTTTTTCCCTCACACGCCTCATCTTGAGTCGCTAGCCATCATCGCCAGAGACTGAGTTGTTTTACATTCGGCCCAAACTTTATTAGAATTTCTCCGTATAAAAAACGGGAGGATTTCATGGACGCAGTTCTTGAAGTCGAAGGCCTGAAAAAAAATTACGGCAGCCTGGAAGCTCTCAAGGGCATCAGCTTCCAGGTCAAGCCGGGGGAAATTTTCGCTCTTATCGGCCCGAACGGAGCCGGAAAGACAACGGCTCTCCGCATCGTGGCCACACTCCTCTCAGCTTCAGATGGGAAAGTCACGTTTCTCGGGCACGACCTGAAAAAGGAGCCGGAAAAATTCCGGGAAAAAATCAGCTATCTTCCGGAGGAAGCGGGAGCGTACAGGAACCTCAAAGGCATCGACTATTTGAGGTTCATGGCCAGGTTCTACGCCGATTCTGACGAGAAAACCCGCGAATTCGTGGACCGAGCCAAGTCGATCGCCGACTTAGGGACGCGCCTCAACGAGAAGGCCGGCACGTATTCAAAGGGGATGGTGAGGAAACTCCTCCTCGGCCGGGCCCTCATGACCAGGCCGCATCTGGCCATCTTAGACGAACCCACCTCAGGCCTCGACGTCATCAACGCCCTCGAGGTGAGAGAGATCATCAAGAAATTCGCCGCCGAAGGCATCTCCGTGCTCCTGTCCTCGCACAACATGTTAGAGATTGAGTTCCTGTCCGACCGGGTCGCTCTCATCGATAAGGGAGTCATCCTGGATTCCGGCACTTCCTCGGAGTTGAAAGAAAAATACCGGGCCGGAAACTTAGAAGAAGTCTTCAGGAGCGCCCTCAGATGAAAAAATTCCTCAACCTCCTGGCAAAGGAAATTAAAGAGCTCATCACCCTGCAACTCTTCATCTCCCTGCTTTTTACGATTTTCCTTTTCTACTTCATCGGCCAGATGGCCAAAAGCGAGATGAAAAGGGCCATGAGGACCCAAAAGATCGCCGTTCTCGACATGGACGCGTCAACGCTTTCCCAACAGCTAACCGACAGCCTAAACATGGCAAGGTTCCAGGTAGAAAAGCTCCGTGGCAAATCCAAAGAGGAAGCCGTGGAATGGACAAAAGCCAGCGATATCAACCTCCTTTTAGTCATTCCTCCCGGTTTCGGCGAATCCCTATCCACCTTAGAGTTGAAAGAGATGGAGACCTATTCTTTTTTGCGGAGCTTTTCCATCGTCGGAAGCCGGACCTCGGTCATCCTCGGAAGCGTCATCTCCGCCCTAAACAACTACATCTCGGATGACTTCCTAAAAAAGAAAATCCCTGACTTTAGCCCGGAAAAACTGAAAAAGCCGGTCCGAAGCAAGGATTTCGTCATCATTAAAGGCAGGATGGCTGAGGGTTCGGCCTCGTCGATCGCCGGGTTCATTTCCAACCAGTCCCTCTTTATCCCGATCATCCTGATGATGATCATCATCTATTCTTCCCAGATGGTCATTTCGGCCATCGCCATGGAGAAGCAGAACAAAACTTTGGAGACTTTGCTCACTGTCCCGATCAGCCGCACGTCCATCGTCACGACTAAGATGTTAGCTTCGGCTGTGGTCGGGCTGATTTCCGCCGTTATCTACATGTTCGGGTTCAGTTATTACATGTCTGGTTTCATGGGTGACGTTCGCCAACAAGTGGCATCAGAAGGCTTGGGCAGGGTCATCCAGGAGCTTGGTCTTGCGCCGACCGCCAACAGCTACCTCATCCTCGGAATTTCTTTGTTTCTGGCCATCCTCTGCGCCCTGGCCATGGCCACGATTCTCGGCGTTTTGGCCGAAGACTACCGCAGCGCTCAGAGTCTGATCATGCCGGTCATCTTTCTCGTCATGATTCCTTACTTCCTGTCCTTTTTCTCCGATATCAAGAATCTTTCCCTGCCCGTTAAGCTTTTTGTCTGGGCCATTCCCTTCTCCCATCCGTTCTTGACAACGCAAAACCTGCTTCTGGAAAACTACACGGCTGTCTTTGGCGGCATTGTCTACATGTTGGTCTTTTTCATCTTTTTGATCGCTATCGCCGCGCGCATCTTCTCTACCGATAGAGTTTTGACCATGAAGCTCAGATTCAGGAGAAAGAAGCTGCTGCTCTGAACAAAGCCCCCGAATCAACTGCTCAATCAGTGCACAGGGTTGAGACTTTCTTCAGAAATATTGTCAACGCGATCAAATTCGTTGCATCCCCCCCTCACCCCTCGAGGGGGAGGAAGACGGAACCTTATGAACAATTGCGTTGATAAGAGTAAGTAAGTAGAGAAAGATCGAACTTCAGACTCGGGTGTCCGATTATTTCCTGTGGCGGTAGTACTCGGCTGGCGTCTGGCTGGCGATATACTCCACAGCTTTTTGAATGCAGACCCGTATGGCCTTTTCTGTCGGCGTCTTTGAAAATCCGCCCAACGCTACAGGCAGCCTGCCGCCAATGTTTGTCTCTCCTTCACCTCCAAAGCTTGTCGCGCTTCCCTCGACCGTGGTCGCCGCCACAATCTGGGAAGTCTTGGCGTCGATGATCCTGAGGTCTATGGCAATATGAGCTTTCGTCAGCCCTCCGCCGACAGTCACGCCCAGAACCCGCGTTTCGCCGCCGACGCCTTTGGCTCCGCCCTCAAACTCGGTCACGGCCGCCGTGATGATCAAGTCTGCCCCGTAAATCTCTCCAATTGGAGCTTCGGTTCCCTTCTTGACGCGGCCTGAAGCTGCAAGGTCCTGCTCCTGGAGGACGGTGTCTAACTGTTCTCTCTCGAGGACGATGAAGCGGTTGGAGTTGAATAGCGCCGTGGTCAGCATGTCTCTCATCCCATCGCCGATCTCTTTGAAATGGATGCCGAACATCCCGAACCATCCCGTTGGACCTTCTCCCTTAGCTGTTTTGTCCCTGAATTCTCCGACAGCCAGCCGAGCCTTGGGGCCATCATACCGTTCAGCCCGGGCTTCGGCGATCGATGGACCTCCGGCCGAGGTCACCTTGGCCGTGGGAGCGCAGGACATCAAGAATCCAAAGATCATCACAAGAGAAAATAGAATAGACGCCTTCTTCATGTTTTCCTCCTGTCCGATTTTGAATTATATTGCCCGCTCATAGACTTGTCAATGAGAAGAGAGCCCTCGGAAGCATCTCTAAACATGGGATATTTATGATGGGCGCAGGAGGCTGCCCTGAAAGCCCCCGTAGCGGAGGGGGGACCCGTCGGCTTCTCCGACGGGGGGAACCGACGGGACTGGTTCCCCGGGGTGCTGGGGCCAAAGGGCAGTTTCCTGCGCCCAATTGAATCACATAAACGGAGATGCTCCCAAACCTCTTTATCAGAGGACGTATTTGAAGAGTCTGAGACCAGCCGGGACTTTCACCTTCTCCTGATAGATGTCCCAGTAGGTCTCTCTTGCTTTCCCCAGCTTCTCGAAAAGAGGATGGTTCTCGTCGGGAGTATGGGTCGCAAGAAGACCGCCTTTGTCATCAACTAACACAAGCTTCTGGCATCTGTTCAGGATGCCGGCCGTGCCGACGCTCGAAGCCACGACGAGTTCTCCTGTCTTCACTCGTTCGACGAGCTCTCCGTAAGTCATCGGCCTCTCTTCCACGGGCACGCCCATTTCCCTCAGGATCGCCACGATTCCCTGGATTGTCACCGAGGGAAGGATGAGGTTGCTCTCGGGGATCTTGACCACCTTCCCCTCGCGGAGGCCAAACAAGCAGCAGGAAGAATCCCACTCGCTGACCTGCCGTTCGGCCATCGGGGCCTGCGGGTTGTCATCCAGAAAGAGGGCTGAGGCCGCCTCCGGGCAGAGCTTTTTCGCTTCGTCTATGGCCTTAACGCTCATAAGATAGTTGATGCCCAGCTTGAGGCAGCCGGTTTTGTTAACGCCAACCGCCCGGACCAGATGGGGGACAACAACGCCGCAAAAGGGCTCTCCCAGGTATCGGTCGTAGCGGCAGGCCATGGCCCGGATGGACGGCTGAGCGGGGAAGGTCACGCCGATACTCTGCTCTTCGTCTACCGTGAACGGCCGGAGGTAGCCCTGGGCTCCGAGTCCAGCCATCTCCTCCATGAACCCCCTCATCGCCGATTCATCAAAATAGAGGCGGATGAAAAGATGCTCTAGATCCTCGACCTCCGGGACAAGCCCTTGCTGGTCTCTGCTCAAGTTAAAAGCGATTCCCTTCTGGAACCGTTCGAGGTTCTTGTGCCAGTTGAGAAATATGACCTCACAGTCTCCCCGTTGGTTTTTCTTGCAGTAAAACCGGATGCCCTCGAAGGCCAGGAACAGCCCGTAGTGAATGGACCGGGAGACGGCGAAAACCCTGGCATCGGGCTCGACGATCTCAAACTGTCTTTCTTGAAGGGTGTATTTCATCTGCCGGGGCGCCCACTTCACTCCTTCAAACTTGGCCATAAAAAGACTCCTTAGTCAGCGTCGTTATGATTTTCCTTATTTATGTATCATAGTCCAAAGAGAAGCTCAAATTTTCGCGAAATTCCCGACGGAAATGTCATCCTCTTTAGCGTCAACCCGTGCGGCGGCACCAGGCCCGCGGCTCTTTTTTCCTTATCTCCAAGGCCATGCTCAACTAGAAGAATCTTTGAACAGAGGCAAGAATTTGTCTTGGGATGAGTCGAAGTAGCTATTGACTTTTTTCTGCCTTAGGCTATATTTTGAATTACTAGTGGGAAGAAGCTCGATGTTTAAAGCGCTAAAGCAATCTCTCGGCAGAAACTTTTTATTCTGCTAATTCCAGCATAAAAGAAGGAGGAAAGGATGAACCATTGTCCTCAAAACCCAAAAAAGCCGCAGGCATGGGTTTCTGTTTTGGGGCTTCTCATTTTCCTTCTGCTTATCTGGCCGCTGTCATCCCTTTTCGGCCAGGATCTCGAATCAAGGGTCAAAGTCCATACGCTCGCCAATGGCCTAACCTTTCTCTTCATGGAAAGACACGAAGTCCCGGTATTCAGCGCCGTCTACGGGTTCAAGGTTGGGAGTGTCGACGAGGCCCCCGGCATAACCGGCCTGGCCCACCTTTTCGAGCACATGGCTTTTAAAGGGACGCCCAGGATCGGCACCAGAGACTTTGAAAAAGAAAAAGTCATCATGGAAGAAATTAACAGGCTCGGCGCCGCGATCTCCAGAGAACTGATCAAAGGAGACCTGGCAGACAAGGAAAAGGTCGAAAAGCTGAAGAAAGAAATGGCCGAACTCGAGAAAGAGCAGAAGAAATACATAGTCAAGGACGAAATCGACCAGATCTACTCCAACGCCGGCGGGGTCGGGCTTAACGCCGGAACAGGGACGGATGTTACTTCTTATCTCATCAGCCTGCCCTCAAACCAGCTCGAGCTTTTCTGCTTGATGGAATCAGAACGGATCAAGAACGCCGTTCTCCGCGAGTTCTACACCGAGAGAGGGGTTGTCCAGGAAGAGAGAAAACAGACAACTGAAGCCATCCCCATCCGGCAGCTGTCCGAAATCTTCATGGCGGCGGCCTTCCTTGCTCATCCCTACGGCCATCCCGTGGTCGGCTGGGCTTCAGACATCAACTCCGTCACTCTGGAAGAGGCGGCAGAATTCAAAAGCAAATACTACACGCCCAACAACTGTGTCGTCGCCTTAGTCGGGGACATCTACCCGGAAAAAGCCGTTCCTCTCATCGAGAAATATTTCGCCGACATCCCCCGGGGCCCCGAGCCTCCCATCCTGAGGACAAAAGAGCCAAAACAACTCGGCGAGCGAAGGACAAAGATCGCTTTCGACGCAGAGCCGCAGATTCTCATCGGCTTTCACAAGCCTACTTACCCCCATAAGCACGCTTATGTCATGGACGTCATCGCCTCCATCTTGACCACCGGAAGAAGCTCCCGCCTGTATAAAGACTTAGTGAAAACGAAGCAGGTGGCTGTGGGCGTCTCGGCTACGGCCTCGTTCCCGGGCATACGGTACGACAACCTGTTCATGATTTCAGCCACGCCCAGGCATCCGCACACCAACGAAGACGTAGAGAAAGCCGTTTCCGAGCACCTGGAAAAACTCAAGGTTGAGCCTGTCGAGGCCAAAGAGCTGGAAAAAATCAAGAACCAGATCGAGGCATCCTTCATCCAGAGTCTCAGGAGCAATTTCGGCATGGCCTTCCGGCTGATGAGAGAACAGCTCTTCTTCGGAGACTGGAGGAACATGCTGCGGTATAAGGAAGAAATCACCAAGGTCGGGCCTGAGGACATCATGGAGGCGGCCAAGCAATATTTCACCGAGCAAAACAGGATTGTCGCCTGCCTGATCAAAAAACAGGCCGACGTCAAAAAATAGGAGGGAAAAAATGAAGAAAAGAAGGAACGGCAAAATTTTCCTGGGTATAGCCATATTTTTTCTCCTCTTTGCTTCTGGAATTCTTCTCCAGGCTCAGAGGCATCCCTCCGACTTGGCGAAACCGGAGCCACTCAAGTTCACTCCGCCGGCTATCCAGAAGTTCCAGGCGGCCAGGGGAATCACTGTTTATTACATAGAGGACCGGGAACTTCCGACCGTCAGCCTGATCGGGTACTTCAAGACCGGCTCTCTTTATGAGCCGGCTGACAAGGCCGGCCTGGCCAGCTTAGTGGGAACGGTCATGAGGACGGGCGGAACAGTCAGGATGACGGGCGATGAGATCGACGAAGAGCTCGAGTTTCTCGCTGCCAGGGTCGAAACAAACATCGGCTCAGAATTCGGCCTGGTAAGCCTGTCCTGTCTGAAAAAAGACTTCCCCAGAGTCCTCGAGATCTGCTCGGACATTCTGACCGCTCCGGCCTTCAGCCAGGAAAAGATCGACCTGGCCAAAAACCAGATGAAGGAGAGCATCAGGCGACGATGGGACATGCCCTTCTCCGTGGCCAACCTGATTTTCAATGAAAAGCTCTACGGCGCCGAGAGCCCCTATGCCAGAAGAACCGCGTTCGCAACGCTTGACAACATCAGCCGAGAGGACTTGATTGCCTTCCATAAAAAATATTTCGCTCCCAATAACACGACAGTCGGAGTTACCGGTGACATCTCCAGAGCCGAGGTCAACAAGCTTCTCGACAAAACCTTCAAGAAATGGGAGCCGAAAAAAATAGACTACCCGGCTGTCCCGCCTGTTCAGGATGACGTTAGGAAAATCGTCTACTATGTCTACAAAGACACTCCCCAGGCTAACATCGCTCTCGGCCACTTCGGCGTCCGCCGCAACCACCCCGACGAGTACAAGCTGGAGATTATGAACTATGTGCTTGGCGGAGGCGGGTTCAGCTCGAGGCTGATGCGGGAACTCCGTTCCAACCGCGGCTGGACATACGGCATCTACGGCGGCGTCGGCTCTGGCCGGGACAGGGGCTCGTTCACGATTGCTTCAACCTTGAAGGCCGATAGCTTCGGCGAAGCCTTGCCTCTCATCGAAGAGATTGTCAAAAGCATGCAGGCCGGGCTGATCAAGGATGAGGAAATGGAAGAGGCCAGAAACTACATGATTAACAGCTTTGTCTTCCGGTTCGAATCGAACCTTTCCATCCTCATGCAAAAAATAAGTTATGCCCTGCAAGGCTATCCTGAGGACTACCTGGAAAAATACGTCGAAAACATTAAAAGGGTGACCAAAGAGGGCGTGCTGGATGCGGCAAAGAAATACCTCGAGCCCGGCCGGATGATGATCGTTGTCTGCGGCGACAAGAAGAGGTTCGACAAGCCGCTGGATGGCTTTGGACCTGTTGAAGAAATCGACCTCAAAAGCATCATCGACAGAGAGAGGGCCGGCATCACTAAATGAGGTTCAGGGAGTAAGAATCGGCGGAAAATCCGGGGACATGACCTAATTCTCTGGGATTGGGATCGTGTCCCCCGAACTTAGCTCCATAATTTTCTCCAGGTACTCGAGGATTCGCTTCCTCAGGTTCTGATCCTTGACCCTTTCAAGGGTCTTTTCGAGAAGTTCGCGGGCTTCTTTGAGATTCCCGGTATTGATGAGGCCGACGGCCAGGTTGATCCTGGCGACATCGCTCTGCGGGTCAATTTTCAGGGCATTCCGGAAGCTGGAAACAGCTTCGGCATACCGGCCGAGCTCATTTAAGATGACGCCCTGGAGGTTAAAGGCCGGGAAGGAACGGTTGTCCTTCTCGGTCGCTTTCTCGACGGTCTCCAAGGCCAGATCAAGCTTTTTCTGATCATAATAAAGCTTAGCCAGGTTAATGAGGGATTCAACATTTCCGTTGATAGTATATGCCTTTTTGTATTCCTCTTCCGCTTCGGCAAGCTCCAGCATTTCCTCAAGGACGACGCCAAGCCTCAGATGAGCGTCGGCCTGATCGGGCTTTAACTCCAGGCATTTGCGGAAGGCTCTTTCTGCTTCAAAGAAATTGCGTTTCTGCGACTGGATCACTCCAAGCAGATAAAAGGAGGGGTAATGGTTGGGGTCCAGGGCTGATGCCTGATTCAAATATTTAATCGCTTCATCCTCCAGGCCGTAGCGGAGGGCTGTTTGAGCCAATTCGTATTGATATTGAGGGTCTTTTTCTTTGGGAAGAGTAGGCTTCTCCCGGGGAGCTGAGGCGCAGTTGACGAAGGCCAAGCCTATAGCAAAAATAAGCAAGAGTCTTAAAGAAACCACCTCTTTTGGATCAACCATTTTTATACTTAAGCACTTTGGCCCACCATCATGACATAACCGAGATACGAACTCAAGGGCTGGATAGGTCCCCGACTCAGGCAAGGCTAAAACCCGGCCTGGAATTGAACAAGGACCGCTCGATTGGCTGTCTCTCCCGACTCCCTCCGGTAAGAATTGAAGTTGACCTGGAGTTTTGTCTTTTCCGAGAAAAACCAGTTGATTCCAAGAGTCAGGAGGTCGCTCCGGTCGGAAGCTGCATCTTTATCCTGGTCATAAGAGTCCCACTTGATGACCGCCTGGACTTTTTTCTCTAAGACAAAGTAGCTACCCTGGACATACCAGCCGTCTCTTTTGGTCTGGTTTTCCTGACCCGAGATATACTCTGTCCTGGCCGAAAATGCCCCCATGTCCAGACCCGCTTCTATCCCGACTCTATCACGGGTAAAAGGACGATCTCCCTGAGCGGGACTGTGGCGTCCGTTGTAGAGAGATCCGCCGATTGATATAAAAGCGGCGGGTCTGAGCACGACTCTGGCGCTGAAATCCTTGTTCTCGTTCGTGTCCGTCTTGTTCACACCTGACCCGTTAAAAAAACCAGCCATGTATTCGATGGCCGAAAACTTGCCGAAAACCATTGCCCCGATATCCCGTCCCGGAGAGCCGATATCGCGGCTGGGAGCCAGCTTGTCGACGACTTGAGAGCGAAGGATTGTCTCGATCTCGGAGCTCGAGGTCCGGTTTTCCCGGCCGAAGGGAACGTAGAACTGTCCAATTCTAAGGCCTATGGACGGGCTGAACTCGAAATCGACCTGAGCGTCCAAGAGGATGGGGCTCTTCACGGCGTCGGCCTGAAGCTTGAATTTGATCTTCCTGGCGATCTCTCCACTTAAGCTCAGCCTTGCCCTTTTTACAAGGAAGGAATCAACTCCCTCCTCCCACCAGGAATAAAGAACCTGCGTGTAGCCGCTCACATGGAGTTTCACGGTTGAAAGAAGAGGGTTCTCGGTTGATGCTTGACCTGAGACAGGTACGACCAACAAACTTATTTCAAAAAGAAAACCGAGAATCAGCCCAACCACAACATTTTTTCTTTTCTCTCTCTCTTGTCTCTGGATAGCCATCGCCCTTATCATGACTCCGTCAATTTTTTTTCCTGTCTTTTTGTTTTCTTTTATCCTTCATTTTCTTGTTATCGTAGAGGCTTTATTCGAGAGACTGTATTGCCATACCACCTGGAGAGCGAAGCGAGCGGAGTGTTGCCTTCTCCTAAAATCCGCCGAGTTCTCCACAGTTTCTTATCAATTACACTTTTCCGATAGGAATATGTAACAATGCTTTGTTCGTTTCGTCCACGCCAGCCTACCAGAAAACGACGTAAAGCGCCAACGTTAGGACGATGATGGTGAGGCTGAGCCATTTGAGAAGGGGCGAAGAGCGCGTGTCAAAGTCCGCCTTGACGGGAAGGACTTTCGGCTCCCGGAGGGGCCTCGCCGCAGTGATCACGGTCATGACCGCAATAAGGACAACGAACGTGATGGCCATGCGGTTAAGAAAGGCGATATGGCCAAACTGCCACTGCAAAAACCCATAGACCGGCACGCAGAGGAGGAGCGAGGTGATTCCCGCTGCGGCCGGCGTGCGCTTGATGAAGAGCCCGAAGACAAAGGCCGCCAGAACGCCAGGTGAGATGTACCCCTGGAATTCCTGGATGTAGTTAAAAATCCCCTTGAATTTCGGGTTGCCGAGATGGGGAGCAATCAGACAAACAATGAGGACGAAGACAACCGTCAGGTACCGGCCGATCTTCACCAGCGACTCACCAGAGGCTTCTTTTTTGACATGCCTTTTGTAAAGGTCCATGGTCAGGATAGTGGCGACCGAATTGAGAAGCGAGCTGAGCGTTGAGATGACCGCCCCGGCGATCGCCGCTAAGATGAAACCGCGCAGCCCCGGCCCGACAAGGTTCCGGATGAGCAAAGGATAAGCCTGGTCGGTCGTCGCGCCGGGCGCAGTGAGTTCGCTCCTGAAAAGCTGATAGGACATGATGCCGGGGAAGATGATGATGAAGGGAATTGTCAATTTCAGGAAGGCGGCAAACATGATTCCCAGCTGGCCCTGTTTGACGCTCTTGGCCGCCAGGGTCCTCTGGGTGATGAACTGGTTGAGGCCCCAGTAGTAGAAATTCGGGATCCACAGCCCGATGACCAGCGCCGTCCAAGGAATGACGGGATGGTCAGCCGGAAGGATCATGTGAAGCTTGTCCTGGTTGGCCGAAAAAAACTCGCCCACCCCGCCGACAGCCCTAAACCCCAAGATCATGGTGACCAGGCCGCCTAAGATAAGGCTTGAGCCCTGGAAGAGGTCGGCCCAGGCCACGGCTTTCAGGCCTCCCCAGGTCGTGTAGACGGCAGCGATGAATCCGATTAACCAGACTGACCTCGTGAGGTCCATATCAAAGATCGTGTGAAGGGCAAGGGCGCCCGTGTAGACAACGGCCGAGATGCTGACGGCGATGTAAACGACGACCAGATAGAAGGCCATGATGCTGCGGGCGACCGGGTGGTAGCGGTACTCGAGATACTCGGGTATCGTGTAGATGCCGCTCCGCAAGAACTTGGGCAAGAAGAAAAGGGCGACAAAGACAAGGGTGATCGCCGCCATCCATTCGTAGCTGGCCACGGCCATGCCCATGACGCCGGCTCCCTGGCCCGACATGCCGACGAAGTGCTCAGTCGAAATGTTCGCCGCGATCAGGGAAAAACCGATGAGCGGCCAGACAAGTCCCCGGCTGGCCAGGAAAAAATCCTCGCCCGTTTTCTCGCGCCGGCTCTTGTACATGCTGACGCTGATAACAATAAGGAAAAAGACGACGAACACCGAGATGTCCAGCCAGTGGAGGTGCATGTCTCGCTCCTTAGCTCATTCTCTTGAAGCGCAGCTCTAACACCAGAGTTTAGACAAAACAGTATTAAACACCTCAGGCAAAGTCAAGGCCTTCGCCCCGCTTATTTTTATAGACCGGTAAATTTGGTATAATGCGGGCCGCTATCGTGAGATCATTATCATCTCCTGCTGCTTTTTACACCAGCGCAGGAAAAAAGTCTTCATCGGAGGTGCATCATGAGGCATAAGTCCGCTTTTTTGGTCCTCACTTTTGCTTTTCTCCTTGGTCTCAGTGGCTGGTTGCCGGGTCTGGCCCAGGAAATCACGCCAGATCTCTATAAGGTTTTGAAATACCGCCATATCGGCCCGCCTGGAAACCGCACTTCGGCTGTTGTCGGCGTCCCGGGCGACCCGCTCGTCTATTACATCGGCGCATCCTCTGGTGGCGTCTGGAAATCCACAGACGGCGGCGAAAACTGGGCGCCGATTTTTGACGACCAGCCTGCCCAGTCGATCGGAGCACTAGCTGTCGCTCCTTCCGACCCTAACGTCGTCTGGGCCGGCACGGGTGAGGCCTTTGTCCGCAGCAACATCTCTATCGGCAACGGCGTCTACAAATCCACCGATGCCGGCAAGACCTGGAAGCATATGGGCCTGGAGAAGAGCGGACGGATCGGAAGAGTGGCCATTGACGCCCAAAACCCCGACATCGTTTTTGTCGCCGCTATGGGCCACTGCTACGGCCCGCAGAAAGAGCGTGGGGTTTTCCGGACAAAAGACGGCGGAAAAACATGGGAGCATGCCCTCTTCGTTGACGAAAATACCGGCTGCTTTGAAATCGCCATGGACCCGAATAACTCACGCATCCTTTTTGCCGGCATGTGGCCGCTCATCATCAGAACATGGGGCCGGGAAAGCGGCGGCCCGAACGGCGGAATCTGGAAATCCACCGACGGCGGCGAAACTTGGCAGCGCCTGACCGGAAAGGGGCTTCCGAGTCCTCCGATCGGAAAAGTAGGGTTAGCTATCGCCCCGAGCAATTCGGCTGTCGTCTACGCCCTGATTGAAACGGGAACTCCCAACCGCGGCGTGCTCTGGCGGTCGAGCGACGGCGGCGAAACTTGGCGACTCATGAGTTACAACCGCCTTCTCAACGAGCGGCCGCACTACGCCTCGCGCATCATGGTCAACCCGGCCGATGAAAACGAAGTCTATTTTGCGGCCAACAGCATGAGCCGCACCTTAGACGGCGGCTACACGACTGAAGTCGTGCCGTGGAGCGGCGACTGCCACGACATGTGGGCCGACCCCAAGATACCCGACCGGATGATGATCAGCGACGACGGCGGGGTCATCATCACCCTCAACCGGGGCCAGACATGGAAGCGGGTGAACCTGCCCATCGCCCAGATGTATCATGTGGCCGTGGATAACCAGGTCCCCTACTACGTCTACGGCGGCCGGCAGGACGGAGACGCCTACAAGGGCCCGAGCACGGGAGAGAGGGAACGCGGCTGGTCGCCGCCCCGCACGCTCTGGGAAGCCACGGCTGGCGGCGAGTGCGGGTTCATCATCCCGGACCCGGTCGACCCCAACATCGTCTGGGGCGGAAGCTACAACGCCCAGCTCCAGCGCGCCGATTACCGGACGGGCCATATCAACACCGTTCACGTCTGGCCGGAGTCCATCTACGGCTCCCATGCCGCAGCCGTCAAGTACAGGTTCAACTGGACATTCCCCATCCACATCTCACCCCATGACCATAACAAGATCTACGTCGGAAGTCAGTTCATCCACATGACAACAGACGGCGGCCGGAGCTGGAGCATCATCAGCCCTGATTTGACCACGAACGACCCGACCAAGATGGGACCTTCCGGAGGGCTGACTCTGGACAACCTGGCCGTCGAGTACGGCTGCGTCGTCTTCGCCATCGCCGAATCCCCGGCCGAGAAAGGCTGCATCTGGGCTGGCACGAACGACGGGCTGGTTCACGTGACGCGGGACGGCGGCAAGACCTGGACCAATGTCACTGGCGGCATCCCCAACCTTCCGTCCTGGGGGACGGTGAGCAATATCGAGCCGTCGCGTTATGCTGCCGGGAAAGCCTACATCACCGTCGATTTCCACCAGATGAACAACCGCGATCCTTTTGTCTACAAAACCACTGATTACGGCAAAACGTGGACTTTCATCGGCGCTGATATCCCCAAGTCCGTCTTCAGCTATTGCCACTGGGTTCACGAGGACCCGGCAAGGCAGGGAATGCTCTATCTTGGGACGGAAAACGCCCTCTATGTCTCGTTCAACGACGGGAAGAACTGGCTCCCCCTCCAGAACAACCTACCCCACGCGCCCGTGCACCACATGGTCATCCAGGAGCATTTCAACGACCTGGTCGTGGGCACTTACGGCAGGGGCTTCTGGATTATGGACGACATCACTCCCCTCCAGCAGCTCACGCCAGAGGTTCTCAAAGCGGACGCTCATCTTTTCAAGCCACGTCTTGCTTACAGGCTCCACGACATTGCCGGAGGCCCGAGGGTCAATCCCCAGGCTTACATCAACTATTACCTGAAAGAAGTTCCAAAAGACCCCGTGACGATCACTATCCTCGACGAAGAAGGCCGGGAGGTGATGACGCTTCCCGGCACAAACGAGCGCGGAATCAACCGCGTCACCTGGAACCTGCGCTATCCCGGCGCCCGGCAAGCCAGACTCCGGACAAAACCGCCCGGCAACCCGCACGTGGTCGAAGAAAAGAGGTTTCACCAGCTCTGGGAACGGGAAGGCTGGTACCCCATCCTGAGCTGGGGAACCTACGGCGGGTTCATGGGATTCCTGGCTGCGCCGGGAACTTACACGATTAAATTAAAAGTTGGCGACAAGGAGATCAGACAGAACTTGGAGGTGCGAAAAGACCCGCGCTCGGCCGGAACCCTCGAGGACATCCAAGAGCAGGTGAAAATGCAGATGGCCATCCGCGAGGACCTCAACAGCGTCTCCGACATGATCAACCGGATCGAATGGATACGCAGACACCTCTACGACCTCGAGGCTGTGGTCAAAGCAGGGAAAGCCAACCAGGAAATCCTTGCTGCCATCTCGGAATTTGATAAAAAATGCCGTTCGGTCGAGGATGAGCTCTTCCAGCCAGTCCTGGCAGAGGGCGACTCCAAGTCTTTCCGCAGCCCCCACAAGCTTTACTGCAAGCTTTCTGTGCTCGCCGGAGATCTCTCAGACAGCGTCGACTTTGCGCCAAATAAGCAGCAGCGAGAGGTGCACGCAGTCCTGAGAGAACGCTTGACAGCAGAGAAAGCGCGGTTTGAGAGCCTGCTCCAGACAGACCTGCCGGCTTTTAACGAGTTCCTCAAACAAAAAAATGTCGCCGGCCTCATTGACCCCAAACTCAATTAGTGGAAAAAAGAATAAATTCACCCATCAGAGGAAGGAACGCCGACCGCCGGGCGCTCCGGACCTGGATCGAGGTCGACAAGAAAGCCCTGGAGCACAATCTCCACGTCTTCCGACACCGGATTCCTCTTTCCTGCCGGATCATGGCGGTCGCGAAATCAAACGCCTACGGGCATGGCCTCTATGATTTCGTCCCCCTTATGGAGACCATGGCCGTGGACTGGTTCGGCGTGGACTCGATCGTAGAGGCGGTAACGCTCCGTACCATAGGAGTCAGGAAGCCTGTCCTTGTCCTCGGATACACTCTGCCTGGCCGCTTCCCTGAGGCGATAAAGCACCGGGTGAGCCTTACGATCTCCAGCATGGAGAGCCTGCGCGGCCTCGCGGCTCTTCCGGACTGCCGGAAGATAAAGATCCACTTGAAGCTCGACACCGGCATGCACCGTCAGGGATTTTTGCCAAATCTGGTTGGAAATCTCGTTGCGTATTTGAAGACGAATGAGAATCGCTTTCATGTTGAGGGCGTTTACACCCATTTCGCTTCGGCAAAAGACCCCAGGTCAAGAAATTACACGAAAAGCCAGATCGGATTATTCGAGCGAGCTCTTGCCCTGTTGCACGAAGCCGGTTATCATCCTCTCCGGCACGCCTGCGCCACAGCGAGTGCTCTTAATTACCCTGAAGCGCATTACGACATGGTGAGAATCGGCATCGGTCTCATGGGGCTCTGGCCGTCCGCCGAGACAAGGGGGGCCTGGGAAAAAGCTGTTGCCCTGAAACCGGCTCTGACCTGGCGGACAATCCTTTCGGAGACCAAGCGGTTGAAAAAGGGAGCGGGCATCGGCTACGACCTCACCGAAACTCTGGCCAGGGACTCGACCGTCGGCGTCTGCCCAATCGGCTACTGGCACGGGTTTCCTCGGAGTCTTTCGCGCGTTGGCGAGGTCTTGATACGGGGGCGGAGGGCAAAGGTCCTGGGCAGCGTTTCGATGGACATGATCGTCGTTGATCTGACTGGCGTCCCCGGCGTCCGGGTTGGAGATATTGTGACGGTGATCGGCAAGGACGGTGAAGCCGAGATCACACCATATGAAGTAGCCGCGAAGGCAAGAGTATCGCCCTACGAGCTTCTCACCCGAATCAACCCGCTCATCCAGAAGTTTTATAAATAGACGCACCTGTTTAATATGAAGCTTCTGAGAACATCAAAAAAGCGGTCCGGCCCTTCGTCGTAAATGCCGTGGCCAGACTTCTCGAAAACGACCATTTGGGCGTTGGGATGATTCTTCTTGAGAATATCGGCTTTCTGCTCGCCCCAAGTCAGGTCCCATTTCCCCTCCAGGATGAGCGTTGGAATGGGGTTTTTCTCAAACAGGCCGGTAAGGTTGATCCGTCCCATGCTTCGATTCATCAGGCTGTTGAAGTTATCGTCACTGTCCCCATTTTTGAGTTGACGAAGGGGGTCGGCCAGCGCTAAATTAGGGCCAGTCCGCATGAACGATTTCAGCTTCGGATTGGACTCGCTTGAAAAAACGTTCGAAGCTCTCCGGGTCAGGCTTCAGGGACCGAAGCCGGGCTTGAAGGCGCAGCTCAAGATGGTCACCAGCCCTCGGCGGGGCGACAAAACCTACCTGGACGTCGGAGATTCGTGCCTTAAGGCGGGAGTCCTCGTCCTCCTCTACCCCCGGAAGGAGAAACTCTATCTTGTCCTGACGCGGCGGACATCTGCTGTCGCTCATCATCAGGCCCAGATTTCTTTTCCCGGCGGCCGCATGGACAAAGGCGAGAGTGCTGTCGAGGCAGCTATCAGAGAAGCACATGAAGAGCTTCAGATAATGCCGGATTCGATCCGAATCTTAGGAGAGCTGACGCCGCTCTATGTGCCGCCGAGCAACTACTGCATCTATCCCGTTGTTGCCGCGGTGGTGGAGAGGCCGGATTTCCGGCCCTCTCCAATCGAGGTTTCGGAAATAATCGAGGTTCCTGTCGAGCATCTCCTCGACTCGATAAACGTCCGCCAGGAAACCTGGCCACTGAGAGGGATAGACGTCAGCGTCCCGTTCTATTTCTTCAAGGGTCACAAAATCTGGGGTGCCACAGCCATGATCCTGGCCGAGCTTGTTGATCTAATCTCATCGATTACAGAATTATAAATTTCTGCGAGCTCTTTTAGGGCGGCTTCGTCCCAGCCTGACGTCCGCACAGAAGAGAATTCTGATTTTTGGCCGGCTGGATTCCAGCAAGCGCTCTTAGCTCTCCCTCGATTACTTTTTTTTAAAGCTTAGGGCGAGTCCTGACCAGCTATCCGGATGGATGGAGGTTTCAAACTCGGGCTGATTGACCATGAACTCATAATAATCTCCTCCGCCCATTCTCCAGCGGCGGCCCGTTGACCGAGGCGCATGCACATTGTGCGCCGCTATGCACCCGCCGGCCTCAAGCTTGGGGATGACAGCTTTGGCATAATTGACATACCAATCCTTGTCGGCGTCGATAAAGACAAAATCAAACGGGCCCTCAAGCTCCTCGACCAGCTCGTGAGCGTCGGCCAGGCGCGCGTCAATGAATCCGCTGAGTCCCGCTTCCCTAAAATTGACGAGCGCCTCCCGGTAACGTTCCTCATCAATCTCGATCGTGATCAGCCTGCCTCCTGTTTTGCTCAGAGCCCAGGCAATCCAGATCGCTGAATGTCCCGTCGAGGTGCCGATTTCGAGCGCTCGCGTGTAATTATTTTTGGTGACCAAATCATGCAGAATCCTTCCATCAGCCTCAGGAACGTTCATGTCCCGCCAGGAGTACCTGTGTCTTTCCAGAAAATTCCGAACTTTCTCATCCAGGCTCTGAAACGAGCCGGTTTCGTTCGCAGGCAGGAAGATTCTGAGAGCTGAACAGAGGAACAGGAAGACAAAGGAAAAAAGGAGGAAATTTTTAACTGGCCGGTTCATTCAAATCTCCATGATTAAGTTCATTTTTTTGACGGTATTCATGCCTTGTTTCTTCCCTGATTGTTATCAACGCAACAAATTTGCGTATCACGAATAAGTGCGTTTATAAAAATCATAGGGCTACTTGATCCTGAAGCGGCTGAGGGAGAGAAGAAGAGTGAGTGAGTGAGAGTGAGAAAAAAGGAAGAAATGACTTCAGGGCCTTAGGCCAGAGTTAGCTGATGATGAGCGAGAAGGAGCATCCCTTGCACGGGAACGCCATAAGGACAAGCCCTCTCGCAGTGGCCCAGGCAATTCGTGCACGCATCGGCCCTGGCGCCCGGGATCTGGCTGTACTTGAGCATGGCCTCCTTTTCACGGCCTTGGGCCAGGAAATAGTGGTTGTACCGCATGATCGTGTTGACAGGGACATGGCGCGGGCATTCGAGCTCACACAGGCCGCAGGCATGCCGGCAGTAAAATTCACCGCAGGCGGCTTTATAAGCAGCGAGCGTCGCCTGCCCTTCCAGGTCAAGCCGGCTCCCGGAGAGGCGGACGACCCGTTCCATCTCTTCGTATGTCCCCACCGAACAGCAAACCGTATGGACATCCGGATTGCTCAAGACGAAACGGATGGCCGCAGCTTTGACCTCGTCAGGGTTTTTCAGGCCGTATTTCTTGATAAAGCCTTCGGCTCTTTCCGCTTTCTCCCGGAACCGTTTCAAGCCTTCCTGGAAGAGGGGGCTTATTTCTTTTCCTTCCTTCTCCAGGAGTTCGAGCCGCAATTTAAGGATTTCGTATTCGGTCACGGGCGTTGTCTTCATCAACGCAATGCCAATTTTTTTCGGCCGGCTGGCTTCGAGGACCCGTTCCGCCTGGTCCATCTGGAGGAAATTGTAACCCATGAGAAAAACGTCAAATCGCCCGTCGTCGACAGCAGCCAGAAGCACTCTTTCCATCGTCTCCTTCGGATCTCTAAACCAAAACGACCCATGATTCGATAGCCCGACAAAGCGAACCCTCCCCTCAGCTCTGAGCTCCTGCATGGCCGCATGGAAGCCTTCGTTTTTGAGCTCTTCAACCGTCTCCGGCATGTGAAGCATCATGCAATCGACGTAGTCAGTTCCCAGATCCTCCAGGCTTTTACGCGCCCGCTTGATGAAACCCTCCCTGGAAATGTCTCCTTCAGCCTGCATTTTGGTGTTGATGAACAGCGATTTTCGGTCCCTGTCTTTGATGGCGCTTCCGACGAGCCTGTGGTGTCCAGGATAGCTTTCCGCCGTATCGATAAAATTTACTCCTGTGTCCAGCATGGCGCTGAGCACGCCGCCGTCCATGATGCTTCCCGTGGCCAAGTCTGAGACTTTAAACCCCGTCCGGCCGAGGAGACGGTAGCCCTTTATTTTCGGAAAAGGATCATGTTGTTCACGGGAAGCTCGCGCCGCAGGCTGAGAGTATCCTTTCTCCGTAGCAGCGCCGGCCAGGACAACCGCCATCTTCAGAAAGTTCCTCCTGCCATGAGATAATTTTCTTCCCATCAAGCCTCCGTTCATCCGCGCCTTGCTGCGGCCAATAAAAATAAAAATGAAACTAGTTTTAAGCCTCGATCATTCAATTCGTTCTTCTTTTCCGGTAAAGACTCTTGTCAACGGCGGAGATCATGCTGTCGAGGTCTGCCTCCCCCCAGCAGAAATGGTCGCAGATTTTTCTAATCTGGGTCTCGGGGTCTTCGATTATCAGGTTATAGTTAATGAAAAGCACGTCAACATCTTTCCGGGCGCGAATCATTCTCTTAACCATTTCGTTCAGTTTGATGAAGCTGGTCTTGGTGTCTTCACGCTTCTCGTCGCGGATTCTGGCCATCTTTTCCATGGAATCCATGACCTCTTCGATGTTGCGTTCTGTATAGATGATGCGATACGTTCCAGGGGGAAGAAATTTCAACCCGTAGGCAGTGATCTTGATAAACTTGCCCTTGTAGTCAGCCAGGGGAAAAGTGCCGTCCATCAGCCGGCTGATGACTTTCCCTCCTTCGAGCTCGAAGTAACCCCGGGGATTGGCATCATCTGGCGGCCGCGAAGCCATATCAAAAGCAACAGGCACACCACCCGCATGAAGAATCTGCATCAGCAGGGATGTCCCAGAGCGCTCAAGCCCTGAGACGATGTAATTTATCGTGTTATCCAGCTTAATCATGCCTCTTATGATAGGATAATCACTCCGGCTCTTCAAGCCGGCATTTCTCTGAGAAGAATCGTCGAGTCGGCGGTAAGCTCAGAGCTATAAACACGGACTGAGATGCCGCAATTCTTAGATTCGCGCGGGGCGCAGCGGCTCCTTTACTCGATCTTCAGCGGCATGAACGGGCCGAAGAGCGAAAAACCCGAATCCTGGAGCGACTTCTTGAACTCTTCTATGTCTTTTTGGTAGAACTCATTAAGCTTGGAAACGAAGGCCTCAACGAGAGGCTTGACCTTTTCATATTTAACCAAAGCAGCTTGGGATACGGGTTCAATTTCCGTTCTCGTGATGCCGGAGACGGCGCTCATCACTTGGTTACTGAGTCCGGCCGATCTGTCGGCAATGCCTTGCTTAGGAGGGGTCGGGTTCAGGGTTTCAGAGAATTCTTTGAGCTTCTTCTCCAGAGCTTCGGCTGCTTTAATAAGGTCGGCCATCTTGGGATTCCGGCTCATCCTGGCGTTCTCTTTGACGGTCTGGAGGGCTCTTTGAGTCTGCTGGATCTGACGACCGGCCCGCGTGATGACCCGTGACAATTTTTGCGCCTCTTTGGCCTTCTGGTAATTCGCTTTCAGAACCTCGATGTCAACTTTGAGGCGGGGGTCTGTCTTCACTTCAAATGTCTGGCTGATTTCCTGATCCTCGTACTTAATCTTGGCGGTGTATGTGCCGGGAAGGACGCTCATTCCGGCTCCCCTGCCGAAAAACGCCATCGGGCTTCTCTCCTCCGTCTGCTCCTGTTCGCCGGGAGGCTGAGGTTCAGTCTCCCGGAGATTCCAGTAAACACGATTTATTCCTTTCTCCTCTGTCCCGCTGATTTGGCTGACAAACCTTCCTTCTGAGTCCAGGATCGTGATGTTAACCCTTGTGGATGGACGTCTGAACATCTGCTCCATCGTGCCCGGCGGCACCTGGCCCGCCATCCGGCTCATCCTGGCCATCATGGCGCTTTGCTCCGTCTCTCCTGTCTCTTGAGTCTTTTCATCAGGCTTTTTTTCGGTCGGAATCAGGAAATACGTGATGCATGCGCCCACCGGTTTATTCTGGCCAACAAAGGCCGTGTCGCCAGGACTCAAGTACACGCTCAACCTTCCCTGGACAAAGGCATAGGCAGCGGGCACTGAAAACGAGTGAATTCTCTTTTTGGTTATTTCCTCTGAGATCTCTCTCAGTGGGGTGATGTCGTCGATGACGTACAGGGAGCGGCCGTGTGTGGCAATGATGAGGTCGTTTTCCCTGGGATGGATGGCCAGGTCATAAACGGGACAGGTCGGAAGTCCGTGCGTCCATTTCATCCAGCTTCCGCCGCCGTTGAGGCTCACAAAAAGCCCAAATTCCGTTCCCACAAAGAGGAGGTTTCTCGTGACCGGGTCTTCCTTGATCACAAAACAATATCCGTCGATCTCCGATGTCACCAGGCTCTTCCAGGTTTTGCCGTAATCGCGAGTGACAAAGACATAGGGAGCGAAATTTGAACGGCGATGGTCGTCAAGCACGACATAAGCCGTGGCTTCGTCGAAACGGGACGGTTCGATATGGGGGACAGCGGCGCCCTGCGGCGCGACCGGCTTTTTCCCCGCGGTCATCGCCGTCGAGACCAACTCCCAGGTCCTTCCGCCGTCCCGGGTGAGCTGGATGTTTCCGTCGTCTGTACCCACCCAGATGAGTCCTTCTTTAAGCGGGCTGGGAGCGATGCTGAGGATCGTGCAGTAATTCTCCGCGTTCGTGACGTCAAGAGTCAGTCCTCCGCTTTCTGGTTGCTTCTGTTTTTCCCGGTCGTTGGTCGTCAGGTCTGGGCTTATGACCTCCCAGGTGTATCCCTTGTCGGGGCTGCGGTGGACAAACTGGCTACCTAAGTAAACCGTCGCCGGCCGGAACGGGTCAACGGCAAACCCGGCATTCCAGTTAAAGCGATGCTTGACGTCAGATTCTGTCGGGACAATTGTGCGGCTTGTCCCGGTCGTGATGTCAAAATAGTAGAGATTCCCACCCTGCGACATGCCGTAGCCGCAGTTCGGGTTTTCCGGGTCAGGAGCGGCGTCGAACCCGTCACCGCCGCCCACGCTAATCCAGTGGTGATTGCCAAGAGATCTCTCTTTGAGCGAATAGGCCGGGCCGCGCCAGGTGCCGTTATCCTGGAGTCCTCCGTAAACGTTGTACGGAATCTCCATATCATAATTTATATGATAGTATTGCCCGAGAGGAAGGTTCTCGACGAAACGCCAATTCCGGCCGCGGTTCGCGCTGACGACGACGCCGCCGTCGTTCCCGACGATCATCCGCTCGCCGTCCGGATGAATCCACATGGCATGAAAATCAGAATGGGCCTGGCCGAAGCCAGTCAGGCGCGTAAAGGTTTTGCCCCCATCTTCGCTCACCGAAAGCTGCGTTGCCAGCATGTACAGGAGGTTTTCATTTCGCGGGTTCACCCAGATGCGGCTGTAATAAAAGGGACGGTTGTGGATGTTTTCCGTGTTGTTGACAACCTGCCAGTTAAGCCCCCCGTCTGTCGAGCGAAAGAGGACGCTTTTTTTGGCTTCGACCAGAGCGTAGACGACCTCAGGCTTGCTCGGCGCAAACGCCAGGCCGCAGCGGCCGAGCTCACCTGAAGGAAGGCCGTTCTTTTCGGAGAGCCCCTCCCACTTCTCGCCGCCGTCGGTCGTGAGGTAAATCCCGCTTCCTGGCCCGCCGGAGACAAAAAACCAGGGCCAGCGCCTGTGCTCCCACATCGCAACCAACATTCTATTGGGGTTGGATGGGTCCATGGCCAGGTCCGCAGCTCCCGTTTTCTCGTTGACGTACAGGATTTTTTTCCAGGTTTTGCCGCCGTCAGTCGTCCTGAAGATGCCACGTTCAGTGCTATCCCCCCAGGTCGCGCCAAGGGCAGCGACAAACACGACATCCGGGTTATCTGGATTAATCAGGATCTTGGAAATTTTCTCTGTTTTCTCGAGTCCCATGCACTTCCATGTCCGGCCACCGTCGAGCGTGAGGTAAACGCCGCGGCCGACGCTCACCGAATTGCGAGGCTTTGACTCGCCCGTTCCCACCCAGACGATTTCTGGGTTTTTCTGGTAAACAGCGATGGCACCAATCGACGCAACAGGCTGATCATCGAAAATCGGAGTCCATGTCATCCCGCCGTTTGTGGATTTCCAGACTCCGCCCGCGGCCGTCCCCACATAGACGATGTCGGGGTCGTTTATCACGGCATTGATGTCGCTGATGCGGCCGCTCATGTTGGCCGGTCCGATGCTCCGCGCTTTCAAACCGGCAAAGATGTCGGGTTTGATTTGAGCCGATAAAAAAGAAACCATTAAAAAAAGCCCGATTAAAAGAAAAACTCCGCTCGTGAAAAACCGTTGATCCCTGGAAGCTCTCAACGTTCCTCCTCCTTTTTAATAAAATAGCCGGCCGCTCCAAGCGGCTTTAAGTATTTAGACGGCAATTATCACGATTTTCTTCCAATGTCGGGGACTCGGCTGGCTGCTTATTTGAGCAGCATAAAATCGGCACGAGCGGCCCCCTTGTGGCAATGCTGAACATTGGCGGCATTCTCGGGGTCCAGTTGAGACAGAGCTCGTGTGAAGAGATAAGGCGTTTCGAGGCTCCGGCGTCTTTCCGCTAAGAAGTCGGCTCCTCGCTTTGCTCAGGCGACGTTTTGTGTTTAGCGAAACGCCTTCGTCTCTTTTCTTCCTGCTTTTTCTGGCGGAGAAGCTCTTTTGTCCTCTTTGCGCTCTTGTAAGCACGGCTGCTCTTTGCCAAAGGTCCTCCTCCTTGTCATTTGCGCTTATGATAGCACAACTTGGGTAGAAACGACAGGTTCAATCATATAATTCATGAAGGCTTATGCGTGGGGTCTGATCGAATCGAGGCTGATCCCTCATTTGACCTTGCACATCAGGTCAAATATCAGCTCTTTTAGCAGGTGATCATAAGTCAAGCTGAGCTTTTGAGGAGAGGCTTTTTCCGGTGGCGTTTTTATCCCGGCCTGGCTGAAAAACTCTTGAGCTTTTTCTGTCTCCCCAAGATGGAACGAAGCGCGACCGATATTGATCTGGGCTTCTTTGGCTTCGGGATTCTCAGAAAGAATCTCTTCCCAGATCTGGCGAGCTTTGCTGTAATCTCCGCCATTATAATAAATAAGAGCCATGTTGTTCTTTGCCGCAGAGTTTGTGGGGGCCAACTTTTGAAAAGAAGCCAGCGCCCCGGCTGAATCTCCTTCCCTGTACATTAAATAACCACCAAGGAAAACAGAAATCTCGCTTTCTTCCCTCATTTTCTTGAGATTGGAGAGTTGCTCGGCCGCTGCCTTTAAATCTTGCTTTTTGACCGAGATATCAAACAGGTGGAGCCTCACTGCTTTTTCATCATATTTTTGTTTCAGGGCTTCTTTGAATTTTTTTTCAGCGTTCTTCCAGTCCCCCGCCTCCTTCATGGACAGCCCCCGGCAAAAATACAGCAACCCCCTGCGTTTTTTAGAAAACAATTGCTCGGCCCTCCTTTCCATTCCCAACTCGGTAAATTCCACTGTATCTCCGAATGGGCGGCTGGCTCCTATTATCCTATCTACTTCTCTTTCGACTTTTGCAAATTTTGTGGCGGCATTTTCCAGGTCATTTTTATAATAGAGGGCTATTCCCAAGTAGAGAAGAGCGTTAAGATTGTCCGGGTTGATCTCCAGCGCTTCCTGGAGAATCCTTTGAGCCTCGTCGATTTCTCCCTTTTCCAGAGATTCGCAGGCGCTTTCTTCCCAATACACAACATCTTGAGCTCGAAGAGGACAAGAAACAGGCTGGAGAGAAAAAGCCATGCAGGCGGCTGACGCAAAAATCCTCATGATTATCTTGGCAAGTCCCATGCTTCACCTTCTCAGGCAATCAAGAAGCTTTTCTTGTTGCCTGATTTTATTTCCCTTTAAGCCTCGAATCTTCATCCCCAATTATGCAAAAAAGATGCCACCGGCGGGCATCAAGACGAATTTCGCGTGGTCGAAGAGGCTTTGGCCATCTTCTCCTGGTACATTCTCTCATCGGCCTCATTGAGGACCCCCGTCAGAGGCATGCTCTTTGAGGCCGTCGCCGTTCCGAGAGATAGCTGAAGGGGCCGATCGGGGTAGCTGCGGTTGTGCTCTTCGAGACGGCTCTTCAGCCGGCTGACGATTGTCTTGGCGACGCCCGTGTCCACGCCGGGAAGGATGACGGCGAATTCATCCCCACCGATCCTCGCGACGATATCCTCCGGCCGGAAAGCCACCCGCAAGATCTCAGCAGCCCTAAGGAGAAGTTTGTCTCCCTCGGCGTGGCCGAGAGTGTCGTTTGTCTTTTTTAGCTCATCCACATCGGCCATAAGGACAGTAACAGGGTAATTCCGGCTCCGCTCCGTCCTGGCCAGTTCTTCTTCGAAGAAACTCCGGTTATAAAGCTGAGTGAGGCCGTCACGGTGACTCATATCGCGCAGCTTCTCCTCGACTTCCTTCTGCTCGGTGATGTCCAGGCAGGAGCCGATGTAACCGGCGAATTTCCCTTCGAGGTCGAAGAATGGCCTGCCCGTGTTGATAACCCAGCGATAGACACCATCGTAACGCCGCAGCCTGAATTCTATTTCAAAGGCTTTTCTCGCCCGGAATGAACTCTGGTAGACCCTGTTGAATTTCTGCGCTTCGCTCGAATGGATGCCACTCATCCAGTTATCGCCCAGCTCCTGCTGAAGAGAGCGGCCAGTGAAGGCCAGCCAGGTCTTGTTGAAGTAATCGAACCGTCCGTCGAGCCCCGACCGCCAGATGAGAGTCGGGAATTCTTCCAGGACCGTAATGTAGAAATCTCTTGCCCGGACGATAGCGTCATCGGCTCTCTTCCGTTCGAGGGCGACGGCGTAAAGGGAAGCCAAGCGTTCCAGCGTTGCCAGGTCGAGCGCCGTGTAGTCACGGCTGGCATTGGCCATGCAGATTTGGCCTAAGAGCTTCTCGCCAAGAAGAACGGGCGTTGAAAGAAACCGCTTGATGACGACCTTGTTTTGTTCGGGCAAGGCGAAGCGGGGGTCTCCTGAGGCAGAATTTGTCAGCAACGGCCTTTTTGTTTCGAGAGGCCATTTCCAGAGGCCAACAATTTTCCCGGACAAATCCTCCTTTTCCTTGATCTGAAAAAGCTCGCCGATCTCCGCCGTCATGGCGGCGCAAATGTGATGTCCGGTGAGCGGGTCGATATAGCTGACATAGCCGATAATACTTCCCGTCAGAGACCTGGCGTTGTCGAGGACAAGGTTGGAGATTGATTCGATCGTCTCGGATGAAAGGAGGGAGTTGGAGAGCTCGGCTATGGCAGAGTTGGCGACGAGCATCCGCCGGAATTCCTCTTCTGTCCTTTTGCGATCGCTGATATTCTGGAGGCTTCCTTCGTAGTAGAGGATTTTGCCGGTGGTATCGCGAATGGCGCGTCCGTTGTCCTCGACCCAGATCGTCGACCCGTCAAGACGAATGATCTCGACTTCGTAGCTGTTTACGACGCTTTGACGTTCCATCAACTCTTGCCAGCGGCTCCGGTCGATCGGCTCCTTGTAGAAATCGGTCGCCTTCATGTTGAAAAGGCTCTCCCGGTCAGGCAGGCCTAACAACTGGATCAGAGCGGGGTTGGCGTCGATGAACTGTCCGTCTGGGCTTGTCCTGTAGAGTCCCAGGGGCGTGTTCTCAAAAAGAGCCTGATAACGCGCTTGCGTTTCGGTCAGGGCCGCCACGGCCTTCTGCTTTTCCTGGATCAGATTCCTCTCCGAAAGAAGCCTTTCGACAACGCGGGGAAGGAATTCGAGGTAGCGGCCCTCATCATCTTTGACGATATAGTCCTTGGCGCCCAATTTCATCGCTTCGACAGCGATTCGTTCATCCCCGCTGCCTGTGACCATGATCGTAGAGGGAAAGATTCCCTTGGCCCCCAAAATCCGGATGACCTCGAGGCCATTGCGGCCGGGAAGTGAATAGTCAACAACCAAGACATCAAAATTTTCGGAAACAACCTTGCTTATGCCTGAATCGCTATCTCGGGCATGCTCGATCGTGTATCCGGTCTTCTCCAGCCTTTTCTTGAGGAGACGGGCCGTAACCAAGTCATCCTCAATCACCAGGATCCGGACAGGTTGAGATTCGTTCATTGAATAGTTTCTAACTTAGAAAAATGGTAATGCATGATAGGCAAAGAAGTCAAGATTTCAAAAAACTTTTCCGCCCTCTCCCGCGCGGCTCCCCGCGCAGCGCCGTCGCCACAGGAGGGCACACGGCGATGCCCCTGAGATTGAGATAGTTTTGCGAACCGAACCAAAAAACGAACTCCCGCGTAATAGATATGGAATCAAACGGATGGATTCAATGACCACGCAGGCTTTGAGAATCGAGGATAATTGCTTTTTCTATGCTCTTCGGGCTATTTTAGAGAGCAGGATGGGAGTTGAGCCAGAAGTGGAGAAGGCGATTGAGACTGAAGACGCCGTTCTTATTCGCCAAATCAGGTCTGGCCGAACCGAGCCAATAGAAGTTCTCATCCGGAAGCATTCGGACCGCTTGTATCATATCATTCTGCAGCTCGTTTAATCCGCGGCAGCCGCTGAAGACCTTCTCCAGGACACCTGGCTCCTGGTTATTCGAAATCTCCATAAATTCGATATCGCCTATCCTTTTCCTCCATGGATCAACCAGATAGCTGTGACTGATTTTCGACAGTTGGCGAGACGTTTTCAAAATCCGCTCTAATAGAATCAACAACTTACATCCGAAAACCGCGATATCTCCCGAAAAAGTAGTGCCTAATAAGTATTTTTAGACTATTGACATTTATTTTTATTTGCATATTATTATGGTATGTTCATCAGGCTCAAGCGTAGCATCCAAAAAGGCGTCACTTACGAATACTTTCAGATCGCCGAGTCCTTCCGCAAGGACGGCAAACCTCGCCAGCGGGTGCTGGCCACGTTGGGGCGGCGTGATCAAGTTCTGGCTTCGGGAACCCTGGACAGGCTGTTACAGGGTCTGGCTAAGTTCAGTCAAAAATATCGTGTCGTCGAGG
>JARYMI010000050.1 GCA_029907205.1 Clostridiales bacterium
GCCCGGCCCGAGGCCAAGGCTGGCCATGGCGAGATGAAGCGCTGTCGTGCCGCTTGTCGTTGTGATCGCATGCTTGATGCTCAGGTAGCGGGCGAATTCCTGCTCGAACCGCCGGATGAAGCCTCCCGCTGACGAGATCCAGCCCGTCTCCAGGCACTGTGTGACGTAGGCGAGGGCGTTCCGGCCGATCAGCGGTTCGTTGACGGGGATCAGGTCTTTTAGGTCAGGCATCAGAAATATTCTTTGTCCTCAAACCCGGCGTACGGTCCTTGCTTGACTTCGAGAATTTTGGCCTTCTCTAACACCTCGACCCGATGTCCCCCGGTGGCCAGCAGGATGGAATCACCTTCTTTGAGGATAAGCGTCCTTAATAAGCTGCCCTCATCATCGTAGATTTGAATCTTGATCTTGCCGCTGAGGATGATCAGCACTTCCTGGGTTCTCAGGATTTCTCTCCTCACGGGCTTATGGCGGTGGCGGTCCACAACTTTGCCTTTGGCGTGGACCAGCATTCCCAGTTGCTGGGAGAACTCGCCCGGGGTGAAAAAATGGACACCGGGCTTGGCAAAGCTGCGCCTGATGACGATCGCGAAAACCTGGCCTCCCTGTTCGATTTTTTCGCAGCGCCTGGTCATGATTCCTCCGTCCTGCCTGAGGATTTGGGCGAAAGCTTGAGCTTCAGGATTCGCCAGATGTATTTTGACCCCCTTTTCAGGTAATGAAATATGTGCGTTCCCGTCTTGGATGTCCCTTTCCTCCGGGCCGGAGAGATGTAGGGGATCTCCAGGATGCGATAGCCGTGCCGATAAGCTCGGCAGGCCAGCTCGATGAAGTATTCGCCGTAATCGCCCGCGAGTTTGGTGTTTTCTAACACCCGCCTTCTTACGGCCACAAAACCGCTGGTGTAGTCTTTGACCTGAGGGCCGAGGACTCGCCGGATAAAAGAATTAAGCAGGGAGCTCATGAAAAACGCGAGCGGCGTGTCCTGGCTTCCCGTGACGATTTCCACCCCGCCTCCGTCGACGAAACGGCTGCCGATGACCATGTCGTAGCCTTGGAGGATGCCCTCGTAAAGTTCCTTGATTTTCGGGGGGGGCATGGAAAGGTCGCAGTCCAGCCAGGCGACCACGTCGGCTTTTGAGCTAACTATCCCCTTGCGGAGCGCCGAGACAAGCCCCCGTTCTTCCTTTCGCCTTATCAGAGTGAGGTTTGGATGCGCGGCGGCCATCTCCTCGACAACAGCCCAGGTGCCGTCCGGAGAATCATCGTCGACGACGACGACCTCCGCCTCTTCTCCCATCACCTGATAAATCTGCTGGATCAAGGGCCCGATGTTTTCCCTTTCATTATAGGTGGGGAGGATGATGGATATCGACGGGATTGTCGGCGAAATCGATGGCCTCCTCAAAAGCGCTGTCAATTAATACCATAAAGCGCTATGGCATTGCAAATAAACATGGGGTAAAATAACCAAAAGTCCATGAGCCGCCAGAGGATCGCCGTCGGCTTGTTCTTCCTCTCCCTCCTTATTGTCGGGATTGTCATTTTCAAAGATTACGGGATCAACTGGGATGAGCCGGTCCATGAATGGAGGGGACAGGCCTTCCTCGACTATGTTCTCCACGGCGATCGCCGGCTGATCAATCACGAGCACGAGAGGAATTACGGAACCTTCCCGGATATTATCCTGGCCGCAGTGGAAAGGGCGGTGGAGCAGGACTCGCGGACCGTCTATCTCACCAGGCATCTGATGCTTTTTCTCATCTTTTGTCTTGGCGTTTGGTTTTTTTACCTGCTCGGTCGAAAAATCTTTGCCCGATGGGAAATTGCGCTGCTGGGCTGCCTGATGTTAGTCCTGAGCCCGCGCATATTCGCCCATTCTTTTTATAACCCTAAGGATACGCCGCTTATGACGGCCGTCATCGTGGCCTTCTACACTCTCGTGAGGTTTCTTGAAAAACCCGGTCCTGCGAGGCTGGCCTGGCATGCCCTGGCCTGCGCAGTGGCCACCGACGTCCGGCTGAACGGCATGCTGACTTTTTTCCTGACCGGCGCGGCTTTTCTTTTTCTCCTGTGGGAAGATCGAAAAAACAGGAAAAAACTTCTGAGTCTCCTGGCACTGGGCGCGGTGTTCACGGTGCTTTATTTGGTCCTTACCATCCTTCTCTGGCCCTATCTATGGGAGGACCCGGCGGGCCGAATCGCCAGCGTATTCCAGTTTGCCACCCACGTTCCCTGGCAAGGGCATCAGCTTTATCTTAGAGAATACTACACTTGCGGAGAAACGCCCTGGCATTACATCCCCGTCTGGATTGCCATCTCGACGCCGCTTCTTTATCTCGGGCTTTGTTTCATCGGGGTCTTCGCTCTGATTGGAGATGCGTTCAGGAACAGAAAACGGTCATCGCAAGTCCTTGATAAGACCCAGGGCCCGCTGGCTCTTTTGTGGTTTTTTGTCCCGCCGCTTGGGTCCATCCTTTTGGGCGTTTGCACCTTCAACGAATTCCGCCATCTTTTTTTCATTTATCCTGCCTTGCTCTTGATTGGCCTCAGCGGGTTTCTGGCGATCTCTGGGGCTGCGAACAAAATCAGGAAAAGGAAATATTCGACGGCGGCCAAGATCATCCTGGCGGCGGTGATGCTGGCCGGGATGGGCCGTGTTGCTTTTTTCATGGTCAGGAACCACCCCCACGAGAATGTCTATTTTAACCGGCTGGCGGGAAGGGACATGGCCAGTGTCGCCAAAAAATTCGAGATGGACTACTGGGGACTTTCCTATAAGCAGGGTTTGGAATATTTGTTGAGGATTGATCCTTCGGATGTCATTAAAGTTGCTGTGGATTTTCGCCCGGGTGAGTTCAATGTCTGGATCCAGCCTCGGGATGAGCGCCGCAGGCTCTTCACCTTTAAGCCGCTCTGGATTTATCTCGATATTGACCGGAGGATTCTCCGTTTTGCCGAGCGCAACCCGAGCAAGTATTTCGTCAACCGCCGCTTCAAGTATCTGGTCGTCCGCTCCAGAATGACCGTCGAGGAAAGGGACGAGCTCCTGCAGATTTGCCGCCACCCGCATGAAAAAGAGGCGATCGAGCAGGTTTACCTGGAATCCCAGAAGCTCGAACCCTCCAGGTATTTTATGACCAATTACAGCCTTTATCCTGGTGAATTTCCGCTCGAGAAGATCCATTCCATCAACGTAGGGAACGCTTCCATCCTGGGCATCTACCTGCTGCCGCAGGGCGACCAGCCCTGAGCTAAAATCTTTATCGTGATCCGACCCCCTATAATGGGGACATGACCCGATTTTCTTGAATCGGGATCGTGTCCCCCGTTTTCCAAAAGTAAGAATTACAGATGGAAATTGAGGCCGATGGCGAAAGCGTAGGTCGACTCCTTGTATGTCTCCTTGTAGTCTGGGAATGGCGGAGCGCTGTAGGACTTGGTCTGGTCGGTATACATCACGTAAATTCCGCCGAGGTCAATGTCCACCTTCGGGCTGAGCTTGATTCTCGCACCGAGGCCGACCGTGTTCGCCCCGAGGTCGTAGCTCATGTCGGTCTGGTACTTCGCCCCTGCTCCGGTCTTTGTGTAGATGTACCCGGCGCTGAATGTGAGGGCATCGCTTGCGTCAAACTCAAGGGCAAAGGCCAGGTCGTAAGAATTCGAGTCGAGATCCTTTTCCCGCCCTTCCCAGTTTGCCTCTTTTTCGAAGAATAGCGTGTAAGAGGCGGAAGCCCTGAACGTTGGCGACAGGGCGTAGTCGGCGCCGATCGCCAAAGTGGCCGGAATGTCGTTGCGCTCTTTCTCGCCGTCGGGAAACATCCCGGTGTCATCTTTCGTGGTCTGGTTTTCTAGTTCGAGTTTCGTTTTGAATTCATACCTGACGCCGAGCTTGAAGTTCTCCGAGGGGGAAAATGCAGGCCCAGGATTGGCGTATAGCCCGATCCCACCTGTTTCGCATCCACGGCCATGTCGGATGTCGCGGCTGCATAATAGAGAAATGTGGTGTTGCCGGTTGCCGTATAGAGAGTGTTGAACGCTGCAGGCGCGGAGCGCATCTGGCCGGTCCAGCCCAAGGCAGGGAAGGTCGGGTTGATCTGGATGTTCTCGATTTTGCCTTCGTACGTATTGACGGCATAGATGTACCGGACGCCGGCAGCCGCTGAGATGATGTCACTGAAAGCGTAAGAAGCGTTCACCTGGAAGCCATAATAAACGGAATGGCCCTTGAAATTGATGTTGGCCGAGTATTTGGTCGTGAGAAGCCCATAGCTTGAAAGCAGCACAGGTATCATCGATATATCGTATTCAAATGAGGGCAATCCCTCGGCGTAATCGGCTGACCCGCCTCCGGCAATCGGGCCGAAACCGAAAGAAAGGGCCAGGGCGCCTTTTTTATAGATGGCGTAGAAATTTGGAAAGACGGGGACCGTGGTCTTTCCCATGTACGTGGGGTCGTTCAGGAGGAAAAAAGAGCTATCGACGGTCTTTTCCTTGAAGATGGTCTGGCTGTGGACAGCGACGTGAAAGCCATCCTGCAGCTTGACGAGGCCGGCGGGGTTGTAGTACACGGCGTCAAGGTCGATGGAAGCATTTCGCGAGGGAAAACGGAAAAACAGGGCGCTCTGGTTGGTGTTCGTCACGATGGCCGCGAAGACCGCGGGGACGCACCACAGCATCAGAGCCACAAGAATGAGTCCTTTTCTCATGAGCCCTCCTCATAAACGGACTTTAGTTCCTTCCTCCTTGCCAGAAGGCGGAAGTTGGCCAAAATATACGAATTTTCCCTTTGAAATGCAAGATTTTTTTGTACTCACTGGCAACACCCGACGGGTCCTGTCGCGGTTCACCCCCGGCAAGGCTCGGGATGCAGTGACTCGAAGTCACGCTGCGATTTCCCCAGCGAGGAAATCTTGCTCGATTCGCTCCTCGCTCTTCTCTCGCTCCGCTCGAGAAACCCTGCCCGCTCGTCGCTCATACGGACTTCTCACCACTCATCCCTCGCCTTTTCCCCCAGGAGCAAACTCAAACCGTGCCACCCCTCGGGTGTTGGCATTCTAGTTCTACCTTGGCGTGGGACGGCCTTCGCTTCTGGCGGCGCTGGCGGCCATATCATCGTCTCGCTTCGCCCTGTAGTCTGTCCCCTCATTCCAGTTGGGAAACGTCGGTTCCATGGCCAGGCGGTAGCCGACCTTGAACAAAAGGCGCAGGTCGTCGATGGCTCCCGAGAGGTCCCAGTTCGGGTCGAACTCATCCGACGGCTTGTGGTAGTTTTCGGCCGTGTATTTTTCCTTCAAGGCCAGCGTCCATTCCCTGCCGTGCTCGACGTGATCGACGCCGCCGCTCGGATAGACAGCCGGAATCCCCTGCTTGGCAAAGGGAAAATGATCGGAGCGGAAATAGGAGCCCTTTTCCGGCGTCGGGTCGGGGTTGACCGTCCGGCCCTGCTCCCTGGCCGCCGCCTCGATATACGCGTCGAGCTCGGAGAGGCCGTAGCCGACGACCGTGATGTCTTTCATCGGGCCGTAAATGTTCAGCGCATCCATGTTGATCGCGGCGGCGGTCTTGGAAGTGGGGAAGATCGGGTGAGTGGCGTAGTATTCAGACCCTAAAAGCCCCTGTTCCTCGCCTGTGACAGAGAGGAAGAGGATCGACCGGTGAGGCGGCTGCTTGAGCTTCTTGAAAGCCTCGGCCAGTTCGATCAGGGCAGATGTCCCGGTGGCGTTATCGAGAGCGCCGTTAAAAATCTGGTCGCCCCCGAGCGCGGGGTTGACGCCGAAATGATCCCAGTGGGCCATGTAGATGACAATTTCATCCGGGCGCCTGGAGCCGGGGAGGAGGGCAACGACGTTGCGCGAGGTTACTTTTTCGATCCTGTTGTGGAGGGTGAGCGAGGCTTTGAGGCCGAGCGGGATGGGTTTAAACCCGGGCTTGGAGGCTTCGGTTTTGATTGAATCGAAATCAAGCCCGGCGGCGTTGAAGACCTGGCGAGCCACCTCGAGTTGGAGCCAGCCTTCGACGGCGCAGCGGGACATGTTGTTGTCTTCGGAGACGAGGTTAAACTGAGGTCCGGTCCAGCCGTTCTGGACAACCCCCCAGGGATAGGCTGCCGGCTCTGTCTCGTGGACGATGAGGAGGCCCGCAGCGCCCTGCCGGGCTGCTTCCTCGTATTTGTAGGTCCAGCGGCCATAGTAGGTCATCGTTCGGCCCGAAAAAAGCGCCGGGTCCTGGGTGGCAAAACCCGGGTCGTTGACCAAGACGACGACGGTCTTGCCCCGCACGTCCAGCCCCTCATAGTCATTCCAGTTGTATTCAGGCGCGACGATGCCGTAACCGGCAAAGACCATTTCCGAGTCGGCGAGCGAAACCTCCTCCGTCACCCGCAGCGTGGCGGCTACGAACTCATCACTGTAAGCGAAGGAGGTTGACTTGCGCCCGGCCTTAACCTCGAGCTTGGCCGAGGCGTCGGCCGTGATCACGACCATCGGGATTTCCTGGAAGAAGCTCTCGCCGTTTCCGGGCTTGAGGCCGAGTTTCTGGAATTCCTGCTCCAGGAAAGCGACCGTTTTTTCTTCGCCCTTAGAGGCAGGCGCCCGGCCTTCGAACTCGTCGGAGGAGAGGATTTGCGTGTCGGCCGCGAGATCCTCGGTCGTGATGCTCGTCAGAGCTGGATCAAGACGCTTCTCCTCGCTTTCCCGAGCACAGCTCGAAATCCCAAAACACATAAAAAGAATTGAGAGTACGGCAACCGATTTTTGAATCATTTTTTCTCCCCTGTTTTCTCTCATTTTTCTTAAACTGTGAAGCATCTAAATTATAAGGGGAGAAGGTAACGCATCGGTTGGACAGTTGTCAAGGCGAAGTGTTGGCCCGGACGAGGGGCAGCGTTCGCCATGAGGCCATTTTTTGCCCACGCAAAATTGGGGACAGTTTACGTAACTACCTTAATCTTTTTTCATGAGATCACTTTAGGCTCAAGAATTATTATCTTTGCTCCCGGACCCAGTGTCCCGTCTCGTAAATCTCTTTCCAAAGTCTCCCGCAAAGACGGGACACTTCCAGGGGGAGTCAAGCTCCTCCCTCGGCGCTTCGCTGACCCCCTGAGGGGAACGACGCCGTCCCCCTCAAACTCCCCCGCGGTGGCGCGTCTTTAGGGATCGTTGCAAAGCCAAGTTATTTTTGAGACGCACGACTAGATTGTGAGCGCATTTTTAGGTCACAAAACATCTCTATAATGCCTCCTGGGGTGCTTTCTGGCAAAAGAAAATAGGTAAATGAGTAAACTGTCCCCTATTTTCCGTCCCCTATTTTCCGCAGGAGGCCATCATTGGCCTTGACTTCGTTTCTTGTCATGATTAGGATTCCAATCTATCTATTTATTTTATTAATCCGATTTCATATTAACGTTGGGAGGTATTAATGAAGAAACTCAAAGCCAAACTTAGATGGACGATTGTGGTCATGGCGGTTGGTTTTGCAGTCTGCGGTGCGGGCCCGTTGGTTACGGCTCTGGCCGGGGAGCGGGTCATTCAGGCAAGACAGCGAGATGCTCAGGCCGTGGAGTCGGCGGGTCAAGCTTCCGAGCCGGCCAGAAAGGCCGTGGAATCAGCCGGTCCGCTGATAGGGCAGGCCGGTCAGGCTGCCGAGGAGACCACAGCAGCCCAAGCTCCCCAACATGCCCAGCAGGTCAAGCGTCTCCTCATCAAGGATGCGATGGTCATCTACGGGAACGGCGAGCCCCCCTTCGGGCCGGCTAACATCTCGATCGAGGACGGGTTGATCGCGCGCGTTGGCCGCGTGCCGCGTGACTGGACGCCTGACGCCGTGATCGACGCTTCGGGCAAGTACGTGATGCCCGGCATCATCAACGGCCACATCCACCTCCAGGATGAGCGCGCCGGCATCCCCCAGCCCATCCAGTACGAGCTCAACCTTTACTTAGCGGCCGGGGCAACGACTATCCGCGATGTCGGCTCCGACTGGACGAAGGCCAAAGAATGGCGGGCTCAGAGCGCCAGTCACAAGCTCGTCGCCTCCCGCCTCGTGCTCTACGAGCGGATCTGGGCGTCAAAAGGAGCTCATACGGCCGAGCTCATCCGCCAGGGCGTCCGCTATGCCAAAGAGCAGGGCGTCGACGGACTCAAGCTTTTCGGCATGGACCGCGACCTGGCCGAAGCCCTGATGGATGAGGCCAAAAAGCAGGGCCTCCGCACTGCCGTCCACATCGCCGTGGATGAGACGACGGCCAGGGACTGGGCTGAGTTAGGCGTGACCTCGATCGAGCACTTCTACGGCGTGGCCGACGCCGCATTGGACGGCATCCAGAATTTCCCGCCCGAGCACAACGCCAATAACGAGATCCACCGCTTCGGCCGGGCCGGCGAGCTCTACGTTCAGCCGAACCTCAACCGGGAGAAGCTCTCCGCCGTGCTGGACCTGATGGTCAGGAACAAGGTCTTCTGGTGCCCGACGCTATCCATTTACGTGGCCAGCCGCGACCTCATCCGGGCGCAAAACCAGCCCTGGTTCAAGGACTATCTCCACCCTACGCTCGAGGAGTACTTTCTGCCGGATTTGCAGCACCACGGGTCGTATTTCTTAGGCTGGACCAACACCCAGGAAGTCCGTTGGAAGAAGAACTATCAGGTCTGGATGGACGCGCTCAAGGAGTTTGACCTCAAGGGCGGCCTGATCACGGTCGGCGACGACGCCGGGTTCATCTACCAGATCTACGGGTTTGGCCAGGTCCACGAGCTGGAGCTTCTCGAGGAAGCCGGGTTCCACCCTCTTGAGGTCATCAAGATGGCGACGGTGAACGGGGCGAAGCTCCTCGGCCTTGAGGACAAGCTCGGCCGCGTCCGCCAGGGTTTCATCGCCGACCTCCTGGTCGTAAACGGCAACCCTGTCGAGAACTTGCGTTTGCTCAACCCCTACGGCACAGATGTCTTCACCTATGACGGGAAGGCCATCAACAACTACAGCCCCATCATGCCCGGGGATCCCAAGGTCAAGGTCGAGCGCGGGGGCGGCATCGAGTGGACCATTAAGGAGGGAATTCCCTACCACGTCCCGACTCTCATGAAAGAAGTGAAGGCCATGGTCAGCGAGGCCCGGGCTATGAGGACAAAGAAATAGAAAACCGATTAAAAATTGTCTTTGCGAGCGAAGCGAAGCAATCCGACCCTTTGGGTCGTCCCGAGCAAAACGAGGGATCTCGTCATATAGGATTGAGATCGCCACGGCATCTTTGATGCCTCGCGACGACTCTGTCGGATCGCCACGCACCCAATGGGTGCTCGCGATGACGGGGAGTAGCGTTTTCCTAACGGCTGATGAACCTGGCCGAGAAGGCGGATGACCGGCTGAGTCTAGCCGTCACCCACTCCCTGCACGGCACTCTCTCTTTTATCATGGGGGAATGGTCATCCGCATTGGAACACCTTGGTCAGATGAATGCCTATTATAATCCTCAGGAGCACTCGCATTTGGGCTTCATCTACGGACAGGACCCCGGGATCATCACTCTGTGCAGCACGGCGAGTGTGTTATGGTGCTTAGGGTATCCCGACCAGGCCCTTGAACAAAGCCGAAAAATGCTTGCCGTGGCCCGCCAGGTCGGCCACCCCTTCAGTTTAGCTGCTGCCCTGGCTATGGATTCCTTGTTTCATCTGCTCCGCCGGGACGTCGGAGCGCTCGAAGAAAGAGGCAAGGAAGTGGCTAAGCTTGGCGAAGAAAAGGGCTTTTTATTCATCGTAGGCGTTGGAAGATTCAAGTTGGGCTGGGTAGCAGCCCGTCAAGGTCGGGTGGAAGAAGGTCTGGCCAAGCTTCATCAAGCCCTGGAGCTTTATCGGGCGACCGGCGTCCGCTTCACCCTGACCGATTTGCTCGGCAGCCTGGCCGAGGCCTCCGGAATGGCAGGAGATGTTGATAAAGGGCTGGATTTCATGTCCCAGGCGCTGGCGGAGGTGGAGAGGGGAGGCGAGCGCTATTATGAGGCCGAGCTCTATCGTCTCAAGGGCGAATTGCTGCTCAAGAAAGCGGAGCAAAATGATCGAGCAGCGATGGAAAAAGAGGCGGAAGACTGCTTCCAGCAATCCCTGGCCGTGGCCCGCCGGCAGATGGCAAAATCCTTTGAGTTAAGAACAGCCATAAGCCTCGCTCGCCTGCTTAAAAAGCAGGGCAAGGAGAGCGAAGCCAAAAAGCTCGTCGAGGATATTTACGGCTGGTTTACTGAAGGTTTTGGCATGCTCGACCTCAAAGAGGCGAAATCATTAATTGAAGAATTATCCTAATTCTTATGAACACTTTGGGCACATTTAGAGAAGGTCGTATCGAATCCCATTTTTATTATTTAATACCATGTTCCTTTGTAGTGCTGCGGATAGCTGAGATAGTGAGGGAGCGGTTCGATATCCTGGTAATAGAAGTCC
>JARYMI010000051.1 GCA_029907205.1 Clostridiales bacterium
CGGCCAGATTTTTCTTTTTATCCAGCCCTCGGGCTGACTGGCTGCTTCCTCGACGGCTTTCAGGTCGTTCTCGGGCGTCGGCTGGACGGGTGTGTGGATTTTGGCAAAAAACCGCTCGAGGTCGGCCTTAGGAACTGGCTTCGTCAGAAAGCTCAGGATAAAAAGAATGACGAACGGAAAGAGGGCGTCGAAGAAAAACCGCGCCGCCACGAGCTGCGCCTTGGTGAAGCGGGTGAGGTCAATTCGAAGCCAGCTCAAAACCCACAGCTCCGCTTCAAAACGGCCGATGCCGATTTTGGGCGATTCGGGGTCTTCAGGC
The DNA here is from genome assembly GCA_029907205.1 of Clostridiales bacterium. GTDB lineage: Bacteria > Acidobacteriota > Aminicenantia > Aminicenantales > UBA8522 > JARYMI01. The sequence continues at coordinate 320 of JARYMI010000051.1, forward strand.
CGGATGCGAGCGACTTTTTCGTAGAAAATGGCAGCCGGCTCAACGACGTGCTGCTTGGCGATTTTATCGCCGACCGCCGCAGCCCGGCCCGCCTTGACATCTTCCTCGAGCGCCTCTGTCTGGATAAGGATGACGCGCGGCCTTGTCTCCTGGAGGAAAGCCGGCCGCGTCCTCGCCCAGTCCATCGTCTGAAATAGATTGGGGATGACGGCATAGATGGCAAAGCAGATGAAAACCTGGATGATGACCGCCCACTTGGTCAGCCGCCGCCAGATAAATCCCAGCCAGATCGCGGCGCCGAACACAGCCGGCAGAGAGATGAAATACTTGAAAAGGTCTAAGAGGTTGCCGATAAAGACGGCCGCGCCGATACCGCCCACGATGGTCACACCGATGACCGCGCGGCCAACGTTGATGAGATGGCGCTCCGACTTCGGCCGGACAAAAGGCTGGTAGAGGTTGCGGATGAATAGGGCCGAGTACGTCACTGAGGTCGCGGACAAAGTGGACATGTTGGCAGCCAGGATGCCGGCCAGCATCAGTCCTACAGCGCCCGGAAAAAGAAGGTTGAGCGTCATGTAGCCCCAGATGAGGTCGGGGTCATGGAGCTGGCCCCGGAAGAGCCCCACAGCCAGCAACCCGGTCAAAGCCCAGAAAATCATCAGGATGCGTTTGAAGAACATGCCGCCGATCATCCCGAAGCGGGCCGTGTTCTCGTCCCTGGCCGATCCGGCTGTCTGCATCATCGGGGCCGAGGCGATGATGGAGACAAGGTTGGCCAGGACCATGGCCAGAATTGTGTACCAGGCGTATTCGCTCGTCGAGACCGAACCGAAAAGTTTAAACATGTAATCAGGCACCTGGGCATGAAGCCCGGCGAACCCGCCAATCTTGCTCAGCCCAAGGGGAATCAGCAGGACAGAGAACGTGATGATCAGGAAACCCTGGATGACGTCCGTGAAAACGGCGGCGATAAACCCGCCTAGCATCGTGTAGATGGCCACGACGAGACCGTAGACGATGTAAACGACAAAGGGGTCGATGTAGGAGATGAAAGATTTGAGCTCGCCCTTTTTGTGGCGGTCATTTAGCTCGTCGTAGCGGGATCTCTCTTCTTGAGAGAGGCCAAGGTGAATTCTATCCTTGAGGCCCTGGTACTCCATGAAAAGCTCGATGCTTTCTTTCTCGGCGGCCGCGTAAAGCTCCGGCGGTTTGGGCGTCAGGGCCTGGACAGTTTTTCCGGCTACCATGAACCCAACGCCGCCTCCGATGACAGCCATGACCAGGGTGAAGACGGCAAAGGCAGCACCGAGGAAATTGCTTCTGAACCTCTCGGTGAAGAAATCGCCTACCGTGATCAAGCGCGACCGCCGGTAAAAGGCTGTTGTGAACCAGTAGAACGGCGTCAGGAAGAGCACCAGGTACTGAATCCACATCCCGGCGATGCCCTGGCGGTAGACCTCCCGTGCCACGACCATCGCCTGGTCGGCGTTGGTCGAGTGCCCGAAATTGAGGAAAAACTGGTAGAACTTGCCGAGCCGGCGGCCAGCGATAAAAAAATCTCCCGTGTCCTTTGTCCGGCGCTGTGACCTGCGGCCGAGCCAGAGAACGACGGCGATATAAAGGAGGACGATCCCCGCATCGAGGCCGTGGAGGCCGAAAATTCCCATGGATTCAGGCGCTCCGTTTCCAGCTCTATTAAACACAGAACCAGGAAACCGAGTCAAGATCAGCTCTTGACATCGATTTGACTTCCTCCCAGCATGGTGGTATTAATATTTTATCATCCTGAATGATGGCGACATAGGGGAGATCAATCATGAACACCAAAAGCGTTTTTATGATTCTCATCTTTTTCTCCTTTCTTTCTGCGCTGACCAGTCAGAGCTACGCCCAAAGAGACTTTGGCATGGAGGAAAGAAGACTCATCGAGCGGTTCAAGCGCGCCGACAACAGCTTTCAAAAAGGCAAGGAATTCTTCATCAAAGAAAAATACGACAGGTCCGAAAAAGAGCTACGTCAGTGCCTGGAGATCATGCCTGAACACGCCAACGCGCTCCTTTTGACCTCCCAAATTTATTATAAGAGAAACGACTTCAACCGGGCCCTGACCGACATCGAAAAAGCCAAAAAGAACTACGCCTTTATCGCGCAATTTTACACCTTTATTCACACAGAGCGCCTCGAGATGCTTCGGGACGACAAGATGAAGCTGGAAAGCGAGATAGCCTCTCTCCAAGATGCGCTGTCCAGGGCGACATCAGAAGAGGACCGGCAGAAGAGTCAATCGGCCCTGGGTGCTCTCCGCAGCCAGATTTCGGTAATCAACTCTCGTTTAAACGAACCCCTGCCCGATGTCCTCAGGACGCCGGCGGAATATTTCTATATCCACGGCAACGTCCTGTTCAAGCTGCAGAGATACCAGGAAGCCCACGACCAGTATCTTGAAGCCATCAAGGCCGACAGCAAACACGCCAATGCTTACAACAACCTGATCAACCTGTATTACATCGCCAAGAACTATGAACTGGCCATCAAATTCGTGAACCAGGCTGAGGCCAACGGCGCTAAAATCAACCCGAAATTGAAAGAGGCTGTTCTCAGAGCTGCCGGAAAATAGTATAATAATTATTAATAAAGTGAAAAAAAGAAGTATTTATTTCCTGTGCTTTTTATTTCTTGGGGCAGCTATCGTTTTCCCCTTCCCGCAGAAGCAAAAATCTCCCAAAGACCTGCCCAGACAGCACCGGAAATGGCTTGAAGAAGAGGTCGTCTACATCATCACGGCCAAGGAGAAGGACATCTTCCTGCAGCTCGAAACAGACAGGGAAAGAGAGATTTTCATCGAAGCCTTCTGGAAAGTCAGAGACCCCGACCCGAACACGCCAGAAAACGAATTCAAGGTTGAGCACTACCGCCGCATCAACTATGCTAACCAGTGGCTCGGAAGAGAAGGCCCTGGCCAGGGCTGGCGTTCAGACATGGGCAGGATTTATATCCTCCTGGGTGAGCCACAGCATATCGACCGTTTTGAAAACCTGGCCGAAATCTATCCTTTTGTTATCTGGTTCTACCAGGGCATGGCCAAGTATGGCCTCCCTGACTCCTTCTACGTGGCTTTTTTCAAGAAGTCTGGCACGGGTGAGTTCGAGCTCTACAGCCCCGTAAAATACGGGCCCCAGAGCCTCCTCATCCACTACAAAGGAGACGCGGCCGATCATCTCTCGGCCTACTACGAGCTTCAGGATGTGGACCCAACCATTGCCGAAGTCTCGATGAGCCTCATCCCCGGAGAACACGGACAAATTCTTTCTCCGTCCCTCGCCTCGGAAGTGCTTATCGCCAGTAAGATTCCCAGCGCTCCCCAGCAGCAGGTCAAAGACGCCTATGCAGAAAAGCTTCTGGCCTACAAGGATATTATCGAAGTTGACTACACCGCCAACTACATCGAAAGCGATGCCTCCGCCGAAATCCTCCTGGACAAAAGCGGTTTTGCTTGGGCTCACTATCTCATCGAGCCGCAAAGGCTCACCCTTGAGCAGGTCGGCAACAGATTCCGTGCCAACCTCGAAGTCAACGGTAAAGTCTCCGACCACGAGGGAAACACAATCTTCCAGTATGATAGGACTGTCCCGATTGATTTCGACCGGGAGCAGTTGAGCAATATTAAAGCCAAGCTCTTTAGCTTCCAGGATATGTTTCCCTTGATCGAAGGCGATTATAAGCTCAACATCCTTCTCAAAAATACCGTCTCCAAAGAATTCACCTCGGTTGAGAAGGACCTCACCGTGGCCAGTCCCTCGGCCTTCCGCATCGGGCGCCTGGTCTTGGCCAACAGGATCATCCGCAATTCCGAATACCGGGGAAAGAACAAGCCATTTCTCATCGGGGACCTCCAGCTCGTTCCCTCGCCGAGGAATGATTTTTCCCAGCAGGACACTCTCTATGTTTACTTCCAGATAACAGGCCTGACGCCAGAATTGCGGGAGAGCGGAACCTTGGAGTACGCCATACTCAAAGAGGGAAATCCGGCCTTCTTAACCGCCAGGCCTGTCAGGGAATATCCGGATAGGATGAATTTCCTCGAGGAATTTCCTCTCGCCAGCCTGGCTTCCGGCTTTTATAAAATCAAAGTCTCCCTCCGCGACGCGAGCAAAAATGAAATCCTGTTCGAGCAGAGCGATTTTAGCATCACCGTTCTCCCGTCTTTGCCGCGTCCATGGGTTCTCTCCATCCCACAGCCTCCTTCCGAAAATCCCATCTATGCCAACATCCTGGGGAACCAGTTTCTCAACAAAAAAATTCCAGAAAAGGCCCGACTTTTGCTCGCCGAAGCCTACCGCAAAAACCCGGCCATGAAAAAATTCGCCCTCGATTACTGCCGCATTCTGTTCGCGGATAAAGATTACCGGAAAGTCAAAGAAGTGGCTTCCTCATTCCTTAAGAGCCAGGACAGGTTTGAATTCTTGGCTCTTCTCGGCCAGTCCTCGCAAGCCCTGGGAGAGCTGGCTGAAGCGATAGCCTATTACAAAGACTATCTCGCTCACTACGGCGCCAATATCAATATTCTCAACGCCATAGGCCTTTGCTATTACCAGCTCGGGAACCTGGAAGAAGCCCTTATCGCCTTGGAGAAGTCTCTGGAGATCAGCCCCGGACAGGAAAATATCAAAAAGATGATCAACGCGATCAAGGAGAAAAAATGAGCCGCAAAGGCGGGTTAATTTTTATTTTCTGTTCATTCATTCTGTCCTGCGCCATACTTCCGGCAGGAAGAAAGCTCGACCCTGACCACAAAGAATTTCTCTCCAAGGTGAGATACATCATCACCTCCCAAGAGCGGAAGACATTTCTCAACCTCCCTCCTTCTGAACGCCAGGCTTTTGTCGAGGAATTCTGGAAAAAAAGGGACCAGGACCCGGACACTGACGTCAATGAATACAGGGAAGAATATTACCGCCGCATCGACACGGCCAACCGTCTCTTCAAAGAAGGAGGACACTCTGGCTGGCTGCAGGACCGGGGTAGAATTTATATTCTCCTCGGCCCGCCCGAGCAAAGGGAGACTTACCCGCGAGGCTACGGTTTTTACGACCCGCCGATGGAAATCTGGCATTACGGCTTCTACAAGCTCATCTTCGTCGATTTCCACTGGAATGGAAATTTCGAGCTCCAGCCGCAGAGCGCTCGCATGCTGGCCGAGATCAACGTGGCTCAAATGCAGCTTCGACCGGAGTTGAGATCAGAAAAAGCCCTTTCTGATTTTAGCCTGGATGTAAAGAAAACTTCCGAGCGGGAACTGATATTGCTGATTTCCATACCCTACAAGGACATCTGGTTTTCCGTCGAGGGAGAGGAATTCAAGACAACTCTCGAGGTCTCCGTCGAAGTCTATGACGCTTCCGACAAAATGGTTCGGGAGGAGACAAAATCATTTCCCCTCTCGCTGGACCAGAAGGAACTGGAGGGCCAAAAGAGCAAAGATTATCTCATCGAGATTCTCGTCCAGCTTGACCCCGGGAAATATCGCGCGGCCGTGACTCTCAAGAACTTGACCGAGAAAACCCGGGTCAGAAAAAATATTGAATTGATCGTCTGAGGTTGTGATAAGTTGGAGGCTCTGATGAAAACAAAAACATGGCGCTTTTTCCTCATGTCATCCCTGTTGCTACTCACCTGCTTTTATCAAGCAGCAGCACAAGCAGGGCGGGGGAAAGCAAGACTAGGCGGGCTGGTCCTGGATGATGCAGGAAAGCCTATCGCCTCAGCAAAGGTTGTTGTCCTGTATGTCTCGGGCGAAAAAACTCAATGGGAGGCCTTCACAGATAAGGACGGAGAGTGGGGCCTCATCGGCATCGGTTCAGGCAATGCTCTCATAACGGCTTCTGCCGAAGGTTACATTCCCGCTCAAACCAACGTCTCTATCAGCCAGATCGAGAGAAACCCGAAAGTTGTCCTGAAACTGAAACGACTGGAACCAGCCAAAGATTCGGCGGTCCGGGACGAAGCCTCTTTAGCTTTCATCGAAAAAGCCACTCAGCTTTTCAATGAAAAAAACTATGATCAGGCCCTGGCTGTCCTCGAGCAGTTCCTTGCCCAGAACCCTGAAACCTACCAGGTTCAAATTCTTATTGGCGATTGTTACCGAGAAAAAGGCGATATAGACAAAGCGATCGAGACTTATAACGAGGCCATTGGAAAGGCCAAAGGCGACGAAAGAATGGGCAAAGAAATGATAGCCAAAAGTCTGGCGGCGGTCGGAGACTGTTACCTGAGGAAAGGAGACTTAGTCCAGGCGCAGGACTTTTTCAAGCAATCCCTCAATACCTATCCTGATAATGAAACGCTCGCTTATAACGTCGGGGAAATCTTCTTTTCCAACCAGAAACTCGACGAGGCCATCCACTACTTCACCATCGCCACTCAGATCAAGCCGAACTGGGCTCCTCCCCGCTACAAGCTGGGGCTGGTGAATTTGAACAAGGCCGATTATGAAAAAGCCAAGGAACACTTCAAAAAGTTCCTGGAGCTCGAGTCCGATACAGACCTCGCCGCACAGGCAAAGAATATCCTCGAATATTTGGAAAAAATCAAGAAGTAAGCGGCCCGCCGGCTATTGCTTGAGCAGCCTTTCGAGATTTATGAGTTCTTGTCGGGCGGTCGCGATTTTCTCCTCGCTTTCGCCTTCAGGGTCCGCAAGATAGAGCTTGATATAGCGGACCGCCTCTCCTATTTTGCCAGCTTTCCTCGAAGCAACGGCTAAATTATAATAGGCTGTTGGCGTGGCGTGAAGGCTGACGGCTCTCTCGAGGTTTTCAATCGATCGGCTCAAGTCTCCCGCATAACCGTAGGCAATCCCCAGGTCCTGGAGCACTTCATAGTCATCAGGATATTCTGCTTTCAAGCGCTCGTAAAGCTCGATGGCTTCTTTTATCTTCCCGGTGGTGGCCAGGTTCAGGGCATACTTCTTGCGGAGGAACTTGTTTTCCGGCTCCACTTCCATAGCTTTCTCGTAATAGCCCCTGGCCTCCTCTTTGTTGCCCATAAAGTCCAGGATCCAGCCCGAAGCCAAAAGGCCGTCAAAGTAGCCTGGGCTGATAACAAGCACAGCCTGCCAGGCGTCCAGCGCCTTTTTCGGCCGCCCAGCAATCATGTAAGTGTGGGCCAACCGGGCAAGAAGGACTTCTGAGCCGGGAATTCTGGCGGTGCCACTCTCGAGGATGCGGATGGCTTCTTCGAACTTCTCCATCCTGGCGTTCATAAGGGCAAGGTTGATATAGCTTGTTGGTGTGTCAGGCCTCAGGGCGAGGATTTTTTCGTAGATTTTGGCCGCTTCAGCGTAGTTTTCCTCCAGCTCGAATAGCTCCGCTTCCTGATTCATCCGAAGTTCCTCGAGCATATCCTTGGGGTCGGGAAGCGGTCCTCTTGGGACCTCTGTTAGCTCGGAGACATAGCCCAAGGACCTCAAGCGCTCTTTTTCTTCGGTCGTTAGTTCCCGCCTCTCTGATTGGATGCCCGAGGAAAAATTTTTGATGATGTCCCCGAGCCTGGCTCTTTTTTCCCGGACGATTTTCGTTTTTTCCAGGACAGCGTTTTTCGTCTCTTCTGGGTCATCCTTCAAATTATACATTTCTTCTTTTGGCGCCTTTATATACTTCCAGTCGCCGTCCAAGAGGCCGACGAGCTCCGACCAACCGTAATTCTCTCTTGGGAAATATGTTTCTATATAAGAGCTGAGGTCCTCCTTCTTTTTTCCGAGGATATGAGGCAGAAGGCTCGTTCCTTGGACCTCGTTATGGACCGGGACATTGAGCATATCCAGGACGGTGGGCATGATGTCGATGAGCCTCACCCTCGATTTGACGACCGCGCCGGCAGGAAGATGATTCTCGGCGCAAAAGATAAGCGGAACTTTCATCGTCCCGTCATAAAGAAAAACGCCGTGCCCGACTTCTGCCTTTTCCCCGAAAGCTTCACCGTGGTCTCCGGCAAGAATAACAAGAGTCCTGGCCATGAGGTTTCTCTCTCTCAACACGCCGATGGTCTTCCCAATACAATAATCCATGTAAGCAATTTCCCCATCATAGAGGTCATCGGCAAACTCCTCTTTGAAGGGCGGAGGAGGGTTATAAGGAAGGTGGGGGTCGAAAAAGTGAACCCAGCAGAAAAAGGGTTGGGCCTGGCTGCCTCTTAACCAACGGAAGAAAACTGCGAAGACATCCTCGGCCTTGCGCTCCGAATTCAGAGCTTTGAAGGCCTGACCCTCGGCGAACCTGTCATCGTACACGTCAAAACCCTGGGCGAGCCCGAAACGCGAGTCAACCGTGAAGGAGCTGACAAACGCCGCGGTCTTGAAGCCCTTTTCCTTCAGGACTTCAGCCAACGTTGTAAGCCCTGCCGGTAGCGCATAAGAACCGTTGTTGTGGACCTGATGATAGAGAGGATAAGTTCCGGTCAGGATCGAACAATGGGAAGGCGTGGTCAGGGGCACCTGACAGTAGGCGTTGAGGAATTGGACGCCGCTGGCCGCCAGAGCATCGAGGTTGGGAGTTTTCGCTTTCTCGTAGCCATAGCAGCCAAGCCTGTCGGCCCTGGTCGTGTCCAGAGTCACGAGCAAAACATTTAAGCTGCTGTCTTTCTTGATGTCGGCTCCCGGGGCAAGGAGAAAATTATAGGTCAAAAGAGCGGCCAAAGCCAAAAAAATGACCACAAAAAACGCCGCCAGAATCTTCTTCGGCCCAGGCCTTTGCTTCTGCATTTCTTGAGCGGCGAGTATCTGTGGGACAGACTTCTGTAAGGAATCTGTCCGGACCTTGACCTTGGCTCCTCTCTTTTTTTTCTTCCTTCTGGCCATGGCGATAAGAAATGTACAGGATAATCAAAATTGAGTCAATTTCTCACGAGGGGCGGCAAGAAAATGAAGAAGAAAAAAACCCGCCTCCCCCGCAGGGGAGGCGGGTTTTAGCTTCAGCTTCTTCTTAAGATATTAGAAGATGAACTTGATTCCGAACCTGATTGAGATTGGCGGGAAGAATTCCATTTCCTGAAGGAACCTGGCATCCGCGGTATAACCAACGCCAGGAGAGGTCAGATCCCAGTTTTTTGAAAGGACCATCTCTTGCAAGTTCGGGAATCCTGTGGCCGCCTTTAAAGCATACCTGGTTCGACTCTCATAAAGTCGTCGGGCCACATCGGTGTTAAAGGCATTGTCTACATTGACGTTGAAATTGAGCATGTATTTTCCAAGCTTCAGGTTGTATTCCGCATACGCATTGGCAAACCAGACGAAGGGCGTCCGCATGTTCACCAGATTTCCATTGTCGTCTCTATAGTATCCTCTGTTAAACGGAAACCAGGTGTCTACGATCACATTCCATCTCTCGGTAAAAGGGGTGCCGCTATAGGCGTTAATAACTGTGCCAACTGTCAGGCGAAATGGGAAGGTATAGGCTCCATATAACTTGAGAAAGTGGGTCCGGTCGGTTGGGAGGGGCCCATCGAGCAGCTTACCATCCTTTGTGTAGGCCATGTGCCAGACATCAAAGGTTCTCTCTACATAGGGACTTACCCGTCCGTATTCGTCTGAGCTAGCTAAACCGGCTGTATTGCCCACCAATCTGCTCCAGGTATAAGAGAGCCCTGCCAGCCAGTTGTTGGCCAGCCTCTTATCCAGGCTGAAATTGAGCGCGTAGTATTCCCGTTTAGCCTTTGGACATTTCCAAAATCTGGGGTCGATTGGGTATTCCGCAGTGCCGGTCTGGGAGTAGCCATAGCCCGGGTTTGTTTCGAAGTAGACTTCTCCCTTAGTGGTTATGACTCCCACATCTTCCATGATATAGCGCAGGTGTTTCCGGACAAAACGGACCGTGGCCGAAAGATTTTCCATGAGCATCTTTTCTGCACCCAGAGTGTATTCACTCTGGCTTGTGGGCTTCCAATCCGGATCCGTGGTCTCAAAAGCAGGGTGGCGCCAATCATAAACCAGTTTAAGCGTTCCAGAGTAGTAGCCCCCTTTTCCGATCTTATCCCATTCGAAGGTATCGAGCGTATAGTACCCTGAATTGCCGATAGAAAATATTATTGAAACGAAAAG
>JARYMI010000052.1 GCA_029907205.1 Clostridiales bacterium
GTGTATCGGCGAAGCCATCTGAGCCGCCAAAAGCGCCGAAAATCAGCCGGATTCATCTCCAGGCCAAGGAAAAAATTGCGAAAAATATTCGGCCGAGGTCTGGGCTTTGACCTTGCTGTGGACTGAGAAGCCGTAGTGGCGCCAGTATGAGATCTTCTCCACCAGGGCCTCTGAGATGAGCTCCCCCCCAAGGAGAAGAGCGAAGACCTCGCGTTTGAAGAACTCGGCCAACAGGCTGTCCTGGAAGGAAGCGAGATGATGAAACTTGCCTTCGGAATCTTCCCCTCCTTCGGTCGCCAGGAGGTGAATATGAGGGTGGAAATACAAATCTTAAAATTTGGGCTTTAGGCCGGCCTGCTTGCACAATTCGTTGGCTGTTATCCTGTCCAAGAATCTGTGCCTCTTTACGGGAATAGTCTTCCTGTTGTTCGTATAAATGGAGTGGCTCTTGCCTTCGCGAAGAAGGTAGAACTCGTTTTCTTCGAAGTAGCGAATGAGATCCCGGCGTTTGACAGACATCTAGACTTGAACAGGAATCTGTTCCAGCAGAGCGCCACCTGGAGGGATTTCCTTTTTCTGCTGTCGGTACGCAAGGACCATCTCATGGAGTGCATCCTGAAGCATCGCTCTGCATTCTTCGAGATTTTTCCCTTCCGTCACAACCTCGGGCCATTCAACAAGCTGGCCCATATAGCCGGATTTTATCTTGGTGTACTTAGCTGTATATGTGCAGATCATGATTCTTCTCCTCTTTTTAATAATTATACCCGTTTTTGCCCGAAAAAGGGAAACTCGTTTTAAGGATAAGAGTTTCTTTTTTGGCTGTGCCGGCCGAGGGAGCGTCTCTATGACAATTTACCCCTCCGACCATGATAAGCAAGTATAGATTACGACTCAAAAAGATGTCAAGGACACTAATCAGGAGTGCAGGTGTATCGGCGAAGCCATCTGAGCCGCCAAAAGCGCCGAAAATCAGCCGGATTCATCTCCAGGCCAAGGAAAAAATTACGAAAAATATTCGGCCGAGGTTTCGGCGGACGGCACTCGGGATGTCGGCGACGGTAGACTTATGGCAAAGCAAAGAGTCATTTATCAAGAAACGGGGCCAACTTCAGCCAGAGGAGAGTTTCCCCTAGAAGGATGTAGCCAGGGCTGGGCTGAGGGCGCAGATGTATGCCAGAGCATCCATGGAAGCATGAAAATCAGGCGGCTGAGGTCCTGGGGAATCTGGGCGTTGAGCTCCCTGGGGTCACGCCGGATTTCGCTCTTCTGTTTGACGCCGATGGTAAACGGAGTGTCTCCCTCAAACGGCACCTGGCTGGCAAGCATCTCATATAGGATAATCCCAACTCCATGCTTGCCCAGCTCCTCAAAGATCTGGTAGCGCCCTGCGAAGGTCAAGCCGGTGGTCAGCTCTTCCCTGGGGGTTTCGAGCGTCTCTGTTTGAACGGAAGAGATTTACTTGGCGGAAGGAAGTGCCGCGCTACATTTTCCGCAAAAGAAAGTATCAGCGGGATTCTCAAACTGGCATCGGGGCCATTTCATGGCCATTTGACCCTCGCGGTTTTAAATCTCAGCTAGGGATTCTTTTTTGAAGTCCCTTGAGCAGACCTCGAATCCCCGGCTTATCTGCCCATATTTTTAGATAGTCGAGGTCCAAGTTCTGCTGAATCTCTAAAATCGCGAGTGCGTCTTCCAGATGCTTTTGAACCTCCGATTCCTTGAACCAAAGAATCTTTTTTAAAATGACATCCTCGGGAGAAGAAAAATAAATCTCCTTCCCTCCGTATTGATGCTTTTGCCTTCGTTCAAACCTCCTCCTGTCGAACTCGCTCGCCTGGATGATCCAAAAGTCGACTTTGATTCCAGAATCAAAATGGATTATATTAAACATGCTCTGCATATCGAGAGCATTCTGGATGGCTTCCTGGCTGATGTAAAACTCGTCTTGAAAAGCTTTCATGAGGCCGGAAATCTGTCCCGGCTTGATCCTCACCACAAGGTCGAAATCATGGGTAAGCCGGGGCCTCCCATAAAAAATGACAGCGATTCCTCCTGTTATCATGTAAGGAATCTTGAGTTGACGTAATTTATCGGTGACTTTTACGAGCAGATCTTCTTGAATCATAGCCGAACCTTTTGAGTAGAGCTTTTTTTAATTCCTCCTCTTCGATATCTGGATTCTGCTCCCTTATGCTTTGCCGGCATAAGCTCAAAGCCATTTCATAAAGCTGGAAGGCTATCTTGAGCTTTCTCTCGCCCGTCATCTTTCTCAAGATATCAAGATAGATAGGTTCTGTCTGGGGACATACCTTTTGATGGGCTGAAAATTCTGGAGTGACAGGAGTAGCTATTTTAGTGCTAATTGCCGATGTCTCCCGTTATTCTGATTTTGACTCAGCACTTTATAGCACACACAATAATGGATGTCAAAAACGGTCAACGGTCAATGAATTCGTTTAGCCTGACCTACCCGCAGATTCTCGAGAAGTTGATCCCGTCTCCCTGGTGGGAGGGGATGGAGGGGGAAGAATCTAATTCTATTCATTCTCACCCCGACCTTCTCCTTTCAAAGAAGAGAAAGTCTCCTTTTCTCTCATCTTCGAATGGCCCAGGTTAGTTGTTGGACTGAAGTCAAGGACAAGCGGGGTTTGTTCATGGCGCGTCAAAAGGCTGCCGAGACGCTCGAAAGCGCCGGAAATCATAGAGACTTCTCCTGCTGGGGAAGAAGAAAATCATGAAAAGTATTCAACCGATGACTCAGCGGCCATCAGGACTTGCTGATAGGCTAGATGCGGCGGGGGCCTGTTAGAGCCAAAATGGAGTTGATTTGGGGAAGAAATTCGCTAAAATAAAAGCTCCCCAATTCCGGGGAAGAACGAAAAGCTCATGAACGGGAGAGGAGACGATGCCTAACGAGCTTCCGGAAATAGGAAAAATCTCGGCCGAGATTTTTGACGAGCTCATTTTTCCTCACTTAGGGAAGCGCAGAAAGTCGGTCCTGGTCGGGCCCAAGCACGGCGTCGATATCGGGATTGTCGATATCGGCGGCGGCAAGGTCATGGCCATGACGACAGACCCGGTCTTTATCGTCCCGGAGTACGGTTTCGAGAGAGCCGCCTGGTTTGCCATCCACATCCTCTGCTCGGACGCCGTCACCTCGGCTCTGCGACCATCCTACCTTTCCATTGACCTTAATCTCCCTTTGAGCATGACCAAGGATGAGCTTGAGGTCACCTGGAAGACGATGGACGCGGAGTGCAAGAAGCTGGGTGTCGCCATCGTCTGCGGGCACACGGCGCGCTACACCGGCTGCAATTATCCGATGGTCGGCGGGGCCACGGTCATCAGCGTGGGCGAAAAGGCGCGCTACGTCACCCCTCAGATGGCCCGGCGGGGCGACATCATCGTCATCACCAAAGGGGCGGCCATCGAAGCGACCGGAATCTTTGCCCTCGCCTTCAAAGACAAAATCGCCGACTGTTTCGGCGAGGAATTCAGCCGGCGGGCGGAAGGAATCTTCTACCAGATGTCTGTCGTCGAGGACGCCCTCACGGCTGCTTCGATCGGCACCCGCCAGGACGGCGTGACAGCCATGCACGATGCTACCGAGTGCGGCGTCTGGGGAGGCCTCTACGAAGTGGCCAAAGCCTCGGGCGTTGGGATGAGAGTGGAGAAGGAAAAAATCATCGTCTTAGACGAGGTCGAAAAAATCTGCAGCCGGTTCGGGATGGACCCGTATTCGTCCATTTCCGAGGGGACTCTCATTATCACTTGCAAGGAGAACAAGGTCGACCTTCTTTTGAAGAGGCTCGCCCGGAAGAACATTCCGGCTTCAGTTGTTGGCGAGGTCATCCCAGAGACAAAGGGGATTGTGCTTGTCGAGCAGGGGAGGGAGCGGCCGCTCGAACACCCCCGCGTTGACCCGTTCTGGCCGGCCTTCGCCCGGGCCCTTGAAGAAGAGAAGTAATGATTCTTAGGAAGTGTTGAAATATATAGCTTCGCGTAGGCGACGAAGGCAGAGTCATTTCATTATCTTGCCAATCATCAGGACTATTGGCTTGAAACATTTTCGGCCGATGGCCTTGAGAAGCTCTTTATCCCGGATGAAATCGGCCACGCCAGGTCTTGTCCAGTAGTAAACATTCACGACAGCACGTCCTGCGGGGAAGGGAAGAAGGTATTTGTCCCTAAAGGCGCAAAGGACCTTCACTTCCTCGGCCATGGGCGTCCTAAAACAGGCTGATGTTCGAGGGCTATTTTTTCATACACTCTTTAGCAGGCTGAGAGCCCTCTTGACCGCAGCGGTGCTGGCCCATCTTGCCCATTTCATGGCCGCCGCAGCCGCCGCTCCCACACTTGGCCCCGCGCTTTCCGTGACCGTGACCGAACCCATCGCCGCAACCCATGCCGCCACACTTCTGACCCATGGCTTTCTTCTGCTCATCTGTGAGCAGGCCGCGGATTTCGTTCCGGTGCGCCAGGCATTTTTTCTGAATGTCCGCTCTGGCTTTGGCCAGATCGTCGATCTTGGCCTCGAGCTTCTTTTGGTCTGCGCCTTCCATCATTAACTGGCGAAACTCAAGCTGCTTGGTTTTCAACGCCGTCTGCAGGGCAAGGAGTGCTTTCTGGTGCTCAAGCGCCAGTTTCTGGATTTTAGCCGTCTGCTCGGGTGTCAGGTTGGGGATGCCGCAGGCTTTCTCGCAGGACCCCAGCCCTTCTTTCTGGGCCAAAAGAGGGAAGGTGAAGATGAGGGCAACCCCGACAAGAGTCACTAACGTTGATTTTGAGAACTTCATTTAGACCTCCTCAGTGGGAATTCAGGCAATCCTGATGTTTATCCGTTTTTGAATCCTGCCCGTGTTCTCTCGGGCAGACATGGTTTTCGAGCATCTTGAAAAACCGCTCCTTCTGCTCCGGGGTCAGGAGCTTTTTTTCCTGGAAGAGATGGAGAACCGCCTTTTTCTGGATTTCTGCCTGAAGCCGGCCGATCTCTTCGATGAACCTCTCGATGGAGCCCGGGTCGAGCGCTTCTTTTTTTATCTCTTCGACGAGAAACCTTCTTTTTTCCCGGAGCCGAGACTGAATCTCTTTAACCTCGGTGTCGTAAGAGGCGATGAGGTCTTTCAGGCAGGTTTTTTGTTCGCCGGTCAAACATAGCGCATTTTCATAGGAGGTGGTCGAGGTGAGAACCGATGGTGCGGCGGGTTTTTCCTCCCCCCGGAGGAAGCGGTGATAGGCGAAGGTGACTAGAGCGGAGATATTAATCACGACCGCCAGACCGAGCCCGAAAGCGAGGATTTTTCGTTTCATTGGCTTTTCTCTTTCTCCAGGATTTGCCGGCTGATATAAAAATCAGCCACCGAGCCTCTGGGGATGTCCTCAAGGGTGCCCAGAAGACGGCGGGCGAAGGAGTCCTCAGGGCGGCCTCTTTCTGGCGAGATTTTCCCAAGTTGATGCCCTGCAAAGATGCCCGCCAATAGCAGGAGCGTCATTAAAGCTGGCCTGAGAAACCGCCAAGCGGGGTAAAGAATCTCTTGCCACCGGGAAGAATGCTCATCGTATGCGGTCACCCTTCTCATCAAGTTGACCAGAGAGGCAGGGGAAAAGCCTGCTTCTTCCTGGAAAAAGACAGTTTGCCAGGCGCGGGAGAAACTCCGGGAGAGGCGGGCACATCTCTCGCACTGCTCCAGGTGCTCCTTGAGTTTCTGACGTGTCTTCTTGTCCAGATGATTTTCAGCCATCTCGACGAGGTTTCTCTCGACCGCTCGGCAAGCTTTTTTTCTGTTCAATGGCTTCTGTGCCTCCGTTCTGTAATTATAGACACGCCAGCTCCGCAAAAACTTGCGGCTGCTCTAAATTTTTTTCAGGCGGGCAGCGAGTTTTTTTTGGAGATTGACTCTTGCCCGGTGGAGACATGCCTCCACCGCCGACACTGATGTGTTCATGATCTCGGCAATCTCCTGGTAGGAAAAACCCTCGAGTTTGTTCAGGATGAGCATCGTTTTCTGTTTTTCAGGCAGAGAGGCAATTGTCTCCCGGATGAGCTGTTTTTGTTCGGCCTCTTGGAAAGCTAACGCGGGATCGTTCTCACCTGAGGTCCGAAAAGCGTTCCTCCGACGATCTTTATTTTCTAAGGCCTCTTCGAGTCGGGTCAACCAGCGAAACTTCCGATTATCGCGGTTGAAATTCAGGCAGCGGTTGATGGCGATCCGGCGGAGCCAAGTGGAAACGCTCGAGTCGTAGCGGAACTTCTCGGCCGACTTATAAACCTGGAAAAAGACTTCTTGGGCGATGTCCTCGGCGTTCTCGGGGTCATCCAGCAGGCTGCGGCAGGTTCTCAGGACTAATGCTTGATAGCGCTCGACGAGCATCTGGAAAGCCAGGTGGTCTTTCCGGGCGATTCTTCGGATGAGCTCTTGGTCTTCGAACATGCGATTAACTGATGAGGATCAATCAAGGGCACCGAACCGGGCGATACAAAGAGGTATTTTATTATAGACACCTGGGAAGCGAAAAGCTTTTTGTCTTATTCTTATGGAAATAAGAAAAATACAGCGGATGCAAAAGCAATTTGGAATTATGGGGAAATTATTTATCAACGTTTCTTGAGAAAAATGGACTGTTCTGGCATCTTCTATGAAGATATTATCATATATTCATGATTGATGATAGACACGATTAACGTTTTAAACGGCCTCGCCAATGAACACCGCCTCCGGCTATTTCTCGTTCTTCTGGAGAGGGACTTTTGCGTGTGTGAGCTGCAGGAGATCCTGGATATGGAGCAATCTCGTCTTTCTCACCAGTTGCGACTATTAAAATTTTATGGCCTGGTTGAGGCCAAGCAGGAGGGCCGATGGATCGTCTATTCCGTTTCAGAGGAAGTCAGGAAGAATCCGGTTATTGAAGCGATCAGGAGCAGCACTGAACTTTCTCCGTCCATGAAGGGAAAAATTACTCAGGTCAGGATCAGAGGAATCAGAGAGAATCAAGAGGCCAACTCAAGAAGGGAGAAACACGAATGATCTGGGAGATTATCATTGGAGGCTTCACTGCTCTGAAGGAATACATCGCCCTCCATGTACTCACCTGTCTCATTCCGGCTTTTCTCCTGGCTGGCGCCATGGTCAGTTTTATTTCTAAAGAAGCGATTATCCGTTATCTGGGCGCCGCTGCGAATCGAATCTATTCTTTTCTTTTGGCCTCGATCAGCAGTTTTTTCATCGCTGTTTGTTCCTGCACGGTGATTCCTGTCGCCAGCGGGCTGTATTATCAGGGAGCGGGTGTCGGCCAGGCTTTTATCATCCTCTGGGTTGCCCCGGCGGCAAATATCTTGGCTCTCATGTATACGGGAGCAATCCTGGGCTATAACATGGCCCTGATAAGGTTTATCGCGGCTTTGCTGATGGCCTTTGTTGTCGGAGGAATCATGAGCACCTTTTTCCTCAAGGAGGAGAAAGGCCGTGAGTTTCAGATAGAAACCGGGACAAAGAGAATTATAAAGCGGAAGGATATCGTTTTGCTCCTTCTCATTCTTGCTTCCCTCTTAGCACCAAATTATTTAATCAGAAAAGGCCCTTATCTTCATAAAATCTATGTCTGGGCTGCCGCGACTCTTCTCGTCATTGTTTTTGCCACTTATGCCAAAACCAGGGAAGAAATCAAAACTTGGCTCACGGAAACGTGGTGGTTTGTAAAGATCATCTTCCCTCTCCTTTTAATTGGGGTATTTATTGTCGGAATCATAGGAAAGATTTTGCCCCAGAGTTTCATCCAGAATTGGTTGGGTGGGAAGGGGATTTTCGCTTCGTTTTTGGCCACGCTCATCGGAGCTGTCAGCTATTTTGCGACGATGACTGAGGCTCCCTTTGTGGATACTCTTTTGAAGTTAGGGATGGGCAAAGGGCCAGCTTTAGCCCTTCTTCTCACGGGGCCGGGGATGAGCTTGCCCAGCATGCTGGCCATCACGAGAGTTTTCGGCCTGAAAAAGGCAATCGTCTATATCGTCACTATCGTCATTTTAGGCACAGCCGTGGGCTGGTTTAGCTCGAATTTCATTTTTTAAATAAAAAAAAGAGGTTCATCAGATGGAAATCAGGATTTTAGGACCGGGTTGCCCTCGTTGCCATGAAGTGGAAAAGAGGACGATTAATGCTCTAGCAGAGTTGAACGTGGGAGCGGATGTGCAGAAGATAACGGATTTAAAAAAAATCGCTGAGTACAGGATCATCGGAACTCCTGCCCTGGTCATTAACGGAAAAGTGAAGAGCTACGGTCGCATCCCGTCCGTCGCCGAGATCAAAGAATGGATAAAGGGAGAATTATAAGCAGAAAAATAAAGAAAGGATGCCCTCATGTCTTATGTCACTGATGTCCTGAAAGAAAAGAAAGTTCTTGCCGTCGTCGGGGTTTCCGGGAACAAAGAAAAATACGGCTATGAGATTTTCAAGACTTTGATCGATGCCGGCTATAAAACCTATCCCGTCAACCCCAAACATGATTTGATCGACGGCCATCGCTGCTACAAGTCTTTGCCTGATCTCCCCGAGAAGCCCGAGGTCGTCGTTACGGTAGTGCCGCCGGCAACCACGGAGAAGGTCGTCGACACGTGCCTGGAGTTAGGAATTTCTACCGTCTGGATGCCGCCGTGACCTGGTCCGACCTGGCCGTCAAGAAGTGCGAAGAAGGCCAGATCAAGACTGTCCATGACGTCTGTCTGGTTTTCGCCATAAAATCGTTCCAATATCAAAGAGGTATTTGAATGTCCAAAAAACCAACGTTTATCATGTGCATTTGCACGGGTCAATGTCCGGGTTTCAAAACTCTGGATCTCTGGGAACTCGTCAACACGGTGCGTCGGGAAATGGATGTGGAGTACGCCATTGTTCATCCCCAGCTCTGCGTCGATGACGGGGACAGGTTCATCAAAGATTATATTCAAAAAGATGGCCTTTATATCATCGGAGCCTGAGACCCAAAGATGCAGAGAAAGATGATGAAGGAAGCCTTCCCTAAAGATGAGGAGGAAGAGATGTTCAAGGTTCCTCGGGAACAGATCCCCTGGTACCCCACCATTGATGAGGACAAGTGCATCGGCTGCAAGGAGTGTTTTGATTTTTGCAAGAGTGGGGTTTTTGAGTGGGACGAGGAGAAAAATTGCCCGCGGGTGGCGCAGCCTTTGAACTGCGTTGTCGGCTGCAGCGCCTGTCAAAATCTTTGCGCCCAGGAAGCGATTTCCTTTCCCTCGATGAAGGAAATCCAGGAGGTGATCAAGAAGTACCACGAGGGGCATTCATAATAAGAAAAACAAAAAAGGAAATCAAAAGAATGGACCAGGGGAAAATGAAGACCGCCGTTCTGAATGAGCTAGTCAAATTCACTGATTTAGGACACACAAAAACTATTTTTTATGAATCGGAAAGAATAAAAGCGCAAATTATGGGATTAGAAGCAGGACAACAAATTCCACCCTGCCGGATGGACCATGACGTCATTTTTGTGGTCATGGAAGGCAAGGGAAAAATCGTCGTCGATGGGCCAAGAGGAAGCTATAAAGGAATCCTCTTTTATCTTCGTCCCCAAAGAGAATGAAACCCGTTCTCTCCAAGCGGAAACGAAAATGGTTGTGCCGGCCATTCAGGTTAAGACATAGATTCATGTTTGTCCTATCGATTTGGATTTTGGCGGCGGCTTTGTTGATCCTTCCGAGTATCATCGGTATGAGTTTTTTCTCAATGCCATCTTGAGAGGGAGAAATTCTTATGAAAAGACTAAAACCTCTTAATCGCGTTCAATTTGGACTTTTGCTGGCTGTGCTGTCAATGCTTTTCCTCGCAGGTCAATCCTGTCAAAGCCGGAGTGAAGGCCAACAAGAGAACATGGCCTCATTGCAAGCAATGAAAGGCGAGACAAGTACGTCCACAAATGATCAAGCCGGTAAGGGAGGGGAAGTCCTTGTCACATTTGTTCTCAACCTGGATTTCTCCAAGCATAAAGTGACCTTCATCGAGCTCGGAGCGGACCGGTGCATTCCCTGCCGGGCCATGCAGCCGATCATGAGAGAGATGGCCAAAGACTATGCAGGGAAAATCCAGGTTGTGTTTTACGACGTCTGGAAAGACCCCCGGCCGGCCCGAAAATATGGTATTCAGCTCATCCCCACTCAGGTCTTCATCGATCAGGGCGGCAAAGAGATTTTTTGGCATGTCGGCTATTTCCCCAAGGAGGAAATTCTGCAAATGCTTAAGGAAAAGGGAATCCTTTAAAAGAATAGGAATTTGGTTTTTCTGGTGCGGCGGCTAAACGAGCAACCCAGCACCTATTTCACCTCACGCGATCGTA
>JARYMI010000053.1 GCA_029907205.1 Clostridiales bacterium
CCCGTAGCGGAGGGGGGACCCGTCGGTTTCTCCGACGGGGGGAACCGACGGGACTGGTTCCCCGGGGCGCGGGGGCCAAAGGGCAGCTTCCTTCACCCATCATATTCGATTACCTCTGACGGAAGAGATGAGCAGGTCGAGCAGCTTGATGAGCATCAGGAAAGAGGCGCCTTCAAAAAGGAGGATGCTCAAAATCAAAAACCACGTTTTTCCAAAAATCCCGGGATAATTCCTTACGATTCGGTGAAGCTCGGTTGAGATGGGCCTTTTGGAATAGACCCTGAAGACCAGGTCGCCCCGGCCGGCGGCATCGTTCAGAAGAACGGAACCCCTTTTGTAGATATTCCTGTGGTTCATCCAGGCGCAGACAGAGTTTTCCGGCCAGGATGTCGGGGACGACAGGATGAAGGCGAACTCCCGATTCTTTGATTTCCGGACTGGCTTAAAGGTGAAGGAATTATAGAGGTTATTGAGAAGCCGGGAGGTGTTCACTGTCGTCGAGCGAAGGATCTCGTTCGTCTGACCGAACTCCCAGAGCTCGAAAACGAGGTCCCGGTCATTCTGCCTGTCCAAGGTTCCCATCATGATATCCACCCGACAGAGGTTATCAGACCGGGCAAAGAATGTCTGGCCCACGGTCAGCCGGCCGTAGATGAGCTGCGTTGGAGTCGTGTTGGGGTAGACATCCAAGTCGAGCGTATCGTGCTTTTTCAGGAAGATGAGATAGATTTGAAGGAGAATGAAGAGAAAAAGAACGGAGTATTTGACCAGAACCAAGGGTTCCCGCTGCCGTTTCGAGTCAGTCGTCTTCATGGCTGTTTTCGCAGATAAGCTCTCTCCGGCCGATTTGGGACCGCTGGCCCCGGCCGTCATAAGCGATAGCCTGGATGAAGATACTCCGGCCGGCGCATTCAGGAAGCAGCCGCTGGTCAAGCCTGAACACCCAGCCGGCCCTGTCTATGGCCGGATAAAGGACGAAAACCGTCTCGACGTCAGGTCTCGTGCCCGATTGGAATTCAGCTTCGCCCAGCGTTATAAGGTCATCGTCATCGAGAAGAGGTTCTTTTTCATCCGGCAGAGGCTCTCTCTTGATGAGGACCTTTCGAACCCTCCGGTCATCAAGCGCCCAGCCCTCGACGGCGATTCCCCCCGAGCCCAGGACGGATTTCTCGGGAGGGAGGTCGATGTGGCCGAAAGGCGGGTCATCGCATTCTCTGAAGACAACCCGGCCCTCGTGGAAGAGCGCGGACGGCGAGCCGATTTTTTTTCCCTCAAACGTAATGGTGATTTTCCGCTGGCCTTGCTTTGACTGAGGAACCGGAAGCTCGACGACCTGTTTTCCTTTGCCCAGGGTTAGCCAGCCGATGGATTCCTCGCCCAAATAAACGGTCATGATTCGTTGATTTTCCTCTTGCTGCAGAACAGGGGTCAGCTTGAACTGCAGGATATCGCCCTGCTCAAGGGGCGCGGGAAGCTCGATTGCGGCCGAGGAAAAAAGCATCGGCCTGGCCATGTTTTCGGGCAAGCCCCAGTGCTCGCCAGTCAGCCGGACATACGGAGTCAGGCTGTGCATCAGGAAAAATCCGCGCTTGTCGTAAAACCGCTGGCGGTCGTGCTCGGGGCTCCCCCTGAAGAGGAAGGCCGGCAGGATAAAAAGGACGCCGAAGAACATGATGGCGAGCGGAGAACGTCGCTGCAGCTCCTGGCTCTCTTTATCGGGTTTGGCCAAAAGAAGAAGAGTCAAAAATACGATGGAAAAGATGAGGAGGGCCGGCCAATTGATTAAGAGAAATTTATACAACCCGGCAAACGAATCCCTGACCGAGTAGAATTTCGCGTAATGAGTCAGGAAATGGTAAAAAAGCGCGGCGCCGGCTGCTGCGAAACCGGCATAGACGAAAATGGTGACGTATCTTGTCCATTTTCGGCGGAGAGACCATTCTAAGATATTGGCCGAGCCCAGGACGAAAAAGGGGAGCACGTCTAAAAACCTTCGGTGCCCGAACCCCGCTCCGGCGGCCCTGCAGAACCAATTATCGAAATACGAAGCGTCGATGAACCAGAAGAAGAAGAGCCCGGCAAGAAGCAGGTTGATGAGGCGCTGGAAACTGGAGTTCCGGTGTCTGAGAAGAAGGATGCCTAAAAGGCCGACAAGAAAGAACGGATGAAAATAAAAAAGGCCGTCATCGGAGTTGAACAAATTGGAGTAGAGGAATTGAAGGTTGGCCGGGTCGAGGACCCTAAAGCCTTCTATGACCGCCGGAAAACCGAACATCTCTTGAGCCGAGGAGGCCGCCTGGAGGCTCGTCCGGAACGGACTTCCGTGGAGAATGTGATTAAAAACAAGCTGGGGAGCCGACCCGACGAGAAAAAGAAGGCCCGCAAGAGCGAGCAAAATGAACGCCCGGCGATCCCGGAGCGCTCTTTTATCTCTTAGGAGGTCGTAAGCTGAATAAAAAAACAAAAGCAGAAAGATCAGGACTGAAAAGTTGCGCGTCGAAAAGAAAACGCCGCCGGCCAGGCCGAAGAGAATGCTCGAAGCCACAGTCCTCTTTTCCATGAACTTCAGGAAAGACCAGACGAGGCAGGCAAAAAGAAAAAGGGCGTAAACATGCGACCAGGAAGCGAATGCAGAAGCATAGAAAAGCCAGTTTGTCCCCGGCAAGAAAAGAAGCGGCACTGCGGCAGCCACCCAGAATGAGTAGAATCTTTTGAGGATGGAAAAAAGAACGAGGAGCGACAGGGCTGAAACGATAACGGCCGTGTACCCGGCCAGCCTCTGGTAATAAAGGTCGAACGGGTCAACGTGCCGGCCTCCTCTAAACCCATCGATGAGCTTCCCAAGAGCCGCGGCCGGAAGCATTAAAAACGCCGTTCCCGGGTTAAAAAGAGAGAAGGCCTTGCCCGTTTTTTTGTCGATGGAATAGAGGCCCTGGGTGACTGTCTGTCCCGGCAAAAGCGGGTCGGGATGGTCGAACTGATTCTTTAGGTCCAGGTCCCCATCCCAAAGTATAGAGACCGTATAGGAATAGTAGTAAATGCCGTCTCCCTGAATCCCCTTGAACCCCCTTATAAAAAAGAACGACAGAACAAGCAGGGAGAACAAAAAGTACAGGCCGGGCTTAATCCGCATTTTCATGGCCGTTTTTCACCGGGCGGCGGGCCTGAAGACAGAGAGCCGCTTCGACCTGAGAAACTCAACCGCCCTCTCCATCTCGCGCCAATCGACCTCGCCAAGATGCGGATAAATCCGCTCTAAGAGCTCCTTGTTCTTAAAAACAGAGAGCTCCCGGCGGGCAGGCTCCAGGCGACGGTACCGCTCTTTAAACAGCACCCGGGAATGGAAAGAGCTCGTGGCCGAGAGACTGAAGATCAAGGCCAGGATGGAGGCCAGAATGATTTTTGCAGGTTTAGGGGTGGCCTCCGTTTTTGACCCGTCCATTTTTAAAAGAATGATAATAAAGACGACAAGAGAAATCCAGAAAAGAGAGCTGAAGGCGACGTACCGGGGACTCATGGCCTGGACAGCTCCAAAACCCGCCCTTCCGAGGCCGGTAAGGAGCGCTGTGGCCAGGGCATACAAGCTTAAAAAAAGATAGGGCGAAAGGTCGCCAGCCCTGATTTTCCGGCCGCTCAAAATCATCAGGACAGTGAGGCCAAACAGGATGACGCCCGCCAGGCCCGCGAGAAAGGCGAAAAACGGGTTCACGTCCGAAGAAAGCAGGGCCGCCCCTAAATAGGTCAGGACATAGCTCATATAATTTAAAGGTGAGTTCAGGATTGAAGATAGAGAAGGATGATGCGAAGGGCTGTGATAGTGATAAAAATAAGAATAGAAGATGGCTGTCGAAACCGAAAGCCAGAGGAGAGAATAAAGGAGCCGTCGCTTTTTCGTCAGGGAAACAGAAAAGATGATGGCCGCAAACCCGATGAGAGAAAAGACAAGCCCGCTGGCGTAAGAGAAGGCGGCCACGATGCTGAGGAGCGCAGCCCCGGCGATTTCTCGCCAACCCAGCCGCTTTCCCGTCAATAAAACGATCGCTCCAGCGCCGGCCAGGACGTTTAAAAAAATCTGGATGTTCCAGCCCCACATCCAGTTTTCGACTTGATTCAAGGAAAAAACAACCAGTGAAAGGAAGATAAAAGGCCAGCGGAGGCGGGCGCCAAGAACGGAGGCAAACGTCTTTTTCATAACGATGGCCAGGCAGAAAAATATTCCCGCAGCCAGAAGGATGCTCAAGGCCAGCTCATAACTTATGTTCCAGCCGCTGAGACGGGCGAGAGGCACCATCAGGAGCTTTGGGAAAACCAGCCGGTGCTCGTTGTGCTGAAACCAGAAGTCTTTCAGGGTCAATGTGCCGCCGTAAGATTTTTCAAGAAGGGGCACGAGCGCCCACTGGTCCCATTCGGGAACGTCGACTTTGTATCTCGCCACCATCAGAACAAGAAACAAAAAAGGAATCGACACAAGAGCCCACACGCCGATTCTCTTAATGATTGTCATGTTTGAAGGCGCGCCTTACCGGGCCAGCCTGACCGTCCTCGGCGTCATCTCACGGATGTGGCCTTCTTTATCCACGAAAAAGACGTGAAGGATGAGGCTCTCTCGCCCTTCCGATAAAAAGCCTCTAAGAGGAAATCTGAACTGCCAGCCGGCCCTGTCGTTAAGAGGATAATCGGCATGAACTCTCGCGACATCAGGCCTCATGCCCTTGAAAAATGTCGCTATCCCCACATGGATGAGCCCGTCGGGATCGACAGGTTTCGCCGTTTCACCGGGAAAAGGGCTTCGCTTTATCCTGACTTCCCTGACTTCGATATCATCGAGAGCCCACCCCCACATGTCCAGGAAATTACCGGTGACTCTCTCCCCATCCGCAGGATAGTCCACCCAGCCAAAGGGCGGAGCTGAAGCCCCCTGCTCGATGATATTGACGGCGACCAGGACTTCTTGCGGCGAGTTCCTTACGCCCTCGGCCGTTACATCGAGCTTGGTTTCGTGCGTCCCCGGCGAAAGCCGTCCGTACCTCGGCCTGATTTCGACCTCCCCGGCGCCTCTGCCGGTTGAGGGCTTGACGACAAGCCAGTCATCCTGAGGCCTGGCCTTCCAGTGAAGGTCTCGATGGCCGCCAAAGGGCTTATTCTTGATGACAATGGAGATCGTCTGCGGCCCTGTCGTCGCCCCCCGGTGCTGCGCGGCAAAAACGATGAAGCTCTTACCCAGGACAATCGAAGGGGGGATGAACGAAGAGATGAATATCCCGGCGAGGACCAGGGCTACTGCGGCCAGGAGCCCGACCTGGAGGGAAAGGAAGACCTTCCTACTTGATTTTTCGGACGTCAACCCTGCCTTTTATTCTTTCTTTCTCGAAGGATTTGGGCAAGATCGTGATGATGACCTCAGCGGCCTGGCTGATGAGATTGCCGCGGCAGACGGCAAAATGAAGGACGTGGCGGCCCAAAAACCCGGGCCCGATCCTCCAGTGAAAAACGCCCTTCTTCTCCTCGAGCGTCGAGCCAACGGGAAGCGGCCTGGTTTTGTCCTCGCCCCAGCCAACGAATCTTTCTCCCCCCTCTCCTAACAACTTGATTTTGACGTAATCAAGCTCCTCGACTTCTATCTCCCTCTTCCCTTCCACTTCAATCCGCAGCCTCCCCGACTGATCTTCCACGTAAATTCCGCCAAGAAAAGCGCCTCCGACTTCGCCGCCCACATTCTCGACTTCAAAATACCGGGAGCCGATGCCCTGCGACTCCCCGGCATTATCCACGACCGACCAGGCAATCGTGTGCACGGCGTTGGTGAGCTTAGTCGTATCTAAATAATAATATCCGACCGCTCCATCCCTGTTTATGTAGTTCGGGAAAAGGTCATAGATGTCCTGCCTGAACTGGTTATAGACCGGCTTTCCCACGGGCAGGCTATCGATCCACACCCACATTGTCGAGCCGTCGCGCGGGATTTCCTTGGGCGGCGGGGTCAGCGCCCATCCGAAGTTTACATAGGCCCTGCCCGATACGACTCCGCCCTGTGCAGGCGTGTCGATCGCGCCGAAAGGCTTTGTGCTCGAAGCGTTGTTGGAGACGATGTCCTTCCAGCCTAAAGTCGTCCGCCTCCCGTTAGTGTCTTCGGCGACCGCATACAGACGGAAGCTGCCGTTGCCGCCAGCCGGCATCAAGTTCGTCAACAGCATGTAACCCCAGCCGGCCGTGTCAGAGCGCGGATACGCGGGATAGGCCGAGGCGACGTCCGGCCTGGCTCCTTTCACAAAGACCGCATCGCCGATATAAACGAGCCCATCACCGCCTATAACCCCCTGCGCGTCGTTCACGTGCGGGGCTCGCATGATTTGGACCTTGCTCACCTGGATGTCGTCAAGGGCCCAGCCCGTCACCGGCACGCTGCCGTAGACGGTCGATCCGTTGACAGGCGTGTCGATGACACCGAACGGCGCGGCATCAGCTCCCGTGTTGTAGACCGTCAGATGGACGGTGATCGTCTGGGGAGAGTTGAATGCGCCAGGGTCGGACACCGTCACCGTGCCGCTCCGGCTGCCGGCGGAAAGGCCGCTCGCATTCACGGCAATTTCCAGGGCTGCGTTCCCCGCGCCCGAGGAAGGGCTGACCTCAATCCAGGAAGCGCTTTTTGTCGCCTGCCAGTTGATTACCCCCTGGCCGCTGTTGGCGACCAGGATTCTCTCCCTCCTCGTGGTCGCGCCGCCTTGCGTTGCCCCAAAATAAACGAGCGACTTGTTGACGTAAAGGACGGGCGCCTGGGGAGAGGTCACCGTCACGGAGATTTCATCTGAAAAAGGTCCCCCAACTTGATTCCTGTTGACCGCTCTTAGCTTGTAGAAATAGGTGGCTCCGACGAGGATGGCCCTGTCGTCATAGGAATAATCGGCTGTCGTGGCGATGAGATTTCCGGCGCCCGGCATGAAATTCGGCGTCTGAGCGCGGTAGACTTCAAAGTGGCTGAAATCTCCCCAGTCCTTCCAGTTCCAGGCATGACCTGACCAGATCTTTCCGCTCAACGCCAGCCTGACCGCAAACACAGAAGAGTCGTAGCCTGCCGAAAGGCCGACGACTTTCGGCGGCGAGAAGACAGTGCTCATGTTTGTCCTCCTCGCCTTGTCGCGGATTTGCTGGATGAAACTGGCAAGAGCAACCTCTTTGTTCATCCCTTTGATGCGGTGCTCGCCGCTTGAGTCCCACCACATGAAAAAGTTGATGAGATGGACGTTGTGGTTATAGAGGTTCATGTACTGCTGGAGGATGAGGTCAGCGCTGCTCTGGGGGACGCTGAACCCGTGGGGATAGGTCTCGGCGTCATACTCCATGATGGCCCAGTTGTCGGTCATGCCCCCAATCGTTGGGACCGCATATTTCGTCGTCCTGGCGAACTCGCCGGGGAAAACATCGGGAGGGTATTTGATATCGTAGATGGTTCCCCCGATCGATCCGTAGGGCCTGACATCAACCGTCCAGAGGGGAGAGGCAGAGGTGTAGTACCGGCCGTAAAGCTCCGGCCAGGTGGGGTTTGAGCCCCAGAGGTAGTCGGTGGGGATCTGGTGGGAGAACCATTTTTCGGAAGGAATTCCGGCTTCGCTCATCCACCTGGCCAGGTCTTTGACGAAGTTATGGACCATGGTCTGGCGGAAGAGGTTCCAGAGGTTGAGGAAGGCACTCGGCGTCATCATCGAGCGCGGCGGGTCAAAACCGCCGGCGATGTAGCCGGGACCTGACGAGGGCATCATGTTCCCATGGGAATACTGGGAAAGAGGAATGCGGTTGGGGTCGTTGTTAACATCATCGACGGGATTCGAGTCGAAGTCGTCGGAAAGACTCCAATTGTAATATTTAAGGTTCCAGGTCGTGAATGTCGTCCCGAAATCGGCGTTGAACCGGGTCAGCCCGGCCTCGCCCTGGTATTTCGTCCCGCCCTGGGCATATCCCTGGCCTTTATAGGCTCCCGTCAGGTCATCGTACATCCCCGTGTGGCAGATCCAGTCCCTGAATTCGAGCACGGCAAACGGTGAGTAGTCGCAGAAGTAATCTTGAAGGTTTCTCTCGGGGTTGACACGGTTGAAGTTCATCTCCGCCTCGCCCCAGCCGCTGAGCGCGATCAAAACGTCGGGGTTCTCGTCCATCGTCTGCTTCAGAAACACGGCTGCCGCTTTCGCCTTGGCTTCGATGTTGGCCCTCATCTTCCTGGCATACCGGGAAAAAGTCCCAAAAACGTACTTGCCCAGAACATTCGGGTCTATGATCTGGGCATCCGAGGCAAGTTTATTGTCGTTATACCAGGAACAGTTGCGGATATCCTCTTGCTTGGCTTCACGGTAGAGTGGCAAAGCCCTGGCGATCCCGGAGCAGAGGACGACGTGGAGCCGGACATTCTTTTCCCGGCAGGCTGCGATAAGAGCGTTGACCTGATCCTTGAAGCTCTGGATGCCCGTCGAGGCGTCGTTCCAGTCGTGGTGCCAGGGCAGGTCTGGGTTTATGGTCGTCCTGGAAAAAGAAAGCCAGGCGTAGAGCCCGAAGCTAAAACGGCTCTTGATATAGTCAACCTCGGCGAAATCCGCCGGGCTGTGCTCGATGCTGATGATGACGGAATTGGCGTATGTCGGGATGGGCAGCTCCTCGGCGAAACTCAGGCTGAACAAAAGAAATATCGCGGACAGGCAATATAGGGCAATTTTTGCTTTCATGGCTATCTCACCTCTATATTTTAGTCGAAATTCCAGGGAAAAATGTACCGACAATTTTATCGACGATCCTGTCCCAGGTATATTTTTCGCTGATGTCCCTGTGCCCTGCCTGCCCCATTTTCAGGCCGAGCTCTGAATTTTCCAGGATTTTCAATATTTTTCGCTCAAGGTCCCCGTTTTCCAGGGCGTCAAAGAGGAGGCCGTTCTGGCCATCCCGGATGATCTCCCTGAGAGCCCGGATATCCGCGCCGATGACAGGCTTTCCCCTGGCCCAGGCTTCGAGGAAGACAATGCCAAAAGCCTCGTAAGCCGAGGGGTTGACCATCATCAGGCAGTTATCTAAAAGGGCGGTTTTTTGCTCTTCGCTGAAATTGTTAAACCGAAAAATCTTTGACCGGGCTCCTGGAGGAAGGTTTCTGATAATCCTGTCAATTTCATACGAGAAATTTGTCCGGGCGCCCGCGATCACGAGAGGCGCCTCCGAACCCTTTTCCCAGAGGTTTCTCATCGCCTCTATCAAGAGCGGGATTCTCTTATGCTCGCCCTCCTGACCTAAATAGAGGACGTAGTCTTTCAGTCCCGTGGCTTCGGCTCGCGGCGCTCGGAGGAGGACTTCATCGACGCCGTTCACAACCCTCTTGATTTTCCCTTCTTTAACACCCCTGGCCCGGAGATACTTTTTCTCAGCGTCTGTGAGAGCCGGGACGGCATCGGCTCTTTTGATCGCCCACAGGTTTATCGGCGCCGTATGGAGCCTGTCCTCGATGTGCATGTGGGGGAAGACAACAAACTCTGACTGTGGGTTCTTCATCTTGTAATAAAGCCCGTAAAAGACCGCCGACGTGGGCGTCGGGCCGGCAACAACGACCTCTGCTTTCTCTTTTAGAACTTCCCTGAACCCCCGACCGAAGTGAGGGCCGAAAAAAAGCGGCCTAAGAAAAACTCCCAGCCGCCCGGCTTTTCTGAGAGGCCGATCGATGAACCTGAGATATCTATAAATTTTCGCCCTCAGAGGCTCCCGGATTACGCGGACGCCGTTAAGGACTTCACAGGCCGGCAGATTGTTCACGGCCAGCGTGAAATACTGTTCCGTGCTCAAGGCGTCGCTCGTCAGCACCGTCACTCGAAAGCCTCTCCGGGCCAGGCCTTCGGCTATTTTCTGAAAAACCCTCTCCGCTCCTCCCAGTGAAGGATAATACAGGTGAGTGATGAACAAAACACTTTTTTTCATCTCAATACTATGAAATCGTCAGTGCCGTGTCATTGCGAGAAATTCGGCCTTGCGGGATGACGAAGCATTCTAACCAAAAAGAGAGATCGCCACGCTGCGCTCGCGATGACAACATAAACATGCTTAAGGCGTTTGTATTCG
Organism: Clostridiales bacterium; assembly: GCA_029907205.1. Classification (GTDB taxonomy): domain Bacteria; phylum Acidobacteriota; class Aminicenantia; order Aminicenantales; family UBA8522; genus JARYMI01. Next base: position 10,084 of record JARYMI010000053.1, read on the forward strand.
TGAAGAGAATCGGGGTGTGGGTACTTGCGTCGATTCCCCTTTCATTTCTCGTTCTGATGGTCGCGGCCTATAAAGTCGACGTTCCCGAATGGGACCAGTGGGCGCTCGTGCCTCTTCTTGAAAAATCTTACGGACAAACGCTGAC
>JARYMI010000054.1:0-7500 GCA_029907205.1 Clostridiales bacterium
AGGCCAGGGACGGAGAGGAGGAAAAATCCCAGCAGGGTAAATAAAGCCGCGATTTTGAATACTGACTTCTTCTGCACGAGGGCCTCCTTTTAAAGACTAATTGCGCCCTGTGGAATGATAGAAGAGTAAAGGACGTAAACAAATGAGGGACAGAAACTCCATCATTCTCATCCAAGGCGTATCATAAATCTAAATAATTAGTGTGAAAATGTCAAGAGGTTTTTTAAAATTTATATAATTTATTAGCAGGCGTCAATAAGATTTGCCGTGGGCTCATTATTTTGTAGTCCATTTTTTTATTTATACAAGATATGGGTTAGAGCAGCTCTTCCTAAATTGGATTTAGCAATTGCCATTCTCTGGTCCAACCTAATCCAACCCCATTTTTTCTGTAAAAAAGCCTATTTCCCAGTCCGCTGTCGCACGGCTATCAGATCCATGGACGGCGTTTCTTTCCACAGAGAATCCGAACTCACGCCTGATGGTGCCCGGTTTCGCCAAAGCTGGGTCTGTCGCCCCCATGACTTCCCGCCAGTGGGCAATGGCATTTTCGCGCTCAAGGATCATGACGACGATTTCTCCAGAGGACATGAATTCGGTTAAGCTGTCATAGAAGTGCTTGTCCTTATGAACAACGTAAAATGCTTTTGCTTCCTCCTTGGTGAGATGAAGCAATTTCATTTTAATTATCTCAAAGCCTTCGTCCTCAATCCTCTGGATTATCTTTCCTATCACTCTTTTCTTAACGGCGTCGGGTTTAATGATGGCCAGAGTCTTTTCTCTCATCAAGGCTCCTCTACTCTTTATTTTAGAATTTGATATATCGTAATCTTGATGATGAGTCAACTCTTGTTGCTTTGTTGACAGTCTGAAGAAGCGTTCATAAAATGAACGCATGAGCCCAGAAGACGAAAATAAAAAAAAACTTAAGAAGTTTGCTCATGATGCTGGTCTGGATCTTTTCGGAGTTGCTGATATTACGGAAGCCAGAGAGGAGTTTGGCCTTGACAGGATGGTTCGGAGACAATTCGACTTCGGAATTTCTCTGGGAAAGCATCTGATCCGCTCCGTGCTCGAGGACATAAAGGATAGCCCGACTGTCCTTTATTTCCATCACTATCGCCAGCTCAATTATTTTCTTGATAGAACGGCCTTCCAGGTCTCTTCATTTATCCAGGAGGCGGGGTATAAGGCTCTTCCTATCCCTGCTTCACAGATCATCGATTGGGATAAGCAGCTAGCCCATGTTTCGCATAAGAGGGTAGCCTTTCTTGCTGGGTTAGGCTGGATAGGCCGCAATAATTTGGTCGTTACGCCAGAATTTGGATCCCAAGTTAGGCTCGTTACCATCCTAACAGACATGCCGCTCACTCTGGACAAGCCGGTAGAATTAGACTGCGAAACCTGTACAAAATGCCTCTCCTTTTGCCCGGCCAAAGCCATAAAAATGGACAAAAAAGATTTTGACCACAGAAGTTGCTTTGAGAAGCTGAAGGAGTTCAAGCGAAGGGGAATAGTGACTCAGCACATCTGCGGCATCTGCGTAAAAGCCTGTCGGGGTAAAGCAGGCTAGCCCTTTTTCCGGCAGGGAATCCAGATTTCTGTCTTCAGGTCCTCAGGCTTGAGCTCCTGGGGGTTCATGTCAAGATAACGCTCCAAGACCGGCCCGGAGGGTTCGTAGCCGTTTGCCTCCATCCATTCAAGCATGGTGGCGATGGTCTCGCCTGTTTTGTGGTACGGGCCTCGATGGAGGCATGACGCCACTTGGTCAAAATTCCATTCTTTTTTTTCAAGCGGAAGTTGTACGAGCGCGTGCGGCGTGACAGGAAACCCAATCTCCCACTCCAGCTCCTCGGGCTCGACTTCGCCAGGGACGTTGAAATAGATGCCCATCAGCGGGCCAGCAGGAAAGACATTCTGAGCCCGGGATTCTTCCATCAGTCTTCCTATTATCTCCGGGAGCTGCGAGAAAGGGCCTTTGTGACGCAGGCAAAAATAGGCAAACGGCTCGATTTTCTGGACGGAGATCGCCTCACCTCCAAGAAGACCATTGGGCGCAGCCCAGAAAATGAATGAACAGAAAACAAATGAGAGGAGGAATAAAACAAAATATCCTTTTTTCATGGTCTGACCTCCCGGCACGATTTTTTTCAGGGTCTGGTTAAAATTTTATCATTCCCGCAGCAAAAAGCAAAGAAGCATCATATCTGCCCTGGTTATTTTTCTTTTGACAGATGAGCCCGAAAAAAATATAATTGCAAGAAATGGGGAAGTTGATACTTTTCGCGCACTTCGCTTAACGGAAGCAAGGATGATAAACAAACTCAATTCGTTATCCTTTTTTGCATTAGTTTTTCTGGGAATCGGTTTGCTTGGACAGCCTGGATGCTCCCGCCGAACTTCCGTCCCGGCCGACCTTGTGCTTTTGAATGGGACAATTTATACCGTTAACGAGGCCATGCCTTCGGCTACATCCCTGGCTGTTCGAGGGAACAAGATAATCGCTGTGTGCAGGAACGATCGTGAAGCAAGAAAATACATCGGCCAAGAAGCTCGGGTCATTGACTTGGAAGGAAAATTTGTCCTCCCTGGAATCATCGACGCCCATGTTCATTTCAACAGGGCTGGTGCGTTGATCAACGACGCGAACCTGATGATGGTCTCGGACGAAGCGCGGTTGAGGAAGGAAATCGAGCGAGTCGTGGCGATCCTGGACGAAGGAGAATGGATCACAGAAGGCCTCTGGGGAGCATACGAGCAGTGGGATCTGGGAGACACCGGGAAATTTTCCCAGAAGAAAACCGTCTCCTGGAGACCGAATCGTTCGATGGTCGATGACCTTACACCCGACAATCCTTGCTTTCTCTGCCGGTTTGACCGGAAAGAATGGCTGGCCAATTCGCCCGCTCTGAAAGCAGCTGAGCTGGAGGGCCAGAAAACTCAAGGGCTTGAGCTCGGGCCTGACGGCCGGCCAACCGGCATTGTTTTTTACCCTTCCGCTGCGTTTGATGCTTTAGCAAAAGCCGTTCGTCCGAAATCTCACCGGAGGCTCTTGGACGAGAACCGAGCCGCCTTAAAGGCTCTGCGGGAGGCGGGGATCGTCGAGATCCACGACATCGAAACTCCCGATCAGACGGCCCGCTTTATTGAACTTCAAGATAGGGGAGAGCTGACCTGCCGAGTCTGGCTAAGGCCTGACCTATCCCGGGCGGATGAACTCAAGGCAAACGGGTTCACGATGGGGCTTCATCCCAAGACAAAGCAGAAAGATCTGTGGCTTCGCTACGGGGCTTTGAAGGGCTATATCGATGGCATCATGGGCACTCACGGCGCTCTCTTTTTTGAGCCCTATGAAGATCAGCCGCAGAATTATGGCCATTGGCGTCATCACACCTCTGATGACCCTGAGCTCAAAGTGGGCAATATGGAAAAAATGCACCGCTTGATCAAGTCCGGACTGGAGGCAGGGTTTGTGGCCAACGTGCACGCCATCGGGGACCGTGGAGTCGCGGAGATGCTCAACCTTTATGAGCGGTTAAGGAAAGAGACAGGAGCAGAACTCAAAGGCTTCAGGGTTATCCACGCTCAGGTGATACGGCCGCAGGACTTTCCCCGCTTTAAAGCGCTCAATGTCATCGCTGAGGTCAATCCCTACCATATTTCAGATGATATGCGCTGGATGGAAGAGAGAATAGGGCGAGAAAGATGCCGCGGGGCCTATGCTTTCAGGTCGCTCCTAGATAACGGCGCTATTCTGAGTTTTGGATCTGACTGGCCCGGGACAACGGCAGCCTACTACCACATGCATCCTAAATACTTGATTTATGCCGCCGTGACCAGGAAGACGATTAAAGGCACCCCTGAGGAAGGCTGGTTTCCCGAAGAAAAAATCTCTATCGAGCAAGCCATTCGGGCTTACACGTTGAACAATGCCCTGGCTTGCTTCGAAGATGACATTCGCGGCTCTCTCCAGGAAGGCAATCTAGCTGACATCACTGTTTTCGACCGCAATTTGATGGCTATCCCTCAAGAAGACATCTTGAAGACAGAGGTCGTTTATACGATTATTGACGGGAAGGTGGTCTTCGACAAAAAACATCATCTTCCATGAAAGGGGGTCTTGCGGAAAAAATTAAATTGCTGAATAATAGTGACAAACTAGATTGGCAAATAACGGCGAGAGCCTGAATGGTTAGGTTTGAAGCGAGGGGAAAAGCGAGAAATGCAAAAAATTTTGCTGGTTGAAGATGATCCTGTCCAGGTCGAACTGATCAAGAAACACCTCGAGGCGTCCGGTTACAATCTCGTCGTCGCTAAGAATGGACTGGAAGGGATCAGGATCGCCCAGAAAGAAAGGCCAGACCTGATTCTGATGGACATGATCATGCCCGGCATGCACGGGCTCGAAGCCATTATCAAGCTCAAAGAAAATCCCCTGACCGAGAGCATCCCCATCATAGCTCTGACCATCATGAGTTCGCCCAAGTTCGTCCAGGAATGCTACCGGGCCGGGATAATCGGCTACGTCAAGAAACCGTATGACCCCAAGATACTCCTGGAGAGTGTCGAGAGGATAGTAGGGAAGCCCGAAAGGCTAATTAACAAGATCCTTATCATAGCCGGAGCTTCGCGCCTGGCAACCATGATTGAGATGAGGCTTGTCCGGCAGGGCTATCAAGTTGATTCCTTTGCTGGTGGAAAAAGCGCTTTAAGTCATGCAGAAAAGGAAAAACCCGACGTTATCTTCCTGGATGTTTCTTTGCCAGAGAAACATGTTTCGGCAGTTTTTGAAGATCTGAAAAAGTCAAAAGAAATGGAGAACATACCTGTCATCCTCCTGTCGCCTCACCGGGGAGATGAAGAATTGGAAAAGGAAGCAGCTGTCCGTGGCGCTGCCGGCTTCATCTCATCGGCTTCTGACCTGGCCGATATCCTCCGGAAAATTAAAGCGCCCTCTGCCTAAAGCATAACCATCCTGATTCTTCCTGAAATAGCCAACGTCAACTTGTATTTTCCCCATGAATTGGAGACTACGATTGTCGCCAGGTTGGAGACAGTCCCCACGGGATGAAAGATGGGGCTGTTGTTGGCCTCAATCCTGACGCCCTCGGGAGCGCCGCTCGCAACGGGCGTCCATTTTTTAAGGGGCGAGTCATATTTTTCTATGGTGTAGCTGGTGGAGCTGAAGCTGACGCGCACGGCCTGCCCGTCAAATATTGCCCTGTACCGGGCATAATTGAGGCGCGCATAAATCTCTCCGGCCGCCTTTTTCAGCCTGTACTTGGGAGAGGAAGTAAGGAGAGGAGTCGAGGCGGCGAAAATCATAAGCGAGGCCACAGCGAGAATGATCAGTGCTTCGAGGAGAGATAGCCCCTTCTTCATTAGCTATTCCTTCCAAACCAGAATCTCAAAACAAGTAAGAAAAAGAACGGGCTGCTTGGTTTCAGGCGATAACGAAGCGGCATTCAGGAAATCCGCAGAGTCCTGGGCAAAAATCTTGAGGCGATTTCCTTGAGCAACGTATTCCGTTGTCTGCAGACTTCCCACCAGACGAATATCCTGGTTTTTTCCGTCAATCCTGAAACCGTCTCCCTGGGCTGTCAAAGAGGCGTGAACCTGGACACCGTCGGGCGCGTTGACTCCGATGGCAATGCCGGCGTCTCGCTCTTCGTCTTGCCAGAGATCTTTCCCTGTGGAGAAGATAACGAGCTGGCCAGCTTTTTCCTTGAGATAGGGAATCCCGTCCTGCCAGGTGACCCCCTGGCGGATGAGGTGAGAAGTGATCGTTATTTTTTCCGAAGCCACAAGCGTCAGGTTGACTCCTGAGAGGAGGGAGGGAATTTCTTCATCTTGGACAAGCCTGACCTCGCCGCTGGCGTCAACTCTTCCCCCGCCGAGCGATTCAACCTTGCCGTTGATAATAACAATTCCGAGGGGAACGAGGTTAAAGGAAAGAAGTCCGGAAGGCGAGGAAAAAAGAGTCTTGCTTCTCGAGGGGCTGAACTTAAGAACCCATGAGTCTTTTTCCATCCGGAACGAGATCACTTGATAGTCTTCTTCAATGGCCGTTACCATCTCCTTGACGTCGCCCTGAACATAGATTCCTCCGAGGCCAAGGTCGTTCTGGATGAGGTAGACTCCGTCGGGAACAGGAGCATCCGATTCTTCCAGGCCGAGGACAAGGCGGAGCTTTGATGGCGGCAGGTTTTGCGGACGAAACAGGTTGATATTCATAGCTTTTTCGATGAGGCCATCAGCTTCTTTAGGGATGAGCGGTTCATCTGCGAAGCTTACCTGAGCGGAGGAATGGTCCTGCGACGGACGGATTATCTGGACATCGTTCTCTTTTTCGAAATGGCGCTTTTCCTCAGAATCAAGGTTCTTATTAATCAGCAGCGGAAAGAAAGAGAGGGGAACATGGCCGGCCGAAATATCGATGCGGCTTTCGAGGCTTGATTTTCGTCGATGCGGCAAACTCTTAAGCCATCCCTCCGAGTCAATCTCCAGCCTGAACTGGACGCAGAAAAAATTTTCTGCTTCAGTGAAGCTCTCGAAAAAGCAGTTTGTCTGGCTTTTCCACATCAGCTCTTCTTCCGTCTTGAAGATCACGATAGGAAAACTTCTTTCCAGTGTTTCCTCGACAAGTCTCAGCTGGACCTTTGCTATGCTCTCTCTCCATCTTTCATAATCATCCTTGGAGATCACTCTTGGCGAGGTGATGCTTCCAAGGGCTTTCACGAGGTCGTGGAAGCCGTCCTTGATTCCATTTTCTGAAGCATAGTCCATCAGGACTGAATTCTTTCTCAACCCGTTCAGTTTTAGATGGATCTGGGAGAGAAAAACAATCCCTAAAGCCAACGTCGAGAAGGCGAAGAAACAAAAAATGGTGACGATAAACATGGCCCCTGTTTTCCTTTTCTCAGGAACGCCTGAGAGAGAGCGCGATATTTTTCGGAAAGACCAAGAGTTCATACGTTTTCTCCTCATTGGCTTTCAGGACAAAATTGACCCTCGCTAGGTTGTTCTTTGCGTCAAAACCGAAATCGAAAGAATAGACATCCTCGAGGAGCGGCTGAGGGGAACTTAAATTCACTTGCCTGCGGATCGTGCTTCTCCCCTTGTCCAGATAGAGAGATATCGTTTCAACGAGTAGAACTTGGGTTTCTTTCTTTCGGTAAAAAAACTCGAGCGGCGAAGCCAATACAATAACCTTGCCTTTGCATGATAATACGGATCGGCGCTCTCCCCGCTGGGCGTTGATCAAACAGATTTCACGCCCCGGACTGATCGCTGCGGCAGCGCCAAGAATAATGCGTTGAGTCCCCGGCGCAAGATCTTCGCTGAGAAGAAGAGTCTCCTGAAGGTTGAGGATGGTCAAGCTTTCCTCGCTCATCTTAATCCCTTCGATAATTCCGAGTCGGATAGCCTGAGAGAGGCCGGAGCCCGCCTGCAGGAGGTCGATCCTCATTTTGTCCAGTGCAGCCATGGCCGCTTGAGTTT
>JARYMI010000055.1 GCA_029907205.1 Clostridiales bacterium
TTTACCAATCGGAAGCCACTCCCAGAATCCAAGTTCCCCTTCTTCAAAAAATATACTATCTACAAGACAGATCTTTCTATCGGCCATAAGTGTCATGCTAAATCCTTCTTTACAAAAATCAAGGCATTAAGTTTTGTATGAGTGCGATGGCGTACAACGGTTTGTGTATTTGCGAAGTCCCGAAGGCATCTTGGTGAGCAAAGCGAACCGCAAACACGCTGTTAGACGATGCCATCGTTCACCTCTTTCAAGGCTCCAAAAAGTTACCGTAGTTTACATCTTGCAAATATTCTTGGATTTTAAACTTGGGCATCCAACCGGCTTGGAAGAGTTGTTGTAAGTGAATAGTCATTAGTAAAAGAGGGTTCTCTGAACCCACCGCTCGTAAACGGGTTTTGCTTGTGGGTGTGTGATTTACTTTTTTTGCCGATTCGTCCCAGTTTACTATCATACCTTTATTAAGCACCCACACTGAATCAATCCGCTCATTAAAGGGTAAATCTTTCTGAAGTTCGTCTAAACGATTCCTGAGGTTTATTATGTCAATCGAATCATATGCAAATATAAACCCTACAGTTGGGAAATAAGCCCATTCCTTATCATAAAGATTCGTTGTGTTAATGATTGCTCCTGCCTGGGGTTCAAAGGCTATCTTTGGAAACTTCTTGACCCTTGAAATCTTGGCAAATGCATCTTCTAACTCAGTATTGTTCAAAAGGCTCTTCACTTCCAAAATCCCATAAATGGACTCCACTGGGAAGATTTGATAGCCGCTCTTGTCTAAAAGAATTGGGCAAGTATGTGATTCATAAATAATAATATCACATTCATTAGATGTTTCCCCAGTAGAGGCGATAATCTCACCATGGGATATTCCAATAGTCGTAGGCAAGTATTTTCGAAGGAATTGCTCGACTATCTCAATTTCTCTCACACGACCTTTGGATGCCCTGTGTTCGATTTCTGAACTCATATATTTAAAATCAATAGCCAGCTTCTCAGCTATAGATTTTAATATTGTTTGGAGATCCATTAATACTTCCTCCCTTTAAGCCGAGCGTGCTTTCGCCTATCTCGTTCATATCCTCACCTGGTGCTGATATGCTTCCGATTTAGGGCCGATATCAGTACATGTTGCGGATATTCTACCTCGGGCAGAATCGCCAGAAATCTTATACCTGACAAATAATGGCACTCATTACCTCCTTTCGCCGTCCGACCTTTTGTCTGTCCAATCTCATTTATTCATATTCTCCTTCGTAATAATAATCGCTATAGTAATGGCGTTCAAGTTCGAATCGGAGGTATCAAGCGCCGATTATCGTTGATGGTTTCGCACCCGAGAATTTTTTATTCACGGATTTCATTAACATATCCAAAAGTTCCTCAGCCTATATGTCAGCGTTTCTTAAGTCGCCGGGAAGATAATTGAGAGAAGCTCATCTTCATAGAAATATCCCCATAGCCTAAACAAGCTCGTTTTTATCATCTCTCCAGCCGTAAGACCCCAGCCTGATAATTGCTAAAAAAGCGAAACCGATTGATCAGGTCGCGCCCTAGAACTGAAGGAAGTCTTAGAATACGTGAGACTTCATCAGGCGGTAATCGGCTCAGATCGTGTTGCACAACCCACAAATCCTGTCGTTGCATTACGTCGCCTTCATCGGACGCTAATGTAATTTCTACATCCGCTGCCATAAATGAACGCACACTTCCTCCAATGCCTACAATAGGTATCAATGCTGGCTCAAGGATTTCGGTCTTTAAGCCCAAAAGCTGCACATCGCGATCCAGGAGCGTTGTTCGAGATGCGCCTGTGTCGGCCAGGAACCAGACAAATCCTTGAAAGTGCGCTGACCGAAGATGAACGGGAAAATAAGGTGCATCTCCAATGAAGCGACCTTGAATGATCATAGTACCATCTCCAGGGGCTCACGGGTGATAAATTCAACGCATGTGCGGGCCGGGTCTTGTAGCTTCTTCAGCAGTCCTCCTAAATCGGGGTCATTGGCAATCAATTTACCATCCTTGACAGCAATCCATTGGTCAGCGTACTGCTCCAGAAGTGTTTCCAGGTTTTCGCTTATCCATACGTGATCGGCTTCAAAAGTAAGCAATTCATTGGTCAGTTTGTTATTCATTCTTAACCTCCTTTTTTGATTACTTCAGGCTGATTGCGGCTAACTTTTTGGGCTGATCTTAAGTCCCAATTTTTTGCAGAAACTGTAGGAATTGGGCAAAGCGCCAGAGGCATGGAGCCAAGTAGACTCTGTTGCAGGGCGTATGAATTTGAATACTTGATATGTCTACTTTCATTAATCATAATTGTATTCTTGTATCCAGTCATAGAAATCATCGCCCTGGGCCTCAAAATAAGTTTGAAGTCTCATCTCGAACCATGCTTTATCTTTACACACGTCTTTTATTTCGCTTAATTGTTCTTTGGAGATAAAACCTCTATCCTTAAGAAATGTATAAAAATCAGATATGGCTTTAAGATAGGAATTGATGCCTCGGATGGAAGGATTCCAAAACTTTCTGATGTACCAATTCCCAAGGAATTTTCTGACAGTGTCCTCAGAAACTTCCAAAATATTCCTTGCGTCGTCGTAAACAAAAAGATAGTTCATGATAAAAAAAGCTGCCCGATCGGTTCGCCTGCCGGCAGTGTTCTCATTTAATCCTTTGTTTTTCAAGTATTCATAAAATTGATCAAAGACTATCTTAGATAATTGCCACTGTTTATCGTTTTCCTCTTCTGAATTGTCTTCCTTAATGCATTCAAAATGTTCGTCTTTCAATTCTTCCATCTTATTACCTCAAATTATAATTAGCTTTTTTGTTCGTCGACCTAATTATAAACATAATTTACTTGTCACATTTATGTCACATTTGTGACACATTTACTAATGTGACATTCATTGTCACATTAAGACATAGTAACGCTGTTTTCCAGCCATACCGCCTGCGACATGCAATATCTTTTTACTTACCAAATCGTTGAGATCCCGGATGGCCGTTCTTCTTGTGGTTTTTGTGAGCTCTATATATTCTTTTGTTGTTACCCTGCCTGTCTTCTTTAGATGATCGAAAACAATCTTCTGCCTTTCATTCAATTTTGTTACTTCGTATTTTTCTCCTCTGCTTAATATGTTAAGATATTCTTCACTCTGCCTGAATGTTACATAAAAGTAATTCTCATTAAACTCTATTTCTGGAAAAGGGGCGTTCTCTTTTTTGCAGATTTCTCTTATTCTTTCAAAGCCGGTTCCCATCTTTTCGCCGAAGTGAATTTTAGAAAATAGGTCCGCGATGAGATGATTTCTCCTGAATACCGTTTTGCCGAGAACAAAATGAGAAGGTTTCTGCCAGAAGTTTTCAATTCTGATCCTGTCGGGAAGGAATCTCAGAATGTTGTTATGACCGTGCTCAAAATAGTATTTGTGCATAACCGAATTGATAACAGCCTCTCTAACAGCGTCGAAAGGATATTCATAAATATTTTCTCTCTGAGGCTTGCCTGTGAAACGGTAGGCAACCTTTGAATACAGCATCACAAATTTCATGACATCTTCAACGATTTCAAACAGGCTGCCTTCTATTTCTTTTCTATCGATTATGTCGACGCCTGCGTTGTCCTTGAACAACGCAACGGTGTAGACAGACCAGGGAGTGAATCACTGCGGCTCCCTGGCAAAAAACAGCACTCCCGTGTTGTTAAAATAAAGCCTCCCCTCCTGTTTTTCAGCTACACCTAAGCTGATGAGCAGTTTCTCAGTATTGCCAATTTTAGAAATTCCGGCCAATTGCAAGAATCTTTGAAGTCTGTTTCTATCAAGATCTTTAGGGTAATAGAATTTTGGTTCGATGAGCTCGTCAAACCTGATTTTTCCTTCTGATTTAAAAAATTCCAATAATTCATCTCTTGTCATTTTCTGAGAGTTAGTGCCAATCCTTTTATAGAAGCCCGATGAACATTCATAAGGTTTATCCTGGCCTTCTCTCACGTTAATGATGAGAATGCTGTCATATCTGTCGATATATATTTTTATTTTAGGTCTGCAATTATTAGCAATGTCTTGAATTCTGGACTTCAATTCATTATTGATATCAATTCCTTTGATCTTGCCTTCATCAGTCACACCGAGAAATATCCTGCCACCAGACGAGTTGGCAAATGCCGCAAGTTCTTTCTCCAGACCGCTCGGGCTTTCTTTGAATTCAACCTTGTAGCCCTCGCCTTCCTTGAGAATGATGTCCAGTTCTTTCTTATCCATTCCCGCCTTATTTCTCTCTGTAAATTTCCTTGAGATAGCCCTCGATTTTCGCTTCGATCTCAGCGGTCTCCTTCTCGAGGCGGCGAAGGTCTTGCCACTCTTTTAAGACATCTATTTCCTCCGTTTCTTCTTCCGGAAAGACGTAAAGCGTGACGTTAAGGTTAAAATCGTTCTCTTTTATCTCGTCATGCCCGACAATTCTTGAAAATCCCTCAATTTCTTTGAATTCTCGACAGGCTTTGGCGATTTTATCAATATGGGAATCGGCCAGTTGATTAAGCTTCCGGACTTCCGGGTGCTGTTGATATTCCTTGCTGGCGTTTATGAATAGAATCTTGCCCAATCTGCTGGCCGGTTTGTTTTTGGTTAGTATCAGGATTGCGCCGGGAGCACCGGTGTTATAAAAAAGCTTCTCGGGAAGAAGGATGACGGCCTCGATTTTGTCAGAATTGAGAGTAGCGGTTCGGATGGCTTTCTCTTTTCCGCCCCGAAAAAGACAGCCGTTATCGATAACTACTCCTACCCTTCCATCTTTGTCATTTGCTGAGGCAAGCATATGCTGGATCCAGGCCCAGTCCGCTGACTGGCGAGGAGTGAAACCGAATTCAAAGCGCTCTTTCCAGAATTCTCCTTTTTTCAACGTTTCTTCATCGTAGCCGTCCTGATTCCAGGGAGGATTGGCGATGACGACGTTGAATTTGCTGATACCTTCTTTTTCTTTGAATTTGGGGTAGAGGAGAGAGTCGCCCTGGGCAAGATGGGGATTTCTAATATCGTGGATATAAAGGTTCATCTTGGAGAGGGCAAGGGTCTTATAATTAGCCTCCTGTCCGAAAAGAAAGAGCTTACCGGCTGCATCCTTACCGGATTCATCTTCCACATGTTTATAGGCGGTTATCAGCATCCCCCCCGAGCCGTGAGCCGGATCATAGACACTTTCGCCTGGTTTTGGATCGAGAATCTCCACAAGAAGCTTGATGACTTCCCGAGGCGTGTATATCTCACCTTCTTTTGCCTTTTGGGGGGCGAAGTATTTGAGAATCCATTCATAGGCATCTCCGAGAATATCAGGCGCGACGTGGCGAAGAGACCTGGCGCTGAACAATTCAACAAGCTGCCTTAGGATTTCGGCGTTCTCCCGGTTTGAGGTAAATTGAACAAAGTCCACATTTTCAAAGACGTCTTTGAGCTCGGGGTTCAGCTCAGAGATGGCCTTCATAGCGCGGGAAAAATTTTCAGGCAGCCGAGCCGGGTCCTTGCGGATATTCTCCCAGAGAAGGTCTTCCGATATGTCGAAGTCGTGATAGATCGAGTTCTTTGCTTCCTCACGAGCCTCGGCGTCGGTTAGTCCGTCAGCCAGAGCATCTTTATAAGCTTTTTCGAAGTCTGTTTCCCACTTATCGCTGATGCGTTTATAGAAGAGGAGGAGAAGGATAAAGGTATAATCAACGCGGGTGCGGATGAGGTCGGCCGCTGCTTTAAGGAGGCTATCGAGGTCCGCGCGTGTGAGCTCGTTTTTGCTTATGGCGAGGGTTTCGGAGATGATTTCTTCCTTGCTTATCAATTTATAAATCTTTTTTCGGGCGTCATCTTTGTCGGGCGTGACCTCCAGCCAACCCTTTTTTCGCAGCTCTGAGAGGAAGACGTTAATCTGCCTTTCGCTATCGTGCATTTTTTCCTTGAGAATTCTCGCAGCATCCTCAAAGCGGAAAGGGGCACCGTGAAAAGCTTCCCAAAGACATGCGTGCCTTTTTTCAAGCCAGGCGGGTATCATTGATCCCGCTTAAATAATATAAGCAAGCATAATATTTAATCGCTTATGTAATAAGCTAAGAGTTTTAGTTTGTCAAGGGCTTGGGTTTTTCGCTCACTTAAGCATCTGCTCCTTGACGTAGCGGGCAATGGCCTCGTGGGTGGCGAACCAGACGTTCTGGCGGGCTAACATGTGCTCGATGAGCTTCTCTAACATGGCGATCCGACTGCGGTGGCCGCTGTACTTGGGGTGCATGGTCAGGACAAAGACGGTGCCTTCCTCGTAAGCCTTGTCGAACTCGGCTGCCCAGATGGCCATGACATCGGCCGGCGCGATGTGGGGCCGGACGGCGCTGTAACGCTCAAACCCGAAGTACGGATAATCGTCAAGGAGCCACTCGACGGGCAGTTCGACGACGCCCGTCGGCTTTCCATCCTCAAAAAGCTCGTAAGGCCGGTCATCGGCCATCAAGCTGCTGTCATAGAGGAGGCCGAGCTCTCGGATAATCTTGAGAGTCGAAGGGCTGAAATCCCAGGATGGGGTCCGGATGCCGGCCGGTGGCTTGCCGGTTGCGGCCTTCAGAGTATCGAACGACTTTCTCATCAAGTCGCGCTCCTCCTCTTCCGAAAGCAGGGAGTTGCGCTCGTGAATCCACCCGTGCATCCCGATTTCATGCCGATCCTTGGCTGTTATGGCCTTTATTTCTCCGGGATGGAGGAGGGCTGTCACGGCGGGCACGAAGAAAGAGGCCGGGATTCTGTACTTGTCGAGGAGAGCGAGTATCCTCGGCACGGCGACCCGGGCGGCGTACTCTCCCTGGGAAAGGACGCCCGGGGAATAATCGCTGTCACGAAGAGCGTTTGTCTCGGCGTCGAAGTCGAAGGACAAAGCCACGGCCACCTTTGCCCCATCGGGCCAGGCCGGTGGCGTCAGGTCTTTTCCCGCCCTGACCTTGTTGACAACCGACTTGATTTGATCAAGGCTCAGCAGCCACGGCTTCTTTGCCTCCTGGCTTGAAACCTGTCCCAAGGTCAAAAAGAAAAGAGCGCCAAAAGTGAAGACGATGCGTTTCTTCATTTTTTCCTACCCTCCTAACCTGCATTTTATTTTTATATGAATTTTTTTCCAGACAAAAAATCAGTATTTTCAAAATAATTAATTAGCATAAAGATATGAAACTCGCTTCTGATTGCTCGGAGCTGAAACCGGGGGATACGATCCCGAATTCAGGAAATTGCGTTGTGTCCCCGATTTTTATTTCGCGATCTTTCGAGCTTCGATTCATGAATAACCCAGGCCAATACGCTGATCAGGGCCGGCCGACGCTCGTCAGGTAAAGGATGCTTTCTTCTTTCCCATCGACACCCAAGAGGGCGTTGACTTCCTCGTCATAGAGCGCGGCCACCTGGCAGGAGCCGAGCCCGAGCGCTACCGCGGCCAGGGCCACATTCTGGGCGATATGGCCGGCGTCAAGATAAACGTAGCGATAAGCCCTTTCCCTGTATTTCCATTTGGACCGGCCGAAAACAGCCGTCCAGGCGAAGACGGCAGCCGCCTCAGCCAAAAAGTCCTGGTCTAACGCTGCCTTGGCGAGGGCAGACCGGAAATCGCCCGGCCGAAGGAGCTCGAGCGTGTGCTCCTTGACGTTGTAATGATAAATCCCGCGCTTTAACCCATCGACATTTTGGATGGATAGATACGTTTCCACAGGGTAGAGGGCTCCGGCCGACGGTGCGGCTCGAAGCTCGTAGCCGGAGATTTTTTTGGTCACGCCCTGGCCTGCCCAGATGAGCTGGCTGAGTTCGCTCCTGGTCAGGGGAATATTTTTGTATTCCCTGACGCTGCGGCGCCGGCCGATGGCTTCCCAGAGGGGTAACCCTCCTTCCCGCACAGGCGGGTCTAACTCGAAGCGCGGAGCATCAGGATATCTTTTGACTGGTTCAGGCCTTCCCTGCCAGTCTAAATATCCGCCTCCCAGCCTTCCCCTTGCGTATTTGGTCTCTTCCTGAAATCGGTCGCCAATTCCCGTCTTCATTTTGTCCCTCCTCGTTTCTCCAGCGCTTTGAGCTTTGTCCTGGCGTTTTCATTCTGGGGGTCTATCTGTAGCGCCTTTTTCAGATAGTCAACAGCTCTTTCTTTCTGGCCCAGGGTGGCACAGAGGTCGCTGAGCTCAACGTAGAGGCGCGTTTCTTTGGGGTAAAAAGTGAGGGCAATTTCCCCTAACTCGAGGGCCTCTTTGTTCTTTTCCGCCCGCGCCAAAAATCCTCCTGAAGCGATATATCGCTCGACGCTCACCGCCGGGTGAGTGGAGTCGAGTTCATGAGCTCGGCCGTAGAAGGAGCGGGCTGTTTCAGTGTCGCCTTTCCACAGGTGAGCCAGGCCGAGCGATACATTGAGCGCTGGAGAAGCCGGGTAGAGAGGCTGTCCGGATTTCAGAATGGCAATAGCTCTGTCGGGATTATCTCTCCTCAGATAGTGTTCGGCTGCGCTGGATAAGGCGGCCGTAAAATCAGGGTAGAGTGAGGCGCCGCTAAATTCCTCTTTGAGCCTGGCCATGGTTCTGACAAAGTCAGAGCCAGGGGTAAGCGACAGACGCCGGACTTCTTCAGTGTACGTTCGGCTCCAATCCTTTTCCCAGCCAGCCATGAGGCTTGCGAATTCGGGCCTGAAGCGAGGATGTCTTTTGGCCGCATTCTCGGAGGTCGTGAGCCTGATATAATCGTTAAAGAAGGCAACCGGGCCCTCTCTGAAGTAAGTTTGAAGCTTATCCTTTCCCCACTCCTCCTCCAGAGCCGTGGCCATGTAGATTCCTATCTTGGTGAACGCCTGGTTAGAGGCCGGATGAACGCCAGCGAGGATCTTTTTCTTTTTCGCCTCGAAATCCTGGCGGAGCGCCTCTTCATTAACGTTGTTATTGAAATAATCAAAAGCCTGCTTCAGCTCATTCTGATTCTGGTCTTCAGCAGTGAAATGCCTGGAGAACTCGCTGGAGTCGTGCTTGACCTTCTTCAAGTTTCCGCCGGAGGAATGGCAG
>JARYMI010000056.1 GCA_029907205.1 Clostridiales bacterium
AATGATAAAGCGCCCGACTCTGAGAGGCGAGTCCGGCTTCAATTCCGCGCAGACTGTCCTGGCCGGCCAGCTGACCAAATAACATCGAGACGAAGTGACTCCAAGAGGAAAATCCCCTGGAATGACGTTCCGTTTTTGTCTCTTTCACCGCTTTGGCGAATTCATATCTCGAAAACGTTTGTAACATTTGCCCGAGTATGGTATGATTTTTCCTCAAGGCCCAACTCCTTATGTTTCAATGGCTTATGTTGTTCAAACAAAACCATTATAAGGGTAAGTTGGGCTTTTTCAATTCCTATTTTGGACAGTCATGAATCAATATATGTAAATAGAATACTAGTAATTGGTGTGATGAAAGAGATGCGTCAGCATTTTATTTATTCTATATGTCTGCTTGGCTCTAGCTATTTTGTTCATTTTTTTTGGCCTTCAGGTCGGGCTATGTTTATATACTTTTTTTTGTTAGTATGTTCATTGCTACCAATTTTAATTAAATTTAGAGAAATAAGAAGGCAATTGCTCAAAAATGCTTGATGCCGGAATCAAACTAGAAATACCAATTATAGATATAAACAGTTTGAGTGTAATGGCAAACGCGTCGAAAATCTGGAATAAGGAGAGATATCGTTATCTATGAATTCACTAGTTGCTGAAAAGAAGATAATTGAAGTTGTAGGCCCATCATTTCAAAATAAAGGTGATGCCTTGATGTCTTATGCTATAGAGAAAAGATTGGGTTCCCGCTATAAAATAGCTTATGATACAAAAACTCAGGCACCGTTTTTTTTGGCGAGATTAATTCATGGGGTGAATAGAAGATTGCCTCGCCAAATGAGGCGTTCAAAATATTATCTCGCTCATTTGCTACCAAAAACGCTTCGTCTATCCTGGCAAATAATAGATTATAATGATATTTGTGGAACATTAGATTGCTCAGGATTTCAATATGGCGATCAATGGATCAGATTGGCCCATAAGCTAAGCTGGCGGATAGATCATTATAGAAAGTTGAGGGAATCTGGCAAAAAGGTCATCATGCTTCCCCAAGCGTTTGGCCCTTTTCAGAGCAAAATTGTCCGTGAGCTAATTCTCAATATCTTAAATAATGTTGACCTTGTTTTTGTTAGAGATAAAGCTTCAGCTCATAATCTTTTGGACTTGAAAATCGACACCTCGCTAATAAAAATTGTGCCGGACATCACAAACATCATTAAAGGGAAAAGACCTAAGGATGATCTGCTTTGGGCCGACCGAGTATGTATTGTCCCAAACAAACGGATGCTAGACATGACTAAGAGCGCGGTAAGAAACAAATATATCGATTTTATCATAGCGATTATAAACGAGGTCAGGAAAAGGAAGTTGAATCCGGTGATCCTTCTTCATGAAAAAGGCGACTATCCATTAGCCAAGCTTATAAATAGCCGTCTTGGAATTCCTCTGCTAATCATAGATGAAGACCCAATTATAACAAAGGGTATTATTGGATGTTGTCATTCTGTCATAAGTTCGCGTTATCACGCCCTCGTTAGTGCTCTTTCCCAAAGTATCCCCTCTTTAGGAACAACATGGACTCATAAGTATGCCAGCCTTTTTGAAGAATTCGGTTGTCCTGAATGTATATTTGAATCCTTAGATTCCTATAAAGAAGTGGAAAAAAAATTGGATTTATTAACCAATCCGTATATGCGTTCACATCTTATAATAAAAATAGAAGAAAAGGCAGATATCGCTAAAAAAAATGTGCTTAAGATGTGGGAGATAGTAGAAATGCTCTTGGAATCCTGAGGGAAAAAATCTATGGATGCCAAAAAAGATTCTGCGAAAAAAATAAAGATCCTCTTCATAACAGCGGCGACACATAAGAAACACATGAAAAATATTAACCATTACCAAAGAGTCTATTTTTTGAGCCGCTGGGCGGATTTATCAATTTTGGCTTCAAAAAGCTCAGATTTCTCTCTTTCAGCTTATCGTGGAACGAAAATCTTTAGGTCTTTTTTCTCCCATAAAACCGCTTCACTTATTTATTTCTTTTGGTGGATTTTGGTCAAGGGTTGTCGAGGCAATTATGATATAGTAATTACCGAACCTTCTATTTATTCTGTGTGTGGATTTTGGGCTAAGATTATCTTAAACATAAAGTGGGTTGTCGATATATGGGACATCCCAATCCGCTGTCAATCACACCTTATATTGCTCAGATTAAAAACTCAAGCCCAAAGATTATTTTTTAAATTAATCTATCAGCAAGCCGACTATTTTATTGTTTCTATCCTGCCAGACTATGAACTCAAGAAATTTGGATTGCCCGCGGAAAAGATGTTATTATTAAAAAATGCAATTTGGCTTAAGGACCTACCTCAAAAGAAATTCCACGCATCAAGCAAATGGCCCTTTAATCTTCTTTGCATGCGTAGCGGATATTCTATTGATAGCGGCCTTGATATCTTAAGCAAGGCTTATCGGAACATTTGTCAGGACCTAAATGTATCCTTGACTATTGTAGGAAAAATTCCTTCTAAGCTAAGGTCGCAATTAGACCAGCTCAAAGGCTGTCCCCGCGTTTATTATCACGATTTCATTGAGCATGACCGACTTTTAGAAACTATAAGTAGCGCGTCAGCCTGCATTATTCCTTACAAGAATGTGCCAGACTTAGCCCAGATATATCCGGTGAAACTGCTTGAATACTTGGCCCTCGGTGCGGTGATAATAGCTTCGGATATAGGTGGATTAGCCAGAATGATAAAACATGGGTGGAATGGATTATTATTTAGAGCGGGCGATTCTGATGATCTGGCCCGTCAAATAAGCATTCTTTATAATGATCCTGCGCTAAGAGAAAAATTGTCTCTGAATGCGCGAGATACGATTAATAAGGAATTTGATTGTGAAGAAAAGAATAGGATAATTCTGTCCAATTTAGAAGAACTCATCAAAAAAGCAGAATCATTATAATGAAGCGAAAAGCAATTATTATTCAGAACTATCTATCCCCATATAGGGTTCCTCTCTTTGCAGCAATAGCCGCATCTGAATCCTTTGATTTGACTGTGGCCCTTATGGCGCCTAACAAACCCAGTTATCCAATGTGGAAGTATGAATTTAGCCAGCTGCCGTTTCGCGTCAAGTCCATTCCGGGAATTCGACTCGTTTTGCCTTCCCAGGAAAAGCCTCAAATTTGTCTTAATCCTTATTTATTAAAATTCCTTAACGAAGAAAAACCAGCTGTGATTTTTTGCAGTGGGTTTAACCCTTCATCTATCATTGCCGCCCTTTATCGTTTACTCACTGGAACTCCTATAGTTATCTGGTCAGAAAGCACATCTATTACTGAAAACATAAGGAGCTTTTCTTTTGTTCGGAAGACTATCCGAAAGTTTATTGCGGCACTTTCGAGCGGCTTTGTGATTGCAGGTCAAGCCGCTCGTGATTATATCCTCTCTTTATTGCCAAAAAACAGCAAAAAGCCAATTATTATTTCTTACAATTGCGTAGATTCAGATTGGCTTTCATCAGCTTGCCAGCGATTCAAAGAAGACCCGGCGGCTTGGAGCCGCTTTCGTAGTGTTTACCCTAAGAAAAATATCCTCTTTTCTGGCCGATTGATAGAGCCAAAAGGCATTCGTCCGATGCTCGAGGTTTACAAAAAGGTCATTGAAGAATCTCCCGACGAAGTAGGCTTGATTTTATTAGGCCAAGGTAAGCTTAAGGAATTTATACAAAATTACAAACATAAATACAAACTTAGGAATGTATTCATAGAGGGTTTCATCGGACCGGATCAATACCCTAAATATTTTGCTTTAGCGGACGTATTCTTGCTCCTGAGCTTATGGGACTGCAACCCATTAGTAATTTTCGAAGCGCTTTCTTGTGGTTTGCCAATTATCTGCAGCAATCGCGCAGGAAATGCAGTTGACTTTATTAAAGAGGATCAAAACGGCTATATAGTAGATCCATTTGACATCAAAGGGACGGCGAACAAGGTTCTTAATTTACTTTATAGCCAAAAAATAGAAGAGATGAGAAGCGTCTCAAGGGAGATTGTTCGAAAAGCTAACTATCAAGACTCGGCTGCGGCTTTTGTAAGGATCGCAAAAAGAATCCTCTCCTGATATATGAACTCGGCCGTGTATTTTCTTTTAGAAATCATACCTCTTTCCAATAAATTCTCGATCATTGGCTCTGGTCGACCCCTTATTTTCCCCGCTATTCCTTTTTGAATTAATCATCCTGTATTGAACAATAGAATTCTGGAGATCATCATATGTAGCTACAATTGAAATCGGGGTTTCCTCTTTGATTTCTTCAGTGACTCTGAATATCAGCGTAATTAAGACTCCTGACGATGGACCGGACGTATTGGTAGTTTTGAATCCTCCGACTCGAAGGACAGGATTTTTTGCTACATCGCTAAGAGGCTGAGCTTCTCCTTCACCAAGATAATTTTTTTCAAGTTCAGTAAAAAGATTTCTTATTGATATCGGATCACCAGATTCATCCTGCTGTTTTTGGTAACACAATACGTTAGCGTCCAATTGTTCGAAATCCTCTGTTAAGGCAGTTCTCTCGAAACCGATAAAAGCAATTTCATCTGATAGAAAAGAAATATCAATCCCAAAGGCGCTGATATCTGTCGATGATTCAACAATTATTGACACAAAAATATCCTTGCTATCTTCAGGGATCGTTGTTTCGATAAAAAGGTTTGAACCGGACAAATTAGCGGTCTGCATAGATCCGGCTTCTGAACGGAAATATCCAGAACAATCGCTGGGGAGTTCACCTCTCCTGAGATACTTATTGAAGATGACCTGAGCGTCAGCAGGTGTAACCTTTGGCTCCAGTTTGGTGCCGCTGTTATTAACATCCGCATTCTCTTTCTCGCACCACGTGGGGTTGGTAATTTTCCCGAGAAAGATATCAAAAGCAGCTTGAGCATCCGAGGGTGTGATTTTAAGATCGCCGTTTACATCCCCGCACGTGGCGCAGAAAGTCGCGGTCAAAGATATGTTTCTGTCCATGCTGATTATCGCCTGCTGGCTGAACAGAGATGTTTCTACAATATCGCCGGCCCATTTTGAAAATCTGTAATCTTGATTGGGAATAGAGCGAACCTCAGCAATGCTTCCCACCGGGAAGGAATGATTCCCGGGAGAAGGATTGGTGGTCCCTCCCTGGCCCGAGGCGGGCGCACCGGTCTCAGAAGCAATAGACAGATTATAGGCAGAAATTGTTGAGACGGTAATTATTACTGTGGCGCTTGAGCTTGCCGAATTTTTATCGGCAACAGTCAGAGTTGCCGTGTAACTTCCTGTTGCAGAGTAGGTATGCGAAGGATTTTGAGCTGTCGAGGAGCTACCATCGCCGAAATTCCATGAATACGAGTAAGGCGCCACACCGCCTGAGGCACTTCCTGTGAAATTCACTGTGAGGGGGGGCTGACCGGATGTAGGGGAAGCAGAAGCCGAAGCGGAGAGTGTCTTCGGAACTGAACTAACGGTGATTGAAACTGATGCGCTATTCTGGGCACTTTGGCTATCTGTCACGGCTAAAATGGCGATATAATTCCCGGCAGCAGAATAGGTATGGGTAGGATTTTGCGCTGTGGATGTGCCTCCATCCCCGAAATTCCAGATATACGAATATGGAGGAGTGCCGCCGGTTGCGCTTCCTGAGAAGCTAACAGTGAGCGGAGCGGTTCCAGAAGTGGGAGACGCTGAGGCTGAGGCAACAAGCTGAGGAGGGGGGGATGTTACGGTTATGGAGACAGAATTGTTCGCATTTGTGCCTTTGCTATCTGTGACGGTTAGCGTTGCCGTATAGTTACTAGCAGAAGAGTAGGTGTGCGAGGGATTCTGCGAAGAAGAGGATTGGCCGTCACCAAAACTCCAATTATAGCTGTAAGGAGGAGACCCTCCCGATGCGCTCCCGGTGAAATTGACGGTAAGAGGAGTATTTCCTTGGGTCGGAGATGCTGAGGCATTAATGACAAGAGGATTACTTGCAAAGACGTATTCATACGCTCCTATATCGGGTGCAAATCCTTGGGGGATGGGGGTGCCTTGGCGGTCATGAGAGAGACCGACATAGACACCAGCATCGATGGCAGGGGAAGAGGGCTGGAGCTGGAAGTTTTCATTGGCTGGAGATAAAAACAAGGGATCGGCGATCCTGGAATTCGGGTCAAATGTGTACCCCGGCCTGGAATAGGATTGCCATCCCGCAAAATTAGTTGTTGATGCTACCCATAATTTGAACTTATCTGGTCCGTCGGGATAATAGAAATTGAAATCAAAATTAGCGTATGCATCTGTAGCGCTTGTCAAGAACTTGATATGATGAGTCCTGGAATTGCAGAAGATGTTGTTCCGGGCTTTGACTTTTGGCCCATAGCTCAGATAACTTCTCTCGCTGGCCAGGCCTACGCCGCAATTAAAAGCGATATTGTTATAGACCTCTTGTTCATCTTCCCATTGGAAGCGATAGCCTACTTCACAATTCATCACGATATTGTAATAAAATTTATTGCCAGATTTATCACTTAGAGACTGATTATTGCAAACCGTTTCTATTCCCCTTGAATTTGCTCCGCCGTAAGTATGGGTGTCTCTGACAAAGTTATATCTTACTATATTATTTTTCATATCAGTATTTACACCAGAGTATAGCGTTATGCCACTCCCGCAATTGTAGATATAATTGTTTTCTACAATCGCATTATTTCCGCCTTGTATGCCAATTCCGTGCGCATCTATATCCTGTGTAGCACTCCGAGTGCCCATATCATGTATTACAGAGTTTGACACTTCCCAATTATCGACAGGATTATATCCGGTTATGCTAATCGAATAAAAACCGTTATTGCCGTATGCCAACTCGCAATTTCTTATTTTGATATCTGAGCCGCCTCCATTAACACGAATATTTGCCTTACCATCGCAACCGTAATAAATCTTACAGCCGTCAAAAGTAACGTGACTATAATAATTTCCTGGGGTTGTATCAACAAACCGATAGTGTTGATAGATATTCAGATTTTTGAAGGTAATATATTGAGACTGCGATCCCAGCCACCATTGATAGCCAAAGCAATTCAAGACCACCCTTTCTGTCGGGTCGCCGCCGTCAGTAAGATGAACATAAAGAGTGTAGCCGCTGGAGTAGTTTGCAGCATAGTGAGAGCCGGGCGTAGATTTGCACTCATTTACACTGGAAACGGGAGTAAGTAAGACATGGGAACTGCCAGAGCAATCTTGAAGAATAAAATCTGGAAATATGCTTGCTATTTGAGTAATGCTATATGTTCCATCACCCTCATATGTCCATGTTGTGTTTTTCTGGCGCCAGCCATAAATATATCCATGATCGCCAGGATAATCACCTCGAATGGTAACCCGATTTGAATCTGATGTTCCCGACGTTGGAGTTATTCGATATGCATCCACCGGCATTGATACAGAAGTATGGTCGCGAATATGTGTTCCACAAATATATAAAGTATCTCCAGGCTGTACCCCGCCAGCTCCCCACTTCACATTGCGCAGCCCATCCCAAGCGTTCGCATAGCTTGTTCCATTCTCCAAACCATAATTCCCACTCGCAGGACGAACGTACCAGTTGCCAGCAACAAGCGTAGAAGATAAGATAAATAAAGAAAAAAGAAGATATCTGATTTTTCTCATCCAAGGCCAACTGAACGTCATTATAATAGGGATATTTTCATGAAAGTCAACAATGGATTGTATTCTTGTAGGACAAATCCTGACAGAATAAATAGCCATTTTCTGATTTTCTTTAAACATCCCCTGAACTAAAATCCTGCCTATGAGGAGACGGGCTACACCTTAACTTTAAAGGCGCGAAAAGCTCATGCGTGTGATCATTGCAGATGATTCTGAAATTCTTCGTTCCCGCCTAGTCGAGATGCTTACTGAAATTGAAGGAATTGAGATCGTGGCAGAAGCAACGGACACAAAAGAGGCAATCGAAGCGACTCAAGCTCACCATCCGGATGTTATCATCATGGACATCAGAATGCCGGGAAAGGATGGGATTGTGGGAATTGAAGCGATTAAGAAAGGCAAGAAGAATAAGCCCAAGATTATTGTCTTCACGAATTATCCCTATCTTCAGTACCGGAAGCGATGTATGGATGCAGGCGCGGATTTTTTCTTCTACAAGGCCCTAGAGTTCGAGAAGCTGCTGGCGCTGATCAAGGAATTGGCTCGAAGGAATTAAAAGAGAGAACTCCTAAAAGGCCCTGTAGCTCCAGGAAAAATTAGGCGAAATGAAGAATGTTCTGGGAAAGTCGAGCGGCGGTAGCCTATCTGATTTTCTTTATTTGATGTTTTGGTAATTGGCTATTTAATATCATTCAAAGACGATCTTAAGGTGTTGGCGGCAGAGCAAAACTCTAAGCATTTTTTTACCTTCATAGACTAATTCTCAGTGGCGCTTTGTTCTAATCGAGAAAAAATTTAATATGGACGCTCTAATTTTCTATTTATCTATTTTTCTTACTTTATTCGTGATTATCCAGGCCCTTTATTCTCCTTCTTACAAATATCCGCTCCTTGCTTCAATTCTAGCCAGACCTGTAGTCGATGCAACGTGGAGCTATAATTATAATGATTTCAACCTTATTTATGTTTTAAATGGCGCGTTCGTTCTGATTTTTTTATACAGGTTGCTATTTAGAAAAGAAAAGCTATATACATTTCAATTCGCCGGGCTCTTCGGCGCATATCTTTTAATCCTTATTTTTATTTCATTTCATGTTTTAATAAAAAGCGGCTACAT
>JARYMI010000057.1 GCA_029907205.1 Clostridiales bacterium
AATTCGGGGGACGTCATACGTAATTCCCGATTATTCCCACGAAGAAGGCGGGCGAAGACCTGCCAGATACGAGGACGGCGGTCTGAGCGTTTGAAGCTGGATTCCCGTTTGAGCCCGCCGCCGCAGCTCAGAGTTTGTGGAAGGAGACGACGGCGAGGCCCAATACCTTCATGTATTTCTCGTAGAGAGAAGCCGGAGCCGACGCGCTGACGATAAAAATTTTGTCTACATGCCGGGAGAACGTCATGCGGGCCTTATAGTCTTCCTGAGTCTTGAGCAGCGTGTCGAAGACCTTGCGCCCAGAGAAAGTGCCCATCTGGAAACGAAGGAGCTCGAGATCGTTGCCCTCCAGGTAGGCGCGCCCCCATTCTTCGAGTTTGATGGTCTGGCTCACGCGGCAATAAGCGACCTCAACCTGCACTCCCTTCTCGGGAGCTCGGAGCAGAGCCAGCGAAATTATATTCTCGTCATCGTGCTCGAGCTGTTCTCGGGAAACGGTCAGCGGCACTTCCTCCCATGTCTTGGGGATG
Source organism: Clostridiales bacterium (assembly GCA_029907205.1). Classification (GTDB taxonomy): domain Bacteria; phylum Acidobacteriota; class Aminicenantia; order Aminicenantales; family UBA8522; genus JARYMI01. The sequence goes on from JARYMI010000057.1 coordinate 531, forward strand.
AGAAGATGGAACCCGAGTTCGGGGCGGTCAAGCGGCGCGTCGTACTCCATCCTCAAGAAATCTCGCCTGAGTTCTTCGTTCGTGAAGATGTTATAAGTGGGCATGTCAGGGAAGGACTCTTGAGTGCCCGGGGTCATTGCAATGGATGGCGTGTTATACGTGCCTGGCGGCCCTGGCGTTCCCGCTCCAATCGCCGCGCAAAGCAATATAATGCTCAAAAGTTTTCCCTTTCTTATTGACATTCCGCTGGACATCTTAGCCTCCTTTTTTAGTGATAGCAATATACAGCTTAGTTTTGTAAACTGTCAAGAGATTGTTCGGGGGAAATGGGGGGAAATAGGGGCGGGGGAGGAAATAGGGGGACGCCATACGTAACTCACTAAATTCGAGTTTAATTCGAGGATAAAGACAATGACCATGAGAATAGGAATGACAAGTTTTGATGACACTTGCGGCAACTGGATTCAACTGCACCAGGCGCCGAAGGAGAAAGCATGAGAAAAAAAGCGTCTCTTTTCCTTTTGGTTCTTTTTTTTCTAACAAGCGTTTCTTGGGCCCAGAGCTTCGACCTAATCGCTGAAGCCAAAAGAGCCCGATGGTTCAATGATCAAGGTCAGGCGCTCCCGTTTCCAGGGAATCCCACCGACTCAAGAGGCTTTGCCCGGGTTCTCTCCCTTCAAATGGAAGACGGGAGGACTTATCCATCTGCCCTGCAAACTCACCCGCGGTGGGTATCCAACGGCTGGGTCGAAGGGCGCTACCAGGTATTCATCCCTGAAGAGGCTCTATTTGAGGCGACCGTTGGCTTCAAAGACGGAGCTCGGGGCTCTGATGGCGTTATTTTCGAAGTCATTTGGCGCCAGGGAGGAAATGATATTCTCCTCACTCTGACCCCCCAGGCGAAAACAGAGCTGATTTATACGTTTAGCCCCGTCCGGGGTGAAATCCCCCCGCTACCTGCTCAGGCCCTTAAGGCCCAGGGACCGGAGATCCTCCTGCCCATGCTTTTTCTCAGGTTGAAATTCATCGCCGGCTGGATCGAGCCCAACCACTGTCAGTTTGCCCAGAAATCCATCGATCTTATCGAGCAAAACGATAAGGATAAACGTTATGCCGAAATTTATTCAAGCAAATGGGGAGATCGCTATGAGTATATTCGGAAGGAAGAAGGAGAGTTCATATCCCGGCGGAAATCGAGCTGAAGTTTGGACCGAAGTCCATCGATAACAAGCATCGTCAGATGCAGAACATTCGCTTTACGATCGACAGCCTGGAAATCCCTTTTCCCCAGTCTTTAGATCCTCGCGACTTCATTTACCGGGGAAATTTCAGCCCCGAATGCGAGAGAGTGAGGACTGAAACCTTGAAGACCATCCGCTTTGACGCCTCTGAGGACGGAGCCCATCTTGAAGGCCGAATTCCCTTCGGCAACAAAATTGACATTAACCCGGAGACCATTGCTCATGCCGCGCCATCTTCTCCCTTCAACTGGGTTGGCTATGAGGCTGATGGCCCTCAGGTGGAAACGATCAAGGTCGGCATTGTCCCCGCAAGCTGGTTTGTTGACCGTCTCTTTGATTTTTCCGTGTCCGGGACGAGCGACCCAGATTCCTTGCGCTGGTCGATTGCCCAGGGCGAAGAGCTCCGGGCTAACCTGAGGGTCGTTGAAGAAGGCACAGAAGATCGTCTCCTCCGAGGCGGATGTGGGCAATATCGGATCATTATTCCGGACACGGTCGAACGGATTTACCCGCTGCCTCGCCAGACAGGCCGGCTCAGAGAGGACTATGGTCTCACCTGCAGCCTGGATGATCCGTTGTCCGACTATCCCGTGCTGACTATTGCCTGTGACCGAAGCGCTCCGGCCCAGGCTTATCTCCTCCCGATTATCATTCAGTATGAATACACCGACGGCAGCGGCCGGGTTGTGGAGGTGATGCGGGGAGAAAGGGAAATAAGGGTTGTATCAAAAGAACTGGCCAGTGCGCTGCGTCGAGGAAGAGGAAGGGGAAGGGAAGCGGAAGTCTTCAAAGAGTTTATCATAGCCGACCGGCTCGGTCTCATTGATCTCCGTGAAGGCCCGCCTCGCGCCTTTGACCCCTGCGAGATCTCGCCCATCCTGTGTGACAGGTTTCCCAAAGACCCAGCAGCTTTAAACAGACTCAGGATTCAGGCGACTCGAGTCTTAGGCTTCGATGAAACAGGAAGGGCAACGGAGAAGAGGAGAGAGAGCCTTGGCTTAAGTATCAAGCAGAACGCCGACGCGCCGAAGACCGTTTCTCTTCAGGCCTCACCGGCGGCGGTGCCTGGAGTATATCTGATCACATTTCAGGCCTTCGACGGCAAGGCGAAAATTGCGGAATTTGGAGTGTTGGTCAATATCGAAAAATAGCCAGTTGTTCCCCGGCAATCCGGCGCAGTGGCCAGCTGAACGATGATTTCTGCTCCCCATGGAGGGAAAGAGGCGCAGAAAGGCCGGCATTTCTGGTATAATTAGCGCCATGCGCAGAACGGAGAGGCAGCGGCCACCCGGGCGGTTTTTTCTCTCTTTCGTCCTGTTGCTTTTCCTTTTCACACCAACCCTGGCGCAGCCGCCGGTCCTCAAGGCCGTCAGGGTGGAGCGCGGCCCGGCGCTCGACGGGAGCCTCGAGGAGGATGCCTGGCGGCAGGCCGTCCCATTTACGGATTTTCGGATGGTCTTCCCCCGGGAAGCCGACCCGACCGAGAAGACCGAGCTGCGCATCCTCTACGATGATGCCAATCTCTACCTCGGCATTTTCTGTTTTGACAGCCAACCCGCCAGCATTTGCGCCAATACCATGGCCCACGATGCGGACGACGAGGGAGAAGACGACGATACGATAAAGGTCCTCCTCGACCCGTTCCTCGACAGGCGAAACGCCTATATCTTTTTGGTCAACGCCTGCGGTGCCCGGAGCGAAGGGCTGGCCTTTGGCGAGCATGCCAGCCTCAACTGGGACGGGATCTGGGATGCCCGGAGCAAGATCCAGGGAGACGGCTGGAGTTGTGAAATCAAGATTCCCTTCAAGACGATCTCCTTCAAGCGGGGCCTGCCGCACTGGGGCATCAATGTCGAGCGCTACATCCCCCGGAAACAAGAGACCATCCGCCTCTCCGGAGTGAAAAAGGATAATTTCTTCAACAACGCCGCCGAGGCAGCCCCGCTCGAGGGACTCCACGACCTCAGGCTCGGAACGGGAATCACCTTCAGGCCCTACGGAACGGCAAGAGCGCTGCAGAACCATCTCGTTCCGGGGAGCGCATCCTACCAGTGGGACGGCGGGTTCGATATTTATAAAAACTTCACTCCGAACTTCGTAGGCGCTTTCAGCTACAACACCGATTTCGCCGAGACCGAGGTGGATGAGCGCCGGGTCAACCTGACCCGCTTCCCGCTCTTTTTCCCGGAGAAGAGGACGTTTTTCCTCGAGGGTTCCGAGATATTCAATTTCGGGACAACGCGCTCCGAGAGCTTCGCTCCCTTTTTTAGCCGGAGGATCGGCCTCTACCTGGGGAACCAGATCCCCGTTGTCTTCGGCACGAAGGTCTTCGGCCGGCTCGGCGGCACCAACCTGGCCTTGCTGGATGTCATGACGGATAAGTTCAATACCCTCTCCTCTCAGAATTTTTTCGCTGGCCGAGTCTACCAGAATATCCTGTCCGAGAGCAAAATCGGGGCCATTTTTACCTACGGAAGTCCGGCGGGCGAAAGGAACGCTCTGGCCGGGTTTGACCTGATTTATCAGACATCGCGCTTTCGGGGGAATCAGAATTTGGTCGTCGGCGGATGGTATGTCCATAACTGGAATGAAATTCGGACTGGCCGCCACCACGGATTCGGGTTCAAGATTGATTATCCCAACGACCTCTGGGATATAGTCACGAGCTATTCCTATTTTGGGGACGCGCTGGATCCGGGCCTTGGCTTCCTTCCCCGGAAAAGTGTTCAGGCCTACTCGTTTGGGTTCAACTACATGCCAAGACCGGAGAAGGGGTTCGTCGGCCGGCTGGTCCGGCAATTTTTTTACGAGCTGCGTTCCAGCTTCTATTGGGATCTCGAGGGCAACCTGGAAACACGCCGCATTTCGGCGAGCCCGCTCAGCTTTCAGACCGAAAGCGGTGAGCACGTCGAATTCGGCATCACGCAGAACCGCGATGTCCTGCCTTATGACTTCGAAGTGGCGGAAGGCGTCATCATTCCCCAAGGCGGCTATAATTTCACCAATTACTCCGCCGAGTTCCGTTCGGCCTCCCACCGTTCTGTCAGTGTTGACGTGGAACACAGCTTCGGTCAGTTTTACTCCGGCCGTCTCCACCAGACCGACCTGGGATTGACACTCAAGTGGCGGGGGTATGCGACGCTGGAAGTCGAGGTCGACTTGGTCCGCGGCAACCTTCCTCAGGGCCGGTTTGAGGAGAACGTTTATCAGGTCAAGGCCGATTTTTTCCTTTCACCCCGTGTCGGGCTAATGAACTATTTTCAGTACGACGATGTCTCCAAGGAGCTGGGTGTTAACTGCCGCTTCCGTTGGGAAATCAGGCCGGGAAATGTCATCTATCTTGTCTACAATAAGAACTGGGAGCGGCGCCACGACCCGCTGAGCCGGTTCGTGCCGATTCAGGAGCGCGGCGTTTTCAAAATCCAGCTCTCCATCCGCCCTTAGCTATTTAGGGAAAAAGCAAGGCTACATGTTCTCAAAGATGACGCAGATAATCGAGTCCTGGAGTGCGCTCTCGAAGGAAAGGCGGATTATGTCATCTCGGGCGACCATCATCTTCTTGATCTGGGCGAATTCCAGGGGATTCCTATTCTGAGTGCTGCTGGCTTTTTGAAGAAACAGACGCAATCGTAAAATTATGTCTTTATCTTTTTTTATTTGTCCTTTATTTGCTTTATTTGGCCTTTTGATTTGAGCTCCGTGTAGATCTTGCCTGCCTGCGCAGCCGCCACGAGGTCGAGCGAAAAAATAGGTACGCCCTGGCAGAACGTCTCTATCTGCTTTAGCCTTCTTGCCCCGCGCACTCCCGCGTACAATTCGAATCAATATTCAAATGCACATTTGTCCAGCTCACGGCTTTTTGAGCGCCGAGTTATGAGGGCCGACAACTCTGAGGATAATCTCGTTCTTCTCCCCGTATTCGAAAGTGAACCTGAAATGATCGTCCACTCTCGCCTCGAAAACGGATTTTGTCCCCTTGATTTTCTTCACTCCCAGAGAGGGGTGCCGCGGGTTCGAGACCAGGATTTCGAGCTGTTTTCGCAGCTTTCCTCTGGTTCGCTCGTCTAAATCAAGGGCGCTCTTTTTGAACCTTTCTGTTCTTGTGAGCTTTAGACCTTCCCTCAATTTCATCGAAGAGTTCCTCGACCGAGTCAAATGATTTCACTCTGCCCCTCCGGATATCCTCTTCTGCCTCTGCCTCGAGCTTTTGCCACCTTTCTTGCCAGAACCATGACTGTTCCTTGTCGATGGTCTCCTGGGGGACCAAGACTATGGCATTGTCCACGACCTTAACCAGAACGAGGCTTCCATCCTCCAGATGGAACTTTTCTCGGATAAAGCTTGGAAGAGTCACCTGGCCTCTGGCCCGCAGCCTGATCAGTTCTTCTTTTCTTGTTTTCTCACTCATGGTTAAATTTTCAGAATTTCTTAATTTCCTAATTTCAGACATAGCATAAGCCTCTTCTGGCAAAATGTCAATCCAAATTCTTAGACGAGCCTCCCGCCCCAGATTCTCACGTTCCTCGCCCTGATCTCAAAACTCGTCGTCTCTGGAATCATGACCTTCTTTTTCGTTAAAGCCTTGTTATAGCAGCATTCTGACACTTCATCTATCTGACCTATCCAGAGCTTTGGCGTATCCGTGCTGGAAAAACGGCCTTCAAGCTAATCCAGATATTTCAGGAATTCTTCTTTTATTAGTTTTGTATCCTTGATGATCTCCAGGAGTAAGCCCTTTCCGATATCTTCCCCCTTGTTAATCGGCACAGCACAGGTAGAGCTGGATGGCTTCTTTAAGCCTTTCTTGCAGTATATCAAGGCTTCTTGCCTGGGTATGGCAGCCGGGGAGTTCGGGCACCAGACCGACGAAATTCCCGTCCTCGTCTTTCTCGATGATAACATTGAACTTCCTGCTCATGACTTCGATTTGTCTTATGCTTGATTCTCAGTAAATGGGACGTAAATGGGGGACGGTTCTATTTTTTGGGCTGCCGCTCGCATGAAATAGCGAATAATAGAACAGTCCCCATTTCTTCTCATCCGTATCGCCCCATAATTCTCTCTGTATCTTCGTTCTTCTTGTCACCCTTATAATATATTTCAATAAGCTCAATCCGGTCCATTTTCTCAAAATACGCGTATATCACCCGAATTCCGGAATGAGCGCCCTTCCCTTTGAGAGCCCGGCAGGCGAATTTCCGGCCCTTGTAGACCTTTGGACTCTGAAAGCCAAGCCCAGCAACCTGTACAACGCCTTTGTTGTCAATTCCCAGCTTATGGAAAAGCTTGAGCTCGGTGTTGATGAAATTATCAAGGTCATCCTCGAGCGACCGAAATCTTTTGAGGAGCCCTTTCATGTCCCGCGCGAATTCGGGCAGCCGGACGATCTCCTTAAACGGGGTCATCGTACTCCCGGACGGAATAGGCCGGCGTCCTGTAAAATACGGCCTCGTACGCGATCGTTTTGCCCTCCTCCGTGGTCAGCCAGGGGACATCATTATGGGAGTAATCGCTGATCTGGCGGGCGTTCATATCGGAAAGCCTGTCGAGGACATCATCAATGACTTCTATCTCGTTGCCTTTCATAATCCGCAGGTCCGGCTTTCTCAGGGGCAGGTACTTTCTCTGAGGATACTGAAAGTACTTACCCCGGACTTCAATGATTTCCCCTTTGGCCATCATTTGGTCCACGATCTTTCTGAATTCAAGGGGCGTCGGCCCATATTCGTTTTTTATGTAGGTGGCCCCGATGAGCTGCTCCTCGAACTTCTCGTAATAGTCAAAGTCTATGAAATAGAGGATTTTATAAAGGACCGTCTCGCTGATGGCCGGTTTTGCTCCCACCTCATTCAGGATATAGATCAGCACCTCCTTAAACTTCTGGAGGTTTTTCTGAGGGACATTGATTCTCATCTTTGGCGCGGCTTCAGTCCGATAAGCTTCCCGGCTTTCCCTGATCATGATTTGCGGCTCTTTTTCCAGATCTACCAGGGCGTCCACAGACAGATTAAAGATTCCAGCCAGTTTCTTGAGCTCTTCGGCATACACCTTCCTCTCCCCGTTTTCTATCATTGATACGGACGGCCGTGAGACCCCCAATTTCTCAGCCAGGGCTTGCTGGCTCAGCCCAAGAGACTGCCGGATTTGCTTTATTCTTTGACCCAATGAAGTCATCTTTCTCTCCCAGGAGCAATTATAATTATGTTTGATAATATGTCAATAGCATGTATGATATTCTTACAAATAAATGGGGACGCTTCTATTTTTTTGCCGCTCGCGTGAAATAGCGAAAAACAAGACCGTCCCCATTTCTTGCTCTTTGCTCCCTCACCTTCCTAACCCCCAGTCCGCCGCCGTA
>JARYMI010000058.1 GCA_029907205.1 Clostridiales bacterium
TAAAAGACAGACTGGTTGGAGTAGGTTTGCCCCGTCAGGTCTTCGTAGGTGATCGATCGGAAGTTGGAGCTGCGAACGTTGACCGTGTATTCGACGTCCTCTGGGTTGGCCATGTCCCAGGGGTCGGAGAAAGCGAGGGTGGCGAAATCGACGTCGCTTCCCTCCTCCGAGGGCTTGGTAAGCTGGATGACGGGGATGTCGTTGATATGATAATAGCCGGATGAGTAGACAGAGGAGGTGGCAGGGTTAGCTCCAGCGGGCGCAACCGCGACGTAGTAGTCGCCCGAACCGAGACCTCCAGCCAGGAAACTATAGCTCGTCCCCGAGACGTTCTTGGCGATTGTTCCCAGGTTTCCGTTCGAGCGGCTGGCATCATTATCGAGATAGAGATCCACGTTGCCGCTCGCTCCCGACCAGCGGATCGTCTTCCTGGTCGAAAGGTCGTTCGTCACCAGCCGGATCCAGTCTATCCTGATTTCTTTGTCGTGAATGGCTATGGGGTCGAGCCGCAGGGAATCAACCCAGCCGTTCCAGGGGTCGCTGCCCATGATGATCCCCAGAGAAGGGATGTCGATAAAATAGATGTGCCAGCCGTCCCTGGCGAAAAACGGGTTTGAGGCTGTCTGGCCGCCGTAGATCGTGTTCTTGGACCAGTAGAGATAGCTCTGGCCGTAAATCTTTCCTTCGACAGCGGGCTCGAGGTACATTCGCATGACCAGGATCGTGTATTTGTCGGCGTTGATCGGGTACTTTGTCCCCGTTTTGCCGATGACGACAGCGTTCGGGTAGGCCGAGTCTAAGATGGTGATGTTGACGTCCGAGGTGATCGGCTCCGGCCAGCCCGGAACCCGTTCAGACCTGGCCGAAAACAGGCCGTTGGAAAAAGTGATGTTGGTGAGATAGGACAGGGGGAGCTCGTAAGTGTTGTAGATTCTCCAGCCGAGGTCGGTCCGCTCGTTCATGTCCCAGCGGTCTAAGAGGACTTCGTCGGCGTAATCCGCGCAGGCTTTTATGTCTTCACGGCTGGAGGGTGAGGTCACGGAAATTTGGGAGGAAAGGGGGGCTGCGAAGGCGGCGAAGAGCAGGGCTGCGGCCAGGCCAACAGGCAAGTATTTTTTCCCTTGAAACAAACCAATCTTCTCCATTATAGAGAGCGAGTTTCTTTGGTTTCTTTATGTTAAAATTGCGGCTCTCTCGAGTAAATAACCTTAGGAGGTGATTCCGGGGGTGATTTTTCCGGGGCCAAATGAAGAAATTTGCGAAGACGGGCCGTTTCTTATATTCTGTAGCTTGGCAGATTCGCGTTCCTTTCGCGAGTGCATGGTGTTGACAGTTTTTCGTTTATTAACCTAAAATGAATCAAAACTTGGCAGAAGATCTGGTCTCTCATCATCATGTTTTATCAGTTGCTTGATTTGCTCGCCTGCCCCGCCTGCCGGGGTGAGCTTGTTGTTCTGGCGCCTGATGAGAGAGAAAGAACGACCAGAATGCGTGTTTCTCGGGCGTCTCGCCCAAGCCCGGCGCGCGCCCCCGTCGGGCCCCTCCCGGGAAACGTGCCCCAGACGGCATTAGGGGATCATCTGGCCAGATCCGCAGCCCTCCCGGCCTCCGACTGCCGAGAACGCAGTGTCGAAGTATTTGCCAGCGTCCTCTTGTGCCCATCCTGTGAAAGGTGGTATCCCGTACGGGATGGCCTCCCCGAGTTACTGCCTGATTATCTGCGACAGTGGGAGCGCGAAGAAGAATGGTTACGGACTTATGCCCGGTCATGGCCCGACCCGGTATTAGCCGAGATATGGCAACTGCTGCTCGCTTCTACTCCTCCTTCAAACAGAACGCAAGAGGAGCCCGGCACTCGCTACAAAAAAGCGGAGATGGCGCTGCTCGAGAAAAATCTTCCCGAAGGATTTCTCGGGCCGGCGGCACTCGCTCCATTTAATCCCTCGACGCCTAATTTCAGCCTTGACCAGATCGCCTCTTTTATCACGATCGTCTCCAGGCTGAGATGCGGCATCAACGGAGTTGTCTTAGATATCGGATGTGGCTCTGCCTGGACAACGGAATGGCTCGTGCGTCTCGGGTATCAGGGAATTGGACTTGATCTGGGCCGCGGCTACATCCTGGCCGGGATGAAGCGCATTCAAGAACATGTCCCTCACTTCATCGTGGGCGATGTCGAACACATTCCTTTGCGTCCCTCTTGTGTCGACTCTGTAACTTCCTATGACGCTTTTCATCATGTGCCCAACCGGGAGCAGGCCATGAAAGAACTTTCCCGGGTCATGCGTCCGGGGGCCGCCATGGTGCTCGTCGAGCCCGGGAAAGACCATGAATCCCATCCGCGTTCGATCCAGGTGATGCGGGAATTCGGAATCCTGGAGCGTGGCTTCGATGAGGAAAACCTCAAAGGTTATATCCGGAATACCTCACTCGGGCTCGTTCGTCGCGACCGCACCGACGTTCATCCGCATGATATCTTCATCCTTGAGAAAAAGGGCCAATTTGAAACAGACAGCCTTTCGCCCAGGTCCTTGGTTGCCGACATAAAAATAGAGACCGAAGGCGCCCGCGTCCCAGCCGGAACGCCGATCGGTTTCATTGCAACCATAAAAAATGTGGGCGATACGACATGGCTCGACGAGACGTCGGAAGGTATCGGGGAAGTGCATCTGGGTGCCCGCTTGTTTGACAGCTCGCGCCGGTTGATCGACGAGAATTTTGCGCGCATCCTCCTCACTCGCCCTTTGCGGCCCTTCCAGAGATTGCGAATCAAAGGCCTGTTGCCCGCCATCAATGAGCCGGGCACTTACAGCGTGGAATTTGATATGGTGGATGAAGGATTTCTCTGGTTCAAGGATTATGCCTTTCAACCCGTTCTGTTGCCCCTTGAAGTCTCTGGCGATGACTCGAACCTCGATAAAGAAGCAGGGATACGCGAGCGTGCTTCTCGTTCGGCTCCAAGGATCACGCCGATTGAGCTTGGATTTGATCCAGTCCCCGTGGATGTTAAAGAACAAAAAGCTCTTGCCGGGAAGCCGATCGCTCTTCGGCTCAGGCGCATGATGAGGGTCCTGCGGAAGGAGGGATGGCGCGGCCTGGTTCGTCGTGCCTGCGCGAGGATAGCGGAGAGGATATAGGAAGGTCGCCTGAGGTGAGCGAGGTATATTCCCGGGAAAAGATAGAAATTGTCCCCTGTAACCTCTGCCAGAGCGAGCAGTGGAAGACGATTCTGGCCAAGTTCGGGCTTTCGATTGTCCGCTGCCGGAGGTGCGGGCTTGTCTACGCCAGCCCGAGGCTCATCGAATCCGAGCTCAGGAAGAGATACGGCGCGGCCTATTTTTTCGGCGAATACCTGCCCGTGTTCAGGGCCGATGCTTTTTCGTATTCTCTTGATGTCATCAAAGACCATTATTCTCTCCACCTGAGCATCCTGGGCAAATATTTTCTGCCTGGGAAACGCCTTTTGGACATCGGCTGCGGAGCCGGGTTTTTCCTCAAGGCGGCTGAGCTGGCCGGGTGGTCGGTGGCCGGGACGGAGACCTCGGAGGCCGCTTCTGATTATGCCCGGGCCGTGACCAAAGTGAAGGTTTTTTACGGGAAGTTAGAGGAAATTCGGCTGGCCCCGGAATCATTTGATGCTGTGACCATGTTAGACATCCTGGAGCATCTTCCCGACCCGATGGGGACGCTCAAGGAAGTTCACCGGGTATTAAAAAAAGGGGGTATTCTCATTGTCAACACGCCCGATTATCAGAGCCTGAGCCGGGTTTTCCTGGGAAAAGGATGGGCTGTGTTGAGTCCGGTCGAGCATCTCTTTTATTTTAACGAGAAGACTCTTAGGCGGGCCCTCGAGCAGGCTGGCTTTCGGGTCATCGGCCTCAGGAATCTCCTGATTTTTATCCCCGAGTACACCCATCGCCGCAGGAGCATCCGGGCCAGCCTGTGGAGAAGCGTTATCAAGAGGTTGGAGAAGACAAGGCTTGTCGAGGATATCCACCGGTATGAGCATTTTGACCTTGTCTTTGCCGGAGACGACGAGGCTTCAAATCCTCTGGTTGCCGAGATTCACCATAAGCTCAAAAAGAGAATCTACCGAAAAGCGAAAGCCTGGCTGCGGGGAGACCATTTAGTGGCCGTCTGCCAGAAAGATTAAGCCTCTCGACAGACTTCTTGATAAATCCCTAATATTTTTTGGGCGGCTTTGTCCCAGGTGAATTCGGCCGCTCTCAGCTGGCCTTTCTGCCGGCAATTTTCCTTGAGGTCACGGTCGGTCGCCAGCTGGCCGATGGCATGGGCGATTTCGTCCACCGAGAGGGGATCGACCGTGAGGCCGGCATCGCCGACAGTTTCGGGAAGAGAGGACGCGTTCGAGGCGACAACCGGGACGCCAGCAGCCATCGCCTCAAGGACGGGAAGCCCCGCGCCCTCGAAAAGCGACGGATAGACAAAGATGTCAGCGCCCTGGTAGAGGGCGGGAAGGTCATCGTCATCGACAAAACCGGTGAGGATGATGTCCGTGCCGGCCGCTTTCCTGATCAGAGCGACGGTCTCAGCCGTCTTATAATCAGCCCTTCCGGCAAAGACGAGCTGGTGGGGAAGGCGGAGCTCGGATTTCAGGCGGCTGAAGGCACAGGCTAACGAAACCAGGTTTTTTCTCGGGTTCAGGCGGCTGACAGAGAGAATGTACGGCGGCCGGATTTTATACTTGGCCAGAGTTTTCTGGATTCGGCTCGGGTCAAGGGATTCCGCGAAGCGGGGCGATACGCCGCAGGGGATGACCTCGATCTTTTCGGGGGCGAGGCCGTACCGGGTTGCGATGTCCGTTTTCGAAAACTGGGATCCCGTGATGACCTTGGCCGCCCGCTGAGCCGTCCGCCGGATGAATAATCTCGACCGGAAAACAAAGAACCTGGAGAAAGTCTTGGGCAGGTGAAGAAAGCCCAGGTCATGGATTGTCGCCACAAGCTTTCCCCTGTGCCGGGGAGGGGCGATGAACTGGACGTGGAGGATATCCAGAGCTTCGCGCTCGGTGGCCCGGCCCAGGAAGAGGGGAATCCGGATGAGAGGGTTTTCGACGCGAAGCGACCGCAGCCGGACCTTGGCATCCCTCCTAATATTCCTATAGAATCGATGGTTTCTATCGATTATATAGAGAATATAGTCATTCTCGTAGTCTTGCGCAAGAAGCGCCTCGACGAGCCCGCGGATGTAGGTGCAGTTTCCCGACCCGTCCCGTTCGGCCGCATGGACATCGATCCCGATCCTCATGGCTGGCGCGTGTCAGAAGGCCCCATGCCCCGAGGCTGTCACCTTGATCGTTTTAATCAGGATGACGATGTCCAGCCAGAGCGACCAGTTGCGGATGTAATACTCGTCCAGGTCAAGTCTCTCGGCGAAAGGCACGAGCGACCGTCCGCTCGTCTGCCAGAGTCCGGTGATGCCCGGCCTCACCTGAAAGAGGAGGGACTTCACCTGCTTGACCTCTTCCAACTCTTCCTGAATATAGGGCCTCGGGCCGACGATGCTCATGTCTCCCTTGAAGACATTGAGGAGCTGGGGGAGCTCGTCCAGGCTGTATTTTCTCAGGAAGGCCCCGACCCGGGTCACCCTGGGGTCGTGGGATTTGAGTTTCTTGTACTGCGCCCATTCTTTCCGGGCGTCGGCATTTTCCCGCAGGTATTCCTCCAGGCGGCGGTCGGCGTCCGTGTACATGCTCCGGAACTTGACGACCTTGATGACCTTGCCCCTTTTGCCATACCGCTCCTGAGTGAAAAAGACCGGGCCGCGCGAGTCCAGCCGGATGGCAGCCGCGATGACGAGAAATGCGGGGATGAGAAGGATGAAAAGGACGACGGAAAGGATAAACTCGAAGACGGTCTTGATAAAGATATTCCAGGGCTTGTGGAGGTTTTTCCTGACGACGAGCGAGAGGACCTTGCCGACGTTTTCGATCTCGATCCCCGTTGTCACTAAGTCGCTCGTCTGGGGAATATAGCGGATCTTGTCGCTCACCGCCTCCCATCTTTTGAGAAGGCTGATCAATTTATCGCGGGGGATGTAGGGAAGAGTGACGATGATGTCTTCGAACCCGGTTTTGTCTTTCCAGTCCTCGATCTCCTCGTAGTGGCCGAGGACAGGAACACCCGAGATGAGCTGGCCAATTTTGGCCTTCTGGTCGGTCAGGCAGCCGACGACCTCGTAGCCCATCATCTTGTTCTGCTTGATGGCCTCGATAAGCGTGGAGGTGCTCTCCGTTGTCCCGATGATGATGACTTTTTTCTTCCAGAAACTCAGGTGCAAGAGGACTATCTTGGTGAGAGACCGAAGCAGGGGAAGGATAGCCAGGCTCAGGAGCCAGGCCATGAGGATGATTGCTCGGGAGAAGGGGAAATATTCCTTGGTCACGAAAACGGCGACAGTGATGAGGGCGAAAGAAAGAGTGCTGCTTTTGATGAGGTGCCGGGCTTCTTCCCAGAAAGAGTGTCTCTTGGTATAAAGTTTTTCAATAAAAAAGACCCAGATCCAGAGGAAGAGCATGTAAGCCCGATGCATGTAAGCCGAGAAAAGGACAGGCCTTTGGCGATAGAACGGAAACAGGGCGGGCATGACTTCCGCGCGGACGAGGAATGCCAGTGAAAAACAGAGCAAGATGGCCAGGCAGTCGCAGCCGACCAGGCACAGGAAGGCAATTATTTTTTTCTTCATCCCAGGCGATAGAGAGTGATTTAATCACACCTCCCGAACCGATGTCAATTTTCCAAGGGGGACGCCATACGTAATGCACTAATTTTTTTCATGAGACCACTTTAGAGAAATCAGGCATACAGAAATCAGGCAAACGGGAAAGCCGTCCCCAATTTTGCAATTTTACTTTAAAAGGCGATTGACTGTCCGTCGTATCAAAGGTAATATGGGTACCGGCCTGATCTTCTGATAGGACGGGGCTTGTTTTATGCACCATTTCAGGCGCATCGCTATTTTTATCGTTTTAGGCGTCTTGTTTCTGGCGGCTCTCTCGCACTCAGCTTTCCTGCGGAACGTTCCGGTCCAGGTCCGCCAACCCGATGGAACCGTGATTGACTGCTTTGCAAGCGGTGACGAATTTTACAACTGGTTGCATGACAGCGCCGGGCGGACAATTGTCCAGGATTCAAAAACCGGTTGGTATGTTTACGCCCTGAAAATCGAGGGCCGGCTTGTTCCTTCTGCCTATATCGTCAATAGAGTGCGTGTTCAAACCCTCGGTATACCGGCGCATCAACTTGACGATCCGAGACTGCGATTCAGGCCTGAGGCTATGTTTCCAGGGGGTTCGCCATCGACTCTCGATGAAGTCATCAATGCGCCCCAGAAAGGCTCGATCAACAACATCGTCATCTTCATCCGCTTCAGCGATGAACCCGAATTCGAAGACACGAGTTCGTTCTACAACGCGATGTTCAATGCATCGGTTCCCGGAACAAGCTCCATGTCCAATTATTTCAAGGACGTTTCCTACAACCAACTCAGCATAACGACGACATTTTATCCAATTCCCGGAGGAACGGCTGTCGTTTCTTACCAGGACTCCCACCCGAGGTCATATTTTCAACCTTATAACGAGAGCACAAACCCCGGCGGCTACACCGAGGACCAGCGCACGTTCCGCGAACACACGCTTCTCAGGGACGCGGTTAACGCCGTCAGCGCTCAGGTTCCAGTCGGACTCGCGTTGGACGGCGACAATGACGGCCGCGTCGACAACGTGTGTTTCATCGTCCGGGGCAGTGCCGGCGGCTGGAATAACCTTCTCTGGCCCCACATGTGGTCATTGTACTCTTACTCTGTTTCCATCAATGGCAAAAGGGTCTACACCTACAATTTCCAGTTGCAGAACAGCCTGAAATCGGGAGGCGGGAATGTCGGCGTCCTCTGCCATGAGATGTTTCATACCCTGGGTGCGCCCGACCTGTATCATTACTCGTTTGACGGGTTGAACCCCGTCGGAACCTGGGACATCATGGAGTACAATACCAACCCGCCCCAGCACATGGGCGCCTATATGAAGTACCGGTACGGGACGTGGATTCCTTCAATACCGGAGATCACAGCCTCGGGAATCTACTCGCTCAGCCCATTGAC
>JARYMI010000059.1 GCA_029907205.1 Clostridiales bacterium
CCTGGAAGGCGCGCGAGTACGACTTCAACACCCGCTTCATCGAGCTGGCCGGCGAGATAAACGTCTCTATGCCCTATTACGTCGTCAGCCGCACGATGGAAGCGCTCAACCGCCAGGGCAAAAGTCTTAAAGGTTCAAAAATACTGGTCCTCGGGCTGGCCTACAAAAAAGACGTGGATGACCCGCGGGAGTCGCCTTCGTTCAAGTTAATAGAGCTTTTAAAGGAGCGCGGGGCGGAAGTGGATTACAACGACCCCTACATCCCCAAACCGCCCAAGACACGCAAGTGGAAGTTAGAGAAGGATTCGGTTTCGCTGACCGCTGAGAACCTGGCCGCTTACGATTGTGTCATCATCGCTACCGACCATTCAACCTATGAGGCAAAATTCATCCACGAGCACGCCAGGCTGATTGTGGATACGAGGAATTTGATGGCAAAGGCAGGGATTAGGTCAGAAAAAATAGTGAAGGCCTGAAAAACAGGGACAAGGAAAACGGGGACATGAAATGATTTCTATCGCTATCTTTTTATGGTCTACTCTCGAAGAAATCAGTTCGTGTCCCCCGTTTTGCCGGGGACACAAAAAATTTTCCTCATCAATCGGTCGTAGCTTTATTCCATAAGAAAACGGTCTGTGTCCCCTGTTTTCTCCTATTCCTTCCCAAATCGGTTCGTGCCCCCTTTTTCTCTCTTAATCTTTCGCTTTAATTCAGCCCTCACTTATAGTATATTTTTTCACTGATATTTTTATTTAAATCAGGCTTTATCTCGTGCCGGAAAATTAGCCGCGCTGATTATCGTCTTGGAGAAACGTTCTATCCGGTAGGTCGGGGGATCCAGGATGATTGTACCGTCCTTCATAAAAAAGCAAACAATCGCTGGAGCGGCTCTGCTCATCGCTCTTATAAACTTTCTCAGCAAGTTCGTCGGATTTGCCAGGGAAATGCTGGTAGCTAACTACTTCGGTGCTACTGGGCGACTGATGTTTTTCTAGTCGCACTTATAATCCCTACTTCTTTACTCGGATTATTTTCTGCTGGTTTCGGAACCCTGATTATTCCCTTCTATTTAGAGAAAAAAGCCGTCAGCTCGGAAGAGGCTAAGAGGTTTGTCAATTCCGCTTTCCTGGTCTGGGGCTCAGTCTTTGTGCTCGTATCCGTTCTCATTTTTACCTTCGCCCCGGCTTGCGTAAGAATCAACGCCTACGGCTTCATAGGGGAGCGCTCTGACCTGGCTGTCACTCTGACACGTTATCTCGTAATCGCGGGTCTATCCACAATTCTGGTCGGCCCTTTTACACGTCTTTTTCAGGCCGAAAAACAATTCTTTATCCCAGCCTTTGTCGCCTTTATCAGCAACGCGCTCATAGTCCTTTCGCTCTACCTTTTGCACAGCTCGCTCGGCATCCACAGCTGGACGGTGGGGCAGGTGCTGTTGGCCACGGTCCAGTTTGGCATTCTCTTCTTGTTTCTACATCTAAGATATAAATTCTTTCGCACTTTAAGCTACCATCAGGTCGACTGGAAGGAGATTTCCCGATTTGCTCTCCTGCTCTTCTCCCTGGTCATTTCCGGCGGCCTGTCAATCCTGAATCAGGTCGTGGACAAGACCATCGCCTCGGGGCTCGACACTGTCTCTATGGCCGCGCTCAACTTTGTCACCGGGATCTGGCAAATGCCGATAACACTTCTTGCTGTTCCCATCGCCACTGCTGTCTTCCCGACTTTTTCGGAGCTGGCTCTTGAAGGTCAGACAAAAGAAGACTATGAATCGAAGCTTAACCGAACCCTTGGAATTTCTTTTTTCCTGATAATCCCTTCCACGGTATTTCTTTTCTTTATGGCCAGGCCGATCGTTCAGCTTTTCTTTGAGCGCGGCGCTTTTGACGCTAATGCCACTGCCCTCACGGCTTCTGTAGTGAGGATGTGTGTCCTCGGTCTTTTTGCCTATGCCGTTTCACCATTCTTGCGCGGGCTTTTTATTCCTTTAAAGACACAAAAAGACCTTTAATCATAAGCGCGATTACAGTCGGGCTTAACATAGTCCTTAACATCATTTTATCGAGACTCCTCGGAGCACCCGGCATTGCTCTGGCAACCTCAATATCCATGGCTTTCAACTTTGTTCTTTTCAGTTTATTCCTGAAAAAATATCTGCAGCCAGTTACCAGGGCGCTGTTTAAAGAGACGCTAAGAATAGTTTTAAGTTCTGTCCCCCGCGGAATCATCTGTTATTTTTCCTTGCCTCTTTTCGAGGGAAGTTCTGCGGCCACAGTCAGTTCATTTTTCCGGCTCGCAATAAAACTCGCTGCTGCAGGTCTAATTTCTACATCTCTGTTCGTTGGTTCAGCCCTCATTCTCAGGAGTGAATCATTCCGTTCTTTAAAAGTTTATCCCCAGGTCTATATCAGAAAACTCTCGCCTTAATAAAAAAGGCGCGAGCGGCCGCTTCGCCATCCCGCGCCCTGTTAATAATCTTCAGTATAACTTCTTAGATTTTCTTATCTCGCTCCAAAACCTGTAATTAGAATTCTTAGAGTTTTAAATATTATCAATAGATCAAGCCACGGTGATAAATATTTCACATAAAACAAATCATATTCAAGCTTTTCCTTCGTATCATCAATTCCTGATGTGTATCCTCTATGAATCTGCGCCCACCCTGTCAAGCCCGGCTTTATGGCATATCTCAAACTATAAAACGGAATTAATCTTTCAAACTCCCTGGCAAAGGGTATTTGTTCTGGTCTTGGGCCAACCAGGCTCATATCATCCCTAAGTATATTAATTATCTGAGGTAATTCATCAAGCCGGGTTTTCCTCAATATCTTCCCAACCTTGGTTACTCTCGAATCGTTCTGTTCCGCAAATTGGGGCCCATCCGACTCAGAATCTAAAAACATAGTTCTGAATTTTATTAGTTTAAAAACCTTACCATGCTGCCCAACCCTCTCCTGAATATAAAGAATTGGTCCTTTAGAATCCAGTTTGATTAATACAGAGATAAACAGTCCTATAACTGCGGCGGGAATCAAGCAAATTAAAGTAGCAACGAATTCTAGAGTTCTCTTGACGTCCGAATAAATGCTATAAGGCATCCTTCTCTCCAGCAGTTCTGGACTGACATAATCAAGCGGAACCTTTCCCAAAAACGCTGCATAAAATTCAGCAAATGAATATATCGGGATTCCCTTTATCGCTTCAGCTGTAATCCTCAGAGCTAAATCAGGCGGAAGATCCTTTATCTCTTTTATAATAATCCCCTCGTAATCAGCATGACCGGAATCCAGGCCCGGTAATATTTCTATATTAGATTTTGCAAAAGCCTTCTCCTCGGCCAAACTAATAGGAGATAAAGAAACAAACTTAAATTTACCAGTCTTGTTCTCAAGAAAATATAGTGCCAATAGCATGACAAAGCTGAATATAAAACTTAACAGAAGGAACGCTCTGGAATAATAAATTCTCAAGCCTCCTATCATGGATACAATAGCGAGATAACTAATTATCAGACTATATAGAATTAATCCGGGATAATTTACTTTCGGATACATAGAAAGCTTTTGAAGGAACATTAATGTAATCAGGTACCCAACCACGACCAGCGCAATCATCGGAATTGTATGCTTGTATTTTAAGATGTCCACAGACTTGAAGACAACTAAAAATGAAAAAAGAATTACAATAAAGCAGGCAACGAATTTAATGAAGAGAAAAATATTCCCCTTTCTGTGATTTTTCTTAATTCTTCTTATCATTCCTAATGCGATCCAATAAATTTTATTACTAAATAACTATAGGCAATGAATCTCCCTAATGATGATCTTATTTTTCTCTTTAACGTCAAATTTCATCTCCGCTAGTTTTCTGCTTTCAATGACCATCTTTTTTATTAATTCTCGGTTGTTAACGAACTTTTCTATTGCTTGTGCAACCGCAGCCGGGTTTCTGGGTGGCACTAAAAATCCGTTCACTCCATCTATTACCGTCTCTCGGCACCCAGGCATATCAGTCGTAATCACGGGCCTGCCCACAGCAAGAGCTTCCTGGGTGCTTCTTGGAACTCCTTTTACGCCTGGCCTCCGCAGCTTCCCGCACCCAGCACTCCGTGATCAACGTCAAGAACATTCTATCTTATCTATCGGTGAACGGACCAGGAACAGCGCATGCTGGAATTGCACCCTGACCACGGCACGCTTCACTGTCAGTGTAGAACAACGTCTCGGTTGGCCTCGGGCCAGCAAGAGCACCACCTCCTTCCTCCCACAGTAGTCGCACTGCCGAACTTGCGTCAAGGCCAGGCATCACTTGCCGCTAACAAGCACATCAATCGCGGTGAGCAGCCTCTGGGCGATTACATCCCACCGGTATTGTTGCTCAATCAGCCTACGCGCGTTGTGTCCCAGCTCAGCCCGGAGCTCGGGCGCTCTCCAAAGCTGCACCACCTTCTCTGCGATGTCCTCCGGTTCATCGGCGACGAGGAAGTGCTCGCCATCTTGGGCTGTGATCCCGCGCGCACCCTTGGATGTGGTTACAACAGCCTTTCGCAATGCCATTGCTTCTAGTATTTTGTTCTGAATCCCCGCAGCAAACCTGAGGGGCGCGACAATTACCGTCGCTCGTTCCAGGTAGACATAGGGGTCTTCGACATACCCGGTCACCGAAATGCCAGGAATTCTCGCAAGCTTGAGAACCTCCTTTGCAGGCGAGGTGCCGACTATCACGAACTTAGCTTCAGGCAGTCGAGCACGTACATGTGGGAAGACCTCTTTCGCGAAATACATGACGGCATCGACATTGGGGGCGTAGTTCATCTTTCCCAAGAACACAATCCAATCCTCTTCGTCTTCCACTGGTGGGCGCAGGAGGAGATCCTCTCTGACTCCGTTTGGGATCACGATTAGGTTGTTGAGCCTGCGGCCAGCATGGCGTTCCAGGTAGGCCTTGTCATGAGCCGATGTGATGAAGGCTTTGTCGAAGGTGTCCAACATCCGCAGCTCGTAGGCCAGGGCCCTCCGGTTCTCGATTGGCAGGACAAGACGCCAAATTCCACGCGCCCGCTCCTGAGTCTCCCGGTAATTGACAGACGTGGCGTCGATGAAGTCAATCGCCCGTGGCACACCGGTAACACCGCGAAGGTACCGGGACATCCTTATGTGAAAGCAGAAGATCAGGTCGTAGCGGGAGAGATTGCGGTCTACCCAGCGTTGAACCTTGCCAAAGTGGTGGTAGTACGTCTGCAGGGAATCGCGCGAGAGAACCCCTTTCAGAGTGTTGAGCTTGAACCGAATCGGGTGAAATGGGAAACTATATACCTCGCCAAACATGGGCGTGACATAGCGTAGTGAATCCGCGGGGACCGGCCCTTCGTTCAAGCTGACCAGATCCACGGTATGCTCTTGCGCCAGGATCTTGCACAAGTTGTAGATGCGGATGCGCGCACCATCAGTAAGAGGGTAGGGGAAGCGAAACGAAAGCGCCAGCACTCTAGCCATACCGGGCCTCCTCCAACACACTATTGCACTCGCTTATCAGTAGATCCACGACTCGCTCTCGAAAACAGGGGTTCAACTTCTCCAGCCATTGCACCTGTTCCACAGTGGGCTCCGTCTCCTTCCTCTGACCTTCTCCTCGAGCTTCTGCCACCATTCGCAGCGGGCTCCCATCCCATGACGGACGAGGATCTTCCGGATGGTGGGATTGGAGACAGCTATGCCCATGTGCGCCAGATGCTGGGACAGGCGGCAACAGCTGTGAGTCAAGACAACGGCGGATATCATATTTGTCACCCGATTATCCGCGCCCTCGCACCCAAAACCGCTTGGTACAAGCGCGCCGTCTGCTTAGCGATGTTGTTCCACGACAGTTCTCCACCTGCTAATCTTTCCACCGCATCTGCCATGCGCGTGCGTAGCTGGCAATCCCCCAGGACACGTGCCAAAGCCCGGGCAAGCGACTCCGCATCCCCTGGTTCCACGAGGAAACCGTGCACCCCGTCACGAAGGATTTCCGCAAACCCTCCCACGCGCGACGCCACAATCGGCTTCCCAAACGCTAAAGCCACCATCAAGACCCCGCTTTGATCGATCCGGCGATACGGAAGAACTACCACATCGGCTTGGGAAAAATAAAGCGCTACTTCTTTTTCCTCGACAAACCGCAGATCCCAGGATACACGGCTCTCGACGCCGAGACGCCGGGCGAGAGACTGGAGCGGTTCAACCGGCATCCATGGATACCCCACAATCTGGAGGACTGTGTCCTTCGCCACCGGCTCAGGAAGGCGCGCGAAGGCCTCAAGGAGAACATCCACGCCTTTATACGGCTTGAGCACACCGAAAAAGAGGACTTTCTTCTTCCCTTCTATCTTAAGAGCTTGCCCAGAAGCCCCTAAACCGCTAACCAGCTCACAATAGTAAGGGAAGACACCGTGAGGAACAACAGTCACGCGGTGCTCAGGCAATGCCAGTTGGCGCACAAGCGCTTCTTTCGAGTAATGCGTATGAACGATGTAATGGTCGAAGCGCTGAAAAGTAGATGACAATCCCACCAATTGAAAGCGGGACGTGGGTGCGCCGTGGTAAGGTTCGGTATCATGCACTGTAAGCACGAGCGGAGCAATCTTCCGGAACCACTGAAGAAAGAACCTATCAACTACGGGAAGCGGTACCCACTGAAAATGGATGACGTCTGGCTTCCAGCGACGCAGGCGACGCAACAGCCTTTCCATACGGTTATACACAATCAGCTGCCAGCGTGCGCACACACATCTCGATATAGCACGGGCGTTCCACGCGAGCACAATAGCGGATAGCCGGCTCATAACTTGTTCCCCCCAATCGCTAAGTAAGCCTCTTTCTGTTGTCCAAAGGGACTTGCCGTAAGAATCCCGGCCACCAACCAAGTGAAAGGATGATAAACAAGGGAGAAAAAGGCAAACATCACCATGAGAACAAACCAAGCATGCACCCAAGGCAGCCACTCTTGATATTTAATTCGCCTTAAGGCACACAAAGTAGTATAGCCTATCAGAAATGTCCAGATGAGGAAGCCTACTAGCCCGGTTTCAAATAAGACACCTAAATAGCTGTTATGAGAATACGTACCTTCAAGGATTTCCTCGGCTCCGCGTAGTCCTGCCCCTATAAGTGGATTCCAAGTCTCTGTCATCTCACTAAGAATCCAATGCCACATAGCGTACCTGGGGGATTGGCTGGCTAACTTGGCGCGCTTTTCTAACATTGACAAAAAGTCATAGCCCATTAAAGATGTTAAACCGATGGTTATTATCGCTAAGATTGTAATTGCGCCCACAAGACGCTTGACGAAAACTGAGTGTCTTCTTTTTGCCAAGAGAGCAACAATCAAAATCACCGTGGAGATTGAAAAGGCCAAGGCAAAGCCGCGTGAC